>JBDRKI010000096.1:0-9207 GCA_043814095.1 Armatimonadota bacterium | reverse complement strand
TTTTTATGCTGGTTATAGACAAGAATTCTCTGTTCAAGCGCGGCATTATACAGTATCCTGCACAGATCAAGCCATTTTCTGCAATTATCTTCTGTGGCTTTATTAATTTTTGCTCTATACAAAAAAGTCTTTTTCATTTCCTGCTTTGTGCCTCAATATATTTTTTGATGGTCTCATTGCTAACATTGCCGGCGGTAGAACAAAAATATGAATGCGTCCATAAAGAAGGCAGTTTGAGAAGATGGGGAAATTCCTTCCTGAGTATTCGGGAACTGATACCTTTAAAAGATTTAACAATCTTATGAACCGGAATAACCGGGTACGCAGAAACAAACAGATGAACATGATCCGGCATAATCTCAAGAGCAAGAATTTCCACATCAATTTCTTTGGCTTTTTCTTCCACAATCTGTCTTAATCTGTTTTTAACTTTGCCGGTTAAAACAGGCTTTCTCCTTTTAGGACACCATATCAAATGATAGTTGAGAAGATAGATATGATGGCGAGCCTGTTTGTATTTCATGTTGACATTATATCATATAGCAACGAATTAATCTATCGAATAGAAAAACAAGGGAGCCATTCATCCCCTGTTTAAAAACAGAAGCTTTCTGGCTAGTATTTTGTAATAATTAGTCCGAAGGAATTTTATACCGTTAAGTCTAACTAAAGATTATACAATGTAATTTGTATAATCTTTTTTGCTGGAGATGGAATATGAAGAAAAATATTGTAATTATAATTATGTTGTTTGTGTTTTTATTTATTGCCCTATCATCAGCGCGGGCATCGCTGGATTACACCTTTTTTCTTGATAAGGTTATAGAAGGCCCTTATAAATTTTATAAAAACCAGAGCAGTGCATATATCTTTATAGAGCCGGAGGAGATGCTCCATGATGAAGACATAAAATATATGATGCTTGAGATAGGTTCAACCGTTCTTCTTTTAGACAGCAGGCAGACCGTAAAATATATAACCATTGACTGCGCGTCTAAAAAAGACAACCTGCTCAAAAAGGCAAGCATGGATACCCTTGATCTTTTAAACAGGTTTAAGGGAGACATATCTTTAGCCGAGCTTCTTTCAAGGATTGATATAAAGACAACGGATTTTAATAAGGTAGACATAGAAAAACCTCCTGTGACGGATGAAAACGGCAAGGTAGAACTCCCTGTTGATACGGAAAATATAGAAAAGATAAGGGAAAGGCAGGCCATCCAGAGAAAGGCCCTTTCATATATGGAAAGCGGTCAGGCGGCAGTTGCTTCGGGTTATTACACGGAAGCGATAAATTATCTTGAAAAAGCTCTTGCCATTAACGCTAACCTGCATGAGTGTTATTACGAACTGGGACTTGCCTATAAAGGGATTAAAGACTACAATAATGCCGCGTTGAATGCGAAAAAATACATAAATTTCAAACCCTCCGAAAAGAAGGGATATCTCCTGCTTGCCCGGCTTTATGTCATAGAAGGTGACTGGCAGAGCGCATTTACTTCGTATAAGGATGCCGCAAGGGCATCAGACGAATTTTCTGAATATGTAGTTCCTGTTAACAGTGTTACTTATTCCCAGATCAACCAGTTAAGATCCCATATAGAAAAAAATCCCAACGATTTCAGCGCTGTTGTTAAACTGGCGCTGTGCTATGAAGCCAAGGGCCAGTTTAAAAACGGCGTAATGATATGGCAGAGATTATTTGAAGAATAAACAGGCGAGGAAAGTATATAAAAAAAATCCCGCTTTTGGCGGGATTTTTTTTATATACTTCGTTATTACGGATTTAAGGTTTCTTAAACGGTATTTTAAAGGATATCTGCAGCTTAGGATCTGTTTTTAACCTTATCCATAAGTTTAAATTTTTAAAGTGGGGGTATTTTAATTCATATCCCAGGTAGCCGGTAATTGCTATTCCCGGCTGGATCTTTGTTTTCTCAAGCAGTGTGAAATTTTTTGTACCGAGATAATATTTTATCCTACCGTACTGGTCCATATCTATTACGCCTTTTTCAAGGGCGTTGCCCGGGTAATCGGCAAGGTTGCCTATGGGCCTTAGCTGGTAATCGCTGTCTACGGTCAGCAACGTGTCCTGCGGATCAAAATTTACCACTTCAGGCGAGGAATTTATAATTCTTACCTTGAAAAGGACTAGATTTCCAAGCATATCAACGCCTTCGTCTATCGCGGTATCTAAAGTTATATCTCTTATTGTAATTGATTTTACGTCAAGCGCCGCAAAGACCCTGTTCCATCCGTTGATGGCTTCTTTGTTTTTCGGAGAATAAGTTAATGCCATGCGGTATTGGTAAGCGGCGTCTTTAAATAAATATTTATTTTCATAAGCTTTGCCGAGTTTTATGCGGGCAGACACATTCCTTGGGCTGGCCATTACGGACCTGTAGTAGCTCGCAAGAGCCGGGTCCGCGGCCGGGTTTACCACAAAGGATATTTTTTGAGAGTAAGTCTTCTCCCCGACTCCCATGGCTTTAAGCACTATATTAACCTGTCCCGTAGGGAGCGCTTTTATTGGATCGTAGCTTAAGAGTATCTCTCCTGTTTTTACCGATTCGCTCTGCAGGTATAAAGTTCTGTTGGATCCGTTTATATATATTTTCAGGGAATGCCTGTAAAGTTTTGATGCGGTGTCTTTTGATATAACGCCTGTTAATTTTACAAACCTGCTTATTGCCGGATTATGGTCGCCTATAATTTTTATGTCCGCATTGAGGTTTTCGTCCGCGAAACCCGTTCCGGAAATAATCATAAACGCAGTAAAAAAAAGCAAAATTATTTTAATAATTAATTTTTTATACATAAACATACCTCCGCGGAGACTTGACTAAATGATATTTAAGTTTTAAAATCTAGTAAATAGTTGAATTATTTACATTATAATGTAGAAAAGACCACTCAGTCAAGGTCTTGTTAATATAAAGGAGTTAATGTGGATTCAACCCGGGAATTAGTAAATAAGATTGAAAAGCTTAAAAAAGAGAGCAATGCCGTTATTTTAGTGCATAATTACCAGATTAATGAAGTACAGGAGATTGCCGATTATCTGGGTGATTCCCTGGATCTTGCGCGAAAAGCGGCGGAGCTTGACCATGATGTAATAGTATTCTGCGGCGTAACGTTCATGGGCGAGACTGCGGCCATTCTTTCACCCTCTAAAACTGTTTTGGTTCCGGATATAAATGCGGGGTGCCCTCTTGCCGATATGATAACGCCCGAGAAGCTTATGGATATAAAGTTAAGAAAGCCCGGCGCGGCGGTGGTTTGTTATGTTAACTCATCAGCTGAAGTTAAGGCATTAAGCGATATATGCTGTACTTCGGCAAACGCCGTTGATATAGTTAATTCGTTGGAAGAGCATGATGTAATATTTATTCCCGACAGGAACCTTGCTTCTTATGTTGCCCGCAATACAAAGAAAAAAATAATACTGTATAACGGCTACTGCCCCACCCATCATAGGGTGTTATTAGAAGATCTTATTAAGGTCCAGAAACTGTATCCCGGCGCGAAAACGCTTGTTCATCCCGAATGCCCTAAAGAGATATGCGATCATGCCGATTTTATAGGCGGGACTAACGATATTATAAAATATGCTAAAAATTCAAATGATAAAAAATTTATTATAGGAACGGAATGCGGTATACTGCACAGGTTGAAAAGGGAGAACCCGGATAAAGAATTTTACATTGCCAGCCAGGATCTCATCTGTCCCAATATGAAGCTTACTAATCTTGAAAAAATATACTGGTGTCTGGAAAATAAAGAACCCGTCATACGGGTTCCGGAACATATATCCGAGCGCGCAAGACTGCCGATAGAGAAGATGCTGGCTGTCTCAAAAAATATAAATCAGAAGAGCAAATCTAAAAGCTGATTTTCCCATCTCTATATAAAGGATAAAAATATCCACATGAGTTTTTTAAATAAAGAAACAGATGTAATTGTTATCGGTTCAGGAATCTCCGGCTTTGCCGCCGCGTTAAAGTGTTCGGATTTTTCCAGAGTGCTCTTAATCTGCAAAGATAAATTAGCCGAATGCAATACTTCTATGGCTCAGGGCGGGGTTGCAGTTCCCGTATCAACTGCTGATTCGGAAAAGCTCCACATTAGAGATACCATGAAAACGGGCGCGGATCTTTCTGACAGGAAAGCGGCTGAACTTTTAGCAGTTCAGGCGCGGAATATGCTTAAAGACCTGGAAGCGCTCGGAGTTAAGTTTGATAAAACAAACGGTACTTTTGACTTAAGAAGAGAGGGCGCGCACAGTGTCAACCGGATAGTCCATGTAAAAGGAGACTACACCGGCAGGGAGATAGAATCTGTTTTAATAAAAGCCGTTAAAGAAAAAAAGAATATAAAAGTACTGGAACGGGAGTTTCTGGTTGATTTAATAATACGGAACAAAAAGTGCCGGGGAGTATATTCGTTTAACAGGGATAAAAATAACTTTAATACACATTCAGCTAAAGCTGTACTGCTTGCCACGGGCGGTATCGGCCAGCTTTATATGCATACATCCAACAGTATAGTAACAACAGGCGACGGGATAGCTTCCGCTTACCGCGCCGGAGCTCTTCTTATGGATATGGAGTTTGTCCAGTTTCATCCCACGGCTCTTTACGTGGAGAAAGGCAGACACAGCCGGTTCAAGCATCTCATTACCGAGACCTTAAGGGGTGAAGGCGCTGTTCTGGTTAACAGAAACAGGAAAAAGTTCATGATGGATTATCATTCAAAAGCGGAGCTTTCGTCCAGGGATGTGGTTAGCAGGGCCATATTTAAAGAGATGCAGAAAACGAAAACCAGATGTGTTTTTCTTGATATATCAAATGTTAAGAATTTCAAGGCTAAATTCCCCCAGATCGCCAAAATATGCAGGGATATGAAAGTTGACCTGTCCGGAAAACTTATACCGGTAGTTCCTACAGCCCATTATTTTATGGGCGGGATTAAAACAAATCTTAAGGGTCAGACAAATATTAACGGTTTATTCGCTTCAGGGGAGGCCGCATGCACCGGACTTCACGGGGCTAACCGCCTGGCAAGCAACTCTTTACCCGAAGGATATATATCCTCAGAAAGAGCGGCGCTTGAAATAAAAGAATATATAAGCAAAAAATCTGATAAGGTTTTATCCTGTACGGGCGCAAAGAAGACAGAATTAAATATGCAGGAATTAAAAAAATATTCAAGCCGGATAGAAGATATAACATCCAGATTAAAGCAGGTAATGTGGAAAAGAGCCGGTGTTTTCAGGTGCGGGAGAACCCTTTCAATAGGGCTTAAAGGCGTAAAAAATCTGGACAAGGAATTTACTCTTATTGAGAATAAGGTTTTCAGGTCAACCGCTAAGCATTTGAAATATGATCCGGATATGGTTGTAAAATTCTTTGAGCTTAAGAACATGCTTTTAACGGCAAAACTGGTTATGAAGAGCGCGTTAAAAAGGACAGAGTCAAGAGGAGCGCATTACAGAAGCGATTATCCGAAAAAGAATGATAAAAAGTGGAAGAAACACATAGCGGTTAAGAAAGCCAAGGTTGGATAATGAAAAAATATATTACTGAAATAATAAAAACCGCTCTTAAGGAAGATAAGGTTAAAAAAGATTTAACCACAAAGGCCTGTATCCCCAAGGGAGTAAAATGCCGCGCCGTTATAATTGCAAAACAGAAGGGAATTCTTGCCGGTATTGATATCTGCAGGGATGTTTTTAAACAAGTTGACCCCCGTATTGTTTTTAATTCAAATTTAAAAGACGGCGATGATTTAAAAAAAGAAAGCATTGTTGCCGAAGTTTCCGGCAAAGTTGACAGCATATTAATTGCGGAAAGGTGCGCTCTTAATTTCCTCTCTTTTTTAAGCGGGATAGCCACGAAAACAAAACCTCTTGCCGGAATCCTGAAAGGAAAGAATATTAAAGTACTTGATACGCGTAAAACTCTTCCCGGCTTAAGATTCATTTCAAAATATGCGGTTAAAACAGGGGGAGGAAAAAATCACAGGATGAATCTTTCGGACGGCATCCTTATAAAAGACAACCATCTTAAATTCTGCGGAATAAATAAAGCGGTTAAACAGGTAAGGGAAAAGTTCGGGAGAAAGTACAAAATTGAAGTTGAATGTGAGAATCTTGTCCAGGTCAAAAAAGCTGTCAGCTCAGGCGCTGATATAATTATGCTGGACAACATGAATATTAAAATGATGAAAAAAGCGGTAAAAATTATAAACGGTAAAAGCAAGATTGAAGTCTCGGGCGGGATCACAGAACAGAAGTTAAAAAAGATTAAAAATCTCCCTGTTGACTATATATCAATGGGCTCTATTACAAATAATATTGATCCTCTGGATTTCAGTCTGGAAATAAAGATAAAAGATAATTTAAAGTAATGAAAATGAAAAATAATAAATTTAACCTTTCAAAAACAGAGAAAGAAATTACTTCCAACAAAGTTCTTAATAATCTAATCAAATTTAATTCAATACCTTCCACGAACGATTTTATAAAGAAAAATTATAAAAAACTTAAGCACGGCACTGTAATTACAGCTCAGGAACAGACAAAGGGCAGGGGGAGATTTAAAAATAAGTGGTTCTCTCCTAAAGATAAAGGCCTTTATTTCTCCGTATTGATTAAAAAAAATAAAATCCCACATGAATTATTGAATATTATACCCGCATATACGGCATTAAAGACTATTTATGATATGTTTAAGATCAAAGCCCAGATAAAGTGGCCTAACGATATTTTAATTGAAGGCAGAAAAGCAGGCGGTGTTCTGGTTGAGACAAAGTTTGCTTCAGGCAGACTTCTTTATGCGGTAATAGGCATAGGATTGAATATTAACGGGAAGCCTTCCGATCTGCCCGAAAATTTGAAATCTTCGGCCTGTTTTATATCCAAATTTACCGGTAAAAGTATAAATAAAGAAGAAATACTGCTAAAATTCATTAAAAACCTTGAAGAAGTGCTGGTAAATTAATCTATTTCCGGTCAGTCTTTTTTAACTCAAAAATACTCCTTTTGGTACCATTTTTCATCAAAAATTACCCCACTTGACCTATATCCGTATGCACGGGGGGGTATAATATAGGCGGGAAGAGGAAAAGACACTTTCCGCGAGCAAGATTTAAAGGCATACAATGCCATTAAATAAAATCAAAAGAAAGGAGGTTAACCAAGGTGAAAAAACTACTTATAGCACTTGTAGTAATAGCATTCCTCGCAGGAGCGGCATTTGCGGGATCAACAGATACACAGACCGTGTATTATGAAATTGATGCGATTAATGAGATTACTTTTGATCTAGATTGCACCTTAACAGTTGACACTGCAACGGCTGGTTCACAGCCGACTCAAGCTCATGCTTACGGTGAAGGATTAGATTGGAACATTACCACAAATTGTACGGGCAAAAAAATAACTGGCGCTATTAATGTTAATATGCCAAGCAATACAACTCTTACTGTATATTTGGATAATTCGGGTTGGGGTTGTGGTAGTCCAGTAGGTAATGTTGTCTTAAATACTACTTCACAAAACATGATAACAAGCATTGGGCAGGTAGCACATGCAAATAACTATCAAGATATATTTTTTAAAGCCAATGTTGAAGCTGGTCTGCCCTCGGATTTTTCAAGAGTTATAACCTATACATTAACCGATGAATAAACAAATACTTTAAGTTAGTGTTAAAAAAAGACTGTTCGTTTTGAACAGTCTTTTTTAATACTAATCATTCCAAACAATTAGAAATTTTGCTGTTTTAAGTTTGGCTCTTTTTCTCTTTCAACAGCTCCCTGTTGTGATACATAACTCGGTAGCATCCCGAAGGATCTATCTCTATAAATATAGGTTTGCCGGTAGAATCGCTTATACTGATAACTACTATCTTTTCCCTGTTGATATAAGAAAGATCCGAAGCTTTTATTCCGGTAAAGCTTCTTAACTCAACCATTGCAAGCTGGCCGTTTAAAGAAAGGGAAACCCTGTCCTGGAGCCAGGGGCTTTTAAAATCAACTCCCAAAAAAGCTAAAGACGGCTCCATATCAAGAGGAGATATGCCGATCTGAGCTTCTTCCATGCCCCTTCTTGTTATAATCCCTTTTTGGCCCGGAGAAGCAGGCGTCGGATTAAGTTGTCTTACCTGTTTATTTATATCTTCTGTAGGCATAATACATTACTCTCTTTACTGTTATTATAACATAGAATTCTGAATTTATTAAATTAAATCCTTTTATGCTTTTACCGTCTGTCCGTTTAATACTTCTTTTGCAAGAGTTGGAATCTGGTAAGTTGTATCCGCAACAGGGACTCCCGCCTTTTTAAACGCTTCAATCTTGGCTTCCGCGGTGCCCGAAGAACCCGATACAATGGCGCCTGCATGCCCCATCCTTTTTCCCTTTGGAGCCGTCCTTCCCGCTATAAAAGCAACGGCTTTCATATTGTTTTCTTTGATAAATTCAGCCGCTTCTTCTTCCTGGGTGCCACCTATCTCTCCTATAAGAACAACCAATTTTGTCTGCGGGTCACTCTTAAAATATTTAAGTATATCCTTAAAAGACGAACCGATAACGGGATCCCCTCCTATACCAACGCATGTTGTCTGGCCGAGCCCTGCTTTTGACAAAGCATCTGCGACTTCATAAGTTAAAGTCCCGCTGCGTGATATAAGGCCTATGTTTCCTTTAATGAAAATATTACCCGGCATAATTCCCATCTTCGCTTCATCCACGGATATAATACCCGGACAGTTAGGCCCTATTAAAACCACATTATTATCAATGCACCTTTGTTTAACTTTTATCATATCAAGAACAGGAACCCCGTCAGTGATAATAATAATGACTTTTATACCGGCGTCAACTGCTTCATAAACAGCATCTGCTGCAAAAGAAGCCGGTACAAATATAATTGAGGCATTGGCAGAAGTAGTTTTAACAGCTTCTGCAACAGTATTAAAAACAGGGATGTCAAATATCTTATCCCCGCCTTTACCCGGGGTAACGCCTGCCACAATGTTCGTGCCGTATTTAATCATCTGTTCTGTATGGAACGAACCTTCTTTTCCGGTTATTCCCTGTACTACAACTCTTGTGTTTTTGTTAATTATAATTGACATGACTTGCCTCCGGATTAAATATTACGCTTTTTTTACAAGCTCAACTATTTTTCTCGCGCCGTCCTGC
>JBDRKI010000095.1:0-8109 GCA_043814095.1 Armatimonadota bacterium | reverse complement strand
AGCTTACTAATCTTGATCCTAAAATACCCAAGTTTAATATAAAAACAAAAGTGCTGAGGAAAAAATAGCACGAAAGGAGCCTGGCGTGAAATTATTTTTCAATAGAAAATCCAGAGGTTTTTCGTTAATTGAAGTTGTAATTGCTATAGTAATATTATTTTCTGTTGCCACTGTGATATGCATGCTTTACCCGGTAAGTTTTAAGGGCATAGCCATGGCAAAGGATAAGACGGTTGCAATGGCTCTTGCCCAGCAAAAGATAGAGGAATGCCTTACAAACCCGAGGGGGAATTATACATCAGGTGATTTTTCTCCGGAGCATCCCGATTATAAATATGATATAACAAAAACACCTGTAAGCGGAATAAAGAAGCTGAAAGAGTTAAAAGTTGAAGTATACAAAATAATTAACGGCAAAAAGGTTGTTGGCGCGGCAATGGCCCAGCTTGTTCCTGCCGGAGGCGGTGAGAGAATTTACAGGGTTGTTAAGGATTCTGTTCGCATAGATGCTGACGCCGGGCACGATCTCGTATTATCAAAACAGTTTAATGCCCCGGAAGAAGGCATTTGTATAATAGATTTTAAAGGTTGTTTTAATCCTCCTTCGCCGTATTTTTATGTGCCCGGTGCGAGTTCAGGCTCTTGGATGAAGCACGCTTTTTATATAACTGTTGACGGCAGACAGGACTTGCGTTCTTCGGTTTGGATAAGTGCAATCGGTTCGAATTGTATATCTACAAATACGGCGGTAAAGGTAAGCGCGGGTACTCATACGGTAAACGTTATGGGCTTTATGCTTGTAGGTGGCGTAGGAACAGTACCGGTGGCGTATCCCACGATGGTAATCCAGTATATACCCCTTAGCATGGTTGAAGATTATGATATTCCGAGTATATAAAAAGCTTAGAATAAGTTTTTATAAATAAGAGAAATATACAGCATTTCTAATCAAAGGGAATTTATATTTTCTAAGGAACCTTTTATTTGTTATGAAAATCATAAAAACGGAACTTTTTACTTTTAAAATAAAATACAGGGAGCCGTTTAGAATTGCGGTTGAAAATAAATCCGTAAAGTATGGGATTCTTGTTAAAATTACAACCCAGAGCGGATTGGTCGGGCTGGGGGAAGCAGCTCCCGCCGAATATACGACTTTTGAAACTCCTGAAAGTTGCAGGAAAGCACTTCTTAAGAATATTTTTCCTGTCATAAAAGGCGTAAGGGCAGAGGATTTTAAAAAGATTCATATTTTAATGGATAGGGCAATTAAGGGGAACACATCTTCCAAAGCCGCCGTTGATATGGCTCTTTATGATATAGCCGCTAAAGCAAAGAATATGCCTTTATATAAATATCTGGGCGGAAAAAAGAATAAGATCCAGACTGATATGACGGTGAGCATAAAGTCGCCCAAGCTTATGGCGGAGAAAGCGAAAAAATTCGCACAAAAAGGCTTCCGCATAATTAAGATAAAATTAGGCACAACCCCAAAAGAAGACATTGAAAGAATAAGAAAGATAAGAAAAGCGGTAGGGGATAAAATTATATTAAGGGTTGATGCTAACCAGGGGTGGAAGAATTTTAATCTGGCGGCGGAAGCAATAAACGGTATGGAGAAATATGATCTGGAGCTTGTTGAGCAGCCTCTTAGATGGGATGACTTTGATGGATTTAAAAAATTAAGGAAGCTTGTAAATATACTGCTTGCCGCTGATGAGAGCGCTAAGAGCCTTACCCATGTCAAGCGCCTTATAAAAGACGGGTCTGCTGATATTATAAATATAAAGCTTATGAAATGCGGCGGTATTTACCGGGCCATAGAGATAGCCGATTTCTGCAAAAAACATAATACCGCCTGCATGATAGGCGGCATGTGCGAGACCCGGATTGCGGTTGCCGCATCAATGCACCTTGCCTGCGCCATAGATGCCTTTAAATACGCGGACCTAGACGGGGATCTTTTGATAGATGATAAACTGGTGATAAAATCTTCTTTAGGATTAAAAAGAGATCACCGCATTTTAAAACCATATCCGGGGCTCGGCATTATCAAAATTAATGAAGAGGTTTTATTATGATTAAAAGAAAAAAACTTTTCTGTGTTTTATTATTACTAGCTTTCATTATAAGTATATTTTTTACTCTCCCTGCTTTTTCCCAGAAAAAACGCATGAAGCAAAGGCCGCCCGATAAAGAGTTAAAGTATATAGATGTCCATATGCATATATCGGCTAAGGTGGGTAATAACTGGGATTATGACGGAGCCATGAAAAAAGCGCTTTTCCAGATGAATAAACTGGGCATAAAAAAGATTATTATTATGCCTCCTCCTTTTACTCCGGAGAATAATGCCAAATATACATATAAAGATCTGGCAAGTGCGGTAAAAAAGTATCCCGGCAGGTTTGATTTTTTAGGCGGGGGCGGCACATTAAATGTAATGATACAGAAATCGGTAAAAAGCGGCAAGCTTACCGAAGGGATGAAACAGGAATTTAAAAACGTGGCAGAGGATATAGCAGGCTCCGGCGCAGTAGGGTTCGGGGAGCTTGCCTGTGAACATCTCTCACTGGGCCCTGCCCACGGTTATCACAGTGCTCCGCCGAACCATCCGTTGTTTTTATTATTAGCGGATATAGCGGCAGAGCATAATATGCCGGTAGATATACATATGGAAGCGGTCCCACAGGATATGCCCCCGTCTAAGACGCTTAAATCGGATAAGAACCCCCCTGTTCTTAAGGCTAATATAGAGCCGTTTGAGAAGCTTTTGGAGCATAACAGGAAAGCAAAGATTATATGGGATCATGTGGGCTGGGATAATACAGGAGAAAGAACTGTTGAGCTTACAAGAAATCTTTTAAAAAAGCATCCCAACCTTTATATGAGTTTTAAAATATGTGGTGCAGACAGTCTGGAGAAAACAGGTCCCGTTGACTCAAGCGGCAATATTAAAGCCGAGTGGCTGGAACTTATTAAGGAATTTCCTGACAGGTTTGTGATAGGTGCCGATGAATTTATATCATCACCAAGAAGCAAGAAAAGGGTAGGGGTGCCGAGTCTGGAAAGCACTTATAAATTTGCAGGAAAGCTTCCACCTAACCTTATACAGAAATTATATATTGAGAATCCTAAAAGTATATTTAATTTAAAATAATAACCAATGGAGGTAAAAATGTCGGTATTGGATATCATAAAAAAAAGAAGAAGTGTAAGGGCATATCTTCCGGATGAGGTATCTGAAGATAAGCTTCATAATATTTTAGAGGCCGCCCGTCTTGCCCCGTCTGCCAGGAATAAGCAGAACTGGAAGTTTATAGTCATAAAAGACAAAGAAACTAAGGCTCAGGTTGCAAGAATTTCCGGAGAACAGATGTTTATAGCAGATGCTCCTGTCGTTATAGCGGCTGTTTCTGTAGATCCGGAATATAATATGCGCTGCGGGATTCCCGCACATGCTGTTGACCTGGGAATAGCTATGGAACATATAGCGCTTGCTGCCGCCGAAGAAGGGCTGGGTTCATGCTGGATAGGCGCTTTTAATCAGGATGATATAAAAAAAGTATTAAATGTTCCGGAGAAGTATAAAGTAGTTGCTGTTATGCCCATTGGTTATGCAAACGATAAAGAGGTTCCTAAATCCAGGAAAGAATTAAAAGATATAGTTTGCTACAATAAGTTTGAGGAATAAGTAGATGAAAAAATTAGCTCCTGATATTTACAGGCAGAGACTGTTGATTGAGGGATATTATGGTATAGGCGTAAACAAGCATGTAATAAATAAGTATTTTAAGGACATTGTAAAAAGTCTCGAGTTGAAAATATACGGTAAGCCGATAATTTTTTCTCCGGGTGGGCTTGGAAAGAAAAAGAATCAAGGTTATGATGCTTTTGTCCCGCTTATTGATTCCGGGATATCCGTTTATGTCTGGTCTAATGCTAAATTTATCTCTGTTTTAATTTATAGCTGTAAAAAATTTATTATTAAAAAGGCAGTAGATTTTACAAGAGATTTTTTTGGTATTGATAAAATGAAATTCAAAGGTTTCTAAAATATTTTACATCAAAAAAATAACAGGTTGAGTTAAAAAAGACGAAAGCTTATGAATTTCTTGATTTAACCTCGAAAGTTAAAATAAACCGTAAAAATAAATCCCAAGGCAGTAGCTATAGTTAGTATAATATTTAGGTAGAATACTTTTTGAGCCAAACTATGGCTTGAATCAGCATTTTTGTTCATAGAATTTTCTAATTTTTTTAGGGCCATTTCCAGGTCTTCAGTACACCGCACCATTATTCCCATTTTTTGTTGTTCGTGAACAGGAGAGCCAGGTTCTGCCGTCCCTCTTAATTCATCTAATATTTCATTTTTGGTTTTTTCTTTAATATAATTCATTGTTTTGCCCCCCCCCAAGATTATTGGATTATTTTAGAATATATTCACCTTTTATAATATTTTTTTATCCGCTCCCTGTCTTCATTCTCTTTATAGCTTTTATAATAAATTTCAATAAATTCTATTAAGTTATCTTTTTTGTAATAAGCATAAATTATTCTTATTCCGCTTGCAGCTCCTTTGCCTTTTAATGATTTGCAGGCAAATTTCTTTGCTTTAAAAATTTGCGGGTAATTTATACCGGTATCTTTAATTTGAAAAATCCCTCCGTTGTCAACCTTTAAGTTGTGATACAGATTTAGCTGTGTTTTTATAAAATTCTTAATATCGTCTTTTAGTGTGCGGAATTTTTTTGAAAGCTTCTTCAAGTCTTTCTCAAGCTCCGGGGTTGTTTTTGTTTGTAGGGAATGCTCATTCATCGTATGTCCTTACGGAATAAGCCGGAGTTCTGTAGAAAACTGATTCGTAATCTATTATATCTCCGTCTTCTGTTGTTAGCCAGGGAACGTCATTATGAGAATAGTCGCTTATCTGGGAAGCGTTTTTATCAGACAGTCTTTCTAATACATTATCTATTAATTTTACTTCATGTGTGCTTAATTTTGCAAGGTCCGGTTTTTTTAAGGGCAGGTATTTTGTTTGGGGGTATTCAAAATATTTGCTTGTAATTTTTATAAGATCTTTTTCTTCCATCTGTTCTGTTATTTTTTTAAATTCTACGGGTGTTGGTCCGTAGGCATTTTTTTGGTAGCTTGCCCCTATTAATTGTTCTTCATGTTTTTCGTAAAAATCAAAATCTATAAAGTAAAGAAGCTTGTAAATAACAGTTTCCCCTATATTTGGTTTAGAGCCCACCTTGTTTAATATGTATAAAAGTACTTCTTTAAATTTTTCTATATTTTTTTGCGGTACGCTTATGCGTATATTTGTCTTTTTTTGTGTTTTTGGGGGTTTCTCTTTATTTTTTTTAAAAATAATATCAGGTTCTTGATCTAAATCCAGTAAAATATCTGTTGTTGTGTTGAAGATTTTAGATAATTCCTTAAGCTCTTCAGTACTTGTTTTTCTTTCCCCTGTCTCTATTTGGGAAACAGACACCCTGTTTATTTTTAGCTTTTTGGCTAAATCTTCCTGAGACAGGCTGGCTTGTTCCCTTAATGTTTTAATTTTTCTTCCAAGATTTTTATAAAACTTATCCATCTTGCCCTCCGTTTTCCCCATGTAATTATAGCATATGTAATATAATATTACAAGTCAATGTAATATTATATTACATTGACTTTATCGAGCCAAAGAAGGGAATTAAAGAAAAGATATAATTCATTATGACGGGTTTGAGTAGTAAAGCCCTTATTATTTATTTTCCTTATTTATAAAGGGAACAACCATTCTGTTTATAATATCAAAAAGGGCAAATTCTTGTTCCTTAAGGCGCATTCTTTCGGTATATGAGGCAAAGTACATGTCTAATCCTGCAGTTAAGACTTCTTCCGCTGTTTTAGTTTTAAGCACTCCGAGCTTATAATTATTTGCTATCCGGTCAAGCTTGCCGTCAAGCTCTTTATTTATCTCTGTGCTTAGCTTTTTAATCTTGCCTTTGTCGTCTTTAACGCCTATATGGTTTATGCAGTGCATTATCTCATGAAATACTTTCCTGCGCGTAAGATTAACATCTTTATATTTTGACGCATTAAATACTTGTATGACAGGTGTATCAGGATATTCGTATTTGGTTGTTATAATAGTTTTGTCGGACGGCCCGCCCGGCGGGGGATAATGCATAACATCTATGCGCATTTTGCTATCTATTAGCATTTTATAAGCCGGGTTCCATTTCTCATCTACTAGACAGAATCCCCAGATAATCATATTTCTTATAAGGTTCCAGTCATTTTTAATTTCTTTTCCGGGTGCCTTATATGTCTTTATTTTAAATATCAGTTCATTTCCAACTGTTTTTTTCCTTATTAAGGAGTGGCGGGCAGAATTTACTTTAATATTTTCAATAGAATTAGTTAAATTGATCATTTTAACCCCCTTAAGGATATAGTAAGAGAGGCTATTTTAAGTATATCAGATACTGAGAAAGAAAATGTTAACAAAATGTTAACATTTTGTACCTTTTATGACTCATATATATAAATAAGTATTTATTATTTTATGATAATATAATACATATACTTTTTACTTTGCCTTCCCTTATATCATAAGAATAAGGTTCATCTATGGTATTACCCGTAATTCTGACTTTTTTCCCGTTTTTGTAGTTAAGTATATATTCTTTTACCGATACACCGTTCTTGCCGTATGTATTTTTCATTTTCTTATTCTCATATATGACATCTATATCCCCGAACAGCTTAAATCCGAAGCAGTTTGCTGGTATTTGCCCCTTCTTTTTAGTAAATAAAGATGAAGAAAGTGCAGGTTTTAAAGAGAATCTTAATCTGCCGTTTTCTGTATAGAAAGGTTTTTTGCCTGTTGTCATAAGCACCCATATATTTACCATCTCTCCTGTTACGCCGCTAAGTCTGGGCTGCAGGCCTCTACCGTGCATTTTTTTGTCCGGAAAGGCACTGCTTACTATAAAAGATACATTTTCAATTGTGCTTCTTCCGTATATCTTGGGATCAAAGCAAGGGGCCAGCATTGTTTTTATATCCCTGTAAAATTCATCATACAACCCGCTCTTTATAATCTCCAGCAGGTATTTATACTCCATATGGGTATAAACAGATTCATTCTCAATCCAGCCCGGCCCCCATGCCTTAACGCGTCCTATCTCAAAAGGCGCGTCTTTTAATGATTCACATACCTTGTACATCTTAAGTTTCCTGTCATACATACGGCTCTTACGCACCCCGTTATATATCTTATTCCTTAACTCGGGATGTACTTTCATCATATGTACTGCGCCTTCTAAGAATAAAGGCAAAGGAGTAAACTTAAATTTAAGCGGTTTAACTAACGGGTATCCCGATTTAGCAAGCTTTTTCTTCCCGTTTTTATCCGTTATAAACTTATAATTTACAACTTTGTTTTCATAATAAGTATAAGGAACTCCGTTTTTATCAAAAACCTTGTTTCTGTTCCCGGGAAGGTATATTTCTTTTAAAAGAGCTAAACATTTATCAATGAATTTTTTGATCCTTGTTATATCAACAATAACTTCTTTGCCGTCTATGCCGAATTTTGTTTTCTCCCTGTAAACCTCTTTTAAGGTATGGCTTTTATCCCAGTATATGAATTTTTTATCTTTCTTTTTAGACTTTAATCTTTCATCGATTATCTTTTCCAGTGATATTATGAAATCATAAAGCTCTTTGTAAATCTTTATTTTTCCTGATTTAAGTTCTTCACAGCTTTTAGATAAGAAAAGAAGAGCTTTTTCAAGTTCAAGTGTTTCACATAAGGATGAGCCGAGTATCCCGGGCAGGCCGTTCATAGAATCATTCCATCCTGGTTTTCCTGCTTCCATCTCTAACCCTATTCCTTCAGGATCAAATGTTGCCATGCGGTTTGTTACAAGGCAAAGCATTTTGGTTAAAAGGTTAGTGTAGTAAATATCGCCACACCCTTCTTTTGTGCGTACCCTCATGGGGTTGGCCCGTCTTTGAGATATCATATTTTTTTTATCTTTATCCCTCACTACCGCATCATACTGGAATACTTTATCTTTAACTAAAACGTATTTTTCGGATCTTGGCTGTACG
>JBDRKI010000094.1:0-9406 GCA_043814095.1 Armatimonadota bacterium | reverse complement strand
TTTAAGCTTTTAAGAGCATCTAAATGATCGGGGTTCGCTTTAACCGCTTTTTCAAAATACAGCGCGGCATTATGATAGTCATTATTATAAAGATAATCCTGTCCTTTATCAAAATGAAGCTCGCTCTTATCAGGTTCCGGCAATGTAACCAGGCTTGAAGTATCACCCTTTATGGGAGATTTTCCTTCATTAGCATTAAGATAACAGATATCCTTGTACTGCTTATAATGAGCATCCGACTTCGAACGGTTTGACAGAACCCAGATGACTAAAGCAAGCCCTATTGCAATTACTATAAAAATCATTAATGTCATTGTTCATCCTCTAACATCTGTATTTGGCAATAAAATAATAGTAGAAAATAAGGTTAAAGTAAATATTTTTTCAATATTTGACAATAAAAAATACCGGGGATTAATCCGGTATTTTATTAACAAATAATCTCTATTTTTAACTTTAATCCGGCTCATGCCCGGCATTTATCGTAATTTTATCAAGCATCCTTACCGTAGCGTAGGGTATATAATCCTTAGCCTGCGCTTTTGAATAAAAATCATCAATAAGGTTCTGTTCTGTCACATAATCAATAACCAGGATAAGCTTCCCTGCACGCTTGAAAGTATCAAGACAGTCAATTGCTTCGTTGGTGTAATCATTGGCCTGCTTCTTATTGTCATTATACCAGAGGTCTTCTTTGCCCATACCTGTTACAATCTGGACATAATTTAAATCGGATGAAAGCCCTTCCGCATTCTGGGGAAATATCCCAAAATTCGCCTTGCCTTTTGTTATTCTTGCGTAATTTGCTATGGCTGTTACAAAATTTATCATATCCTGCGCTGCTGATGCTCTGTTCATACCGCTCGCCCCTTCCGGGCCCCAGTATTCGTAAGCATCAACTATATCAAGATAAACACCGTCAAACCCGGCATCTATTATTTTATCAAGGTAGCTTGAAGGTGTGCCGAATATGACCGCCTGCCAGTCCGGATTCCAGTATTTAACCTTATAATTCCCGCCCCAGTCGGGATTCATTGTTCCAAGCCATGAAGGAGCGCCACTATCGGGTATTCCGTCTCCGTTCGCGTCCCATCGGCTGTTCCAGTACCATCTGTAATCTTCAGCTTCGCCTATACTCATATAGGCAAGCACCAGCTTCTCTCCGCCGGGACTGTTTTTAAGCGCCGCAATCTGCTCTGCGGTATATCTTGTATCTTCACATCCGTCAGCCGAATAATCCATAACTATAAGGTCAAATTTAGTATTTCCTATTACCGTAAGATCAGCTTCCTGAAGCTGGTAAAGAAAATCATTAACATCATCCCAGCTCATAGTCTCGGGTGTAGGTGTAGGTTCGGGCTCGGGTGTAGGTGTAGTTTCAGGTTCAGGCCTGTTATCCGGAGCTTCGGGCTCGGGCGCTGATGAAGGCGACTGAACCTGCGCAGGAGCAGGAGAGCTGGCCGTACCGCCGCCGGCACCGCCTCCGCATCCTGAAACTAATAAAACCGCAAGTGCTAAGATTAGTAAAAAATGGGATACATATATTTTTTTCATTATTATTCTCCATTAAAATATAATTTATATAGAATTGCTATTTAATATGGATAAAAGACGTGAAGTTTCTTTTTCTGGTTATATTATAGCAGAGAGATGTTGCTAAAATATTAACAAAATGTTAACAGAATGTTAACATTTTAAGTGAAAATTTTCTTTAAAAATAATGGTTTTTTTAGATAACAATTTAAAATTAACTCTGTATGGTCTTTATTCCCATAAGTCCCAGGGAACACACGATTGTTAATATTATACTCCACATCACTATACCTATAAGCATCCAGCGTATAAGGCGTTTAGGATCTATCCCCAGTGCTATACCTATGGCCATGCCAATGGATGCCCCTGTAATAAGGGGGGCCAGCAGCCCGAAACCAGTTATGCCGTATTTATCCCAGATACGGTATATCGCGCTCTTTTTTGACTCGTCTTTTTTCTTGTTATGACCTTTTAAAAGCCAGGCGCGTATCTTCTCCCCTATAAAAAGCACGATAAACATACCCGCTACAGCACCTGATATAGAACTTATACATATAGCCACAGGATCAAGTTTTAATATAAAGCCGGCAGGAATTGCCGCCCATAACTCGCCTGTGCCCATAATAATTACCGTTATTATTTTAACTACTGTTGCCGCCATTTTGCCTTTCTTTCAATGAATAAATAATTAATTACAATTTAAATAGGTATTTGTTTTTTTATTATAAAATTCCTGTAATAGAAGGAAAAATAAAAAAATAAGTATAAATATAACCACAAACATAATAATAAATCTTTAAGGAACGGTATCATGAAAAAGTTAACCGGCGTTCAAGTATTAAAAAAACTACTTGAAGGCAACAATCGCTTTATAAGCGGTAAAACAATCCACCCCAATCAGACTCCGAAACACCGATTAAAGCTGGCCAAAGCCCAGCACCCTGTCGCCGTTATCGTCTGCTGTTCGGATTCAAGAGTATGCCCCGAAATTATCTTTGACATGGGGCTCGGCGATTTGTTTGAGATACGCCTTGCCGGCAACATTGTAGGCGATGTATCAATAGGCAGTATTGAATACGCCGTAAAATACCTGAATGTCGGATTAATACTGGTGCTCGGCCATAAAGGATGCGGCGCGGTAAATGCGGCAATGCAGAAAGCAAAAATGCCGGGTCATATCGGGAGCCTTACAGAAGCCATAAAACCCGCACTGAAAAAAGCTCAAAAAAAACAAGGAGATCTTTTTGACAATACCGTTAAATCCAATGTTGAATTATTCGTTGACAAATTAAAAAAATCAAAACCCATACTTTCCAAAGCCGTGAACGCGCGCAAACTGAAAATAGCCGGAGCCGTATATGACTGGCATACCGGGCTTGTAACTTTAATATAGAGGTGGACTTATGGAAAACAGCATATGGCTGTACAGATTATACGATGTAGCTGAAGACTTTAACCTTAATAAGGTACAGGAAACACTTGCTAAGGTAAAACAAACTTCCAGGTTAAAATTTACAAGGGTAAAACCGAAATCCATCATAATTGAAAACCCTCCCGTTTCAGCTAATATAGCAAGTATAGACATAAACTTAGGCAGGTGGAGCTTAAAAGCCAACCTTACGGCAAAAGTCTATAATATGGGGGCAATAAGTTTAATACTTAAAATTATTCTGCCTGAAAATATTTCTTATAATGAACTGAAAGAACTCTCAATTTATCTTTATTCGGCTGAAGAAACAGAAGAAATATTTAAAAACCACCTTGATAATATCAAAGATTTACTTTCTGCCAATTTTAAATTTTTTGAAAGAAAATTTCATATTGAAGATTTCACTTTATACTACTTCCACAGCTGGAATAAAGACTGGGATCCGGCCCCTATCCTGCTCGCGGAAAAAGAACCCTTAAGCAAGCAAACAACGGATGAAACCCTGCATAATTCTTTTTCTTACGGAGAAAACGACCTTACCATAATAACATGGGACTCCGCGCTTGTTTGTGATAAGGAAAAAAGCACCGACATACCCGACATACTTGAATTCGCCTTGATGGAGCTTTTGGAGCTGAGATACTATGACGACATGCTGTCGCAGGCAGTTGATGCTATGTACGAAGATGTTAAAAAAGCGGGGACTTTCCGCTGGTTCTTAAAACTGTCGCGCTACAGGGAGATAAGCAAAAAACTTATGCATATAGTCGCAGATATAAGCGAAATAACGGAAAAGATCCAGAATTCGCTTAAAGTAACAGAAGATGTGTTCTACGCGCGGGTATACGCATCCGCCCTTAATATTTTCAGAACGCAGAACTGGAGCAACAGCATACAGCATAAAATATCAATCATACAGAGAACTTACCAGATGCTTTCATCCGAGATAGAAAACTCAAACGCTACTTTCCTTGAAGCAGCCATTGTTTTCTTAATAATAATTGAGATAATAATAAGCTTATTTCTACTGCATTAAAAGAAGAAAAAAAACAAAAGAAAAACAGCCGCGGAAAAACCATCCCGCGGCTGTTTATTTTTAATTTAAATCTTTTTTTATGTCTCGAGTTTTATACCTGCGCTTTATCCGTATCGTTTATCTTCACGCCGTCTGTTTTGACTATTTCACGGTACCTTTCAAGCAAAAGTTTTGTTACGGGGCCCGGCTTGCCGTCGCCTATGGTCCTGCCGTTAAGCCATACCACCGATATTATCTCGGCTCCGGTACCCGTTAAGAACATCTCCTCCGCAACATATAAATCATGGGAGGTTAAGAAGTCTTCCCTTACTTCCAATTGTTCTTTTTTCGCAATCTCTATAACCGTGTCTCTTGTTACTCCTTCAAGAAGCCCCACGGAAGGATGCGGTGTATGCAGAACGCCGTTTTTTACTATGAATATGTTGTCTGCCGAACATTCACAAACATAACCGTTTATATTAATTTGTACAATTTCATCCGCTCCCGCGTGTCCCGCTTCAATCTTGGCAAGTATGTTATTAAGGTAATTTAATGACTTCACCTTGGGGTTCATTGACTCGGGGAAATTTTTCCTTACGGATGATATTGTAACCTTTAATCCTTTTTTATATTTCTCTTCAGGATACAGCTGTATTTTATCCGCGATAATTATAATGGTGGATTTTGAACATTTTTTGGGATCCAGCCCTAAATCCCCCACTCCTCTTGTAACAACAAGCCTAACATACCCGTCTGTTATGTTATTTAACCTGCATGTCTCAACAACCGCGTCCGTCATCTCTTTTTGTGACAGAGGTATCTCCATGCAGAGAGATTTAGCGGAATTATACAGTCTATCTATATGCTCCTGGAGCTTAAAAATGTTGCCGCTGTAAGCTCTTATGCCTTCAAAAATTCCGTCACCGTATAATAATCCGTGATCCCATACCGAAACTTTCGCGTCTTCTTTAGATACGTGTTTTCCGTCAATATAGACTTTCAATGACATTTCTTCTCCTTTTTTATAGGGCTTTTACCCCGTTTTTAATTTTTACCCTTAAGAAACGGCTTTAAAGTATCTATAGGCACCGGGAATAAAATAGTCGAGCTCTTCTCTACCGCAATCTCGGTTAATGTCTGAAGATAGCGCAGCTGCAGAGCTCCTTCTTCCTTGGATATTTCCTTTGCAGCTTCGGCAAGTCTTGTTGCTGCCAGGTATTCACCTTCGGCATGGATGACTTTTGCTCTTTTTTCACGTTCTGCTTCAGCCTGTTTTGACATTGCCCTCTGCATGCTTTCGGGAAGTTCAACATCTTTTACTTCCACGACAGTTACTTTAACGCCCCATGGTTCAGTCTGTTCGTCAATTATCTTCTGGAGCTTTTCGTTTATGGCTTCCCTGTTGGCAAGCAGTTCATCCAGCTCGGACTGACCGAGTATGCTTCTTAAAGTTGTCTGAGAAATCTGCGAAGTAGCGACAACGTAATTCATAACTTTTATAACGGCATTCTCGGACGATACAACCCTGAAAAAGACTACCGCGCTTACTTTAACCGTAACATTATCTTTAGTTATAACTTCCTGCGGCGGAACATCCATTGTTATTATCCTAAGATCCACTTTCTTCATGTTCTCAAGAAACGGGAACAGGAAAACAATACCCGGGCCTCTGGTGCGGCTGTATTTCCCCAGCTGGAATATAACGCCTCTCTCCCATTCCGGAACTATTTTTATCGCGTTTGTAAGAATAACAATCACGAAAAAGACTATAACTATTCCAAATGTGCTTATACCTTCCATATATTACCTCCATTTTATCATTCTACCCCTTATACTTTTCTACAAAAACTCTTAATCCTCTAATCTCCCTTACAATAACTTCAGCCCCAACGGAAATCTCTTCTCCTGTAAGCGATTCAGCCGTCCAGAGCTCCCCTACAAGCATAATTAAACCTTTGGGATTTAAAGGCGTTCTGGTCTGACCGCAAGCGCCTATTAGTTCATCTTTACCTGACTGCTTAGTTCTTTTGCGCAGATTTTTAGATATCAGAAATACTATTACCCCGAAGAATGCCGCTGTTATAAAAGCGGTTGAAAATATCAAACTGCGTGATATGCTGAGGTACGGGTGTCCTGCCGGTATCAGCATAAGCGAGCCCAGCACAAACGCGATTATGCCCCCAAAAGCAAGCAGCCCGTGCGTCGCGGAAAATACCTCTACCACAAACAGTATTACCGCCAGTCCTATTAAGAATAAGCCCGCGTAATTTATAGGCAGTGTGCCCAGGGCATACAGCCCCAGAATAAGGGATATGCCGCCTAAAACACCGGGAAATATTGCGCCCGGAGACGCGAACTCGTAAATCAAGCCGTAAATCCCGAGCAGCATAAGTATATACGCTATATTGGGATCGGTAATTACGTGAAGGAACTTTTCCATAAAGCTCATTTTTACCTGTTTGTGCTCAGAGGTAAGTTTTAATACTACAATCTTATCATCTATTTTAACTTCTTTGTTCTGCAGCTGTGAAATAAGATCATCCATATTCTTTGCTACAAAATTAATAACATTCAACTTCTTTGCTTCAGACGCGGTAATGGATACACTCTCCCTTACCGCTTTCTCCGCCCACTGGGCGTTGCGCAGGCGTTTATCCGCCAGAGATTTTATGTAAGCGGCGGCATCATTTGTCATTTTTGCCTGCATTACTTTATCGGGCTTCTGATCACCCTGAGATAGCACAACAGGATGCGCCGCTCCGAGATTGGTGCTGGGACTCATCGCCGCAAAATGGCAGGCGTATAAAATGTAGACTCCGGCGGAAGCCGCCCTTGATCCTTCGGGATAAACATAACCCACTACGGGAACAGAAGAATTCAATATTTTTGTATTTATTTTCCTCATAGAGCTGTCAAGGCCGCCCGGGGTATCAAGCTGGATTACACAGATGCTTTTATCTTTCTCTGCTTCTTCTATACCGCGGATAATATAGCTTGCCGCAACAGGGTTAATAACCCCTTCAACTTTTAATGTTTTTACGGATTTAACATCTTCCGCGAAGGCAGAACCTATAAGAAAAAATATGAAAAGAATAATAAGGGCTTTTTTTCTCACTGCATCCACCACCTTAAACTTATATATGGTTTATTTAAAATTTACAGAAAAACATTTATTTTTCTGCCGGCCGCCTGTAGTTTTTCCGGTTGAACCTGTTCAACATTGCTGTAGTCTTCGCCGGCAAATAAAACTCGAGCGGTGCGCTCAAAATGCGAGGGAGAGCCGCTTACGAAATATTTATGCATACGCCTCGAATCATCTTTAAGCAGGTCATTCCGCGTAAAATAATCTTTTGCTTTATTTACTACTTTCTCTGCCGGATCCAGAACGTTTACGTCAATACCCGTAATTCTTATGATGGGAGGAAGTAAATGGGGATAATGCGTGCATCCTAAAATTAATGTGTCTATATCTTCAGAAATCATCGGATCAAGATAGGTATGAAGGACCTTCTCGGCATAAGAAGTATCTGTTTCCCCTCTCTCCACGAGAGGCACCAGTAAGGGACATGCCTGCTGGAAGGCTTTATATCCATCGCCTATGTTTTCTATCTTATCTTTAAAAACATTACTGTTTATGGTTACATAATTTGCTATAACCCCCACGCGCTTATTTTTGCTTGCATTTTTGACTTCTTCTATGGCGGGGTTGATCATTTCAAACATGGGAATATCATATTCATTCTTTACCGTGGGATAAGCTAAGGCGGATGAAGTATTGCACGCCATAATTACGGCCTTAACCTTAAATTTTAAAAGAAAATTAATTATTTCCCTGACAAATGCATTTATCTGCTGAGGCGTTTTTTCTCCGTAAGGAACCCTTGCCGTATCTCCGAAATAAACTATATTTTCATTGGGTAGCTGCTTTATTATCTCCGAAACAACGGTAAGTCCCCCTACCCCAGAATCAAACACGCCTATAGGATGGTTTTTAATCATATAACTTAAAAATATCCTTTCTTTAACGCAAATCCGCTGAATACCTTGTTAATTCTAACATAGTTATATCCCGCAGGCAAGTATTTATAATTGTTTATTCCTTTTTTTTGATTATTTTATTCTCTTCTCTTATCTTCATTAACTTATTAAGCTGGCATTCTACATTTTTCTCTACCTTTATCTTGCTCTCTGAAACAAGGCAGGTTTTATTGGCTTTTAGCCTGCTTATACTGCGGCGTAAGCTTGAAAGCTCCTTAGAATTAGCTTTATCTGTAAAATTAATATATTTAGGAAAATCATCTCCGTATCCCAATATCAGGTTATCTACTTCCTTATTCCATATATCCCAGTTACTTAAATCATCTGTATTAAAATCTTCCTCTGCCATCTCATCTTTATCAAGAAGAATATAAAGTTTCCTGCCGGGGATTAATTCCACGATTCTGTAATTATCTTTAACCTCTACTGACCCCGACCTTACTTTAACAGTAAAAATATTTTCTTCTCTTTCGGCTTCAAAGTTAGCGGAAACAGTCTCTAAGCCGATAAAAGGCTTAACTATATCCATGGCTACTTTAGAATTGGAATTTTCATCTGCATAAACCTGTATCTTGCCCTTTATAAGGTTAATCTTCGTTAATATAACCCCGTCTTTTATATTATAATACGACAGGACCATATGGGTATCCGGAGCGATTTTTACCGTACTTTTATCCCATAGATAAAGTACAGCATAAGAATTTTCAGTAGTTATTATCTGGTCTTTCTCCATTATAAGGTCATTAATTCCTGTCTTGTAACTTTTGTTTTCGTATACCCTTTTCAGCTTAACATTATTTTTCAAATACAAAAAAGCCGCGCAGGGATTAACTTCCTGGGTATGAACAATCCCTGCGCAGAAAAATAATATTAGTAAAAAAGCAGCTATTTTCTTCAAAATAAAAATTCTCCTTATATTCAGGAGAATGAATTTCAATAAAAATATTTTAATTCCTTTTTGCCGTACCTCTTAATGCTCTGATATATTTGGAGGATTTTTTGCATATAAAAGTAAATTACCCGTATATGCGTGACTTTTTCATAAAAATTATATTTGCCGTAAAGCTCTTTATTAAATGCCCTGAACTTATTCTTTGCCTTTTCCCCGAGAAGTTAAGATCAACACTTGAGAAAAGGGGGAAATCTTTCCCTCTTTAAATACCCGCAATTAGCGTTAATTTTTATTATATCAAGCCGTTTTTTCACTAAATATTTTATATTTCCTGCCGGCAGTCTTTTATAATACTTTATATCTGTAATACAAAAATGATAATGTCCTAATTAACCAAAGTAGAAATGTCACAAAATTATAGGTCATAATATCCTGTAAAGGGAGGGAATTATGACCAGAGAGGACATTATCATGTGTAAAGCTTTTGAATTAAAGCGGC
>JBDRKI010000093.1:0-4110 GCA_043814095.1 Armatimonadota bacterium | reverse complement strand
GAAGAATTCTGATCAAAAAATTTATTTAAATTCCTCGCCCAGAAACCCGGAGTTATATCGTCAACAAATTTAAACCTTCCCTGCATAATGGCAAGCGCTGTTTCCGCTATGCATATTACATCACCCGGAGAAGTTTTCGGCCTTACAAGCTTTTCAATAACATCAAAAATATCATCTTTCTCCGTTAAAAGATGGGTTTTTATTAACACAACATTATCCTGAACATCTTTCGCCGGAGGTTTCTCTGCCTGATGGAAAAGATCCATCTTTTTCTCTGAAACATCCGAAAGATCGGCTTTTACCGTTTCTTTGCGGGAAACCGCGGGATACCTGCAGTAAAATTTATATTCTATGTCAATTTTCAGTTCCTTAACCATGCTTATAAATTTTTCAGGCGTCTTGCTCCCAAGCGGGTATTTTACTGTAATTTCAAAATCCGTGAATTTGCCGGGCTTGATAATATATGTCTCCCAGTAGCCGTCAATTCTCAAATTTGAAAGATTGTTTATGCTAACATCGATATCAAGACTCTCATAATCAAGCTCTAAATGCGGGAGACTTACCGAACAATCAATAAGAAGGCCCTGCTGGCTGCCCCTGTTTAGAAATCTGCCCCTGCCTCTTATGTATATATAATGATCTTTGATGCAATAACACACATCCTGCAGGTTATCCGATTCTATACGGATATCGCAGTCGCCGACTTTTTTAAAGTAAAGCTTTACTAAAATCCATAAAAGGAATATAACAGCAAGCGCTGTTATTAAATACCAAACTGCCATACTTTATCCTTATTTATAATCCCTTATTCATACAGAAGCAAAAAAGTATTATTATTATGATTATTTACCTTTAATTAAGACGTCGTGCCTTTCTTCTATTTCTTTAATTACGTTTAATCTTCTCTCGTGTCGCCCGCCTTCAAACGGAGTATTAAGCCATGTTTTAACAATCTCTTGCGCGACAAGAGCAGTGGTGAGGCGCTCGCCGAGCGTAAGTACATTCGCGTTATTATGCGCGGCGGCATAATAAGCACCTATGGTATTGTATGCCGCAACGGCGCGTATGCCGTCAATTTTGTTCGCGGCTATTGCGGTGCCCGCACCGGTACCGCAGGTTATTATCCCGCGGGAGGCATCTCCCGAATTAATCACTTTTATGGCTTTTATAACATAATCCGGATAATCAACTGAAGTAGTGGGAGAATTTACCCCTACATCTATAACTTCATAACCGTTTTCCTTAAGATATTCTTTGATCTCTTCTTTTAAATGATATCCCGCATGATCTGCCGCCATAACTATCTTTTCCATATTTTACCTCCAAAAATTATTTAATCTTATTCTTAAAAAGGTTTTCGAATACCTTCTTTAAGGACTCTTCTATTATTAACGCGCACTGCCGGTAAACCTCCAGCGGTTCGCCTATAGGATCAAAAATATCCTCATTTTCTTTTAAAACCATAATCTTTTCAGATGAACCGGGATATCTGTTTTTAAGAATATCTCTGTGATTCTTTGTCATGCAGTAAATTATGTCCGCTGAATCAATTATGCTTTCATTAACCTGTCTTGATCTGTGTTTACTTAAATCAAGACCTTTCATCCTCATAACTTCAACGGCTTCAGAAGCTGCGGGAAACCCGGACATGGCGGAAGTGCCGGCAGAAGAAACTATTATTCCCTCTTCTATATTATCTATCATACCCTTAAACATTGCTTCAGCCATGGGGCTTCTGCAGGTATTTCCTGTACATATAAACAATATATTTTTATACTTAATACTCATATCTTATCTGGCCTGAACTACTTCGTTAGCTACTTTCCTTAATTTATCCATCACAACCGCGCCAATATTAGCGGGCAGTATACCCTCTATGATTATAAGGTCGGCGGTCTTTGTTTCTACTGTCCTTAAAACACTGAATATATTCTTTGCTATAACCTCAAAGCTTGTTATCGTGCCCATTTTTATAACCTTCTGGTCTTCAAACTCCTGGGCTGACTCATCTGTCAGAACCAGAAGCACTTTTTTATCTTTATTGGCATCTACAAGATCTTTTATCTTCGGGATTATGGTTCTTGTATAACCCTCAACAAGTATAATTCTGCCTTCGGGCTTAAATTCGGGGAACCCTGCTTCTTTCTCACTGTTTATTGAAAGGACCGGCCTTATGCCTGTAAGCTGGTGTATCTGCTCTGCCGATACAAACCCCATCCTTAAAATCCTGGGGGTAGCCGTACTTACGTCTAAAATCGTGGATTCCACGCCTATCGGCTCCTGATCCGTATCAACAAGAGCGTCAATCTGTTCCCTGGGCGGGGCAAAAGAAGCAAGCACATGCTCCGGCCTTGTTGGTGAAAGCTCGCCAGAAATATTCGCACTGCTGCCCGCAACGGGTATGCCTGATCTTTTTATTATCTCCAGTGTTACTTCATTTGCCGGTATTCTTACGCCGACTTTTTTTGAACTGCCCGTTACGCTGTCAGGAACCCTTTTCTGCTTCTTGAAAAGAAGCATTATGGGGCCGGGCATGGTTTTGTTTATGAGTTTTTCCGTATATTCCGGGATCTCTAAAACCAGACTCCTTATATCTTCCGGGCTTGCCAGATGATATGCCAGAGCCTTCTGAAGATTCCTCTCCTTTATCTGGAAAAGCCTGTTTACCGCGTCTTTATCAAGCGCGTTAACAAAAAGCCCGTAAACCGTCTCCGTAGGCATTGCTATAATAGCGCCGTTTTTAAGCTCCTTAGCAACGGCATTTATCTTTTTGTCGTCTTTTACGCTTTTAATTTTGTAATACTTTAATTTGTTCATTTTCTATTTCCCTTACCATATCTATTATTTTTTCTTTATCCACAAAAACGGTATTCCCGTCTTTACGCGTCTTTACTTCCAGCTTGCCTTCTTTTATTGTTTTGACTCCTATAACTATTTTAACCGGTATGCCCATTAAGTCTATATCTTTAAATTTCACGCCCGGACGCAGGTCCCTGTCATCAAGAAGGCAGTCAATGCCTTCCTTTCGGAGCATGTTATAAACATCCATGGCAAGGTCCATCTGTTCTTTCTCCGTGGCTATAACGGGTATAACCGCCACTTTATAAGGGGCAAGGCTCATGGGCCATATTATACCGTCTTTATCATTATACTGCTCAATTACCGCGGCGACAATACGCGATATGCCTACCCCGTAGCATCCCATAATAAGGGGTTTTTCCGCGCCGTCTTCATCAACAAAATGCGCTTTTAAAGAATCCGAATATTTCGTGCCGAGTTTAAAAATATGTCCAAGCTCTATGCCTTTTTTAAGCTCCATGGGCACCCTGCACTCAGGACAAAGATCCCCGGAAACCGCGACCCTTATATCAGCCCAGAGGTCAACCTTAAAATCCCTGTCTATATTGGCATTTATAAAATGGGTGTCTTTTTTATTCGCGCCTATGACCGCATTAACAACGCTTTTTATATCTTTATCGGCAACAACCTTTATATTCTTCACGCCAACCGGCCCTGAAAATCCCATGGGAGCGCCGGTTATCTTTTCTATATCGGCTTCTGCCGCCATTTCAAGCCCTTTAACACCGAGCGCTGATTTTAGGTGCGCCTCATTTATATCATGATCCCCGCGCACAAGACCCATTATATATAAATCCCCGCTTTTATACACTATCGCTTTTATAAAATCATGGGGGGATTTTTTAAGAAAGCCCGTAAGCTGTTCAATAGTCTTAACATCCGGGGTGGATACTTCCTCCATCTTGTTCAAGCCTTCTTTTACAATCTCTTTATCTTCCCTGTGATATTTAGCAACGGCGGAAGACCATCCCGTATCGCATGTGCGACATACAAACAATGTGTCTTCACCCACAGAGCTCTCTACCATAAATTCATGACATACATCCCCGCCCATAGGGCCTGAATCCGCTAAAACAGCGCGTGTCTTAAGCCCGCATAGTTTGAACAGTTTTGTATACGCATCATAAACACGCTCATAATATTTATCAAGACAGTCCCACCTGCGGTGGAAGCTGTACATATCCTTCATTATAAATTCCCTGCCCCTTATAAGACCAGCGCGGGGGCGGGGTTCGTCCCTGAATTTAGTCT
>JBDRKI010000092.1:0-3095 GCA_043814095.1 Armatimonadota bacterium | reverse complement strand
AATATGAGCGGACATGGGAACCTGGAAGACCCGGATGTGTGGAATAATAAATTCTTTCAGGACATGCGGAATAAATTTTTGAACGACGACAAAGAATTAAATAGCCCCTGCACAATGTGTGTAGAAAATTATGGCATATACCCGTGGTAAAAAAATTTTAATGCTCTGTTTTTCATGGCCACCGCTTTTTTTTGGTGTTGGCATGTACAGGGGATTGCAGTTTGCTCGATACCTAAGTAAATTAGGGTGGAAACCAACGGTTGTCGTGTCAAATAGCGGAGAACCTTTGTCTTATTGTCCCGAGGAAGACGGCAAAATTGAAGGCGTAAGGGTGATAAAAGTTTCCTATAACGACAGATTAGCATCATTTAGGTCTAAAAGAATTGTTAAAGAACTATTAGCGATACCTGACGAAAATATAGCATGGTATAAACCTGCCCTAAAAGAAGCTGAAAAATTGTTAAAAGAAGAGGAATTTGATGCTGTGTTCAGCACTTCTCCGCCTGAGACAGCACACCTTATCGCTAAAGCGATAAAAATCAAATATAATATACCCTGGCTTGCTGATTTACGCGATCCGTGGGCCTACAGTCATTATTTTAAAAGAAGCCGTATGAAGAATTTTATCTTAAAGATGATGGAAAAAAACACACTCAGATACGCGGATGCAATAGTGGTTGTAACAGAGGCATGGAGAGCTACACTCGCAAGGCTTTACCCGGATTTAAAAAACAAGATTTTTTCAATAACAAATTCATTCGATGAGGAGAATTTAAAAGTAGATACTGGGCAGGATGATCGGCGCTTTATAATGACCTATACCGGCAAATTACATAAAGAATATCAGGATCCCGAACCGTTTTTAAGAGCACTTAAAAAAGTCCTAGAGAAAAGAATTTTAGAACCCAGCCGGGTAAAGGCGAGATTTTATACCTATGGATATTATAGCCCTGATCTTTTGGGAATGATAACCCGCTATAATCTACGAGACGTCGTAGAGGTATCCGGGTATATTCCGCATAAAGAATCTATTTCAAAGCAGCTTGAATCTACCGTGCTCCTTTTTATAGATTGGCGTCAACCGTCTTCGGAGGTATATTCTGATATTGTGTCCACTTATAAAATATATGAGTATCTTGGGGCAAGAAGGCCAATCGTGGGTATTTCAGCTACCGGGAATATAGCAACTAATATACTGAAGGCTTCAGGCGCTGCAAAACTCGCAACGGATGAATTCGAACTGGAAAAAATTCTTACAGAATGGTTTATAGAATTTAGAAATAAGGGGCGACTGGAATATGGGGGAAACGAAGAATTTATCAAAAAGTATAATGCCGAATCCACTACAAAAGAATTAGCAAATTTATTGGAACATATAAGTAAACAAAAGCTGTAGCGCGACGATATATGTAAAGGTTAGAAAGAGGAGGTGTTTATATATGTTAGAACATGAACAGCAAGATGAATTAACCGGTTTTTTAGTCCGTAAGTCTTTTATAGCTTTTATGGAAACTATTTTGTACAAATCAAAGGTTGCAAAAAGTAATTTTTCGATTGTACTTTTGGATGTAGACCATTTTAAAAAATTTAATGATAAATTCGGACATCCTTTCGGTAACATGATTCTTAAGTATATAGCTAGTACGTTACGTCTAAATTTGCAAGATACTATACATCAGATATTTCGGTATGGCGGAGATGAGTTTGTGATAGTCTTCTTGGATATGAAGCCTGAAGAAGCTTACAAGTCCATGCTGCGGTGCAAATTTATTTTGGCTAACCGGCCATTTTTATACGGTAGTAAGTTGTTTCACGTTACGATAAGCTGCGGAATTGCCGGTTTTCCGCAAGATGCAGACAGAATGGAGGAGTTGGTTGCGAAGGCAGATAAAGCCATGTATTTTTCAAAACGGCATGGCCGTTACGGCATTATTACTCAGATAGGTAAATTGCCACTCATAAAGTTTTGTATTAACTCTACGATAGCTATAAGTATCGCTACCATATTTCTATCTTTTTATATTATATATAATAATGCGTTAAAAGACGTTATTCGTCCAATTAAACGGAAGATTACTGATATTAAAATTATATCAAAGTCAGGGGATCTGGATGTTTTAATAATGAAAAACGGTAGGATTTTTGAAGGATATATCATAGACGAAACGCAGGATAAGGTATTTATTAATCTATGTGTTGAAAAAGGCACAGGGAAAGCAGTTTTTGACAAAAAGGATATATCGAAAATAACGCGCAGAACAAAATAATGGATACCCACAACTTAGAGAAGCCGATTATGGTTATAAAAGATTTGAATAAGTGCCCGGAATTCTTGGCAGGGGACGATTCTATCCTGCGGGAGCTTCTGCATCCCAATAAATCCGGCTTAAAAATACGTTATAGTTTAGCTCATGCAAAAGTTTCCGCCGGTCAAAAAACCAAAGCACACAAACTTAGAACAGCCGAGGTTTACCCCGTTAGAAAGCCCCGTCCTTTCTAACGGGGTTTACTATATTATAGAGGGTAAAGGATTAATGTCTGTAGATAATGAATCACAAGAGGTATATCCGGGATATGCGGTTTATATACCGCCGAATTCAAAGCAATACATTAAGAATATAGGCAATTCTGAACTGAAGTTTTTATGCATAGTGGATCCTGCTTGGAAACCCGAAGATGAGAAAATATGTGAATGACAAGCAGAACCTCTACTTTTATAGTAAATAGAAGGTTAAGTTAGGATAATCTAGCTGTGATACACGGTAGATTATTTAAATTTTTACCCCGTTAGAAAGCCCCGTCCCGTTACAAAGGAGCTTTGTAACGGGACGGGGATGAAAGATATAAGAGTTTGGTTTCTTATAGAAAGAGCGGGGTAAAAGCCCCGTCCTTTCTAACGGGGTTTACTTACACATGAGCCCCGAACCAGTATTGGTTCGGGGCTCATGTAAGGTTCCGGTCGCAGGGCTCCTATAGGAGCAGTGGCCATGGGAGTTTCATAATGTTAAGCAAAAACGACCATAAGGCTAATAAAAGCCTAAAATTTTCATTTTTCGACGGAATTTTTGCCAGCGGAATGACTGGTTTTACCCAGG
>JBDRKI010000091.1:0-5542 GCA_043814095.1 Armatimonadota bacterium | reverse complement strand
TTTAAGGCCAGGGAGAGGGCCGGGCTTTTACCCGAAGTTGATATGCCTATATTCAAATCCCCGCTTTTTATTATCGCCGGCATTATAAATGAGCTTAACTGCGCATCATCAACAACATTTATAAGTATGTTTTTCCTGCGGGTAAGCTCTGATATTTTCTTGTTTGTTTCCCTGGAGCTTGTCGCCGCAATGACAAGATGAATGTTTTTAAGGTCGGAAGCGGTAAATTTTCTTTTTATAAGTTTTATCTTGCTGTTGCGGAAAAGGCGCAGTACTTCCTTATCTTGCGCGGGAGCGACAACTTTTATATCGGCTCCGAATTTAAGAAGTATCTTTATCTTATGCAGGGCGACTTTTCCCGCTCCGGCAACGAGACAATTTTTATTTTTTAAGTTTATATTTACAGGTAGATAAGTCATAATTTAGTACTGCTGTTAGTATCTGAATACCGGCAGCGTGATATGGAAAGTGGTTCCTTTATGCAGCTCGCTTTCAAGCCATACTTTGCCGTTTTTCGACTCTATCAACTGCTTAACCAGGGATAATCCCAGCCCCAGCCCGGGGATTTCGCCTGATAGATTTTTTTCTACCTGGTAGAATTTTTCAAAAATTTTGCCGTATTCTTCGGAAGGGATTCCCATCCCGTTATCGGTTATTGAAAGCTGAATGAAGTCATTGTTGTATTTTTTCGCGGAAATTTTAATTTCAGCTTCTTCGGACGTGTTAAATTTTATTCCGTTCTCAACGATGTTATTGATTATAAGGTCCATGTTTATGGGGTTAAAAGAAACAGCGGGGAGACTCTCTTCATATTCAATATTAAAAGATACTTTTTTATCGTGGGGCTGGTTCTGGGAAGATTTTACGTATTCTTTTAAATATACGGATAAGTCTATTCTCTGTATGAATTTATTGCTTTCTTCAAGTGTTACGTTTACAAAGGTGAGTAGTTTTTCCACAAGCGAGCGCAGGTGCACCGATTCTTTATAAAGGACATTTATCATTTCTATGGGATTTTTTGTTATGTATTCAGGGCCTTCATCTTTAAGCATTGAAAGATGTCCCGTGATAATGGAGACAGGGGTTCTGAGTTTATGAGATATCAGCGAAAGGAAATTTTTTTTCAGGCGTTCTTCAACGGTTTCTTCGGTGACATCGCGCAGCACCAGGAAGCGGTTCTGCACTTCTCCTGTCGGCAGGTAGATATTATTAAGCTTTGCCGAGATGTATAACGGAGGGTTTTCATTGCTCTCAGGCCTTACTATCGTAAACATTTTGGAGCGTGATCCGTTCTGGAAGAGCTGGCTTTTCTGGGTGGGGATAGTGAAATTATAGTAAATATGATCCAGAAAATTGACTTTGATTGTGTCTTCAGAGGTAATGTTTAAAAGATTTTTTGCCGTCTGGTTTATTCTTATTATATTCCAGTCTGCATCCAGAACCGCAAGCCCGTCCGCGGTTTCTTTAAATATCAGCTCCAGCTGTTCTTTCTCTGTCTGCAGTGAACGGTAGAAATTCAGCTTTACAAATGAACTTGTCCTTGCGATTATCTCCGCTCTGTCAAAGGGTTTTGTTATGAAATCATCGCATCCCAGCTCTTTTCCTTTTATCCTGTCCTGGGTTTTGGTAAGAGAGGTAAGAAGAACAATGGGAAGAGTCCTGGTTTTTTCGTCTTTCCGGAGAACCTCTATAACTTCAAAGCCGTCAAGTTTGGGCATCATAATGTCTAATATTAAAAGATCCGGATTTTCTTCTTTTGAGAGAGAGACCGCTTCCTCGCCGTTATAGCCGGCAACTACGTCATACCCCTCTTCATTCAGTATGTTTTTTAAAATATTTACATTCTGGATGTCGTCATCAACAACTAAAATTTTAGGTTTTTTCATAGCAAATACCCCAAAAGCCCGGAAGGAAAAACCTTCACTCCCGGCGCCCCTTTCATGAAATATCTTTAAATTTGCTCTATTTCCTTAGTATATTTTAATATACTATAAAAGATGTGTAAAACCTTCTAATTAGATATAAATCTTTTGTTTTTTCTTGAAAAAGGAGATCAATTATGTTATAAAGAATTTAAATCTTCGGTTTTTAAAGGCCATAGCTTTGAAAAATATAAATAAGGCACGGTATATCATGCACACACATTCTTTAAAATTAATTTATGAAGAATTAGAAAAAAAAGAGAAAAAGTCGGGGAATGCAAAATATTTTGTTCCCAGCTTATGGGCACCCATAGGCGACAGCATTAATCCGGGCAGTCCGGAAAAAGTAAAAGTCAACCCCTGCTCTTATTATAAAGAACACATACACAGGATTTTGAATTTTAAAAAGCTTGAACATAAATCTTCTAAAGATCCCGTAAGCGGCATGGTTATCTATAACAGTTTTGTAAGAGCGACTGCGGCTTTTGATCATAACGGTGACGGAGCAATAGGCGGCAGCAGAAAAGATATTACTTTGAATAAAGACGGGATAAGAGAAACGGGCACGTTTCTAAAAACAATAGCGCAGCTCGGTCATATGCAGAGACTGGGATGCAACTGTTTGTATCTTCTGCCTGTTACAAAGATAGGAAAGTTCGGCAACAAGGGAAACCTCGGTTCCCCGTATGCAATAAAGAATCCTTACGAGATAGATAAGCATTTAGAGGATCCGCTTATTAATGCCGGTGTTGATATCCAGTTTAAGGCTTTGGTGGAAGCGTGCCACCTGCTCGGCATAAAAGTTATTCTTGAGTTTGTTTTCAGAACCGCTTCCCGGGACAGCGACTTTATAGAATTGCACCCTGACTGGTTTTACTGGATAGATGCCAAGATCAAAGACAGAAAGAATCCCAAAGATACAAAAGGTTACGGCAACCCTATATTCGGCGAGAAAGTATTAAAGAAGCTAAAGAAGCAGGTAGCTAAAAATAATTTTAATAATCTACCCGAACCATCTGCGGATTATATCAATTTTTATTATGCTCCGCCGAAGCCGGGGAATATTAAGCATAATAAAGACAGTAAGGTTACGGGCGCCTCATGCGGTAGAGACAGGAAAAAGATAGAGGTTTCCATCCCCGGGGCTTTTGCGGACTGGCCGCCTGATGATGTACAGCCGCCATGGGGTGATGTTACATACTTAAGAATGTATAAGTATAAAAAGAAATATGATAAGTATAATTACATGGCCTATAATACCATAAGAATGTATGAAAAGAAATTAGCAAAAGATGAATATGCCAACAAATTATTGTGGCAGAAGATAGAGCATATTATGCCACATTACCAGAACCATTTTCATATAGACGGCGTCCTTGTTGATATGGGGCATGCAATGCCCAAAAAACTTATGAACAGCATAATAAAGATAGCCAGGAATCACAATAAAGATTTTGTACTGCTTTCCGAGAATTTTCATATAGGCAAAGAAAGCAAAAAACAGGGATATCATGCAGTTATGGGATTTAGCTGGGGTACAGAGCATGATAAAGATAAAGTCAAAAGACTTTTTAAACAGGCAGGCGCTAAGAATATACCCATTAAGTTTCTCGCAACAGGCGAGAACCACAATACGCCTAGATCTGCTTCCCGCAGGGGAGGCATTAACAACTCTAAGAATTCGTTCCTAATAAATGCATTTATCCCTAACGGAATTCTTTTTGTCCATTCCGGTTATGAGCTGGCGGAGACCTATCCCGTAAACACAGGGCTTGATTTTACGCCTGCGGATATAAAAAAATACAAAGGAAAACCGCTCGGGCTTTTTGATATAACATCATACAACTGGCTTAACAAGAATAACCTCATTAAATTCATGCAGGATATAATGTACCTGCGTGATGATTATAATGATATCCTTATGCAGCCCCCTTCCAAATCATATAAGATATTAGATGCAAAGAATAAGAATATAATGGGCTTTGTAAGATACGGCAGGAAAGACGGTAAGAAGACAGCTCTTATTATACTGATTAATTATTCCGGTAAAACGGCTAAGTTTAAGGTTGATATATCAAAATTCGGTAAAGATAAAATATATGACTACCTGAACCATAAGGAGCATAATCTGGGGGGTAAATATTTTAAAGATAAGCTCAAAGCTTATGAGGGCAGAGTTTATATAATTAACGGTACGGATTAATACATTCTTAAAATATTTCTTTATTCATCACATAATGTAAATGTTACAATTCTATGACCATCTGCAGGTAAACCGGCTGCGACTGTTGCTCGAAAAGCGAAGCTGTAATACCAGTTGCCTGTTGTTACCATGGTTGAAATATTAGTGTATAAATTGTTTGCGGTGGTTGATAATGCGACTTCACCGCCGTCTACATTAACCTTAAGAGTAGTGTTATCCGGCATGTTCGCATTAAGCTGGCCTGTTAATTTCTTGCCGGTTTCATTGGTAGTAATGTTATATTCGAGATCATTTACATCTACCTCTGTTGGCTGTGAACCGGCCGTTGCGGTATTAACCGTCATTGTTATATTTGTATCAAAGCTAATCTCATTAATCGCATCAATCTCATAGTAAATTGTCTGAGTATCTGTTGATGCCGCAAAAGCCGCTGCGGATAAGAATATTATTAATACAAATAATACCAACAGTTTTTTCACCGCGGTTTACCTCCTCGATACTTATATTATAAGATATTTATGTATATATAAATATCGGTCAAAAGGAGTATTTTTGAGTATATAAAGTTTGTTTTTACATAAAACCCTTATTTTTATTACTTTTTTATCATTTTGATAAATATTAGCCATTTTTCTAATAATTTCATTAATTAAAGAAGGGTTTTAAATTTAAGGGAAGAATAAGTCTATGACATCCCGCAATGCGGGAATATAATTGAAAAAGGAGGAAATTATCCATGAAAAAAACCACGACTCTGAGAAAAGCGATAATGGACCGCAGGGCTGTAGTGGTGCCCGGCTGTCATGACGCTTTCAGCGCGAAAATTATTGAGGATTGCGGGTTTGAAGCCATACAGGTTTCGGGTTACGGACTTGCGGGTTCATATCTGGGCAAGCCGGATGTAGGGCTTGTGCAGATGAAAGATGTTCTTGATATCACCTGGAATATCGCCAGTGCGGTAAATATACCGGTTATGGCCGATGTTGATACCGGCGGCGGAAACGCGGTTAATGCCGCTTATATAACCGAAAAACTCATAACAATGGGTGTTGCGGGAATGAATATTGAAGATCAGGTATTCCCCAAAAGATGCGGTCATATGGCAGGCAAGGAAGTCATATCAGCAGAGGAGATGGCTGGCAAGGTAAGAGCCTGTTCGGATATAAGGAATAAGCTGGATAAAGATTTTATAATCAATGCCAGAACAGATTCATATTCTGTTTTAGGTCTTGATGAAGCCATAAGAAGATGCAATATGTATCTTGAAGCAGGCGCTGATATTGTGTTTGTTGACGGGATAAAAACCAAAGCGGAAATAGAAAGAGTAATAAAAGCCGTAAAAGGCCCGCTTTCGGTAAACCTTATGGATGCCATATCAGGCATGAAAACGGAACTTATACCCATACCCGAGCTCGCG
>JBDRKI010000090.1:0-13056 GCA_043814095.1 Armatimonadota bacterium | reverse complement strand
GGGTACAATATCTTATTCAAAAAGAATGAAGACAATAAACGAGCTTAAAAAATTACCCCGAAAACAGATAGAACATATGAAAGAAAAGGGATGGATAATTATAGTAATTGATGAGTTTTCAGAAACAGACATTGATTCTTTATTAAAAGTAGAAAATTCTATCCAGCGGTTCACATTCGGCAAGTGTTATTCTGCGATAAGAACAATCCTGCATTTAAGCAGTATAGGGGGGTTGCAAGCCTGGTTTTACGGAAAAGATAATCCTTACCATACTTTATTTCATGAAATAGGTCATTCGGTTTTACATATTGACAGCTTAATTGAAATACTGAGCGGTGAAATAAAAATACTGCAAGAAAAATTACCAGCAAGGATTGCTTTACAGGATGATGATCTAGATTTTGATGAACTTTTTGCCTCATTCTTTGGCGGTTTTCTGGAACACTATGACCCTAAGCTGCCGCTGGAAAATCAGGAAATTATAATAACATATTCAGGGCTTCCTTCCAAAAGTACTTTAGAAATAAACAAAGTTTTAAAGAGTATTTACGATAAAATGCAGGGACGACAGAACAATCAGGCATTACCGCCCGGTAAAGGACCCGTTAAACCTGCGACCCCGGAAGAAAGCAGTCCCAGACACAGAGCATGGAAAAATCCTGATAATGAGATAGTATCTGATCCTTTATTTGACGGGGCACACGGGTTCAGAAGCGCTGCCGGTTATAAAAAGCGTATCTTCCCGGAAAGTAAAAAATACAACCCATATAAATTAGATAATAAAGACAGGGTAATAAGTAAAGAGATAGAAAGCAGGCCTGAATATAAGGCAAGATATGATTTTATGGCAAAAGAGATGCTTTCCGGGTTCCCCGGCGCTGTTGAGTTATTTGAAGAAACAGCCGCAACTTTATTCAGCTTTATTAGAAGGGTAGGGCCTGATTATAAGCTTGAAGACAGTGTTGAAGTTATAGAAAAAGAACTGCTGGAAGGCCCGGGGAGCAGGGGGATGGAGTTTCTTGAAAGGTACTTCAGCCAGTATCCCGATGTAAGCAGAAGAGGTAGATTTATAAAAAACCTGGCTATAGCGACACACCGCTTTGCCCGTAAAGATATGAGGTATATAGAGCAGGTTTACCAGATTGCACTTGAGCCGCATATCTATTTCTCAAGGCGCAACCCCTACATATATTACTGTGCATGTAAGAATTTAATATTAAAAGATAAAAATGAAGTTCCCGAACCTCGCCTGGAATTATAAAAAGGGGACTAAAAGGGGTAAAAAGTTAACAATTTAGTAACAATTTGGCAATATTCTGGCAATATATGTTTGTTAGAATAAAAATAGCGGTATATAGATAATAATTAAATTATAAAACTGTATATTATTGGGGGAGAAAGTGGGTATTTACGACCACTTAAGAAATAATCCTGTAGAAAGAATAATAAAGGATTCTAGAACCAAAAAGAATCCTTATAATAAATTTTCTATTATTGATGAAAGAAACTTTGATAAATATATAAATTCTGATATAGGTACAAAATTTCTTTATTATCTTAAAAAGAAAGATTTTCGCCTCTGGCAGATCTTAGCAAATAACCAGAGAAGATTAAAATACCTTCCCCGGGAAAAAGCAGACTATCTTTCAAAGAAAAAAGATGCTCTTTTTTCTTTATTCAATGAGTTTCATATAAAAAATACCAGCTATTATATGTATGCTAACCAGCAGAATATGAATAAAATATTATGCTCTTCTATAGGTAAAGATTATTTATCTACATTACAGAAAGCCGGTTATAAAGGTCTTTATAATCTGTATAAGCAGTACGGCTTCCGAAAGATGCCTAAAGATCAAGTATTATTCGTTCACTTATTTAACCAGTTTGTAAGGACATTCCGTGATACAGGCAAAAAAAATATAGATTTAAGTAATGCCACCGCAATGGTTAAGAAAAGAGCCCGGGTTGCTAAGGCCCATTACAAACCTCCTGTTAAATCTCCTGTTAACATAGCTAAGACGAGAGATATGTTTTATCACCCTGTGAGGCCTTTAGCAAAATTAAACGGCTTTACAATATTCAATAATGCATTATTTGATAAGGGACTGTTAAGGTTTATTGATAAGAAGCATGCTGATAGTTTCTTTGCAAATCTTAAGCAGAGATGTTCTAAAGAAAAACTATTATCTATATACAATAATCTTAAAGATAACAGGTATAACGGAAAAAGAGAAGATAACTTATGGGTTAATCTTAATAATATTGAACCTGATTATCATGATAAAAAAGCAAGAAGGTTTAAGGAAATAGTATTATACCTCCATAAATACACAATGCCTGATAATGTGGTTGTATTTCCTTACCTTAATAATACCGCATACAAAAACTGGCCTAAGAGTGAAAGAATAAGATTTATTACCTTCTGCAGGGAGAATATGACAGAAGATCAGTATATGGCTTTTACAAGACAGGTAAGGGATGTAAAAGTTGATCTTCCTGCATGGGCCCAGGTTGAGCTCTGGTGGGCGGAACTTAATTTCATGAACCCGTCAAAGCTTTTAGCAGAGATACACAAAGATGCTAAATTAGGTCCTTTATTAAGTGATAGGAAATCTTTAGCCGTATTTATAGCAAAACACAGAAGAGAGATAGCAGAAGGTAAACTGAGACAGGTTTATGTATATATGGACGGTAAGGATTCTAAGGGTGTATTAAAGCCCCGCATAGCCCTTATACCTAATAATTTCGGGAGTGCGGCATATTTTACCATGGTAAAAGGGAGGCATCTGGTTTACAAGACTGTACATGATGTTTTATCTCCTAGGGCTATAGAAAGCTACTGCGCTAAGCTTGATGAATGGAATATCATGGAGAAAGGCTTTTCTTATCTTGATATAGCTGTTATCCCTTCATTAGCTAAGTTAAATAATGAAACAGTGAAAACCGCATTACTTGAGATGTACGGTATATTTATGTTCTTCCGCCACCTTTATAACCCGGTTTCATGGACAAGATTCATAGTGGGGTTATCAAGACTGGATAAAGATGTAGCAGAAGCCGTTAAGATATGGAAGTACGGTTCATCTGAAGAAAGAGCCCTTCTTATGGGCACGGTAATGGGCTTAATATTCGGGCCTAAAGCATTCGGTAAGATTAACGAATTAGCTTTTACCAAAGCAATTATATTTGAAAACGGCAGATTTAGAGTTGTATCAAGATCATCTATTCCTTCAGGAGAAGGTATAAAAGCAAGCATAATGGATGTGATAGAAAGGCACTCTAACGGTAATCCAAAGAAAGTAAGGGTAGTAACGCAGAAAGGTTCCGTATGGGAATCGGAATACGGTATGGAGCTCGGCGAAGACGGGTTCCCTGTAAGCATGTCCGCAAAAAAAGTAGGAAAAGCACCCAGAGCCCAGAGGCCCAGTGTGAAAGTTACAGAAGGTAAAGCCGAGCCCGTAAAAGCTAAGCCAAAGTCTCTCCCGCCTACGGAACAGCTGCCTGTAAAAGCCAAGTCTCATCCAATACCCGATCCTTCGGTAGTTGATACTGTAGTTGGCGGCATGAATCCTAAAGAGAGGCCTTCATATGCTTTAGTTAAAGCTACAAGGAAAGCTGTTGCAAATCCTAAAGTTCCAAAGCAGGGTAAGTCTGTTCCTAATAATTCTCTCCCTGGGAAGTTATCACCTAAAGGTATTATGGGAATTCTTACCGATGCGGCAAAAACATTATTGCCGCCGGAGTTAGCGCCTGCGTCAGCAGCGGCTGGCGGCAGCATAACCAGGCCCGGAACTCCGCCTGTAATGGCAATGGAAGGCAATCAGGGTTCAGGACATGGAAATGAAAGTCTATCACAAAAACTTACGGCTAGATTTAACAGCGCTTCTTCGTTAGCTGACAGAATGGATATTATTCAGGAGGCCTGTAAAAACGGCTTGTACGGTCTTGCGGCGGGATTTTATTATAAGATAGGAACCCAAGCTCTGGATATTCTGGAATCTCCGGACACATCAGCTGCCCGGCAGGAAGATGCATTGACGGTGCTGGGAGATGTTATCGCGGATATTAGCAATATACTTGATGATGTCCGTAACCCGGAAGTTGCCGGTAAATATCTGGAAGAGCTGGTTGACGGTTACAGGGCCTGTAATGAAAAAGATTACATCCCTGCAGAGGTAGACGGTGAACGCGTTGATTTTATTGACAGCGGGGAAGAACCTCCCGCAGGGGAAGACGGCTTTGTGTCACTGGAAGATCCAGTAGAGACATTAAATTTGTACAGAAATAGAAAATGTACTGCCGCAGAATTAAAAAAATATGCACAAGCGGCGTATTCATACAGTTCCGGATTAATGTATTATATAGATTCACATAATATAGAACACGGTGTAGATATACCCGGACTGCTTGATATAAAAGGGTGCTGTATAGACATATTAACAAAAGCACGGGAGCTTAATTATCCAGGAAGAGCCCTTAATGAAGTAGGAAAAGTATTTTCGAATCTTTTAAAAATTAAAAAAATTGCCGCTCCGGGCATTGGTTCGTCTTCACTGTCTTTAGAGCGTATGAATCTGAGTATGCTTATTTTAGAACAGTACGATCTTTACCTTGAAGATCCTTTAGCGGTTCCCGGCAGGTTTTTAAATAAATTTTTCCTTAAAGCCAAAGCAGACGGGAAAAGCAAGGATGATCTGCTCAAAATAATGGATGAGGCTTTAGCTGCCCTTTTTAAAGACTATTACCTGAAGAGTTTAACCGATGACAAAATACGCGGAGCAATGTCCCTCTTTATAAACGAACTTATACAGACGGGAAAAACCGAAGACAGTCCTATATCTCCGGCTCACGCAGCTGCGGAGCAGCCTGCCGGCATGCTAGATGAAGATGCACTATCCGCTCTTAAGCAGATGCAGGAAGAGGCGCAAATCATTCAAGCGGCACTGGATAGATTCTTTGCTGCCAGGTCATTAAAAGAGAAAATGGCTATAGCAGATGAAATGTATGAAAATGACTATACTGATCTTGCTATACGGCTGTATGCAAAATTCCATGATGCCGCAGTAAATAAAATGACGGGTCTAGAGGTTTATTCTCAAGATTGGATTACTACCGCGGCTTTCCTGGGCGGGTGGAGTCTTAAAATATTAAATATAAGGGGGGAATGGCCGGGACATCCCTTATTAAACCAGTTTTTTGATGAGTTAGGGAAAGAGCCTTACTTAAGCTTCTGGACGGATTTAAACGAAAAAATGCAGGCATTTACTGTTTCCCCGGTTATCCAGCGCGCAATAGGGGAGATGGCGGACCTGGCGCATGAACGCGGTGCTAAAAAAGTCTCCAATATGTCAGTAAGGGATATATTAACCGGGATGAATTCATATAAAGAAACCGATGGTCTCAGTGCCGGTTTTATTAAAAAGTATTTTTCCGACAATGAAATACTGCATAATGTTCATCCGGAATTAGCGATAGAGTATTATAAAGATATATTAACGAAGATTAAGGAATTAGGTTATCCTGTAGAATTATATAAAGAAACTGCATTTACTTTCAAAAAGCTTCTCGATGCCTATCTGGATTCAGACCGCGTATCTGACGCGTATACAAACCTAGAGAAATATATACGTGATTTATATGATTCGTATAAAAAAGGCGAAGACAAGGTCTATGGCGATTACCTTCTGACTTTCTTAGACGGATTACGTGAAAGAGGGCTTCTTGAAAGGGTAAACTTTGAAGAAGCAGCAGTAGAGCTTATTAATATCGTATTCCATGATTATTTTACGGAAAGAGATGTATTTAGAAATCCCGGGATGCGCAGCAGCTTAGAAAAACTTATTGATGATATAACAGAGCCCGGTGATATAAATTCCGGTGGAGACGGCGGCTCTCCTTTATCAGGGGGACCTCCGGACAGAATCGGTCCTACCGTTATTGATATAGGGCCTGCAGGAAATGAAAAAGGCGGCGGTCCGGGACGTCCTTCCGGGCCTTCCTCTTCGGATGAAGCTCAGATGAGACTGATGAATGATATACTGGAAGAATTTGAGCAGACATACTCAATTTCCAAAAGATGGGAGCTTATAGAAAAAGCAAAAGGTAACAGATTATATGATCTGGCAGCGGGTTTAATCTACAGGATAGGGAACTGGGAGATGAATGTCCTGCGGAGTCCGGGTCTGCCCCGGACAAGCATTGATCATTCGGTTAGTGTAGTAAGGGATGTTATTAAGGCTCTCTGGGATATAATGGATCAAGTTGAGCATAAAACCATGGTTGAGGATTATATAAGGTTCCTGCAGCTGGGCTGTAAAGAGCATCTTTCGGGCAGCAGCGGGGACAGAGCCTTTATTAAGGATCCTTCCAGGGTTTCCGGGCTGAGCAGGATTGATTTTGAATCACTGAATGTATACAGGGATGCGGAATGCAATCCTGATATCCTGAAAAAATATGCAAATGAAGCTACTACTCACGGTTATGAACTGCTGGGAGCAATGGGATATGCCAGAGCAGAATATAGTGTTGATCTGGAAACATTAAGAGGTTATTACATAGATATATTGGCTAAGGCCAGAGAACTTAGTTATCCAGCAAATACCTTTAATGAAATATGTATGGTATTTTCACAGTTAATGGAGATTGAGAAAATCAAGCCTTCCAGAGAAGGAACGGTATCCCGTTTAGCATCTTATATGGGATTAAGCAGCTTTGTCAGTAAACAGCTTGATTTTTATACAAGCGGCAGTAAAGAAACAGCCAGCCCCTCATTATTCAGGTATTTTTCAGTATTGGAAGATGCGGAAACCGTATCTCAGATGATGGATCAGTGCATAATGTTCCTGTTTAAGGATTATTATGCAAAAGGACTGACAGATAAAGAAGTATATAAAATAATGGACAGCTTTATAGACGGCCTTCTGGGCAATAAGGCTGCGTCTTCCGGGAAAAAAGAATTACCGGGTGGTGGTTTCGCCGGCTTAAAAGCTTCCATTCCGCAGAAATTAAATCCGTACAAAAATAACAGGATGCCCGGTGATCCTGTTAAACATCTTCAGGGATATTATAAAGAAGCCAGGGGGCTTATAGAAAAAAGTTACGACTTAATGGAAGACAAGGTAGAGCTAAGAGACGGCAAGCCGGTTTTAAAAGTATATAGAAAAGATCTGGACGAACTTGATTCTGTCAGAAGAACGGTAGGGGAGTATTATAAGGATATACTGCTTAGAACAAGAGCTTTGAAGTATCCACCGGCACTCACGGAACAATCTCTTGAAGTTTTTGATACGCTTATGGATATGTACACGGGCTCAGACAGAGTATCACAGGCATACATAAATTTAAAGCGGATTATCACTGATTTATATACTTCTTACTGTAATGAAGGCAAAATTTCTTCCTGTGATGATTTTATGGTGGAGTATTTTAAAATTATGCATAAAGAGGGGTGCGAGGTCGGAGATGCCGAGTTTAAAGAAATGCTGGAAATTACAATTAGAAGCATTTTTGTAGCTTATTATGGGAATAGAAACGGATTAAAAAATCCGCAGCTGCGCAGAAACCTAGAAAAATTTATTGATGAAATTACAGAGCCTACTGATATAAATACCGATCCCGGCGGACCTCCTCCATCTCTTCCTTCAGGGGGCGGCCCTCCTAACGGCGGTACACCGTCAACCAGATTAGGTCCGTTTTCTCTTAATAAGGTTATGGATAAAATAAATGAGGCGGCAAGTAGATTTGCCGGCGGGCTGGGTCTTGCCCCGAAGCCTGTAACACCGCAGGGTATACCTATGCCTGTACCGTCTGTAATGTCTATGGATGCAGGCACAGGGCACGGGACAGGGAAGGTAAGTGAAACTTTTCCCGTGAAAGCGGAGCAGACCTCAAATATTAACGCCCCTGCCTCCGTCTATAACGAAACGGTTCTCCCTAACGGTGTAAAAGTTATTACCGAGTCTAATCCCGTTACTAATTTTGTTTCCGTGGGAGTGCTTGTTAAAGTCGGATCTATCCATGAAGCATCGCATCAGCGCGGGATATCGCATTTTCTCGAGCATATGGCATTTAAAGATACCGGTAAACATACCGAAGCAACCTTAAATTATGATACTGAGAAAATATCTGTTCTGCATAACGCGCAGACATCATTTGATCATACATTTTATTACATGAAAGTGAAGAAAGAAAATCTAGGTAAAGCGCTTGAGCTGCTTGAAGAGATGCTGCTTGAGAAAAAAATAACTCCGGAAGCCGTTGAGAGGGAGCGCGGTCCGATTCTCGCCGAAATAGAAATGTATAACGACAGCAATTCAGATAAAGCGTTACAGGAGATGTTAAAAGCCGTTTTTGAAGGCGGCAACTTAGCGGAGCCCCTCGCAGGCACAGAAGAAACAGTGAAAGCAATTACACCGCAGGATTTAAAAAACTTTGAAGAGACGCAATACACTCCCGATAAAATAACGGTTTTAGCGGCAGGCAATCTGGATCATTCTGATCTTGTACGCCTTGCCGGCAGCAAGTTCGGCTCATTAAAAGGCAGATCAGCTTCCAAACCGGAAGAAACCCTTTATATAACTCCTAAGAAATCAGTTGTTTATAAAGAATGTGAAGATGTATATTTACAATTAACAACAGGCATTCCTTTATCGGATATGAGTAAGGAAGGAATGTTAAAAAACCAACTTTTTATGTCTATTATACGCATAAGGCTTATACACAGATTAAGAACGGATGAGAATCTTGCTCATAATATCGATATTAACCCGATTAGTTTGGGATCCGCCAATCTACTTGTATTTTCTATGGAAACCCCGAGAGAAACACTTAACAGAGCCATTGAAGTAATCTGTGATGAAATGAAAGATATAATGGAAAACGGTTTAACCGATGAGGAATTTGATACCTGTAAAACGAGTTTTAAGAAAATGACACTGAAAGATTTAGAAAAACCCTTTAGCAGGATGGAGGATATTTTATTAACGGAGCTTACGGGTACAGAATACAGAAGTCCGGATGAGGTTATAAAAATGCTGGAAGGCATAACGAAAGAAGATGTTCTTGAAGCCGCCAGTTCATACCTTAATCCCAATAAATATGTATGGTCTGTTTACGGACCGTTAAGGGAGAATGAAGTGGTAATACCCGGTTTTAAGCCCGAAGCCCCGTCTTTGCTTGAAGCCGCTTGCCCGGTTAGGCCGGCTCCAGTGAGCAAAGCTAAAGTCCCCGAAACAGCATCCGTACGCCCGGCCGAACAGGCGGTATGTACTGAGGAGGTTATTGATATTCCTTATGCGAAAACCGAGCTCCCTAACGGAGTTAAAGTTATAACGGAGACGCATTCCGGCACAAAATTTGTCTCACTGGGTATATATGTTAATATGGGCACTGCATACGAATCTGAAACTCTAAAAGGTATTTCCCGTATTTTTACCGCCATGACCGGTTCCAGGGCTACGGAGAATTATGATACAAAACAACTGGTCGGCATGACAAGAAGAATGCTTTCGGACGCCACGGCTGATGCGGGTAAAGAATATATGCATTTTACTGTAGAGGTCTTAAAAGAAGATCTTGAACCGGCGTTAAAACTTTTATATGAGTGCTTCTTCCGTAAAAAGTTTGATCCAAATGAAGTTGAAATGATGAAGCAGACAGTATTGTTTAAGCTCAAAGCTATTAAAGATCATCCCGGGTTAGAGAGTGATCTTGAATTCGGCAGGGCGGTTTTTAAAGATTCGCCTTTAGGAGAATCCGGTTTAGGCGATGAAAGCTCGGTAAGTAATATTACTTCCGAAAGTTTAAAACAGTATACCAAAGAGAATTTTCCGCCCGGCAGGATTATACTTGCATGTTTCGGGGATGTAGCGCATGAAGATTTTGTAAAAATGGCGGAAGTTGAATTCGGAAAATTAAAGGGCAAAGCAAAGCCTTTAGCGGAGAATACGGCTACTGTAGAGCCCCGTAAAGTTGTAGTTTATAAAGAGTGCGAGAAAGTTTACCTGGATATCGCGGCGCAGAGCTTGCCGCAGGACAGTCCCATGATTGAGTTATTTAAAGATAGGATGTTTAAATCGATTTTTCAAAAAAGGCTTTTTAAGAGGTTAAGGAGTGATTCGGGTCTTGTTTATGAAGTTTTTGAGATGTCAAAACTGTTTAAAAACTCGGCCTGCCTGAGAATATCCACTTCAATGTTAAAGGAAAAAGTCAATAGGGTTATCAAGCTGATTATTGAGGAAATGGAAGATATAAGGAAGAACGGCATAACGGAAAAAGACCTGGAACTTATCAAAAGCGGGATTGTAATGGAAGAAGCCGCATCCATAGAAAATCCTCTGTATAGAAATACTACCCTGGGGAATAATGACCTGATGGGCTTTGAATACATGAAAGACAGCGAGTATATAGCTCTGGCAAAAAGTATAACCGTGGAAGATATAAACAGACACTGTCAGAGATACCTTGATCCTTCTAAGTATTTATGGCATATATACGGACCTGTTACCGAAGAAGAAGTGATTGTGCCCTGTTTTGATAAGCCCGCGCCTCCGGAACCGCGTGTTAAGCTAGTCCGTACCGGCATAGGCTCGAATTACGGCGCAGATAAGCCGTCCGCGGTAACCGAGCGCGGCATGGAAGTTAATACGGATATCCCCGTCGATCCGGCAAACCCCCGTCCTCCGGGAAACGCCGCCGGTTTTGCCAGGGCAAAAGATGATATGTTTCCCGCGGATAAAGCCGCCGGCACGGGCAAAAAAGGCGCATCTCAAAATACTTCCTCTGCCGTTAAAATAGAGTCGGATTTTATTTCAGAAGCTGAAAAAGCCGGATTTATTAAAATACTTACATCCGGTAAAACCATGGAAGAAAAAGTGGATTTAATATCGGATAAGCTTGCCGACATTTATACAGACAGACATTCTCTGGTTGCAAAATTCAGAAGAAAAATACACTCCGAAGATTACATAGAAAAAGTTAGAAGACAGGTTGAATTTGAATTGGCTGACAGCGGCTTAACCGGGGATGAGGCGGATAGGGAGACACTGCAAAAAGTAGTTGATTTAACGGAAAAAACAGCGAAAGAATATCTGGGCTGTGAAGACGATCTGATATTCGGGATGTCCTGTAATGTCGGGATGCTGGAAGCAAAGGTGCAGGATCTTTATATTGAGCTGCGGGCCATACTGCTTAATCAAGGATGCGGCCCTTCTGCCCGAGAGGATATCTTTACGGACAATCTGGTATCCGGATTAAATAAAAGAGCGACGCGCCAAAAGCTGAAAATTCTGCTTAAAGATATACCGCAGCCTCTGCTGGAATTTGTCAGAGATAAAAATATATTGGTAATGGCTTATGCGGAGCCGATGGATAAGCCCGTATGCTACGCGGCAGGGGAGAAACTTATTGTTGTAAGTTTTGAATTTTTAAATGATAAAAATAATTTCAATCGGCTGAAGCATGATATTATTTACAATATATTTAAGGTGCTGCGCGGCGATAATGAGGCGTTTGAAAACTTAGAAGAGCCGTACAAAAAGGCTTACAGAATTATTTTATTCGCGGATAAAGACGGAGTAGGCACGCCGTTATTTTACGAGGAAATTATAGCCGAGCTGGTCGCCGGTTATTATATGGAAGGAAATTTGCCGCTTGAATTATTGAGCTTTATAAAGGGCGGGCTGGGCGGCGGGGAGCCTCTTTTAAGAGACGCCGTTAAGCGGATGGTTGACGAAATTGAAAAACATACAAATACGGGGAAAGATGAACCCGCGAAAAGCAACAAGTTGAGCATTAGTAAAGCAAAACTGGAAGAAGGGATTCAAAAGGCGCGAGTCCCGCAAGAGTCGCTTGAATACAGGTGGGGCAGGCTTGTAAAAGCCGCTGAAGCCGAAGTGTTTGAAGAAGATTTCCCGTTAACATGCGAGGCAATAAGACGCGGCGGCGCGGCTTCTCCCGAAGCAAAAGAAGAAATTCTTGAGCAGTATGCTGCGGAAAGAATGAGCAGGCCTTATGATTCTTCAAAGCTTGTATTAGATGCTTCCGCATGGTCCGGCTTATTAAAAGAGTATGGAACCACAGAATTTGTCCATAAATATATCGCGACTCATAATATGGTTGAAAGCTTTATAGGCAGTATAATTTCATTTGAAGCTTTCGGTTTTTCCAGAGATAATTTAAAAGCCGTTTTTCTGGAATTCTACAGAAACGAAATTTTATATAAATCCGGTAAAATTACGGCACAGGAATTCGAAATAATTAAGACACAGCTGAGTATGGAGATTATATTTGACTGCCGGAAAGCGGCACAGGAGATTTTATTGGAGTTGAATTCAGAAAATGCCGCGTTAGATTTAGATATGACTACCCTTAAAAGGCTTGTGTCTGCTCGTAAAACAAGTTCGTTCAAAGATACTCTTTACAGTATTCATTTTTTAGCAGGCAGAGAAATAGATTCTCTTTCCCCTGAAGAATTAAATACTTTAAAATTTTTACTGCATTACGACAAGAAAGTGTCATATGTAAATTTAATTAACCGTGAAAAAATGAACGCCATGGAACTGCTTATGGTAATAGGAAAAACGCATAAAAATTCAGAATCTTTCAAATGTTTTATGAGCGGATACAAAAACAGGTTCGACATAGTTGACTTTTTAAAAATTGAGGCAGAGTCAGATATATTATCAGTAGCTGTTTATAATGAATTTCTAAATAGAGGAATTATAGGCAGGGGGTCTTGTATTAAAGATTTATTTGCCGGCGAGGTTTTGTCGCCCATGAAAGTGGAATCAGTCATAAACAATCTTAAAATACTGCCTCCGGAGCTGGTAAATAGGATTATAGAAAACGGGTATAAGATAATATTTTATACAATAAATATTTCTTTATATGATATAAAGCGTCAGGGATTTAAGTCTGAGAATAAAGCGTATATTCGCGGCGGCGAGATTGAAACTACATGGCATGAATTTGCGCATTTAGTGTCTGATTATATATTCAATCGTATTCTTGCCGGCAAAACTGAGAATAAACCTCTTAAGAGTTTTGTGGACAAATTCA
>JBDRKI010000089.1:0-9476 GCA_043814095.1 Armatimonadota bacterium | reverse complement strand
GGGGTATAATATAGATGGGAAGAGGAAACAAGGTTTCTTATAACTGGTATTTTATGGTAAAAAGCTATTAAATAAAACTAAAAGAAAGGAGGTAAGCATAAGTGAAAAAACTACTTATAGTACTTGTAGCGATTGCCTTTCTATCAACAGTTGCATATGCGGCAAGCACTGATACGCAGACGGTATATTATGAGATTGATGCGATTAATGAACTTGTAATGGATGCTGACTTCACCTTAACGGTTAACTCAGCAATAGCGGGAAGCGAACCCATGGTTACTGCCTGGTGGAAATATTATGCTATCACTACAAACGACACGGGCAAAAAAATAACTGCAGCAATTAATGCTAATATGCCCGACAATACGGAACTGAAGGTAAAATTATGGTCACCTGGATCTAGCACAGAAGGACTTAAAATCTTAACTACTACAGCACAAGATATGGCAGGTGGTATTGAAGCAGTTGTAGATTCAAGCGTTGGTTATATCGTGTCATTAACAGCTACAGTTGCAGCCGGCCTTCCTGCTGACAGTTCAAGAGCCATAACCTTCACATTATGTGACGAATCTTAAACAGATATTTTAAGTTAGTGTTAAAAAAAGACTGTTCGCTTTGAACAGTCTTTTTTAATTTGTGCAAATTTAAACAGGCTATTAATTAATAGCTTTTTCTTCTAAATCCGCCGCCGCCACCGCTTCTCGGACCTCTGTCGGTCTTTTCTCTGGCTTCATTTACATTCAGCTTTCTTCCCTCAAATTCTTTCTCATTGAGGCCTTCGACTGCTGCTTTAGCAAATTCGTCTGTAGTCATTTCTACAAAACCAAAGCCTTTTTTGCGGCCGGTAAAGCGATCAGTAATTATATTTACTGATTCAACTTCTCCATACTGTGAAAAAAGTTCTTTTAAACTTTCTTCGCCTGTGTCATAGGAAAGATTTCCTACATAAAGTTTTTTTGCCATTTTAATGGCTCCCTTCTACCGGTCTTTGCCGGTGTAATAATTATCGGCGGCTATTCAATCTCACTAGCTGCTGCTAACCGCCAAAGTCATCCTTAAGAAGGAAGCTTGGGGAACCCGCTTATGGGCAGGTTTGCAAACACACTGTACAATGAACACCAATCCAACGCAATTATTGTATCATACCCCCTTATTATGTCAAGCATTTTTACATAAATACGTCAAATATGGGAAGATATAATTTCCTCCTCTTCTTTTTTCCATGCGGGATCTACCATACACAAAAATTTTAAATCCGAAGAACCCGTATTTTTAATATACTGGACAGAGCCCGGAGGAATATATACAGTGTCCCCCGCGGCAACTTCCCGCTCTTCATTATCTATATGCATAACGGCCCTGCCTTCAAGTATGTAATAAACCTCGCTTGCGGCCATCCGGTGCGGCAGGGATTCCGCTCCTTTTCTTAAGACGGCATGGGCAAGGCTGTATCTTAAACTTAATTCCTCTTTATCTGGATGAAGCATCTCGCGAAGCAGTACATTATCCCCGCTTATAATTTCCGTACAGTCTTTCAGTTTTTTAATAAACATACTCCCCCTTAAAAAAATATAGGCACTTTTTAATAATGTGCCTATATTTTTAATTTACCTTATAGTATTTACTACTATTTTCTTTTTTTCTTTGTTGTTGTTTTTTTCTTTGTTGTTATTTTTTTCTTTGTTGTTGATTTCTTTTTGCAAGCCATTATCCACTCACCTCCTCACTCTATTTTTCAAAAAAAGAAGAATATCTTTTTAATATCTAATAATATTTCCTAACCGTATTTTTTTTCCTGCTTTTTTTGAGAAAATTTTTATTTTTTTTCTAATTTTTCTTTTTTGACACAATAGCGCCCATAGGACAAAAGTTTACGCACTTACCGCACTCGGTGCATTTGCCATGGTCAACAAACGGCGCATTAAAACCGTCCTGTATCAATGCATTCTCGGGGCACACATTAACGGAGGGACACCTATGGTTCCGGGGACATTTCTTTGCTATAATTTCCGGCATTTATTCCTCCTATCTCATTCCCGCTATCAACCCGCCTATAACAGCTCCGTATATAATGCTGATAACGGGATTGCTTGTTATGGGGCATGCTCCGGTGGAACAGCCCACAAACCTGTAAAACAAAAAACCGCATACGCCTCCTATAACGGCGCCTGCGATGATTTTTAATATAATATTTGAACCCATGATTAACACCTCCTTAATCTACAGATAATATTCTCTTCTCAATTTCTTCAGAAGACGCAAAACCCACTATCCTGCCGGCTTCTTTCCCGTCCTTAAAGATAATAAGGGCGGGAATGGCGGTAATAGCGAAATTAGCGGATGTTTCGGGATTTTCGTCAACATTCAGCTTATAAAATTCTGCTTTTCCTGAGAGCTTTTCCGCCACTTGATCAAGAACAGGTGCTATCATCCTGCATGGCCCGCACCACGGAGCCCAGAAATCCACAAGAACCGGTTTGTCGTTTTTTAAAACCTCCCGCGTAAAATTTCTGTCCGCAACTTCTCTTAGATTTGACATATCTGCCTCCTTATCATATCGCTATATTCTAATATAGCGATAATTTATTTAAAAAAAATCAAAGCATAAGCTTTATTATTTTCTTTACATCTCCGTTAACAACTTTATAACAAATTTCCGTGCCGCGCCTCTCCCCTTCCAGTATCCCGGCTGATTTTAAAACCGCAAGGTGCTGGGATATTGTTGACTGGGGCATATCAAGGCATTCTACTATATGGTTAACATTGCATTCGTCATTTAATAATCCTTCAACAATACGAAGGCGTGTGGGATGACCCAGCGCTTTTAATATATCGGCTTTTTTTATGTATATATCCTTCATGAACTCATTCCTTTATCCATATATTAGCATATTGCAATATATATGTCAATATTGGTATTTATTTTTTAAATCTGTTTTTCATATTACCGGTTATCTTTTCGTATGCTTTCTTCATCCTCGGGCCTATCTCGTCAAAAAGAGAATACACGACAGGCACAACAAGGAGGGTTAGAAATGTTGACGTTATAAGGCCGCCGATTACGCCTTTTGCAAGTGTCGAAAAAATCTCCGCCCCGGAGCGCAGACCCAGCGCGAGCGGTATCATCGCAACCATTGTGGATGCGGCAGTCATTAATATGGGCCTTAACCTTACGGGACCCGCCTTTAGTATGGCATCATTCCTATCCATCCCCCTGCCCCTTAAGACTATAATATAGTTTACAAGAAGGATGGAGTTACTCACCACGATACCCGTTAACATTATTATCCCTAAAAGCCCGAACATTGTAATTGATGATCCGGTTATAAGGAACATAAGAAATACGCCGAAAAGTTCCAGTGGAATCGCAAGCATAATGGTAAGCGGGTGTATAAACGACTCAAACTGCACCGCAAGTATTATATACACGAAAAGTATTGCAAGCCAGAGCACCATGTACATCTGGCCGAAAATCTCCTGCCTTTCTTTTTCCTCGCCGCCTATATCCCAGGTATAGCCCGCAGGCCACCTGTATTCTTTCAATACCGGCATTATTTTCTTTTTTGCGTCAAGAAGGGTCGCGCCGTCCTGCAGGTCCGATTCTATTGATATATACCTTATTCTGTCTTTTCTGGGTATCTCGCTCGGGCCTGTCGTCAGCTTAAGCTCGGCGATGGAACCCAGGGGCACTTTTTTTCCTGAAGGCGTAATAATTTTCATCTTCATTATGTCTTTTATTTTTGACCTTTCTTCCTGCGGGAGCTGAAGCACAATATCATACTCATCCCCGTCTTCACGGTACACCGTTACCTTGTCCTCGGCCACAAGCTGGCGTATAACAGAAGCGACATTGCCGTACCCCAGACCAAGATCGGCGACTTTCCTGCGGTCAATTATAAACTGGTACTCGGGCGCTCCTTCACGCCAGTTAAGATCAATATTTTTTAAGCCCTTAATATTTTTTATTTTATCAAGAATTTCGCCGGATATCGAAGTTAATTTGCTCAGATCATTCCCTTTTATATTAATAGCGATCGGTTTTTTGCCGGTAATTGAAAATTCTTCCCTTACCGTTATTTTGCCGCCCGCCATCTTTGATAAAGAATCCTCAAGCTCTTTCATAATTTTATAGACTGACTTTTTTCGCTTTTCTTTTGGAACAAGGCTTACCGTCATGCCCCCTATATGCGGCTGGCCGGAACCCGAGCCCAAACTCATTCTTGACTGACCCGCGGATTTTCCGGAATACGAAATAATTGCCTTTAACCCGGGGGTAGTATCCGTAATACGCTTCTCAACCCTTTTTACAAGCTCATCGGTTCTAGAAAGAGAAGAACCCTGCGGGGTTTCTATATTAACGATAAAATCGCCCCTGTCCCATTTTTCCATAAGAGTAACAGGTATAAAGGGAAGCATTAAAAAACTTGCTATAAATGAACCCGCGGCTATTAAAACCACTTTTTTCCTGTTGTTAAGCGCCCAGGAAAGCACTTTGCGGTAATACGCCGACAAAGACTCAAATAATTTATTAAATGACGCGAGAAACTTATCTATAAAATTCCTGGATTCTTTCCTCTCTGCTTCATCTTTTAAAAACCTGGCGCAGAGCATAGGAACTGCTGTAACCGAAACAAGCAAGCTCATAAGTATCGCGTAGGCAAATGTCTTTGATAAAGGCGTGAAAATCTGGCCCGCGATTCCCTGTATCAAGAATAACGGAAAAAACACGCTTATGGTAGTGAATGTGGAAGCCGTTATCGCCAGCCCCACTTCTTTTGTTCCTTCTATTGCCGCGGAAACAGCGTCATACCCTTCTTCCATATACCTGAATATATTCTCAAGAACGACTATTGAATCATCAACAATACGCCCTATTCCCAGTATAAGGGCTGTGAGAGTTATCATGTTGATTGTCACATTGGTGAAATACATTATAAGGAAGGTGCCGATAATTGATATGGGTATTGAGAGCGATATGACAAAAGTTGAACGGACGCTCCCTAAGAATAAAAAGAGAACGAGTATCGCAAGTATCGCTCCCTCAACGGCCGTATCGGCAAGATTGCGGATCGCCTCTTCTATGTAAACTGACGAGTCATACGCCACATAAATACCCGCGCCCGCTGGCAAATCTTTATTTATGCCTTCAATTCTTTTTTTGATAAGTTTAGCTACTTTTACGATATTCGCGTCTTCATTTCTTCTTATCTCTATTGTCACGCATCCTACCGATACAGCGCCTTTCTCTTTATCCGAATTATCCGTAAACCTTGATATTGTCTTAATCTCTTTATGTGAATCAATAACTTCCGCGATATCGCTTATATATACCGGAACGCCTCCCCTGACGGCAACAGGGACTTTTTCAATATCCTTTAATGAAGTAAATTCCCCTTTTGTCCTTAAATTAAACTGCTGGTATTCCCCTATAATCTTGCCTGCCGGAAGATTTATATTCTCCTGCTTTAACGCCGATATAATGTTAAAGGGTGAAACATTAACCGCTTCCATTTTGTCTTTATCAACGGCAACCTGTATCATCCTCTCCATGCCGCCCGATACCGTTACCGAGCCCACGCCGGGAAGCTGCTCTATCAGCGGTTTTATATCATTCTCCGCTATGCTCCTTAGCTTTTTGGAGTCTTCTTCCCCGAAAAACGACAAAATTAAAATAGGAGACGCGGAAGGATTTACCGCGGACGCTGCCGGAGTCTTAGCGTCTTCGGGGAGAGTGTGTTTTACAAGATCAAGCTTCTCCCTTATGTCGGCCATCGCGGTATCCATATTGGTGCCGTAATTAAATTCCGCTATAACAATTGACACATTCTCAATGGAAGTTGATGATATCTGTTTTATCCCGCTTATGCTCCCTACCTGCTCCTCAATCGGCTTTGTAACCTGTTCCTCTATCTCACCGGGGCCGGCCCCCGGATAGCTTGTAATAACAGACGCGACGGGAACCTCTATCTGCGGGAATGATTCTATGTTAATCATGGGCGCGTATATAAGCCCCAGAGCCACTATGCCTAAAAGTATAACCGTTACCGCGACCGGTTTTGTTACTGCAAGCTTAAAAAAATTCATATAACCGCCTGTCCCTTTCGTATCGCTTATTTCTTAACTTCAATTAAAATAAGGTCGCCTTCTTTTAATGTTTCATGGCCTTCCGATATAACGGCCTCGCCCTTCGCGAGCCCTGCCGTTATTAAAGCATTATCCTCGTCTTTAATGCCGGTTATTACTTTCTTAAACCCGGCTTTGCCTCCGGCAGGCACTACGATAAAATAATTGCCGGTATCGCCCCTTAAAATATATGAAGGGATAAGTATGCCCGTGTATTTTTTAACCGTTACCGTGGCGCTTGCCGTAAGCCCCGAATGAAGTTTTGAATTATTATCTAAAATTTGTATTTTCACATAAAGTGAACGGTTCTCGGGATCTGACGCTTCCGACACTCCCGCCACCTCGCCGTTAAAAGTCTTGCCCAAAGCGGGAACCTCAATTCTTGCTTTCTGCCCGGGGCGTATTCTGTCTATATCCATCTCCGTAACAGAACCCTCAAAATAAACGCTGGAATTGTTAACTATCCGCAACAAAGGAATTGAAGTTGTAACATACTCCCCTGCTTTACAGTCTTTTTTTGTAATAACTCCGTCAAAAGGCGCGTATATAACCGTATTGCGGAGCTGTTCGCCTGCCAGTTTAACCTGATGCCCGGCGGAAGCCACATTCTCCTTCTGGATAATATCTTGAGATGTCCCGGCTTTTGCCTGAGAAAGAGCAGTCTTTGCAAGGTCATAACGCAGTTTCGTATCTTCCAGCTGCTGCCTGGCAACGGCGCCTTTATCAAATAAATTTTTCATCCTCTGATAATCATGCTCTGCGTCTTCTAAGTTAGACTGCGCGTTTTTTATCTGGATATCGGTTGATGTGCCTTGAAAACTTAAGCCCTCCTGCGCCTGCTTAAGGCGCGACCGGGCCATGCCTAACTGCGCGGTATAATCAGCGTTCTCAAGTTTAAGAAGGGGCTGTCCTTTTGATACATGCTGCCCTACATCCGCGTAAACCGCCTCTATCCTGCCGGCAACTTTTACTTTAAGGTCTGCTTCATTCTCAGCTTCAAGTTTTCCAGCGATATAAATAATGTCATCCATCTCCCCCGCGGGAGCGTTTATTACCTTAACGGGGGTTTTAAGCGCATTCTCTTTCACGGTCAACCCCGTAATAATTTTCTTCGCTACCTGAAACAGAATTAAGATGCCGATAATTAAAACTATAATTAAAAAAACTTTACTGCCGCTTTTTTTCTTCATAACAATCAACCTCTTTTTAAGTTATTGAACGCCCGCGTTTGTAAGATCTATTTTCCCCACCGCTCTTTCAAGCGCCGCTACCGACACTTTATAATCAAAAATAGCTTTACTGTAGGAAATATTAGCAGTGTCATACGCGAGTTGTGCGTCCGCGAGTTCTGTCGCGGTGGACATCCCGGCATCATAGCGGACATCGGCTATGGAAAGGGCTTCTTTTGCCTGTACAAGGGCTTTCTTTGCCGTATCAACAACCGCCGCCGCTTCGTTAAAATTAAGGTACGCCTGCCTTATATCCAGAACGATATTGTTTATTACATCGTCAACCGAAGCTTCTATCTGTTTTAAGTTTTCTTCGGCCTCTTTGGTCTTATTAAAAGCCGCAAAGCCGTCAAATATAGGTATACTAAGAGCGGCTGTTGCGTTCCATGACTCTTGCAGCGTTACGCCCGTGGGGTTTTTCCAGTCGTAATTATAGAATACGTAAAGGTCGGGATTATTGCTGCAGGAGGCAACGCCTATAAGTTTCTGAGCAATCCCTATGGCTACCTGGGTCTGCTTTGCTTCGGGACGGTTCTTAAGGCCGATCTTTATGAGTTCTTCTTCCGTAAAGGGAAGTTCAACCAGAGTGACTTCATCGTGCTTATATGCAATCTCAAGCGGTATTTCATAATCTATATTCATAACATTCTTTAATATGTTTTTCGCAAGCTCAATAGAATTTCCGGCTTTGATAAGATATTTCTGAGATTCAGAGAGCCTTGTTTCCATTCTTAAGACATCATATCTCGCCACGGTGCCTTCCGCGAAAAAATCCTGAGCCGTTTTAAGATGCCTTTTGCTTACACTAACAGAATCCTGGCTAACCTTTAAATAATCCTCGGCGTATAAAACATTAAAATAAGCCGTCTTCACGTTTAAAATTAAATTATTAACAGTGGCTTCTTTATCAAAACGGGAACTTGCCTCATTTAATTTTGCCGCGGCTATGGCGTTTTCCATCTTCCCGAAGCTGTAAATAAGCTGGCTTAAACTTGCCTTCAGGTCATAATTATTTTCTTCCCCCACCCTGAATTTATTATTGGCTATTATAAGTTCCGTTACCGGTTCTGTCCTTATATAGCTTGAGTCAAAACTGATCTGGGGAAACAAAGGCGCCTGGGTCTTTCTCACCCTGTAAAGATTTTCCCTTACTTTGGACTCTGCTATTTTAACGGTATTGTTTTTATCCAGCGCTATCTGTATGCACTTTTCAAGATCCACCTGCATGGGCTCTTTTTCTTCCGAAGCGCAAATAAATCCAATACTTACAAACAGCAGTATAATTAAACTTAAAACAATCTTTCTCATAACTATACCTCCGCCTTAATGCCGTTTAAAATTAAATCAAAGGAAAAATTAATTATATCTTCCTTTGAAAGTTTTTTTCCCGTAAAAAACTGCTGGGCGAACAATGTTTTTATGATTCCTATAAAAGACATTACGGCCATGCCGGGATCTATATTCCTAAACTCTCCCGCCTCAATTCCCTGTTTAATAATATCTTCCATAGAGCCGTTTATTTTTTTAATATACTCTGAATTCATAAGAGACGGGCCGTCCCTGAACCCGCCCATCTCTTTTAACAGAATCTTAAACAAGTTTGTTTTATTAAAAAACATATCCGTAAAAACTTTTGCAAGTTCTTTAATCTTATCAACAGGAGCAATATCCAACTTAGAAACTTCTTCAACGCGCTCTGACATTTCTTTCTGGGCTTCCAGTATTATTGAAAGGTATAAATTTTCCTTGCTTTTGAAATAATAGAAGATCATAGCTTTATTTACTTTAGCATCTTCCGCTATCTGCTGAACCCCTGCCCCGTTATAACCTTTTTGGGCAAAAATCCTCTCCGCGGAAACCAGTATGTTTTTATGAGTATTAACATCTTTTGCCATATTAAACCACCTGCCTTATTAACTAACCGGTTGGTTAATAAGTATTATAAAACAATAGGATATTATTTGTCAAGAAAAGATAAAAATATGTCAAGGCAATTTAGAAATGTCCTATTCTTAGCAATTTAGAAATGTCCTATTTTCGCATAACGCTCCTTAACTTTTCGAAGATATTTATTTGTTTGGTTTTTCAAAAGTCATTTATATTGCCTTGTCTTCTGAAAGCCCT
>JBDRKI010000088.1:0-11938 GCA_043814095.1 Armatimonadota bacterium | reverse complement strand
TCTGCGGAATAGAATTAGACAGAGACTTAAATGCCGCAATAAATATTCTTAGGTTCGGGCAGAACCTTCGGGCGCTAACGCAGCGGACTGCCGCAAGCGTAGCCTGAGAATCTCCTTGAATTTATTCAGGAGAGTGTCAATAGTGAGACAGTTCATAATAAAGCATTAATATTTCATCCTGTGTAAGCGCGGCGCTAACGCCTGCCCTGTCTGCTCTTTGCTTCGCGGTGATTCTTTCTTTTTTTGTAAGATTTTCATAGCTCTTGTGGGGATTATCCGAGAATCTTCTGATTATCCATTTTAAAAGAACAGGTTGGGCTTTTTTCTTTATATATATCGCAATCTCTATTTCATTAAGCTTGCCGTCATTATTTAAATCCGCATGCATTACCTCATCTATCTTCCCTGTGCCTAATTCCATATAATAAATCAGGGTTTTTCTTTTAAAATCGTTGAATTCTTTCCGGTAATCAACCGGCTCTTCCCCCGTTATTTCACTGCGGACAGACCTTAATTCACGGCCTTTATTGCGGTGAAATTTTTCAAAAGCTTCATCCATTGCCTCCTGGTGCTCATACTGGTTTATATCGTACCCGTATATTACGGGAGCCGCCTTTATGATAAGGTCTTTCTGCGCATTATCATTAACTATATACCTGTCTATGCTTACGGGGGTCTGTACTGTAACACCTATTTCAGCGGCTTTAGCGATTACCCTGTCCACCAGAGGCTTTAAATATTGTTTATTTATATCGTCATAATAATATGCCGCGTCAATAACAATACCCAGAGCCGTTTTTATGATATATCTTTTATCCGCTTTCTTTTCAATACTCCGGTCATAATATTCCAGTTCCGCGCGGCAGCCTTCCGGTATATTTCTTTTGCTTTTTATTTTTTTGATAGCGGGTTTTAAATAATATTTATAAATGTCTTCCAGCCTGCCCACAAACCCTTTTACTATCATCCATTTATAGGTTTCATGGGGAACCGCGTAATCAAGATATCTTAAGAGCTCATCTTCGGTAATTATCCTGTTTCTGTCCCTGTCCGCCCTGCCCATCTCCGTGCCGTACCCCAGAGCTTTTTTAAGGCAGTAAGTAAACATGCCGTTTTTATATTCTTTAATTTCTCTTGCCTGCTGGTCTCCCCGAGATGCGTTCTGCCAGAAAATTTCCCTGGAGCTTTCCAGTTTTTCCTTTAAATCCTCCACTGACGGGCTTAATTCGGGATCGGGTTCCGGCGCTTTAAGCAGGTCGTCAATAACAGCCGTTGTTTTTCCTATAAACCTTCCGGAAAAACAGCTGTCGAGAAAAACACTTTTTTTGCCTTTTGTTGACGTAACCGCATCAACCAAATACTGCATGCTTATCAATGTGTTATATTTATTTAAAAGACCATCACAGGGCACAAGATACGCGCGCCTTTTAAGTTCATCTTTAGCGATATTCTTTTCTTTTGTGCCGTGGCCGGAAAAGTATATCTTAATGTCGTTTCTGGGATCCCTACTGTTCTTTTTTATAAATTCCATAACTTTTTCTATGTTTTCCTTGCTCGCGTTCCTATCGGTTAAAATAAAAGCTATGTCTTCTTTATTATAATGAAAACAATTGTAGATATCCTTGGCGTCTTTTCTCGCGAATTTTAAATCTGCAACCCCCCAGTGATCATAATCGCCCACGCCTATAAAAAGGCAAAACTTCCTGGGCCGGTTTGGATAATTTTTTAATTTCATTTCAGCGATATCAAACTGTTTGCTTAAACTGAGTTTCTCTATTTGATCGGCTTTAGAGGATAAAGCTTCCGTATAGCTCAAATAGGAAGTATCGGCAGTATAATTAATTTTCGCATAAACCGGATTTATTTTATACTCCATAAATACCCCCCAAAAAAAAGATTACCTGTTATTTTTAATACTCCCTATCGCAATTTTAATTGTATCTTTCATGTCATCGTGATTCTTATATCTGCCGTCATACAGCTCTTTCAATGCGGGCAAGGCCGTTTTTGCCGAAGAACCCAGTTTGCCTAAAGATTGAACCGCTGTTTTGCGCGTAAAATATTCTTGGGCATCCAGCGCTTTTATAAGATAATTAACTACCTCGAGCGGCGGGGATTTTACTTCCCCAAATGCGAATACCACGGCGTGAAGTTTTTTGCTGTCTTCTTTTATAAGTTTCTCAGTATCCTTATTATTGAGAAAGTATTTAACAGCTTCATGCTGATTTATCTTAACCATCGCGCAAGCCGCCGCGTCAAGTACTGGCGTAAAATTAACCAGTTCTGCATTAATATTTAGATTTTTATTACCTTCTTTATCCTTTTTGTCAACTTTAAATATATTCTCAAGGGTGTTGTATGCTGAGCCGGCAGAAGACTCCCATCCTCCCAGCAGTTCCGCAGATAAACGCATAAGCTCTCTGTACTGACCCATTAAAGTGCCGTCTTTTGTCTGATTTTTCATGCAATGCCACAAAAAATTTGCAACGGCGCGCGATGCTTCTCCTTTAATGTTTTGAGCGTAGTCTTTTTTGCCTATTTTTCTCAATACATCAATCATACCTTTTGCGATAAGCAGATTTCTAGGATAGCAGGTTTCGTCTTTATCAAGCCTTTCAATAACCGCAACGGCCGTTGCCTGCCCTATATTAACCAGGGCGTCAATAACAGCTTCCCGTATTTCCTCATCTCTATTCTCCAGCGCGTTTATAAGCTCGGGAATGGCTCCTTGGGCTTTCCATCCGATATTTCTAATAACACGAGCGGCCGTTATGCAGGTTTCTTTGTCCCTGCTTGAAAGAAGCTGTGAAAGCTCCGGCACCGCCGCGATACCGATCCTGCTTAATACACTGACAACATTTTCCTGCATGCTCTCGGTTCTTTGTTTGGATTTAATTATTTTAACAAGAGCGGTAATTATGTTGCTTACTACTACTTTCGCATTGATTTTAACCTGTTCGTTTTCATCGCTCATAGTGTCTATAAGTTTGGGGATGGATGATAAACACATATAATCCAGGGCTTTAGTCGTATTGCTTTTTACCATAGACAACTCTTCATCATCTTTTAATATGCAGGAAAAAACCCATATTATTGAGTTAAACATTTTTATCGTTTTTTCGCGCACAAGCGGGTTCTGATCATCCAGTTTCTTGGTAATAAGATGGGCTATTTTGCCGAGCACAAGGACCAATCTTGCCCTGAGTTTATCGTCTTTATTTTTATTAAGCAAAAATCCGTTTACTATTAAAATCATCGCTTCTTTAACTGTTTTAAAATTCTCATCATTTAAATTAATATCATAAGAAAAAAGTTCTCTTAACTCCGATGCCGCATTTAAGGCTTTCTCTGTATCCAGATCGTTAAGTTCATTAAGAAGTTCATTAACTTTTTCTTTAAATTTGCCGGCAGCGTATATTCCTTCAACATCTACGATATTATAAAGTATCTCCCTGCCGTCTTTAAGCCTTGTTTCGGAAGAAGAAGGATTGAAAACTTCAAGATCAAAATCCTTGCCTGATGACTGGCTTAAATAAGGAGCAATTTTATCTATTTTCATAATACAAAGTCTCCTTTTACTTTAAATCCTTCACTACAAATTCTTTTTCTTTATCATTATCCAGATACTGGGGGTTCTGCGGGTACTGCATGACATTCTGGGAGTGCAAATCCGGCTTTAAGCTTAAAAGATATGTCCTCCATGACGCGTACCTGACAAGGTCTTCCATGGATATATCGCCGTCTTTCATATAATCAAGATAGTTCTTCTCATCCATTCCCTGAAGCAGCGCGTAGGTGAATAATCCGTGCTCAAGCCTCGGGCTTTCAGAACTGTACTGATCCCCCTTGCAGGATGTAAACACAAATATATTGGGTTTTATCAACCCCTTTACAAGAAGCTCCTGTGCTTGAACAAAATTATCTTTTGACTTTTCCCATTTAAAATATTTAGCGCCTTCGCCGATAACGGTTTTCTCGTCCGCGCCTTTGCCTATCAAAGCCCCGTTCTGGCAGGAGTCGAATATAAAGGCTACTTGATTATCAACCCCCGCTATATCGCTTAAAATTCCGAGTTCTGTTCCGCTGACCATCCTGTCATACAGGCAGATATAACCGTCTTTGCCGTCATTCGTGCCGTGGCTTGAACTGTATATTACAAGTTTATCCTCGGGACGCATATTTTGCTTTATGGCCGCAACCTGAGCCTGAACATTAGCCCATGTGGCCTGATTGTCCTCAAGAAGCGCAATATTTTCCGGAGGACTCAGCTTGCCCTGGAATTTGCCGGCAACACCTCTTGCGTCATTAACACAATATTTTAAGGTGCTGGGTATTGTCCCGTACTGCTGGAGATATTTTAACGAATCATATCTGTTAACACCTATGGAAAGAACAAAAACATTACCTTCTTCTGTGGTTTTAGGTTTATCTTCTATCTTCCCGGTTTTTGCCGTATCAGTTACCGCAGGCGAACCTACGCCCGCATCTTTTATCCATCCTGTGGAATCTAGCTTCTCATCGGGATCCGTCCCTTTTATATACCAGTTATACCAGTCTCCGCCGTAAGCGCCGGAATAAAATACGTTGGGATTCTGGTCCCTGTATTTCTGCGACACCGCTTCATATGTCCATTTATATGCTTCATCAGCCATTGATATATTTTTATCCTGGTTTTTATCGGCATATCCGGTCGCATCACCTACACCGAGCCCCTTCATGAGCCAGCCCATAAACGCGCCGTAACCTCTGTAAGGCAGGCCTTCCACTCTAAGATTAGGGTCCTCCTGGCTGTACTGATCGGCGCTTGAAGCCGTCAGTATAATGGTAGGAGCGGAACTTCTATATCCGCCTGTCGCGTTCCACAGCAGTTTCGCGTAAAAATAATCCTGGTTGAAATTAGATTTGGTAAACTCCATAGGAAGATACCTTACATTAGAAGGTACTTTATAATCACCGGGTTTCTTCACATTGTCAAAATCTTCCGGGATCTTTCCCGAGAAGCATGAGTCAATCGTATATGAGACAACCGCGGGACCGAGCCATGTTCTCCACTCGGCAAGCTCATCACCGCTTATAAGAGAACTTATGCTGTTTGATTTTGTGTCGGCGGGACATAAATATCCGTTATACCCGTCATTTGTGCCGTGGCCGGAATACGCAATGAACACCTGATCATTAGCTTTAAGCTGATCTTTTAACGAAACAAACCAGTTCATTATATTGGCTTTTGTCGCGTTTCTGCTTAAAAGCCTCGTGACAGCAGCGCCTTCCCATTTGTCCCCGAGACACTGAACTATCCCGTTTGCGTCATTCTCACAGCATGAGAGATCCGGCACATTATATATGTAATCATCTATGCCTATAACAAGAACAAATTTACGGCCATGTTTTAAAGATTGATCTTCCTTAACTGTGCTTATGCCGGATGTCTGTTCTAATACCGGAAAATTAAAACGGGTATCTTTTAAAGAAGGTGTATCTTTATGCTCAACTGTCAGAACATTGCTTGGTTTCACTTTTATATTAGATTCCTTAGGATTAAGAATCCCGCCCCCTTTTATTTCCTTAACATCTATAAGGGGCTGCTCTTTACTAAGATCCGAATCAAGCATCTGAGGATCCTGCTTAAACCCGCCGTCAGGAAATAAAGTGTTCAGTATTACCTGCATATAATGCCGGGCCGCTTCAAAGTTTTCTTCAAAGGACGCAGTGCCGTCATCATTGCCGTACCCTCTATCTACCCATTTTGGATTATGGCCGGCCTTTAAAAAACTTCCAGAAAACAGTCCGTGCCCGTTTTTCCTATCAGGCATTTTTTTTAAATCCAGAAAGAAAGGAAGCTCTATGCTGGTCTGGTTAAATTTGCATGATGCGATAACTATATCGCCTTTATGTATAAGTTTGTCATTCTTTACAAATTTCTCCGCGTTAAAAGCGGCTGTTGATTTATCTTTCCATTCCCAGAATCTTGATTTTACCTCCGGACCCGCGTCTTTAGGCGCGGCAAACCCGCCGCTGTAGCAGGAATCCAGTATTGATATAAACTGGGAGTCCGCGAAATACCTGTTCCTGTCCAGCGTCAATTCGTCCATACTGTAAGGCCTGTCATGCATGCATAAATAGGGTCTTGTCCCGTCATTTGTGCCGTGGCTTGAGTTTATAAACATGACAAGACTCGGGTTCTTGGCTCCCGCCGCCTTAAATAATTTTTTCAGGTTCTCGGTTGTGGCTTGATCATCCGTTAATTTAAGAACCCTTACATTTTTCCAGTGTTTGCTTGTCTTTTTTCTGTCGCTGAAATACTTGTCATAACTGTTTGCGTCATTAACACAGTAATTTAAGCTTACATCTTCCGGCGGTCCGTAAACAGCCGGATCATATTTATTAATACCGGCAACAATTATGAAAACAGGGCCTTCTTTGGCTTTCTCATCCACAATGCTTGAAATATATTTAGCATCCGGAGTTTTATTTAAAGCCGGCTGTTGTTCCGAAAAATTAATATTTGCGGTCGAAGTTATATGGGTCATAATGCCTCCAAAGGGCGGTAAATTTCCCCCAATATAGAAGCCCTCAATTATATTTTATCCTTAAATTGATTTTAAGATGTTAACAATTTGTTAATAATTTGTTAACATTTTGTTAACATTTCCTCCCTTATGAAAGCCTTTATATATATGTAAATGCACTTGACAAAATTATACCTTTGTATATAATAACTACTGGATTAGCACTCTGCGGACGAGAGTGCTAATTGCACTATAAAATCAAGTCCTTTTACGGGCTTTAATATTTTAAAAGGAGGATAAAAATGGCAACAAAAACAGAAAAAAATGTCCAGTTGAAACCCCTGGGTGACAGAGTAGTTATAAAACCTCTGCCAACAGAAGAAGTAACAAGAGGGGGAGTAATACTTCCCGACAGCGTGAAAGAAAAACCCCAGGAAGGTAAAATTGTAGCCGTAGGCACCGGAAAAATCCTGGAAAACGGTCAGAAAGTTCCTATGGAAGTTAAAACAGGCGATACCGTTCTTTACGGAAAATACTCCGGCACCGAGATAAAACTTAACGGCGAAGATTATCTTATCGTAAGAGAAAACGAACTTTTCGGCATAATTACAAAATAATTTTAGGAGGAAAAAATGTCAGCAAAAATTTTACTGTATGATGAAGAAGCAAGAAAAGCGTTGGAAAAAGGCGTAAACACCTTAGCCAATGCCGTAAAAATAACTCTGGGACCAAAAGGAAGAAACGTGGTTTTAGATAAAAAATTCGGCTCCCCCACAATCACAAACGACGGCGTTACTATAGCGAAAGAGATTGAACTGGAAGACCCCTTCCAGAACATGGGCGCTCAGTTAGTTAAAGAAGTCGCTTCAAAAACCAATGACGTTGCAGGCGACGGCACCACAACAGCAACCGTCCTGGCCCAGGCAATGATAAGAGAAGGCCTGAAAAACATAACCGGCGGAGCTAACCCCCAGTTCGTGAAACACGGCATAGAAAAAGCAGTGGGAAAAGTAGTAGAGCTTATAAAAAAGCAGGCTGTACCCGTGGAAAAGAAAGAAGTTATAGCTGAAGTAGCATCAATCGCCGCAAACAATGACAGGTCAATAGGCGATATGATCGCAAAAGCTATGGACACAGTCGGCAAAGACGGCGTAATAACCGTTGAAGAATCAAAAACCCTTTTAACAACTCTTGAGCATGTTGAAGGCATGCAGTTTGATAAAGGATACATATCCCCTTATTTCGTAACAGACACGGAAAGAATGGAAGCAATCCTTTCCGAACCTTATATACTGATCAGCGAGAAAAAGATAACAGCTATCCAGGACCTTCTCCCTCTTCTTGAACAGATAGTACAGAAAGGCAAACCCCTCCTTATAATCGCGGAAGACATTGAAGGCGAAGCTTTAGCGACGCTGGTCGTAAACAAATTAAGAGGAACCTTTAACTGCGTTGCGGTTAAAGCACCGGGGTTCGGCGACAGAAGAAAAGAGATGCTCAAAGATATAGCCATATTAACAGGCGGACAGGTAATAACAGACGAGCTAGGCATCAAGCTTGAAAAAGTTACCGTTGATATGCTCGGCAAAGCCTCAAAGGTAAAAGTTGACAAAGAAAATACCACAATAGTTGAAGGCAAAGGCAAAACCGAAGAAATTAAAAAGAGAATAGAATCAATAAAAACCCAGATTAAAGAAACCGATTCCGATTTTGACAGAGAAAAACTGCAGGAACGTCTTGCAAAATTAGTCGGCGGCGTGGTCCTTATAAAAGTGGGTGCGGCTACCGAGACAGAATTAAAAGAAAAGAAGCACCGCATGGAAGACGCTTTAAGCGCCACAAGAGCGGCTGTTGAAGAAGGAATCGTACCCGGCGGCGGAGTCACCTACATAAACATACTTAAAGAACTTGAGAAAGTGAAAGGTGAAAATCCGGATGAGATAATCGGCGTTGAAATAGTTAAAAAAGCTTTAGAAGAACCCTTAAAGCAGATCGCGTATAATGCCGGCAGAGAAGGATCCGTTGTTGTTGAAAAAGTCAAAACATTAGAAAAAGGCCACGGCTTTAACGCCATAAACGGTGAATATGTTGACATGATAAAGGCCGGTATTGTTGATCCGGTTAAGGTAACAAGATCGGCGCTGCAGAACGCGGCTTCCATAGCGGCACTGCTATTAACAACCGAAACCCTGATAACGGACAAACCCGAAAAAGAAAAATCCATGGGAATGCCGCCCGGTATGCCCAGCGGGATGCCTGGAATGGACATGATGTAAGTTAAATCTTACGGGATTTAGAGAGCCTCCTTTCAAAGGGGGCTCTCTTTTTTGTTGTTTTCAAAGGAATAATTTTCATACAAAGAGAAATTTAAATTAAAGAAAAATTGTTTGAAAAGGAAAATATCATGAAAATAAGATTCTGGGGGGTAAGAGGTTCAATCCCGGCTCCGGGAGCCGATACCGCAAAATACGGCGGGAACACGGCCTGCGCGCAGCTGATAATGGAAGAAGATAAATTTATTATTTTTGACTGCGGGTCAGGCATAAGAGCCCTGGGCAAAAATATCCTCACACACTACCCGGATAAAAACATTAAATCTCATATACTGCTAAGCCACACCCACTGGGACCATATACAGGGCTTTCCTTTCTTCGGGCCGGCATTTATTGAAGGCAACCAGTTTATTATATACGGCCCGTATGATTTAAATAAAAAACTGGAAGACACTCTTGCGGGACAGATGGAATACAGATACTTCCCCGTGAAATTAACCGATCTTAAATCCAGAATATCCATTCAGGAGCTAAAAGGCAATGAAGCTGTCATTGACGGGGTAACGGTAAAAGCAAAATATTTAAACCACACTTCCCCCACCCTTGGATTTAAAATAGAACACAACGGCAAAGCGCTCGCTTACTGCACGGACAATGAATCTTATCATATCCCTTCGCTTGATCAGAAAGATTATAAAAGCGAATTTAAAAAAGGGGACTTTGAATTTGTAGAATTTATAAAAGGTGTTGATCTGCTTATACATGACGCGCAGTATACCCCCGAAGAACACATACAAAAAGCCGGGTGGGGTCATTCAAACTGGAAATACGCGGTTCAGGTCGCCAGGGAAGCCGGGGTCAAAAAGCTTGTATTATTCCACCACGATCCCGACCATCCGGATAAATTTTTAGATAAAATGCTGTCCGAATCGCAGAATTACGCCCGGTCTATAGATTGTGACGCCGACATATTCCTGGCAGAGGAAGAAAAAGTAATAGAAGTTTAATGCATATAACACTTGAAGGATTAGTGCATTTTATTATAGAATATAAGTAGACTATGATAGTTTCCTAATATACCTTGTGAGGTTTATATGAAAAGAAACATAACAGCTCTATTCCTAGTAACAATCTTTTTATTTTCCGCGCTGACCCCATTATATTCAGCCCCGCAAGACGGAAAACTTCACATTATAAAAGGCACTGTTATATACAAGATGCCGGGACAGGCTCAATGGAGTAAATTAACAGGGAAAAGCATGGAACTCCCGGTGGGAACAGTCATACAAACAAAAGAAAATTCAAAAGCAATATTAAAGTTTGCAAACGGCGGCGAAATCCTGATAGGCGAGATGACTTTATTTAAAATACAGACACGCGAAGACAGTGAAAGCAAAACTGTTTATACCCTGCGTTTATTCGGCAAAACATTTATAGAGGTAAAGAAAAATTCAAAAAACTCCTTTAAAATACAGACACCTACCGCTCTTGCTACAATAAGAGGAAGTAAAATGCTTGTTGATACAGGAGATAACCTCCTTACAAGCGTAACATCCACAGAGGGAACAATAGAGGTTACTTCCACTTACCTGTGCAAAGGCAGGGTTCTGTATTCAGACGGAAATAAAATCACCCTGGAAACCGATGAAGGAATAAAAAAGATCAACCTGGACAGCGATACCATTGTCGCAGAAAGAAACGGCCAATCTGAGATAAAACCCGGCGACAGAATAGCAGTATACGGACGAGAAACAGAAAACCTGCAGGCATCAACTTCACCTCTTGCTTTATCAAACTTTATAACAGCCGGAATGATCAGTGGCACAGGCGCTGCGCGCAGCAGCATAACCCGTGTCCAGGCTGGAATGTTTATGGCCCAGCCGTCAAACACCTACCAGTCCCCGACGGGAAATCAGTTTACAGTACAGACAGTTTTTGTCTCTCCTATAGACGGACAGCCGGCAGTCACAAGAACGGGAACAGGCACCCCGCCGTCCAGACCCGCGCCGGCGCCCTTTGTGCCCAACAATTTAACTGCAGCGGCAAACCAGACGCCTCCGGGAGGCGCTCCAGCCGGCGCGCCAGCCGGAGCAGACCCGACAACAGCTGAAGGCATATCGGAGCTCACAACGCCATTTACATCTTCGGCTGCACCCGATGCATCTTCGGACGGAGACGGAATCGGAACCGGAACGGGGGATACAGGCGGCGGAACAACCGGAGTCGCGGGAGGAGCAAAACCCTCTATTCCAACCCCTCCTCTTATATCTCCGAGTTCAACCACCGGAACAGTACAGCTTGAAATAAGGTAAAGACCTCCTTAATAAAAAGGAGGAATAAAAAGTAAAAAAATACAGGGACGGGTTAATACCCGCCCCTATTATTTTATAAGGAAGCAGAATCATGAAAATATTAATGGCCACGGATAACAAACATAAGGTTAAAGAAATTAAAAACATTTTAAAAGGAACGGGTATCGAACTATGCACGCCTAAAGATTTAGGAATAAAAAATACAGATGTAAAAGAAAACGGTAAAACATATTTTGCGAACGCGCTGAAAAAAGCAAAGGCATTCGCGAAAATGACTAACCTGCCAGTCCTTGCCGATGATTCCGGACTGGAGATAAAAATATTAGATAATAAACCGGGGATTCTTTCTTCCCGGTTTATTGGAAAAGATACCCCTTTCTACGAGAAAAACTTAAAAATATTAGAAAAATTAAAAAGCCTGCCCAAAAGTAAAAGATCGGCTAAGTTCGTATGCTGCTGTGTTTTAATTGCGCCAAGCGGAAAAGTTTTTAAAACCACGGGACAATGCGCCGGATTTATATATTACAAAATAACCGGCAAACACGGATTTGGATACGACCCTGTTTTTTATCTTCCCGCGCATGAAAAAACAATGGCCCAGATCTCAATGAAAGAGAAAAACAAGATAAGCCACCGCGCCAAAGCTTTTCTGAAAATGAAGAAATATATTTTAAAATACTGCTCCTGATTAAAATATCCGTATTATCTGTAATACAAAAATGATAATGTCCTAATTAACCAAAGTAGAAATGTCACAAAATTATAGGTCATAATATCCTGTAAAGGGAGGGAATTATGACCAGAGAGGACATTATCATGTGTAAAGCTTTTGAATTAAAGCGGC
>JBDRKI010000087.1:0-4687 GCA_043814095.1 Armatimonadota bacterium | reverse complement strand
AAAAACGTTTTGAACGTAGCAAGAAAAAAACTCCCCTTCGGCATAGCGCAGATAGGCAAGGCGTTCCGCAATGAAATTACTCCGGGCAAATTTACTTTCAGGACAAGAGAATTTGAACAGATGGAGATAGAATATTTTGTTAACCCCAAAGACGCGGATACTTTATACGATAAATGGGTCCAAGACAGACATAACTGGTATCTCAATCTGGGTGTAAAAAAAGACAACTTACGCCTGCGTCCTCACGAGAGCGATGAGCTTGCTCATTATGCCAAGATGTGCAAAGACATAGAATATAAATATCCGTGGGGCTGGAGCGAGGTTGAAGGTATAGCCAACAGGACTGATTTTGATCTATCCCGTCATCAGGAAGTAAGCGGCAAAGACCTTACTTATTTTGATGAAGAAAAGAACGAACATTTTATACCCTTTGTGATAGAACCTTCGGGCGGGGTTGACCGCGCCACCTTAACATTTTTGGTTGACGCCTATGCCGAAGACGAAGCTCCTGATGATAAGGGCAAGATGGAAAAAAGAACCGTTTTAAAGCTTCATAAAGACCTCGCGCCGTATAAAATAGCGGTTCTTCCTTTATCCAAAAAAGAACCTCTTGCCGCCGCCGCGCAAAAAATCACATCGGATCTGCGCAAATATTTCATGTGTGAATATGATGACAGAGGGTCCATAGGTAAAAGATACCGCAGACAGGATGAGATAGGAACGCCTTTCGCCGTAACGGTTGACTTCCAGACTATAGAAGAGGATAATAAAGTTACAATTCGCGACAGGGACACCATGGTTCAGGAGAGAGTAAGTGTTGATAATCTTGTAAATATTTTTAAAGAAAAATTTAAAAATTAGCTGTAGGGGGTACAATAAATGATAAGTAATTATACGGCTAAATATACAAAAATAAAATTCGGTTATATGGGACAGCTGGTAGAATGGCCGGAAGTTGTAACGGAAGGTAGAACCTTGGAAGAATGCAGGTTGATGCTGAAAGACGCATTGGGGGAAATGCTAAAAGCATACAAAAAGCAGAAGAAAGAAATTCCTTTGGGCGGAGCTCTTTTAGAACAGATGCCCGTGGAGATTGACGATGTCGGTAAAGCGGCGTGAGATTATAAAGTATTTTAAAACAAATAATTTTTGTTTGTTAAGAGAAGGCAGAAAACATTCAGTTTACACAAACGAAGAAAAAACCATACCCGTTAAACGGCATATTTCATTTGACAGGATAACCGCTAATGAGCTGTGTAAACAGGCAGGTTTGATACCTAAATTTTAAAAAAGGAGAGTAATATGGGAACAAAAACAGAACAAAAAATGATTTACCTTTTCGGAGAAGGTGACGGCACAATGAAGGATCTGCTCGGCGGAAAAGGAGCGGGCCTTAACGAGATGACCCGCTTAGGTTTTCCGGTGCCTCCGGGATTCACGATTACAACAGCGGAATGTATTAAATACCAGAAAATAAAGAAGCTTTCCGATGAGCTTAAGAAAAATATGAACGAAGCAGTGAAAGCCGTTGAAGATAAGATGGGTAAGAAATTCGGAGACAAGGAAAACCCTCTTCTTCTTTCAGTGCGTTCGGGTGCTAAATTCTCCATGCCTGGCATGATGGATACCATCTTAAACCTGGGTTTAAACGACCAGTCCGTAGAAGGGCTTGCAAAACTCTCGGGGGACAAGAGATTCGCGTATGACTCATACAGAAGATTTATCACAATGTTTTCCGATGTTGTGCTTGAACTTCATAAGAAAGACTTTGAAGAGATGCTGACTTCTCTCAGAAAAGAAGAAAATGTCAAGGAAGATTCTCAGATTTCGGCCGAAGGCCTTGTAAAGCTGGTAGATAAGTTTAAGAAATACGTTAAAGAACATACCGGTAAAGATTTTCCGCAGGATGTTCACCAGCAGTTATATGCTTCGGTTGAAGCGGTATTTAAGTCATGGAATAATCCAAGAGCCATAGTTTACCGCGAAAAAGAAAAGATTTCCGATGACTTAGGAACAGCCGTAAATGTCCAGGTTATGGTATTCGGTAATCTAGGCGATAGTTCGGGAACAGGTGTCGCGTTTACAAGAAACGCTTCAACAGGCGAACCCGGTATTGTGGGAGATTTCCTGTTTAAAGCTCAGGGCGAAGACGTTGTTGCCGGCACAAGGACTCCTTTACATATCCAGGCGATGAAAGATTCTCAGCCTGAGATTTACAAGCAATTAGTCGGTATAGCGCAGAATCTTGAGAAGCATTACCGCGACCTGCAGGATCTTGAATTTACAATCCAGCAGGGCAAACTTTATATGCTCCAGACGCGTTCGGCAAAAAGAACCGCTCAGGCGTCAATTAAAGTCGCGGTTGATATGGTAAAAGAAGGGTTAATCTCAAAAGAGGAAGCGGTACTGCGTGTAGAGCCTTCAAGGCTTGATCAGATGCTGCACCCTTATTTTGATCCTAATGATATAAAAGAAGCTAAAGAGAGCAAAAGATTTTTGGCAAAAGGAACAGCCGCATCTCCGGGTGCAGCTACCGGTAAAGTCGTGTTTGAAGCAGAAGACGCCGTTAAGCTCAACAAAAGAGGGGAAAACGTGCTTCTGGTAAGACCGGAGACAACTCCTGATGACGCGCAGGGAATGCTTGTATCCAAGGGTATTTTAACTTCAACTGGCGGTCCTACCTCCCATGCCGCACTGGTTGCAAGAGGCTGGGGTATACCCTGTATAGTAGGATGTGAAGCCATATCTATAGATATGGATAATAAGAAATTCTCGGTTGAAGATAAAACTTTTAAAGAGGGAGACTATATCTCAATAGACGGATCCACAGGCGAGGTTTTTGAAGGGCAGATTAAACTTATTGCTCCTACAGAGCTCTCAGATGAGTGCAAAGAGATCTTAGAATATGCAGACCAAATAAGGAAGCTCGGCGTATATGCTAATGCTGATAACCCGAAAGACGCTCAGCGCGCGCGCGGTTTCGGAGCGGAAGGTATAGGCTTATGCAGAACTGAGCATATGTTTATGGAATCCGACCGCCTGCCGATAGTACAGGATATGATTTTATCGGCTCCTGAAGCAGTCCGCCTCAGAAACGCGGTAGAAAGATTTAAAAAAGAACTTGAAGCCGCACCTGAAAGAAAGAAAGCAGAACTTGAAAAAGAACTTAAAAAACTTGAGGCCCAGCTGGAAGGGCCGTGGACCCGCTACCATGGAGCACTGGGCAAGCTTCTCCCGATTCAAAGAGAAGACTTTAAAGGCATATTAAAGGCAATGGAAGCCTGCTGGGTTATTATAAGGCTGCTGGATCCTCCTTTGCATGAATTCCTGCCTAATTATGAAGAGCTTCTGGTAGAAGTAGCTACATTAAAAATAAAGGGCGGACATCCGAAAGAACTGCACGAGAAAGAAATACTCTTAGAATCAGTAAGAGCTTTAAGGGAATTTAACCCCATGCTTGGGCTGCGTGTATGCCGTCTCGGTATTGTTTATCCCGAGATTTACCGCATGCAGGTAAGAGCCATTATGGAAGCGGCGTGTGAGTTAAAGAAAGACGGTGTTGACGCAAAACCAGAGATCATGATACCGGGCGTCGGCCATAAAAATGAAATGAAGTATAACTATGAGATGGCAAAAGAAGTAGCAGAGAAGGTTATAAGTGAAAAAGGCATAAAAGTGGATTACAAAATAGGGACCATGGTTGAGCTTCCGCGCGCCTGCACAAACGCTGATGAGCTTGCAGAATACGCTCAGTTCTTCAGCTTCGGCACAAACGACTTAACCCAAACAACATTCGGTTACTCCCGTGATGATGCCGCAAAATCCTTCATACCGGTATATCTTGAGAAACATATACTTAAAGATGACCCGTTCCAGGTCTTAGACAGGGAAGGCGTAGGCCAGCTTATGAAGATGGCTGTTGAGAAAGGCAAGACAACCCGATCTGATATAGAGATCGGTATCTGCGGCGAGCATGGCGGGGATCCGTCATCAGTTGAGTTCTGTCATATCCTCGGCTTGAATTATGTCAGCTGTTCACCTTACAGAGTACCTATCGCGAGACTTGCCGCGGCACAGGCAAAGATAAATAACGAAGGCAAATCCGGCGGGTATGATATAAGATAATAATTCTTAATATACAGAAAAAGGAACCCGCCTTGATTTTTTTAAGGCGGGTTTTGTTTTGGGCAGGGAAGAATAAATAAAAAGTCGAGGCACAGTTACAGTCAGTAACTAGAACTGGCATAATTATTTTTAGGAGTGTGTTGGGTCTACCTTTGTTATGGATAGGTAACATGATAAAAGATACTTTTTAAAGGGAAGTTGTGCAACCTCTGTCAAAGTTAATTAGTGTAAATAAAATTAACAAGGAGGCTGCACAACCATGTCTACAAATTTCCAGACGGGGTCTTTCCAGACCGGATCTATGCAGTACGCATCCCAACCGTAATCAATATCCGCAGAGTAATCCGCTGTCGGGGCGGGTTGCGTTCCGTTTCTGCATTTTCTTTCAATAACTCTATAACAGGCATAAGCCCGCCGAAATATGGATAGGAACTTTGATTTTACGTTTCGAGGAAATTATAGCAAAAAGAAGGGCTTGTGTCTAATATTTTTAGAAAAAAATCGGTATTTGAATTAAAAGATGGTCGTTGTGAACTTATAATAGGACAATGACGGGAAAATT
>JBDRKI010000086.1:0-14703 GCA_043814095.1 Armatimonadota bacterium | reverse complement strand
GGTACTGCTTGCGTTGGTTCCGTTATTTTTTGGGGTTCTGTGTCTTGTTTTACTGTCGCTGTCCCTGATTTTTTAGATATATCATCTCTAACTTGGCCCAGCGCGGTTAATAATATATTAATGTCTCTGGTTTTGAATCCCTGAATAACAAGCTCTTTATTCTTGATAAGCTGTATGAGTTTATCAATAGCTTTGATTTTTTTCTGGCAGTAGGTGTGTATAAGATCCGCGACATACTTTTTGGGGTTTTTAAGAAAAGTGTTTTTATTGTTTTCCAGAAGGTATATTACCAGATGTTCTTTAGCGGTAAGGCCGTCATCCCACTGGCTGAATTCCGCTTTTTCATGACTCAATTTTTCAGGGCGTGTTGGTTCAGGGAATACCCCTCTTTTTCTTGTCTTATTGGCTTTTGCTTTGGAAGCCTGCAAGGGTGCGCTTGTCCCGCCAGTTGTAAGTTTATCCGGGGTATTACCTTTTTCGAATAAACCGGCTAAATAGGTTATCTGTTCACGGTTGAGATTGTAATCTTTTGAAAGATCTGCTTCGCAGTCTCTTAGTTTTGAGATATATCTATAGAAAACTTCATCCGGGAGTTTTCTAATAGAATGCGAATTTAAGATGCTCCTTATTTCCGGGAGGCCGATATTTTTATCCGCTAATTCTTTGCCTAATTCAATTAATGAAACTCTAAACTGCTGTTTACAGCAGGCAAGTATTACCTCTTCGGTTTTTACACCGAGTTTTTTTGCTAAAGCATTTAAAATTTCAATTGTAGTAGTTGGTTTTTCTATGAATTTGTTAAGATGCTGGCCGACAGAATTTGATTTTATTTGAGTTCCATGTTCTTCTTCTAATATCTGAGCCGCCCTGACGGGACTGTAAATTTTCGTTTGCCTGTGTGCTTTAATCATAGCAGATATTTTTTGTTCAATAGTATATTTTTCTTCTATGATACTTTCTTTTGCGGATGCCGCTTTTTCAATCTGCTCCGGTGCAGATACGGGTTCTGGTTTTGGCGAAGGCACAGAAGCCGGCTGTGCGGACTTGGGGTAGCTTCTCCATGTAGATCCTTCAATAGGAGGGGCTTTTTCTTTTAAGGTTATATTTCGATTAAGACTAAGAAGCCATGTAAGAGCAGGCATATCAATCTTTTTGTTTTTTCCGCGTTTTTTAGCCAGTGCGTTTAATCTGTATATTAGTTCCCGTTGCTTGTTTTTGGCTAATTGACTACAACGATTTTTTACATTTGTTAAATTTGGAACCTGAGTTATATGCGGGTTCATCCAATGGTGATATAAAGTTTCTATATCTCTTTCGGTTATAGACAGATTATCGTGTATGATATCACCCGTAGATACAGTTGATGTAACTACTTGCTCAGGCGAGGCTTCTGCAGGAGCTTTTGTTATTCCTATTTGTTTAGGATCAAGTGTATTTAGCAGTTTTTGAGTTTTATCAACCCCCAGTGGATCTGCAAGGAGTTTTTCAACTACTTCTCTATGTGTTTTTATTAGGTTTCTTAACTTAATTATGGCTCCGGTTACAGCTCTGTCTCCACAGACTCCTCTAAGTACTGCTGTAAACTCCGGCTGTAATTTATAGGGATCTTCAATAAGAAGTCTGAGCACAGTATCTGTATCGGGGGTCAGTAATTTAGCCAAATTATCTATCTGTTCATGGGATAGTTTATGCGTTTTTGATAGATTTGCATTGCTTTTACTTAATTTTATTAAATACTCATTAAAAGCTTCTTCTCTGATGTTGTGTTTTTTTAGGATGTCTTGTATGTCCGATGCTTCTATTCTATTATCAAATTTAGCAAGATGGTTTCCTAAGTCAGTTAATGCGGCTCTAAAATGTTTAGTGGTACAGGCAAGCAGAAGTTCGCCGTCCGTTACAGTTTCTCCAAGTATTTCAGAAACTTTTATAGCACATTCTTGTAATTTTTCAAAAGAAGCTTCTTCTATAAATTTGTTAAGTGGTTGTCTGATAATGCTCTCATTTATTATTTCTTTGCTTTCTTTTTTCAAAATTTTTGCAGCTTCTGTTGAACTGTATCTGCCGGTTTGTCTATGTATCTGTATCATTGCTGCTGCTTTTTGTTCTATGGTGTATTTTTCACCACCAGCTGCACCTGAGGGTTTTGCTGTTTTTGTTTCTGCCGGCGGCTGTTTTGCCATAGTAATTATCGTATCAATAGCAGACTCTAATTTAGGCTCTTGAACTTTTTCTGCCAGGGGACCGGTAGCTCGCTCTGCCGGCAGTGCTTCCTGCGGGAAAGTAAGTCCGGGTTGATTCGGTGCGAATTTTTGTTTGCCGGCCATATACTGTGCTTTTAGTTTGCTTAGATGGGCACTTTTTAGTATGAGTAATATTGCTTCGACCTCTTTGGCAGTTAAATTGTATTGAGCTTTAAAATCAATGCCTTTTTGTTTTAATTCTCGGATGTAATTTCTAAGTCCGATTATAGTTTCCGGTCTTTGACTTAAAGTTGACCTTAAAGCCGCATATAAATTTTCGTAATTTTTTCCTATCTCTTGCAGAGTATTATGGTATTCAGTGTCTTTTATTTCTTTAATTTTTTTTGCAGTTTCTGCTTTGGATGTTCCTTCTGTCTTTGCTTCGTTTTCAATTTCTGTTGTTTTCGGAATATAAAAAGTGCCCCTGTCTACTTTGGTACATTTAGATAAAATAACAAGGATTGAGTTAATCTGCTGTTCTGAAAGATTGAATTCTTTCTCAAAGTCAGCCCCTGTGTCTTTTAATTTTAATATGTAAAGCCTGCATTTGCTCGGACTTAATCCTTGAATTCCGAGAGTGGTCTGGATAAACTCCGGATTAATTGATTCATGATTTTTTCCGAGCGTTGTTAGCAAGCGGTTGAATTTTTGATAACCGCAGTACTTAAGAAGCTGGGTTGCCGTAATATGTTTTCCGGATTCTTTGCTTAATTGAAGCGCGCATGCTTCCAGCTGTCTGGCCGTTGCGCTTTCTATGAAATTATTGGCATGCGTTCCGATGGTTTTTGGGGCTGCATTTAAAGTTTTTGCCGCCTCTACTCTATTACCTTCCGTTTCCCATAAAGCCAGCAGAAGCTTCTTGTTGTATTCGCTTATTTCGGCATCCGGAGGTGTTTCCGGCATAAGGCCCGGGCGTTCAAATTCCGGATTAGGGGTTATTTCTTTATCCGGTTTTCCGCCCATCCATCTTTTACCGTGGTCTTTTGCCGGCTCCTGCTTAACCGTGTGAACTTCTTTTATATTAAGCTGTTCTCCGTAAGGTATGTCTTTTCCGCCTGATTTTTCATATATTTCAGTTAAGAGCCTGATTATTTCTTCAAGGGGTTTATTGGCAGAGTCTTTTTTAATACCCCTGCCTTTAATAAGCGGACATTTAAACAGATCCTTCAACAGTACTTCCGTATAAAAATATGTCTTATAAGTATTTGTTAAAAAAGCTCCGAAAGATGAGGCAAAGAATTCTTCAAAATCTTCTCCTTTAAGGCCGAATTCTTTTTCCGCAACAGTCTGTATATTTTCAATCTCTTCTTTTAAGAATCCTAATCCTTTTGAATGCAGTATGCGGTAGGATGTTTCCCTGAAAATTGCCGAGGTAAGATCCATTCTGGAATCCCGTCCCAGTATTACTAATTTTTTACTTTCGGGATGTCCGGATTCTCTGTCCAGATACATATTTAAAACAGGTTCTGAGAGTGTGTCATCTTCCGCAAATACAATTATGCAGTTATTATCAATAAGATCATTTATTAATTTAGAAGGAAGCTTTTTTATCTCTTTTATTATTGCCAGGCGCTGGTCTTGGCGGGTAACTCCCAGGATTATACTGTTTATCTTATTTTCTTCAGGGGTAAGGGTCTTCTGGAACTGTTTTGTGTTTTCTAAGTATATTTCCTGGAGCTCGCGCAGTTCAGCAATGAAGTTTTCCACTTTGTAATGGGAAGAAAAAGTATAATTAAATGCCGCGACAAGGAAGGTCACAATCATATTATGCGCATCCTTTACAGGCATGCTGTCCAGCTCTAATTTAGTTAAGATCATACTTGTTTTAGCTTTATAGAATTTTCTGTTAAATACCGTGGCTGTCTTTTCCAGAGCATCTAATTCTTCAATATTTAAAACTTTTTTAAACTTTTTATTTATATTTAATCCTTTTTCTATATTGAAAGTAAGGAGCTTAGGATCCGGGTGGTTGTGTTTTGTCGCAAGATGTTTTGCCAGATTCGATGTCCTGCGGGCAAAGACATCTAATTGCCCCATGGTATCTTTGTCTAAGCCGCTCAAAATGGGCGAACTAAGTATGGAATTTACAAAGGGGCTTTGTTCAACTTCCATATCCGGGGTTCTACCGTTTTTAGCGGTTAATATTTTATCTTTTTTAAGTATTGGGTTATATTCTTCTTCTCTAGAAACTTTAGCAATATTTTCTTTTATTCTTTCTATATTACCGCAGTTAAATAAGGATTTAAGCGCTTCTCTTCCTTCAGGGAATCTTACGGACGCAAGACGCGCTATTTGGTTATATATATCAATAAGGTTATTTAAATTCCATCCCTGTTCATTATTTATTTCCAGCAATCTTTCTAAGATCTCTACCGCTACTTCTGCATTCTCTTTAGCAAGTGTGTAGAAAAATATTTCAAAATTATCTACTCTGACGGTTGGTTTTTCCAATCCTTTGGTTATTTTTCTTAAGATCCCGTGAAATACGTTAAGCTTGGAAATGGGTATCCCTATATTTACCCCGTTATGCATGCCGGGCTTTCTTGTAGACATACCGGCCGCGCCGGGTGCTTTGCCGCCGAATTCCGATGAGGAAATTGGCGTCTCTGTAAGCCCTATTTTTGTTTCCGCAGGGCTGCCCGGTACCTTACTTCTGCCGCTCTGCTGTAGATTTATCTCGGTTCCTTTTATTAATCCATCTCCGGGGGCTTTCTCTGTTATTTTAACTTCGGGTTTAACCTCAGCCGGTTTAGATTCTTTGCCGGGGAGTTCTATACAGAACTGCACGCCTTCTCCGTATTTGCCGTTTTCATAGATTCTGCCGCCTGCTTTTTCCACTTTTTCCTTTACAAGGCTAAGGCCGTATCCTTTCCCGCCTTCTGTTACGCCTGCATACCAGATGGTTTCTTTATTAACTTTCGGTATATTGCCATCTGCAGAAGGCAGAGCAGGAGGTATGCCGGGGCCGTTATCGCTTAATGTTATATTTACAGGACCATCTTCACCTTCTTTTGCGCCTGCAAACTGTACGGTAACTTCATACTGTTTATCTTTGTATCTCTCAGGATCTTCTGCAATCTGCCTGTTAAACGCGCTTATGGAGTTCTGGATAATGTTTTCGATTATAAAGGAGAAGTCTTGAGGAGATAATACCTTTCTGCAGTCCTTGTTTCCTAATATACTGAATCCCACATTGGTGTTATTATCAAGAACGGTTTCTTTAAATAAAATAAAAGTAGATTTAACGGCCTTGAAAGGCATATCTTTTTCCGTATTGAGGTATTCAGTAATATTCTCAGGCAGTCTGCTTTTTATTCTCTCTGCAGTTTTTTCGTCTGCGTATTCCAGTATTTTTTCTATTATTTGGGCAGGCAGATTAAATATTTTTTCAGGCATTGCCTCCAGCATTAAAGCATTTATTTCAAGAGTATGCGTAGTCAGTAATCTTAGTTGAGCTTTTATTAAATTACTGAATTGAGGTTCATTTAAGTTTTCTCCAGTGTAGTTATCATCACTGAAACCGGTTTCATATGCTTCTAAGGCGTCGGCTTTATCAACTATAGAGAGTGCTTTTTCTTTAATTTCGGGACTGTCTTTTGTGCGCCTTGCTAAAGAAGTTAAGTTCATTTTAAGACTTGCAATATGACTCCTAAGCCCATGCCTTATCTCCTGCAGCTTTTCATAATTCGGATGGTCAGTCTGTATCTCGTAGTGTCTTTTTACTTCGGCAGGTATATTATTATGGAAGTATTCAACAAGCGCTCTACTTTTATCTGAATCTCGAATTCCTTCAAAATCAAGCAGGATAAAATCATAATAATTGTGCAACAAGGTACTTTTTACGAATCTTAAGTTCCCTTTAAGCTTTTGATCGTCGGTAGCATTACTCCCTACTTTTGTAACTTCTGTAAAGAATCCGTTACATACAAGAAGCTGTGCTTTTTTCTGTTCAAGTGTAAGTTCAGGTCTTTTATTTTCGAATGCCAGCTTGAAATCTTCAGCGGTCTGGCGGCTAAACCAGCGTAATCTATAGTATATTGCATCTAGTAGTTCATCTTTGTTTACTCCGAATTTTTGGTTATTCCAGAAGAAATCCATAAGGAAATCTTCTTTTAATTCCAGAATGTATTTGGCAAGTATAGAATTACTGCCATAAGTATCATGCAGGTTAGGCTGTTTTTCCTGGAGCACATCGTGTACCGCGGCCCTTACAGCACCTGCTTCCAGCAAGGCTATTTCTGATCTAGTGAAAAGCTCACCCTGTTTCTTCCTGTAGAGCCCTATTAATTTAACACAGAATAGCATTGCATTCTCAGGCCCGTTGTACCCGCTGTTTATTATATGATCAACCAAATGGTATAAACGGTATTCTTTTGTTTCTGCATCGTAGAATTCATTTGCTTTTACCTTTATTTTGTGTTCTTTAAGAGTCTGTTCAACAGCTGATTTCTTATTAAGGATTGCTAATATTACCTTTTCCTTAAGTTTTCTTAATATGTGTATGTTTTTACTGCTATGAGGCGTAGTTATTGTGCCGTCTGCGCTTTTTACAGGCATGCCGGTATGGGATCTGTATTCTCTGGGTTTATTTGCTTTTGCTCTTGCCTGTGTCAGGTCGGAACCGACAGTACCCTTCTGAAGTTCTGTTTTCTCAAAAGGAGCTCTTCCGGGCTTTGCCTTTGTGTTTTCAGCCTTAGCCTTGCCGAAAGGATATGCTTCAGGAGGCATTGTCGGGATTGTCAGTACAAATTTTGCACCTTCGCCGTAGTCTCCGTTTTCATATATCTTGCCGCCGTGTGCTTCTGTCTGTTCTGCTACTTTCTGGAGGCCTGATCCCGTGCCGTCTTCTCTTGAGCTATATCCGTTAAACACCTTCTGTTTTTTATCTGCTTCAATGCCTAATCCGTTATCCGAGTAGTTAAATATGGTTTTATTGGTTTTGCGGTCAGGTGTTATAGCTATATTAATATTATAGGCGGCTCTGTCTGCAAGACTTATCATATTCTGAGAGTTTGCTATAAGGTTATCGAATATAACTAATAAGGAGTGGTTATTACCGTATAAGAAGGAGTTCTGTGGCAGGCTTACGGTAAGTGTAGATGGCCTGTTTCCTCTTACGGGATCAAGTTCTGCCTGCAGGGTGATTATACCGTCTTTTGTTTGGCGCGATATTTTCCGCCCTTTGGCTGTTCTGAACATTAATGCTTCAAAGAATTTCTGAAGGTTAATCCTGGTTTTATTTGAGCTTATATATTCAGGCGTTAAGTTAAAGAGATTTGTCTCTGTAAATTCTTTGACGGCTTCCTGCATAAGAATAAGATCAGTCTGCAGCCGGCCAGTAGGCTCTTGCTCTATTATTTCAAAAGATAGAACTCTGTTAAATTCAGCATTAAGCTCTTTTATTTTTCTTGCGTCTTTTTTAAAGGCATTCAGTTCTGTTTTAAAGGCAGTTAATTCAGCAAGAGATACTGTTCTGGAATCATAATCACAAGCAGCTTTAAACTTCTTGCTGTATTTTTCATGGAGTCTGTTTACAGCCTGGTTTAATTTTTCGGCTGTTTCAAGAAGTTCCGTAAATATATTATTTAATTCAGGGTTTTTGGCAAGGAGTTCCGGATAATCAGTATTAATGTTACGGACTGCCATAAGCAGGGCATTAACTCTCGGCTTATAATCATGTGTTATGACAGCAAGTTCTTTAAGGGCTTTGGTTACAGATACTCTTTTAGATTCAAAAGCTTCTGTAGGGGATTTGGAAAGCAGTTCAATATTAAATTCAGCGCCTTTCCCGAACTTTCCGTTTTCTTTGATTGTACCGCCGTTTGCGGTAACAAGCTCCATTATTTTGGGTAGCCCGAATCCGGTGCCGCCTTTTGTTGTGCTGTCTCCCGTGAATATTGCCTTTTTTCTTTTTGCGTGTACGCCGGGTCCGTTATCGGACGAAGAAACCATAATATTGCCGGTATTTGCATCTTCCCGGGCTTTAATGGATATTACATACTCATCTTGTTTAACTGTCTCAAGAGCATTTTTAGAGTTTTCCAGAAGATTCCTGAATACAGATACAAGTGAGAACGGATGTGCATAAACATTAAGGCCTTCGGGTATGTCTATGATTAATTTAACCCGTTTATTGTTTATATATATATGTGTAAAGTCAGTTGCAGCTTTCTCAACTATAGTGCTAAGACCTACTTTAACCCTGTTTCTTTCTACAAAACCGGGGTTTAGATCAAGCAGTTTATTCCTTTTATCAAACTCTCTTCTTATACTAGCAGGGGTCTTTAGTAATTCATCTACATTTGAGCGCAGATCTTTATTCTCTGCGGGTATAACCGAGAAATTTATTTCCTTTAATCCTATTTCAATGGTATTGAGTAATCCCAGCATTCTCCCGCACTGCCGGTCAAGGGTATCTTTAAATCCTGAAGTTGTGAATAAGGGGTTGCCGGCTCTGAATGTATGGTCAAAATCATTATAGAGATTGTCTGCCGCATTAAGCAGGGGCTCAAGTTTTTCCTGAAGATCTGCAGATTGTGTGCTCTCGATTATATGTCTTAAGCGCCCTTTTAATGAATTAAGAGGAGCCCTGTAATTATGCCTTATTTCTGCCAGTATTCTTCCTTCAGGGCTTGTGGCAGTTATAACATCTCTATGGCCTGTCAGGCGCTTAGCGATATCTTTATTTTCTTTTGCCATATCGGGCAGTCTGCCCATGGCCTGTTCAAGGAATTCTCTTCTGTCTTTTTCGGGAAGACTCTCAGCCTTATCAAGAGTATCCTTATAATATATATCTACTAGATCTTTACGCAGCTCGGGAAGCCTGTTCCCGGGATCAATCTGGTGTCTTTTTTCTGATAGAGTTATTAATCTTGATACTTCATGGAATTTTTCCTGGCATTCCGAGAAATAATAAAGCAGTCCCTGAAGGTCTGAAGTATTATCTTTGAAATAATCAAGACCTCCTTTAACTGCGTTTGTAACCAGATTGTTTACAAGGTATGCAAGCTTTGCATGATGCGCTTCAAATATTTCTTCAGGACAGGTTTCAATAAATTCAATAAGGAAATTCACTCTCTGGCGCACTTCAAACCTGGGGTTGGGGTTGGTAATATTATGTATAATATCAAGGTAAGGATTTATATGTCCAGTTTCTTCACCGGACAGGAATGTTTTAAACTCTGCTCTTGTAATGGAATCCAGCTTGCTTAGGTTTTCATTTATAATATCGCAGAAATGGAGGTATGCTTTAAGCTGGGCATGGCTTAGGTCCTGTTTTCCGTAGTATTCCTGTAACAGCATAACAAAAGCATCTTTAATGCCTTCTGTTATATGACCGTTCTCGCAGTAGCGGGTTGCCTTATCTATCCAGCTTTCCGTCAGGCTCATCTCGGGTTGAGGTATTTCTCCTCCACAAGGAAGCTCAATTACAAAAGTAGTGCCTCCGCCGGGGGTGTCCGTAGCTTCAATTGTTCCTTTATGCGCCGCTATGATTTTATTTGCTACATATAAACCGCCGCCAGTGCCGCCTGATTTTTGGGTGGTGGTTTCTCCTTCATCGAAGATCCGCCGCTTCATATTATCAGGGACGCCCGGGCCGTTGTCTGATACAAAAATCTGTATTGTATTTGCTTCTTTTCCGGTTTCTATGAGGATTTCTACTCTGTCTCCTTTTCCTTCCTGATTAAAAATCCTCAAAGCGTTATTAATTAATTCCGCAACAACAAAACCGATTTTTTCTTCGTTCGCAACAACAGGATAGTTGTTTTGGGTCTCAAATTTTATCCTTCTGCCGCCTGTGCGGTTGACTGTGTTTTGCACAAGTTCGGTAAGGTTGAACTGTTTGGAGTTTTTCATTATGTTTGCGGGCGTTAAATCAATAATATCAGTTAATTCCGCTTCAAAATTTCTTTTTGCGCTATTTATATTGCTTTTAACCGCGGCGAAAGCGGCTTCTAACTCTTCTTCCGGAGTAAATTTTCTGCCCTTTTCCGGATGATAATAGTCATTTAGCAGGATTTTGATTTTTTCAGGGGTTAAAGATCTATAAATTTCAAATGTATTTAACAGTCTGTCAATCTCATTAATGGAAGAGCTTAATTTTCTAAATTTTCCCTCCAGCGAGTCTAAGAAGGATGAAAAATTGTTAATACTGCCGGGGTGCGGGAAGTAATTATCAAATTCTTTTTCCAAATAATCAACTTTTTCCAGAGCAGTTTTAAAATCAGGATTATCACGCAGTCCGGAATTTATGAGTTGAGCCATATCAAGGAAGGCGCGTATTGAGTTAATCGGAGAGTTAAAGTCATGTCTTATAAAATGGAGTGCTTCCGTGCCTGCTTCTTTATCAATTGCGGCAGGCGCTTTAGTTTCATTTAAGGTGTCTGCCGGCACCGGGGTTCTTGCGCCGTCAAATAGGGGATCACGTACTATTCCGGGATCCTGCCCGTTTATACCGTTGAGGTTTCTTCTGCCGGGGTCGGGAGTTCTGTCCGGAGCTTTACCCTTATCAAATACCATTATAAATTTGTTGCCGGGTACCGATTCCCCGTCTTCGGATGTTCTTTCTGCCGCCCAGATGCGACCGCCGTTGTCATGTACGAGCCGCTTTACTCTCTTAAGACCGAACCCTCTTCCTTCACCTTTACTGGAGTCGCCTTCAAATACACTCTCTCTTCTGTTTTCGGGTATGCCGGGTCCGTTGTCTTCTACGGTTAATATGAATTTGCCGGAAGTGCCGTCTTTATGAGCGCCGACAATTATTTCATAGTAGCCGGACTTATTCTGTTTAAATTCATCCATGATATCCTGGAATATGTTTCTTAATACGACTATGAAGGAGAGCTGGTTTCCGGGTATTTGAAGGGTTTCATATATGTTTGTTTTTAAATTAACGGGTTTACCGTTCGGCTTTTCCCAGCAGAATTCTTCCCAGATTTTTTCTACCAGGCTTTTGAGGTTGACCTTACTTATATTTGACTGAATGTATTCGGTAGTTAAGTTAAGATAGTCTGTTCTCTTTTCAAAAGTATCTTTTGTATCCTGTAATGTTCTTTTTACAGTATTTATAAGATCTATTTCCTTTTCTGAAAGTTTGCCCCACTGGCTGAAGTTAATTGCATTAACCACGCTTTCTAAAGCAGTTACATGCTTTGTAAGCTCTTCAAATTTCTTGTCCAGAACTTCTTCAAAATTAGAATCTTTAAACTCGGGATTATACGGGCTGAAAATATTAGCAAAATTTTCTGAGATTTTGTCGAATTCACTGCGGATGTATCCTAAAACAGACTCATATTTAGGATAACCGCTTATTAATAAATGCAGGGCTGCATCCAGAGAAGCTAAAGGAGATCTCATATCATGCCTTATTATATTCAGTATATCTGTCTGCTCTGGTGTTAAGCTCCCGGTCCGTGTCAGTGATATATGAGTGGTTATTTCATAGTGTTTTTTTACATTAGAAGGCAGGGAATTATGTATAAGATTAATAAGTTTTGTTTTTTGTTGTGAATCAGCAAGTGCATCCGCCTTTTTCAGTAAATCCGTGTAATATTCTTTAACTATTTTTTCCTGTTCATTTTTTAATACAAATTCGGCATCAATTGCATTATAGATTAATCTTATTCTATCAAGTAAGTAATTTTTGTCTTCTGATTTTCCTTCAAATATTTCTATTAAGCGTGTAAGCTCATCAAATCTGCGGTTGCATTCTTCAAGATAAAGCTGGAAGTCTGCTTCGCTTAAAACTGTCTTTTCTTTATAAAAATTTAAAGAGCTTATTCTATCGGTTATAGTTATTCTTGCAAGGAAGGTAAGGGTGTTTAACTGTTTTTTGAAAATTTCATCAGGGCAGTCTGATAAAAATTTTAATAAAAATCTAGCCTGCTGGTTCTTACCTAATTTTACAATACAGTTTATAACATCGGTATAGACTTTATCTAAATCTGCAAGGGCAAGTTTTAAGCTTGTTCTACTGGGAGAATCCTGTTCTGCTTCTATAAAAGCGGAAGCTTTCTTATATATGGTATTGCATACCCTGAGGTATTTTATCGCGTTTTTGATGTCAAAATTTTCTCTTTCTACAGCACCCAGCGTAGAAGTTTTTGTTATTAAAAGATTCAGGTGTTTTTTAAATATTTCATCAGGGCAGTTATTAATAATCTCAAGCAGGAACGGGGACTGGTCGTGGTTAGGTAATTTTTCAAAGCAGTTTATAAGGTCGGGATATATAGTATTCACCAGTTCTTTTTTAAGGTCTGCTAAGGTTGACCTTGTAGAAGTATCTGTTCCCGCATTATCTATAGCCGTACTTAATTCTTTATAAATCCGGCTGCAGCCGGTTACGTATTCTAATGCATCAGAATATCCGAAGTTTTCCCTGGAGCTTAAGGAATATACATGTAATAAGTCTTTTCTGAATACAGCTACTACAGGATTAGCCCCGAGTGCTCTGCCGTCCATCCGCATTGATACGGGTTTTTCAGGTATACCTGCAGGCATTTTTATGCCTTCGGGAGTGACAGCTTCTGTTCCCAGCAGATTCTTTAAGCCGTCTGCTACCTTTTTAGCGAATTCGTTTGTTGCTTTCCACAAATTTGTATTTTTAGAAGCATTTCCCGCAGAGGGCGGTTTTGGAATATTATCTTTAGAAGGAGACTTTGGAATATTGTTTCCTCGTTTTTCTGTTTCAGAGAATTCTTGTAAGAAGGGCCCTATTTGCAGGTAAGTTCTTCTATCACTTTTCTCTGTTAGTTTTTTGGTAAGATAATTTCTTAGCGTATTTATAATTGCTACTGATATCGCTTCATTTGTGTCGGAGTTAAATATATCTTTAACCCTTATCTTTAATCTGGTATAAGATTCAATGGATCTACTTTCATCTTGGCGTTTCTTTACTAGAGCATCAAGAATCTGAATGGCTGCATTTTGCAGTTCTTTAAGGTTCCAGACTTCTTCATGCGTATTCTTTATAAACTCGGCGAGTATTAAGAATTTTTCGCCTAAGTTTAACCCGTCATGTTCAAGTGTTATCTTAAGTGCTTCTTTATAATTTTCAACGGCTTTATCGGCTTCTGCTTTAAGCAATTCTATATCCGCAGGCTTTAGATTCTTCAGATTAAGAAGTTTGTCGGCAGTATTCCAGGCTACTTCACACGCTTCAATATATTCTTTTAATTCTTCAAAACTAAGATCGTTTAAGTTTTTAAATTGATCTAAAAGGTTTGAAGCTCTTTCAAGCCTGGGCATAAACAGATCTATCTCTAATTTTTCAGGATCATTCAGAGCCAGATATACCTCTTCTTGTGTTGTGCTGGCAGTATTTCTTTTAAAGGCGTTTTTAAAATCTAGCATGTCTAACATTGATAAGTTGTCGGCTTTTCTTAAAAGGGGCGTATAGCAGAGAATAATCATATTTGCTCTGATAGTAACAAGCCGGTCTATAAGTTTTTCACTGCCCGGGATTTTCTCTGCCTGCCATAGAATATCGGTTATTAATCTATCAAGCGCGTTACAGCCCTGCAGATATCCTTTAAAAGAATCAACATTGAAATAATCTTCACCCGCATGGCTTACAAGAAGTTTATATCTGCTGTAAGTTTTATCTACTTCTGCTTTTAGCTCATTAAGATTATTGATAGTAGGTGTTTTATTTAATACACTCTTGGCTGTTACCGGTTCGGTTGCTATATATGAAGGCATATATTTAGTATCAATTTCTCCCAAGCCTGTAGTCTGTGTATGCCTTGGGTTTATGCCTCCCGGGTGGCTTGCATTATTCTGCATAATAGGAGGAACAACAGGGACTCTCATACCCTGCGGGCTTACACCTGCCGGCCCTTCAGCCGCAGCTTGGGGTTGAGGTATAATATTACCCAAACCTTTTTTAAAAGTATCAAGAGTAGATTTTGCGCACTTCTTAGCCGCGGCAAGCGCTTCTTTAGCGGCAGCGGGCATTTTTCTTTCAGGCACTTTATGCGGAGCCGGTTTATCAGTGCCTGTAGCAGTAGGTGCGGAAGGCGGCTTGCCGCTTTTATCTTTCTTTTTCTTCTCAGTTTTCTTCTTCTTTGCTTCTTTGTATTTATTAAAGTCAATAACATTATCAGGGTTTGCTTTTGCTTTGGTTTTAGTATGCGTTCTTACAGATTCCGGAATAGCGGTATCTGTAGGAGCTTTCAGGTGCATTACTTTTACTACTTTACCGTCTGAAGTAAGAAGGGCTAATCCGCTTCTTACGGCTATATCTATATTCTTAGGCTTTAAACCGTGCATTGTTATTAATTTTAAGACAGTATCGGTCTGTTCTCTGGTAAGAGGGGTATTGTTAATGTAGAATTTGAGCCCTTCTTTAGTATCCCTTACTTCAAGAGCGAAACTGCCTCCTTTAGGTACAATACCCAGCTCGCCTAATTCTGTGAATATTGCTTCTGTCTTATGGGAATTCAACCTTACATTACCCGTCTTA
>JBDRKI010000085.1:0-4767 GCA_043814095.1 Armatimonadota bacterium | reverse complement strand
AGTTTGCCGTCTTATGGGGGCAGTGTCAGTGTCCTCGCCTTCGTAAAAGATATTATATTTTTACCCCCGCCGCCAAACCTTCCCGACCCACTTCGTGGGTACCCCGGGCAGATTAATGTGCTTTTACTTCGGCTCGGCCATTTTTCTGCAGGAAAAAGCAAGCCCAAAAATGTTGATTTTTAATAAAAATTTGGTATAATATTGATACTTATGCGGATTTTGAAAAGATAAATAGGATTTAATAATATGACCAAATATTACTTCGCTTATGGTTCTAATATGGATAAAGAAGATTTAGATAAGTGGTGCGATGAAAAGCAACTACCGCATTTAAGATTTTTAGAAATATCCCCCGTTAAGTTAAGCAATTATAAACTTTCATTTAATTATTATTCTTCGACTAGGGATGCAGGTGCTGCTAATATAATAGATTCGCAAGAAGACACTGTATATGGCTTGTTGATGCAGATTGATGATAAAGATATCGAAATTATTAGAAGAAAAGAAGGTTTTCCTAATTGTTATGATGAAATTTATGTTAAGATAGAAAAATTTGATGGAACGCTGATTCAGGGAGTCCTAACCTATAAAGTTGCTAAAAATAAAGAGTTATTAACTTATCAACCACCCACGCAATATTATATGAACTTAATAATTAAAAATGCCGAAAATTATGAATTCCCAAGAGAATATATAAAGTTTTTAAAAACGCTAAAAACAACAAAATAAAAGAAACCAGAGGTATTGCAGTATGCCGAGAATTTTTGACAACATAGAAAACCCTTTACTAAAGGCGTTACAGGATACGCTCGAAGTTTCTTTTAAGTCGGATTTTTGCGTCGGATATTTCAATTTACGAGGCTGGAAACAGCTGGATAGTTTTATTGAAAAATGGGAAGGCGGCGAGGACAACTGTTGTAGATTACTAATAGGTATGCCCCAGGGTCCTCAGGAAGAACTTAGAAGTTTTTATAGTTTAACGCGCCAAGAAGCAATAATTGACAACGCCACAATAATTAAACTGAAAAAAAAATTGGCCGAGGAATTTAAAAAACAACTTATTCTTGGTTTTCCAACAAATGAAGACGAAATTGGTCTGAGAAAATTGTCAAAGCAATTAAAAACCAAAAAAGTCATCGTTAAATTATTTATAAAGCATTCTTTGCATGCAAAATTATATTTACTTTATAGAAATGACACAATTAGCCCGATAATCGGCTATCTGGGAAGCAGTAATTTAACCCTATCCGGTCTTTCTTATCAAGGCGAGTTAAACATAGATGTTCTTGATTGTGATTCGGCGCTTAAGCTGTCTAAATGGTTTGAAGACCGGTGGGAAGACAGGTGTTGCATTGATATTTCAGACGAATTGGCTGAAATTATTGATAACAGCTGGGCGACAGAAAAGGAAATTCCGCCATATCATATTTATCTGAAAATTGCTTATCATTTGTCTCAAGAAGCGCGTGCCGGCCAAACCGAATTTAAGATACCGAAGGATTTTGGTAAAAAATTACTTGATTTTCAGGTAAAAGCGGTTCAAATAGCCGCTCATCATCTTCATAAAAGAGGCGGGGTGATTATAGGGGATGTAGTGGGGTTGGGCAAGACGCTTATGGCAAGCGCTCTCGCAAGAATTTTTGAAGATGATTTTGATATGGAAACATTGATACTTTGCCCTAAAAATTTAGTTCCTATGTGGCAAGATTATAAAGATAAATACAGAATGCGCGCTAGAATTATATCAATAAGTCAGGCGATCAATAATTTGCCTGCGCTTAGGAGATTTAGGCTTGTTTTGATAGACGAGAGTCATAATCTTAGAAATCGGGAGGGGAAGCGCTATCGTTCTATATACGAATATATAAACCAGAACGAGTGCAAAGCAATTTTATTGACCGCAACACCATATAATAAAACGTATTTAGATCTTGCAAATCAATTAAGATTATTTATACCTGAAGATAAAAATATCGGAGTAAGACCGGAAAGATTATTAAAAGAAATTGGTGAATTAGAGTTTATAAAAAAACATCAGTGTTCAATGCATTCCTTGCTGGCTTTCGAAAAAAGCGAATACCCCGAAGATTGGCGCGATTTAATGCGTCTTTATCTTGTTAGAAGAACGCGCAGTTTTATTAAAGAAAATTATGCGCATACCAATGCATATTCCACGCTAATCGAATGATGATTCCAGAGGAATCCGAATGTCAATTCCAGAGATAACCGAATGCCGATTCCACGGATAACCGAATGCCGTTTTTTTATGGTGTCGGGGCATTCATTTTATCGGCATACCGGATAACCCGGGCCAAAGGAATTATTCTTTCCTGTTTTTACTCTTTCCTTCTTTTCTCAGGGAAACTCCTTTCAAATTGATTTTTGTAGATTTTCCGAGTATGCGGTCTAACAAGGCGTCAGCCGTGCTCGGATCTCCCATCATGTCATACCATTTTTCAACCGGTAGCTGACTGGTCACTAGAGTGGACCGATGGTCGGCGCGGTCGTCTATCACCTCCAGTACATCCTGCTGGGCCTGCCCGTCCAGCGGGGATAGGGCCCAGTCATCCAGTATTAAAAGTTCCATCTTTGAAATTTGGGTTAGTAATTTCAAATAGCTGCCGTCTGCTCTTGCCAATGCAAGTTCATGAACTAATCTCTGTGTTCTTTTGTATAATGTACTAAAACCTTCCCTGCAGGCCTTTTCCCCGAGCGCGCAGGCAAGGTAAGTCTTGCCTACGCCCGTAGGGCCGGTAATAATCAGGTTTCTGCCCGCAGGAATCCATCGGCAGGAAGCAAGCTCCTGCATAATCGCTTTATCAAGACCTCGGGAAACCCTATAATCAATATTCTCAACGGCTGCTGAAAGTTTTAATTTTGCGCTCTTTAACTTATGTTTGAGGCGGTTTTCTTCGCGCCAGTACCATTGACGGTCAACCAGAAACCCCAGTCTCTCTTCGAATGATAATTCTGATACGTTGGGATCTTTTATCTGTTCCTCCAGACTTAAAGCCATGCCTTTAAGGCGCATATCATATAATTTTTCTATAGTTTGATTCAGCATCATAATGCAGCCTCCGTTTCTGTTTTTGAATAATAATCGGCTCCTCGCACATTTTCGTGATATCCGGAACTCTTGCGGGGCAGGGAAAGCAAATTCGCGGGTAATGCCTGTTTATCAAGCCCTGTTTTCAGAATTGATTTAACGCTTTTATATGAATACGCCCTTAATATCCATGCTCTTCTGCAGGCGGATTCAAACCTCAGACTGCCGTAAGTCTTTGCGAGGCGAAACAAGCCGAAACATGACTTAAAACCCAGTTCAGGATGTTGTCTTTGAGACATTATCCTGTCCGCCATTTTTTCCGCAAATTCACCGATGGAAGAGCCCCATCTTTTTATTCTCTCGGGAGTCCATTCGGCTTTTTCGCGGTGATGGGAAGGCATATGCTCGGCAAGAGTAGTCGATCCGCCTTTAACAAAGCTCCTTTTGTGGCCAGCCACACGGATACCCTTATGAAAAATCTCGATTATCAAGGAAGTTATTCGAATATCCACTTTTTCTTTGACATATTTGTACGGGACACTGTAATAATGGCCTTCGACTTCAACATGATAATCAATGAATACTTTTGCGGTTTTCCATGTTCCGAATTCGAAGCAAGCCGACGGGAGTTCTTTTAAAGCGGATTTTTCTTTTTCTTCAAAAAGCTGTTTGCGGCTGTACGGCAGTTTCTGGAATTTACGGTTATTTACGTTATCAAGAAGCTCTCTTACCGCCTTATTTAAATCTGTAAGTGAATAAAATTTGCGCTTTCTCAGCACGGCAAGTATCCACCTTCCGACTATTAAAACTCCGTTTTCTGCTTTTGCTTTGTCTTTTGGCGTACCGGCTCTTGCCGGAAGAACGGCAAAACCGTAATGTTCCGCAAGCTTTAAGTATGTAGGATTGATATCAGGCTCGTAATAACATGCTTTTTTGACGCCGCTTTTAAGATTGTCCGGCACTATAATTTCAGAAACGCCGCCGAAATAATTAAACATCCTTATATGGGATCCTATCCAAGACGAAATATCCTGCGACATAGCGGCTTCCGCATAAGTATAATTGCTTGCCCCCAGAACTCCTACAAATATCTGCGCCTTCTGTATTTCGCCCGTTGAGCCGTTTACAATAGGAACCGTGCCGCCTGCATAATCCACAAAACATTTTTCGCCAAACCGATGATGCTGGCGCATGGTAATATCTGTTTTTTTACGCCATTTTTCATAAGCATGACAGAACCAGCTGTAGCCGAAACATAAGGGGTTATTATTTGAATATTCCTGCCACAACAGCATAAGAGTTACATATTTACCCTTAAGTTCTCTGTGTATTTCCGCCCAGTCGGGAACCGGACGATTTACCGCCTTCGGCTTCGGAGGGTACAGCTTTTTCTCCAGCCCGTCATCGTTCATTTCTTCCGGTAAAGGCCACGGAAGACCGCTTCTTTTGAACCTGAAGACAATTTCAGCGGCAGTTGAAGACGAAATTACGCAGGAATTAGCGATTTTCTCGTAGCTTTGTTTAAAATCGAACCTTAAACGCAAAACTTCTCTGATTTTTCTCATTGTTAACCTTGTCCCTGGCATTTTATCCACCTCCTGTTTATTTGGAGGTGATTATACACCCGGATAGAGAATCCAGCATGCCGGGCATTCGGTTATTCATGGAATCACCATTCGGTTATGCGTGGAATGAGCATTCGGTTATGCGTGGAATATACA
>JBDRKI010000084.1:0-14566 GCA_043814095.1 Armatimonadota bacterium | reverse complement strand
ATGTGGCGGCATCTGTAAACCGCATAGTTAATAAGTAATTATTATGTTTGAAAATGATGCCATTGCTGAAAATAAAATAACGCATAATATAAGATTGGGAATATCGCAGTACAGGGTTGCGAGGAATTCGGAAGTTTTAATATGCCCGGGGCTGGGGTCATGTCTGGCAGTTGTGTTCTATGACAGAACGTCTAAAATAGGCGGCGCGGCTCATGTGATGCTCCCGACAAGCAGGAAGGCGAAAATTTCCGAGAAGGTGGTATCTAAAAAGGGGAAGTATGCAGATACGGCTGTAGAAGTTATGCTGAAAAAAATGGAAAGCTGGGGGAGTAAAAGCAAGAATATTAAAGCGGGTATTTTCGGGGGGGCTAATATGTTCCCCAACCTTTTTTATAAAGAAACTATCTTAAATATAGGGGAAAGAAATATAGAATCGGCGAAAGGCGAACTTGCCGCGAGGGGGATAGAGTTAAAAGCGGAAGATACAGGCGGCCACTCGGGCCGGACCGTCCTGCTTTATGTAAAAACAGGTAAGGTTGAAGTAAAAATGGTAGACGGCAAAGTAAGGGAATGGAAATTATAGGAGGCTGATATGGCAAAAAAAATACTGATAGTGGATGATGCTGCTTTTATGAGGATGAAGCTTCGCGATATCCTTATAAAGAACGGTTATGAGGTGGTAGGGGAAGCTGAGACAGGCGAAGAGGCGCTTACCAAACGCGAACAGCTTAAGCCCGATCTTATAACAATGGATATAGTCATGGCAGGCAAGAGCGGTATTGATGCCACCAGGGATATCATAGCTAAATTCCCCGGCACTAATGTTCTTATGGTATCGGCAATGGGCCAGCAAGCCCTTATAATCGAAGCAGTGCAGGCCGGAGCAAAAGGCTTTATCATAAAGCCTTTTAAGGAAGAAGGCGTTTTGGAAGAAGTTAAAAGAATAATAGGTTGATTTTTATATATAAATTATGATTAAAAAGGCGGTAATATGAGCGGTATTATACGCGTCTTGGTTGTAGATGATTCTGCGTTGATGCGGAAGCGTATATCCAATATATTAAATTCAGATGATAAAATAGAAGTAGTAGGCACAGCCAGGGACGGGGATCAGGCCTTTAAGCTTGTAGAACAGTTAAAACCCGATGTTGTTACTCTTGATATAGAGCTTCCCAAGATGGACGGGATAACCTGTTTAGGGTATATCATGAGTGAATGTCCGACCCCGGTAATTATTATAACAGGTTATGTGGAATATAAAGGAGAGCATACGTTAAAAGCGCTTGAATTCGGTGCCGTTGACTTTATAATAAAACCTTCAGGTGTTATCTCCCTGGATATTGAGAATATTGCCCAGGAGATTATATCTAAGGTGAAACTGGCGGCAACTGTTGATGTCAGCAGGATGAAGCTTAAACTTCTCCCTGAGAAGAAAGCGCCGGAACCCGCGCTTCCTAAAGTTGAAATAAAAAAGGTGGTCGTCATAGCCGCGTCAACCGGCGGTCCTAAAGCATTAAGCGAGATATTGTCAAAGCTTCCCAAAGACATACAGGCCCCTATTCTGGTTGTTCAGCATATGCCGGCGGGATTTACGAAAGCGCTGGCCGGGCGCCTGGATACGGAGTCTAAGATCAGGGTTAAAGAAGCCGAAGAAGGGGATGAGATTTTAGCAGGGACTGCCTATATAGCCCCCGGAGACTATCATATGGCTGTCATTAAAAATGAAAAAGGGAACGGAGTTATAAAGCTTTTAAAAACTCATTCCGAGCAGGGGGTAAGGCCCTGTGCTAATGTCACAATGCGCTCAGCCGCGGAAGTTTACGGGAACCGGAATATAGGGGTTGTTCTTACCGGCATGGGTTCTGACGGCACGGAAGGATTGAAAGCCATTAAGCTTTACGGAGGCAGGACTATTGCCGAGGACCCGAAAACCGCGGTTATTTTCGGGATGCCTTTATCAGCCATTAAAGCGGAAGTTGTAGATAAAACAGTCCAGCTTGATTTTATGGCCGCGGAGATTGTAAGGTCGGTACAAGCTTAAGGAAGGAGCGTCTTATAAATGGAAGCATCGGAATATAAAGAACTGTTTATAAGTGAATCCAATGAGATTTTGTCTAGATTAAACAAACTTTTAATTGATCTGGAAAAAGCACCGGACAATAAGGAAGTTTTATACGAAATATTCAGGCAGGCCCATACAATAAAGGGCATGGCCGGAAGTATGGGATATGATAATATAGTTCTTCTTGCTCATTCGGTGGAAAGCGTACTGGAACTTTTCAAGACAGGCGCGCTTTATCCTGATAAAGGCATTGTAAGTTTATTGTTTGAGTCTTTCGACCTTCTTGAAGAATTAATAGAAAATGTTTCCATAACCGATGAAAAAGAAAGAAATATCGATGCAAAAGATAAAAAACATAAGGAAAGAATCTCTTCCGCAAAGGGCGCTCTTGAAGATTATACGAAAAACATGTGTGAAAGGGTTTCGGGGGGAGAAACAAGTTTTTCGGCGGATTCGTTATTTAATTTAACGGATAAAAACAGGGAAGATATTGTAAAAGCTGCTAAAAAAGGAATTTTTACCTATAGTGTTACAGTGACTCTTATAAGGGGATGCCAGATGCCCCAGGTAAGAATTTTTATGGCTCTGAAGAAGATAAAAGAAGTAGGCAGTATTCTTAATGAAAAGTCAGTAGAAAACCAGGTAAAAACAGGAGGCTTCGGGAGGCATTTCGGTTTCTTTTTAATGAGCGGGTCCGATACGGAAAAAATAAAGAAAATGACAGAAGAAATACCGGAAATTGAGAAAGTAGAGATCGGTCCGCTGGATATTGATAAAATTACAACCATACGCGAAGAAGTATCTGATAGTGATACTTCCGAAAAGAAACAATTTGAAGCAAGAACCGTAAGGGTTCCCGTGGAGCGTCTTGATAGCCTTATGAACCTTGTCGGCGAGCTAATAATAAACAAGATAAGGTTAATGAGAATAAATAAATTCCTGCAGGATAAATCCTTAAATGAATCTCTCTCCCAGCTTGACAGGTTAAGCAATGAACTTCAGGATGAGATGACAAATATCCGCCTTGTCCCCATAGGTTATATTTTTGACCGTTTTCCGAGGATGGTAAGGGACCTGTCTCAAGAAGAGGGCAAGGATATATCATTTAAAATAGAAGGCGCCGAGATTGGTTTGGACAGAACAATACTGGATGAGATAAACGATCCTTTAATACATCTTTTAAGAAATGCCGTTAATCACGGCATTGAACCTCCCAATGAAAGAATAACAAGGGGCAAGTCCGCAGCGGGCCATGTGAAGCTTGTTGCAAAAAAAGAAGGCAACTTCATATTGATAGAGCTTTCCGATGACGGTGCGGGGATAAATATTGATAAGGTTAAAGAAAAAGCCGTTAAGATGAATATTATAACCGAAGACGAAGCCAAGGCCATGGATGATCAGGAAGCTATTATGCTTATTACATCTGCCGGTTTTTCTACGGCAGAAGAAGTAACGGAGACTTCGGGCCGCGGTGTGGGCATGAGCACGGTGAAGACTAAAGTAGAGGCGTTTGGCGGTTCTCTTAATATATATACCGAGCAGGGCAAAGGTACAAAGTTTATTTTAAAGCTCCCCGTGAGCGTTGCCATACAGCAGTCTATTTTGATAAGGGTTGCGAATGAAGTTTATGTTGTTCCTTTAAGGAATATTTCGGAAGTTATAGATATAGACGGGGAAACAGTAAAAACCATGGAGCATCATGAGGTAATTTCTTACCGCGATGAGGTACTGCCTCTTGTAAGGTTGGATGAAAAATTCGGGTTTGCGCCTCCCAGGACGAAAGAAGCCCTGGAAAGAAAAGGCAGAATGCCAGTGGTGGTTGTAGAGTCCGGTCATAAGAAGGCAGGCCTTATAGTAGAGGAATTTGTGGGCAAACAGGAAGTAGTTATAAAAATACTGGAAGGCGAACTTAAATCAATGAAAGGGGTAGCAGGCGCTACAATCCTGGGCGACGGTACCGTGGCCTTGATTATAGATGTGCCGACAATCCTGTAGGCAAAGGAGTTTTTTTATGGAAGACGGTTTAAAATTAACGGATATGCAGATTGACGCTTTAAAGGAAGTAAGCTCTATCGCTTCGGGAAACGCGGCAACGGCGTTAGCACAGCTTCTCGGCAAGAGAATAAATATTTCCATGCCGGACGCAAAAGTTGTGGCGCTCGAAGACATACCCGAAGTTCTGGGGGGGCTTGAGAGCTTAGTGGATGTTGTTTGTGTTCGCATCCTCAAGGATTTAACGGGTTATTTTTTGTTGATATGTTCAAAAGAAGAAGCTGTAAGATTAGCTGATACTCTTATAGGCGACGGGCATGACAGCAAGGGAGAGCTTAGCGAGCTGGGGCAGTCCGCATTAAAAGAGCTTACAAATATAGTTATAGGATGTTATATAAAAGCCATAGCCCAGATTGTTAAAATTAAATTTACATATACCCCGCCTGTTTATTTCCAGGATATGCTGGGCTCAATAATAGACAATATACTGGTTGAGATGGGTATGGAATTTGATGAGGCCATGGCGATTGAAACAGAGTTCAGCGTCAAAACACATTCAATAAAGGGGCAGCTGCTCTTTCTGCCTACCTCAGGCGGGCTTAAACTTATTCTGGAAAAACTGGGAATGTAATTTAAATAAGGGAGTTGCGGTATGGAAATAAAATTATCGGAAATGCAGCTGGGAGCGTTAAGGGAAGTGGGGAATATAGGGGCAGGCCATGCGGCGACGGCGCTTTCCCAGATAGTTGATAAAACTATTATGATAACGGTAAGCAGTCTGGATATTTTTCCTGTATGTGATATATGCAAGGTGCTTAACGGTTTTAACAAAAAAACCGTTGTTGTAAGCATGAACATGCTCGGTGATATAAGGGGAGGAGTGCTTCTGGTGTTGGCGGAAAAAGACGCTTTTGCCCTTGTTGATGTTCTCCAGAAGCAGGAGTTAGGCACAACGGTAAAGCTTTCGGATTTAGAAGAATCAGCTCTTAAAGAACTCGGGAGCATTCTTACCTTCTCGTATCTTGATGCCATAGGAAGCCTTCTGGAGCTTTCTATTATACCTTCGGTGCCGGTACTTGCTTCCGGCGCGATAGAAGAAGTATCCGGAAAAATTCTTGAAGATATTTCTAAACGGTTTGAGACGGTTTTCTGCATAGAAACCGAATTTATAGAGACTAATAATAAAATAAAGGGATTTTTTCTTCTTGTACCCGAGGTAAACAGTCTTAGTTTAATTATAAAAGCACTGGGTGTAGCTGATAAATAAGCAAAGGAGATTTTAGATGATAAAATTAGACAGGGATCAAGTAGCGGCCTTGAAAGAAGCCGGAAGTTTGGGTTCACAGCACGCGGCTCTGGCCTTAAGCCAGCTTATAGGCGAGAGGGTTAATATCGCAGTTATAAGGGTGGAGGTTGCCTCTTCCCAGAATTTTGCCCAGCTTGTGGGCGGGACGGATATGCTCGGGGCCGCGGTATACCTTCAGGTTTTAGGAGATCTTAAAGGGAGTATATTCCTGTTTTTTAGGAGAAAAGACGCAGTAAAGCTTATAGATACGCTTCTTTATGAAGGAAAAGATAAAGCCCTTATGGTGTCGGAGATGGGTGTATCCTCTCTTAAGGAAGTAGGTAATATACTTGCCGCTTCCTATGTTAACGCGCTAAGTGAAATAGCTTCTTTAAGGGTAGTGTTATCAGTACCGAAGTTTGTTTTTGACTGGGCTGGTTATGTTATAGAGGGAATATTTGATGAGATGATGAAAGAAGACGTAAAAACCCTATCCATAACAACTGAATTTGTGGAGTCAACAAAACAGGTTAAAGGGTATTTTGTTTTTATCCCCGATCACGAGTCGCTTTCCAAGCTTCTGGACAAGATGAAAAAAGAATAAGACAGGTCTATTAAGGAGATTGTGTTTATGACAACGGGTAAAATAAATATAGCAGTAATCGGGGCGGGAGAAAATTCCGTGCCGATAATAAAAACTTTATCAACCATAGAAGGGTTTAATATTATAGGCGTGGCCGATGAGAATAAAGACGCTCCGGGCCTTGAAGAAGCAAAGAAATACGGCATAAATACGGATTTAAAGGCGCTGGAGCTTGCCAAGAAACAGGATCTTAACCTGATTATAGAAACTTCCGGCTCCGCGAGCTTTATAAAAGCGCTCAAAGATGTTGTTTCCCCGAATACTACGGTAATGGATAAAGAATCCATGCATTTTATGCTGGAACTTTCAAGGGAAACCGAGCGCCTTTTGAAAGTTGAAACAACCGCGAAAGTTACCCAGAAATACTTAAAACTGGTAGAAGAAACAAATAAAAAGCTTGATGATAAAATTCTTGAACTTTCAATTTTAAATGAAGCATCCAAAACTTTCTCGTCCGCGCTTGATTCCAGAAATGTTGCTTCTTTTATCTGTTCATTTTTAAAGAAAAAACTTGATTTTTATGTTTTCGCGCTTCTTCTTGTTGACGAAGATCAAAAAAACCTTGTTCTTATTTCAAGTGAATCCGTTCAGCCCGAGGTAAAAGAAGAAGTCCGCCTCATAATGGCAAGTCGTTTTTCCGAGTTTATAAAGGATGAAGTAGAGCCCGGAGATATTCCGGTAAGCGTAGAGAAGCTTCCAGTGCCCTCAGGTGCAAAAATTCATAAAGATCCGGCCACAGGCAGTTTTTTTACTACCCCTCTTGCTACAGCGGACAGGGCTTTCGGACTGATGGGGCTTGTATTTTACCATGACAGCGGTTTTTCGGTAGGGGACGAGGATTTTTTAAAGATTATAGCCGGACAGCTTTCTCTTTTTCTTGAGAATGACCGTATAAGGCAGATAATAGTCGGAGAGAGAAACACATTTGAAGCTGTTCTCCGGAGCATGACAAGCGCTGTGCTTGTTATGGACAAGGAAAGCAGGATTCTGCTTGCAAATCCCCTGACAGAGACCTTTCTCGGTATAAAAACAGAAAATGTTATGGGGAAAAGCATAAATGATGTAATACCCCAGGACCAGCTTAAGCTTATGATCATATCAATGGCAAAACAGCAGGGTGTCTTTTTGACAAAAGAGATAAATATCATAAATCCCATGGACGGCATTGAGAGAATTGTAAAGGCGAATATGGCCAGGATAAGCGACCATCTTGGCGAGGTCAAGGGATTTGTGGTTGTTTTAAATGATATTACCAAAGAAAAAGAGATGGACAGGGTAAAAACCGATTTCATATCCATAACATCTCATGAGCTCAGAACGCCACTGGCATCAATAAAAGAAGCCGTCACGCTTGTTTTTGACGGGGCAACAGGGGAGATAAACGAAAAACAGAAAAATTTCCTGCAGATCGCGAAGCGCAACATTGACCGGCTTGCCAACCTTGTTAATAACCTGCTGGATCTTTCTAAGATTGAATCGGGAAAGATGGAATTAAAGAAAGAATTAAACAGTATAAATGAAGTAGCGGAAGAAACAGTTGCGACTTTCAAAACTATCGCGAAAAACAAAGATATAAATCTGGGAGCAAAAACTCAGAAAGATCTCCCGGAAATTCACATAGACAAAGACAGGATAACCCAGGTTTTCGCAAACCTTATATCAAATGCCATTAAATTTACCCCCGATAAAGGAGAAATAACCGTAGAGACGGATTTTTACGGATCTGATAAAAATTATATCCAGGTTTCCGTTATTGATTCCGGCCCCGGCATTGAACAGAAAGACATAAACAATCTCTTCCAGAAATTTCATCAGGTTGACAGCTCCATCACAAGAAAAGTAAGCGGTACGGGGCTTGGGCTTGCCGTTTCCAAGCAGATTGTAGAGCTTCACGGGGGCAGGATATGGGTTGAGTCCGAGATTGGCAGGGGCAGTAAGTTCAGTTTTACTGTGCCCGCGGAATATGCTTCCAGGGAGACCGACAAAAAAATTATTATGGTTGTTGATGACGAACCGGATCTCTGCGCTACGATTAAGATGCGGCTTGAGACTCATAATTTCAGCGTTATAACGGCAAATGACGGAAAAGAGGCGCTGGATAAAATAAAACAGTACAGGCCCCAGCTGGTGCTTCTTGATATTATGATGCCGGATATGGACGGTTTTGAGGTATGCAGGAGAATTAAAAAAGACACCCAGACATCCTCCATCCCCGTTATAATGCTTACAGCTTTAGGGTATGAAGATGACGCGAAAAGAGCTTTCGCTATGGGTGCGGAAGGGTATTTGGTTAAACCTTTTGAAGAAGAAGCTCTTCTGTTTACGATAAACCAGTTTCTTGAAAAAAGTTAGGGGAGGATTATATGAGTAAAAAAATATTGATGATTGATGACGAAGAAGATTTAATATTCCTTGTTTCGTTCAGGTTAAAATCAAAGGGATTTGAAGTAGTTACCGCGTCTGGCGGTGCCGAAGGCATAGAGAAAGCGAAAGCGGAAAACCCCGACCTTATCCTTCTTGATGTTATGATGCCTGAGATGGACGGCTACCAGACGGCAAAAAAATTAAGAAGCGAGAATATAACTGCGCCTATAGTATTTCTTACCGGCACGGTAGATCCGCTTAAAAAACCCGAATGCATAGAAGAATTCGGCAATAATTACGTATTAAAGCCGTTTGAGCCGGATGAACTTATAGAAAAGATAAACAAAGAACTGCCCTAAAGAGCGTGTAAAAATGAATGATTTTATAAAAGATAATACTGTAATCCTTAATGATGAATATTATTTAAAGCTTTTCCATGATCTGCGTTCCGGCTTAACTATTATGGGGGGGTATTCGTCTATACTATTGGAAGAAGAAGGGTCTTTTACCGAAGATGAAAGAATTTATATAGACAAAATAAATGAAGGGTACAAAAGCACCCTGGAGCTTTTAAATGACGCGACAGATTTAATTATAACTAAACGCCTCGCCGGCTTTTTAGATAAAAAAGAAATGGAACTTAAAGGCGTAATTGAGAAAGCCAAAGACGAGGCAAAAAGCATCTTGAAAGAAAAAAATATAACATTAGAGGAAAGCACTTCTCAAGATCCACTGCCTGTTAAGGGAGAAGAAGAACTGCTTTATAAAGCTTTTTACCACGCGCTTAAACAGCTTGTTTTATTCTCTCCAAGAGATGCAGTTATTAAACTGAACACCGCTTTAAAAGAAGGGAAGATAAGCGTTTCTTTAAATTGCGCCGGCGCTGTTATACCCGAAGAAGAGATTCCCAGTCTTTTTGAGCCTTTTCTGGCGGCCGAATTTCTGACCCCTTTCGGGAAAAAGAAGATAGGCCTTGATATGACTATTGTCAGGGAAATCATGACATTGTATAATGGAAGTATAGAGGCCGTCATGAAATCCGGCGAAGGTTTTACAATTAATATGGAAATGCCGGTTTAAGGGGGGGGCATGTCAAGAGAAATTTTACTGGTAGACAGCGATAAAGACCTGTCAACACTTATTTCATTCAGGCTGGAATCCAAAGGATTTAATGTGACATCCGTTTCCAGCGGGTTTGAGGCGTTAATACACGTAAAGGAGAAAAAACCGGATCTTATAATTACGGAAATAATGATGCCGGAGATGGACGGTTTTGAGGTTTGTGAAAGAATAAAAGGGGATAAATCTACATCAAATATACCGGTTATTTTCCTTACTACTTTAACAAATAAAGAATACCTGCAAAAAGCTCAGGATTTGGGTGTTAAAAAATATATGGTAAAGCCTTTTGACGGCGCGGAACTTGTATCGGTAGTTGAAGAATCTCTGGTAAAAACCGGTTTAAGTACTAATTAAAAATACAGGATGATGATGGGTTTATAATTAAAGGGACAAAATTATTTTGTCCCTTTAATGTTATCCCGCGTCGGAACTTTTTAAGGGATTTGGATTTTTATGAATAACATTAAAAAATCAATTGTAATTGTAGGAGGGGGAGCCGCCGGTATTTTTGCATCTATCGCGGCGAAAGCTTCAGGCGCGGATGTTGTTATTCTGGAGAAGATGAACCAGATAGGCGTAAAATTAAGCATAACGGGCGGAGGCAGATGCAATATTACCCATAAGGTTGATGATTTTAAGGAATTAATTGATTATTATCCATCGGGAGGAAGGTTTTTGTATTCCGCACTAAGCAGGTTCGGTCCCCGGGAGACTCTTGATTTGTTCCATGATATAGGGATAAAGACTAAGACCGACAGGGGAGGCAGAATTTTTCCGGAATTTGAATCAGCGCCCGAGCTTGTAAGAATTTTAACGGAATATCTTCAAAAACTGGGCGTAAAAATAGTTTTAAGCCGCAAAGTAGAAGATGTAGTAAAAGATGAAGATTTCTTCACGGTAAAAACAGATAAGGGAGAGTATAAGGCGGATAAGGTTATACTGACAACGGGTGCTCTTTCATACCCGCGCACCGGCTCTACAGGCGACGGTTTTAAAATTGCGGAAAAGCTGGGTCATCCCGTTACAACGCTTCTGCCGTCACTTGTTCCGTTAGAGGTAAAAGAAAGCTGGGTAAAAGACCTGCAGGGGCTTACCTTGAAAAATGTAGAAGCTTATATTTTCGCGGATGATAAAAAAGTATCGGAAAAGTTCGGCGACCTTATATTTACCCATTTCGGGATTTCCGGGCCCATTATACTTTATTTAAGCAGGCAGATTGTAAAGCTTATGCATGGAGGCAAAAAGATTAAAATAGTCATAAACTTAAAACCCGCTCTCAGTTATGATAAACTTGACGCGCGCCTTCAGAGGGATTTTGTTAAGAGTTCCAAGAAACAGTTTAAAAATATGCTTGCAGGGCTTCTTCCCGGAAAAATGATAGCTTTATTTACTAGACTCTTGGATGTAAATCCGGATTTAATATGTTCACAGATAACGGCTGAGCAGAGAAAAAAACTCATGGAATTATTAACCGGTCTTGAGTTTAACATAGAAAAAGATATGGGTTTTTATTACGCCGAAGTTACCCAGGGAGGCGTAGACTTAAGCGGTGTAAATCCCAAAACAATGGAATCAAGGATTATTTCCGGTCTTTATTTCGCGGGCGAGATTTTGGATATAGACGGCTATATAGGTGGTTATAACCTGCAGGCGGCTTTTTCCACCGGATTTATTGCAGGGGAGAATGCAGCAAGTTTTTCCTGAAAAACGCTTATTTTGCAATATTTTTTTATTTCAAAATGCTCGTTTAGGACTATATTTTATTCTTGTTTTTTGTATTATAATTAAATTGGGAGGATAGTGTGCCGTTTTTTAAAAAGCGTAGAGTATACTCTATAGATGATATAAAACCGGGAGATCATTTAAGCTTTCTTTATGAGACCGAAGAAGAGCATAAAGAGCTGCTTAAGCATTATCTTGTTCAGGGCCTGCGCAGGGGCGAAAAGGTGGTTTATATAGTTGACAGCCATACGGAAGAAGAAATAACAAGTTATTTTATCGGCACGGAATTTGAGAATATTTATGAATACATTAAAAAAGGGCAGTTCACCGTATTAAGCATCGGTGAATCTTATTTTAAAGAAGGCATTTTTGATCCCGACAAAATGATAAGTTTACTGGTATCGGAAACGGAAAAAGCGCTTAGTGATGGATATACAGCCCTGCGAGCTACCGGAGAGATGAGCTGGGCGTTAAAAGGGCTTCCCGGTTCAGAACGTCTTATGGAATACGAAGCTAAACTGAACAGGGCTTTCCCCTATATTAAATGTATAGGATTATGCCAGTATGATAAACGCAAGTTTGAGGGTAAAGATATTATAAAAGTTTATTCAACGCACCCCACGGTTGTTACGGGAACGAAATTTCAACCGAGTACATATTATATATAAAATAAAAGACCTAAACCTTAAGAGCGGTAAAAAATGTAATAAAAAAAGCAGGATTTTATACCTGCTTTTTTTGACATATAAGTAAGTTTTTTAAGTTATTTCTTTCCCTGGGCCTGTGCGGTTAATACCTGCGGATCAAGTTTTATGCCCGGGCTCATTGTAGATGAAACTACTACCGAGCGCAGGAATATTCCCTTAGCCGAAGCAGGTTTTGCTCTTAAGATCGCGTCTGTTAAAGTCAGAAGGTTTTCTAAGAGTTTCTGGTTCTCAAAAGAGGCTTTACCCACTATGTTATTTATGATACCCTGCTTATCGTTTCTGTACTGGATTTTACCTGCTTTTAGTTCTTTAACTGCTCTTGCTATATCAGGAGTAACAGTTCCCGCTTTAGGGTTAGGCATTTTAGGTCCGAGAATTCTTCCTAAGTTTTTACCTATGTCAGCCATCATATCCGGGGACGCGACGGCTATATCAAAATCCATCCATCCGCCTTTTATTTTGTTTATAAGGTCGTCGGCTCCTGCTTCATTGGCACCGGCATCCTGGGCTTCTTTTGCTTTGTCGCCCTTTGCGAATGCTATGATGCGCACTTCTTTGCCTGTTCCGTGAGGAAGCACGATTGTTCCTCTTACGTTCTGATCGGTCTTTTTGGGGTCAATCCCCAGACGGTATGAAACTTCTACGGTTTCATCAAATTTTGCTTTTGCTGACTGCTTCAGGAGCTCAATGGCTTCCGAAGGATCGTACAGCTTTGTACGGTCTATCTTTGTCAGACTCTCGCGGTAATTTTTTGATTTTGTCATTTTATTTTTCCTCCTTGTGGTAAAATAGCGCCCGTATTTTACGAGCTCCCACTAACCTGTTACTTCTATTCCCATGTTTCTGGCTGTGCCTTCCACGCTTTTCATGGCCGCTTCAATATCCGTTGTGTTAAGGTCGGGCATTTTTTTCTCCGCTATTTCCCGTATTTTCGCTTTTGAAATTTTAGCGACCTTGGTCTTGTTCGGCTCGCCGGAGCCTTTTTCTATTCCGGCCGCTTTTATAAGCAGTGAAGATGTAGGCGGTGTTTTGGTGATATAGGTGAAAGTCCTGTCTTCGTAGATGGTAATTTCCACGGGAATAATATCACCGGCCATTTTCGCCGTTTTTTCATTGTATTTTTTGCAGAAGTCCATAATGTTTAAGCCGTACTGGCCAAGTGCCGGGCCGACGGGCGGCGCCGGGTTTGCTTTGCCGGCAGGTATCTGCAGTTTTACCATTGCTTTAACTTTCTTTGCCATAATTTGCCTCCGTTAAAATAGGCGGTTAATCTTTGCAGGATAAGCCTTAAGTTATTTAAACTTAAAGAGAAGCTTCTTATCAGCTGTCCGCCGGTTATATATTATAATTTCTCTATCTGTCTAAAGTCAAGCTCCACTGGGGTTTCGCGGCCGAATATAAATATAAGCACCTTTACTTTTTCTCTTTCGGGGTATATTTCATCAACCAGTCCCGTGAAATCTTTAAACGGACCGCTCTTTACTTTTACTCCCTGGCCTTTTTCAAGAGCTATCTTTATTCTCGCGCCGGATTCCATGCCCATTAAGCGCAGGATCTGCTTTATTTCATCCTTGCTTACGGGTGTGGGTTTAACTGACGGCCCGACAAATCCCGTGACCCCGGGAGTATTTCTTACTACATACCATGAATCATCGCCGAGTATCATTTCCACAAGTACGTATCCGGGATATATTTTTTTCTGGACGGATCTTTTTTTGCCGCCCCTGTATTCAATCTCTTCTTCTGTGGGGACCAGGACCTTGAATATTTTGTCCCTCATGTTCATGCTTTCTATTCTTTTTAAGAGGTTGTCCTTTACTTTGTTTTCATAGCCGGAGTAAGTATGTATAACATACCAGTTTTTTTCCCCGTCTTCTTTTTGTTCTCCGGCCTGAGCTTCTTCCGCGGGAACGGTCTCAAGAGATGTTTTTTCGGTACCGTCAACTATTGGTTCGGTTTCTGTCTCCGAGGAGAGAAGTCCGGCTTCCTGATCTTTTGCCGCGGGTATATCAGAGGTCTCTTTTTCCTCTTCTTTTTCACCGGTATCTTCAAGAAGGTCTTCGGAAGTTAAACTCGCAAAGACTTCCCTTACGGCTTCTTCGGACGGCTGTTCCGGATGCATGGTTTTTTCGTTTTCATTGTCAAACATAGGACTATCCTTTTACAAAAGTATTTATTTTATTAAAGAGACCGACTAGCACGAAATTTGAGACATATAAAAAGACGGTTACTATTATTAAAGTGATTATTACAACAATGGTGGCTGCTCTTAATTCCTGTTTTGTCGGCCAGGTGATTCTTTTAATCTCGCCCTTAACGTTTTTAAGGTAGTTTATCATAGAATCCCAAAGTTTTTTCATAAATCGCCCCTTTACTTTACTTCTTTATGAGCTATAGTGGATTTACAGAACTTACAGTATTTCTTAAGTTCAATTCTATCCGTTGTATTTTGTTTGTTTTTTGTTGTAGCGTAATTTCTTCTTTTGCATTTTGTGCAAGCTAAGGTTATTATGATCCTGTTTTCCTTTTTAGCCATTTTTTTCTCCTTAAATCGGCAAGCGGTCCGGGCAGTTTAAACTGCCCGCCGCTTACCTGATGCTTAACTATTCAATTATTGAAGTTACAACACCGGCTCCTACCGTTCTTCCGCCTTCTCTTACAGCGAACCT
>JBDRKI010000083.1:0-13750 GCA_043814095.1 Armatimonadota bacterium | reverse complement strand
TCTGCCGCATTTACTCCGGACAGCCTTCGATAGCAAGGACTTTGTTTTGTTTAGCAAACTCGTCCAACTGCCCGTGCCTCACTTGCGGTTCGTGTTCCTCAGACCGGAGATTTGCCGCCCGCTTCCTTCAGATTCCACCTTGCGATGGACACCCTTGCGTTAAGCTAACTGCTAATGCTATCTTCGCAGTTCGAGACTTTCACTCTATAGACAACACCCATGTCGGGCGCACTAACAAAAACCGCCCCGGTATCTACCAAAGCGGTTTTATTTGCTTTATGTCAACGTGATCTAGACTTTAACCATCACGCTGCTTTTTTTAAGCTCCCCCAGGCCTGCCGCCTTTCTGAGCGCCGCAGCCGGTGTTGTATCTTCCCAGGGAAGATTAAGGTCCGGTCTTCCGAAATGGCCGTAAGCTGCAATTTGCTTGTAGATCGGACGTCTAAGGTTAAGATTCTTTATAATCGCGCCCGGTCTTAAGTCAAAATGCTCTCTTACCAGCTTAACAATCTGGTCTCTTGAAATTTTCTCCGTACCGAATGTATGGACTGTTATTGAAGTAGGTTCGCTCACGCCTATCGCGTAAGCTATCTCTATTTCACATATATCAGCCAGGCCGGCTGCTACTATGTTCTTTGCAACCCATCTTGCGGCATAGGCGCCTGATCTGTCAACTTTTGTGGGATCTTTGCCGGAGAACGCTCCGCCGCCGTGTCTTGCTCTGCCGCCGTAGGTATCAACTATAATCTTTCTTCCGGTTAAACCTGTATCACCGTGAGGGCCGCCAAGCACAAATCTGCCTGTGGGGTTTACATAATATTTTATCTTGTCATCTACCAGTTCCATGGGGATGACTTTCTTTATAACATGCTCTATTATCTCGGGCTTTAACTGCTCAACACTTACTTTGGGACTGTGCTGTGTTGAAATAAGGACTGAATCTATCCTTACGGGCTTGTTTCCTTCATATTCTATAGTTACCTGGGATTTGCCGTCCGGACGGAGATAAGGGAGTATATCCTGTTTTCTTACTTCAGCAAGCTTCTTGGTCAGCCTGTGCGCGAGAACTATCGGGAGAGGCATTAATTCTTCGGTTTCCGTGCACGCATAACCGAACATTAATCCCTGATCTCCGGCACCGAGGTGTTCAAGATCTTCGTCTACGATCTCGCCTGAAGGCTTTACCTTAAAACAGTCAACACCCATTGCAATGTCGGTTGACTGTTCTTTAATTGCAACCATTACCCCGCTTGTTTCCCAGTGAAAACCGTATCTTGAATCAGTATAGCCGATATCCTTTATTGTTTCTCTGGCAATAATCGGGATATCAACATAACAGCTGGTGGTAATTTCACCTGCTATAACGGCCACGCCGTTTGTAATAAAGGTTTCACATGCTACTCTGCCGCGCGGATCTTTTGCCAGAATCGCATCCAGCACCGCATCGGAAATCTGGTCGGCCATCTTATCCGGATGACCTTCTGTTACTGATTCTGAAGTGAAAAAATATCTGTCCTTTGAATATTTTTCTGTCATCTTTCTCCTCCTTAAATCTTGTGCCTTTACAGGCGGTGCCTTTACGGGCGGTGCCTTTACAGGCAAATTTATTTTTAATTTTTATGTTCCCATCTGCCATGATTCTAAATATTTCTTCTGCTCGGGAGTCAGTTTTTCCAAACTTACACCCATTGAATGGAGTTTAAGTTTGGCAATCTCGTTATCTATGGCTTCAGGCACGGTATAAACTCTTTTTTCAAGCTGTTTGGCGGAATTTACCAGAAACTCGGCGCTTAAAGACTGGTTGGCGAAACTCATATCCATAACCTGAGCGGGATGGCCTTCTGCTGAAGCTAAGTTTATCAATCTGCCTTCTCCAAGCACATACACTCTCTTGTTATCAAGGGTGAATTCTTCAACAAACTCTTTTACCTTCCTTCTTTTGCCGGAGGCCTTTGCTAAATTTTCCAGATCAAGCTCCACGTTGAAGTGGCCTGAGTTCGCGACTATAGCCCCGTCTTTCATTACTTTAAAGTGTTCTTTCCTTATAACGCTTAGATTGCCGGTAACGGTTACAAAAATATCTCCTATAGAGGCGGCCTGTTTCATATCCATAACCCGGTAGCCGTCCATTACTGCTTCTAAGGCCTTTAAAGGATCTACTTCTGTGATAATAACTTTAGCGCCCATGCCGGACGCTCTCATCGCAAGCCCGCGCCCGCACCAGCCGTAGCCGGCGATCACAAAATTTTTGCCCGCAAGAAGCACGTTTGTGGCGCGGAGTATGCCGTCTATCGTGCTCTGGCCCGTACCGTATCTGTTATCAAAGAAATGCTTTGTTTTTGCGTCATTGACGGCTATGATGGGGTACATTAACTTGCCGTCATTTGCCATGCTCTTTAATCTTATGACACCTGTTGTTGTTTCTTCTGTGCCGCCTATGATATTTTTCAGCAAGTCTTTTCTTTTTGTGTGAAGTACGGTTACAAGATCAGCGCCGTCATCCATGGTTATATTCGGCTTTATATCAAGACTGGAATTAATATGTTCATAATACTTCTTTGAATCCACGCCTTTTATGGCGTAAACCTGCATACCTTCATATTTTACCAGAGCCGCCGCAACATCATCCTGCGTACTTAAAGGATTTGAAGCGCAGAGTGCTACCTGAGCTCCCCCTGCTTTAAGCGTTCTCATAAGATTCGCCGTTTCGGTTGTCACGTGAAGACACGCTGCAATCTTTATATTTTTAAGAGGTTTGGTTTTCTTGAATTCATTTCTTATTAGTCTGAGAACGGGCATCTGTTCTTCGGCCCATTCTATTCTTAATTTGCCCTCTGGAGCCAGCCCCATATCCTTTACGTCATACTGGCGAAGCTTTGACTGTTTTTTCGTTAAAGTCATGGTTGTCATTTTTCCTCCCTTTTAAAATGTTTCCTGTTCCTGCAGTTCTGTCTCTGAAGAATCAGGTTTTTTGGTCTTTCCTGTAACGGGTTTATCTCTCTCAATATACTCCGGTATCTCCGGTATTTCCTCTATCTTGCTTTCTTTTTCTGGTATTATAGTCTCTTTGGCTTCGGGCGTCAATGCTTCAGGCATCTTCTCAGGCACATATAATGTAGGTGCCGTAAAAGGAGTTTCTTCATCCGTCCCTGAGGGTATTGGAGCCCGCACAGGCCCTTCTAAATTCTCTTCGGCCCGCTCGGATGTCTTTATATTTAAAAATCCTTTTTTACATTTATATTTCTTAATTCTATTATTCTGGCTGTCAGCTATAAATAGGTACTCTTTATCTAATAACATGCCGTAAGGCTGTATGAACTCGTCTGATTTATCGCCTTCTTTGCCCCAGGAATTTATAAATTTGCCGTCAGGGGCAAACTTACATACGCGGTTATTGCCCATATCCAGAACATAAATACAGCCGTCTTTATCCACGGAAAGATCCACCGGATAAAGAAGCTGTCCTTTTTTGCTCCCCTTATGACCGAAAGTAAAGATAAAGGTGCCGTCACGGTTAAACTTCTGTATTCTGTGATTATATGTGTCGGCAACATAAATATTGCCGTTTTTATCAAGATCTATGCCCCAGGGTGTATCCATCTGGCCGGGACCTTTGCCGAGGCTTCCGAGCGCCATAACAAGCTTGCCGTCACGGGTAAATTTCTGTATCCTGTGATTGAAAGTGTCGGCAACATAAGTATTGCTACCCGCGTCAAAAGCAAGCCCCGTAGGCTGGTGAAGCTGGCCGTATTCTATGCCTGATGTACCGAACTCTTTTATAAATTCACCGTTGGACTTAAATATCTGTATCCGGTTATTTTTATTGTCGGTAACAACAACTTCTCCCAGAAGATTTACTTTTACTCTCACCGGATAAAAGAATTTGCCGGAAGTTGACCCTCTCTCCCCCCAGGAAGTTATAAATTTAAAGTTTTTATCAAATTTCTGTATTCTGTGATTATTGGTGTCGGCAACATAAATATTACCTTCTGAATCTTCCGCCACCCCGCACGGAAAATTAAATTCTCCCGCGTTAACACCGACAGAACCGGAAGATTTAACTAAGGATATATTATCACTGCCTGTTATATATACAAAATAGAGGAATATTAGTATAACGATGAATGCGAAAAAGACTGTAAAATATTTTTTGATTTTATCCAGGTTTCCCTCGGTAAATTGTGAAACTTTATCAGTCATAAAATTACTCCTGATATTATTATCTTGAAAGATAATATTACTATATTAATTATATTATTGTCAAACGTTATTTACTGTATTTGAGATGCATTATTTAAGCTAAAGGAATAAATTATATGATATTGAAAAAGTATATCTTAAAGGAGGGATGTTTTATGAAAAATTATTTAAAGATTCTGTTAATACTGCTCGCTTTTGTGTTCGTATTTACCGGCATAAGCCGGGCTGACAGCATCAAATGGCATTACTCCTTTGATGACGGCTTAAAAGCGGCTAAAACATCCGGTAAGCCGGTTATGGTGGATTTTACCGCAGAATGGTGCGGGTGGTGCAAGAAACTTGACAGTGATACTTTTACAAATTACAAGGTGATTGAACTGTCAAAAAATTTTATATGCGTAAAAGTAGATGCCGACAGATACCCTTCAATAGTAGAAAGATATAATGTAACTGGGTTTCCGTGTATTTTATTCCTTGATTCAAACGGCAATGTAATACACAGAGTATCGGGCTTTAAATCCGCCGATAAATTCATTAAAGATATGGAATACGCATATTCAAAAACAGGACAGAGTTCCGTACATTCCGATACAGAACTTCTATTAACGGTAAAATTCTCGGAAGCAGAGGCATATTCAACTTCAGTAAAAACATCTACTCAGGAATGCGATTTCAGTAAAGCATATGATACTTCATACCACCTAAGAATGATCTCTCCCGGAAAAAGTTATGTAAACTTCACGTTTAATTTAGAAAAAAATCCTCCGGCCTATACCTATTTATACATACAGCATCTTACTTCCATGAACGGTCCGGATAAAGGCTTCTCACCCATATCAATTTACGTAAACGGCAAAAAAATTATTTCCGGCTGGGATACAGACTCTGGCAAGTATATTATAAGTCAGTTCCGTATAGGAAAATCCTTAAAAAAGGGACAGAATACGGTTAAAATCACGCTTGATCCCGGAGCAAAAACCCATTACTGGCTGAAACAGATAGAAATAAGTTCTTAAGAGGTGATTTATATGAACCCATGGCATGACGTAAACATAGGAAAAGAAGCGCCCGAAATATTTAACGCGGTAATTGAGATACCCAAGGGATCAAAAAACAAATACGAGCTTGATAAAGAATCAGGGCTTCTGCGCGTTGACAGGGTACTGTATTCATCCGTTCATTATCCGGCAAACTACGGCTTCATACCCCAGACCTACTGCGATGACGGAGATCCTCTTGATGTCCTCGTGCTTGGACAGGAACCGGTGCATCCCCTTACCATAGTAACGGCAAAAGCCATAGGATGCATGAGAATGATAGACAGCGGAAAAGCCGATGACAAGATAATAGCCATACATTTAAACGATCCGGAATACGCCCATTACAATGATATAAGCGAACTGCCGGAACATAAATTAAAAGAGATAAAAAGATTCTTCGAGGATTATAAAGCGCTTGAGAATAAAACAACATCCGTAGAATCATTCCAGAACGCAGGAAAAGCAGCTGAGATAATAAGGCAGAATATGGAAATGTATCTGGAGATGAATAATTAACTTGAAAATTTTTATCTTGCTATGTAAATTTTATTAAACTTAAGATAGCCGTTATTATCAAAACTCAGATTTTTTAATTTGGAAGAAAAGAGTATCGTATTATTCAATCTGTTTAAAAATACATAAGGGGTATTATCATATACGTAATAATTCATCTCTTCCAGAAGGGTTTTCTCGCTGTATGTGCTGCCGGCATCCTGGATATCCTTTAAAATATATTTTAAATCATTTGAGTACCAGTGAAATTTATTTAAGTTATACTTTGCAGGAAACAGCTGGTTAAAATAGGTTAAATAAAACAGTTTCTCATCCCTGTTTTTAAGATCGGTATATATAAGGGCCAGGTGGTAATCTCCCAGAGCAACCGCGTCAATAAATTTATCCCATGACAGAGGTCTTAATTTTACATTACTGAAACCGCACTGGTTCAGTAAAAATTTAATCTTATCGGCTATAAGGTCGGTGTCCGAAGCGTATAAAGGAAAGCTCCTGGGATAAACAAATTCTAGCCTGTCATTCCCTCTTTCAAAACCCGCTTCAACAAGCTTTTTCTGAGCTTTAATATAATTAGCCGTAACGCCCTTCTGCTTCGCAAAAATATTCTTATAATTCATCTGCTTGTGAGCCGGTTCAAATAAATTTATCAAATCCGTCACTTCACGGGATAAAATATACTTGATTGCTTCCCTCATTTTATTGTTCTTAAAAGGATCCAGCCGGCAGTTCATGCCTAAAATCACGTCAAAAGCGCAAGGATACCTTTGCGCCTCATAAGAGCCGTAATTTTTTAACTTATAATAATCATCAAGCTCCGCGCTTATCATCATATCGGAATAGCCTTTTCTCATAAGCGAAAGACGGTGGTCGTGGTTTGATATTAACTGTATTAAGACCTTATTAATATACGGCTTTACTCCCCGATAATTCATATTTTTCACAAGAACAAGCCTTGAGTCATAATTCCAGCTAGCCAGTTTATATGGGCCCGTGCCTGCCGGATTTGTGTAAAAGGCATTGCCGTACCTTTTTACGGCCACAGGTGACGGTATTCCAAACTGGGGCAGCGATAAAACCTCTAAAAGGTCGGGAACTGATTTATTGAAAATAAATTCCACTTCATATTTCTCGGTTGAACTTACCTTTAAAAGAACCCCCGGATAACCTCCGAATATAGCCGCATAATATGAAAAATAGCCGTATTTAGGAAAATGATACCTGCTCTTGGGGTCCATCTGTCTGTTAAACGCGAATTTCACGCTGTAGCCGTCAAAAAGCGTACCGTCGGAAAAATATACGTTTTTTCTGAGCACAAACCGCCATCTGGTATAGTCGGAATTACTGTACCAGCGCGCGGCCAAACACGGGAGTATCTGTTTTGTCTTCGGATCTATCTTAACCAGGGTCTCATATATGTTGCTGCAGACTTCAGCCGATACCCCGTCAGTAACAACCGCGGGGTCAAGCGATATTATCTGTAAAGGCGCGCTTATAAGCAGAGAATCCGCCGCTTCAGGCGCGGCGGTACAGACACACACGCTGAAAAGCAGAAAAAATGCTGTAAGTATAGATATAAAAGTAAATTTAAATTTCATAAGGCAATTATATTTTTTTCTTTAATTTGGTAATTACGTCTTTATTCCGGGCGATCTTGCTTCTTTCGGCGGTTATTACGGCTTTTACTCCCTTTACCGCTTCATTAAGATCATCGTTTATTACAAAATATTTATACATGTCAATATGCTGCATCTCACCATGAGCAATTTTGAGTCTCTTCTTTATAGCGCCGGCATCATCCGTCCTGCGGCTTATAAGCCGGTTCCTTAAAACAGCAAGGCTTTTGGGGGTAATAAAAATATACACCGCGTCTTTTAATTTTTTCATTGCCTGAACCGCGCCCTGCACATCTATATCAAGCACTATATCATAATTTTTGTTCACCGTTTCATTTACAAACTTTTCAGGCGTGCCGTAAAAATTTCCCTGAAATTCGGCCCATTCAAGAAGATTATCTTTTTTTATCATATTCTTGAACTTTTCTTTATTTACAAAGAAATAGTGAATGCCTTCCTTCTCGCCCCTTCTTTTCGGTCTTGTAGTGGCAGATACGGAAAATTTCAATCTCTTATCCCGTTTTACCAGTTTTTCTATAATAGTGCTCTTGCCGGCACCAGACGGCCCGGAAACAACAAATATAATTCCTTTTTTCATTATACACATACCTCAAAAACCGACCTGGCCTATTATATTATATATCGGCAGAAATAAAGAAACCATTATAAAAAGGACAAACCCGCCCAGTATTACAATTATTACGGGCTCCAGTATTGTTATAAAATTATCAAACAGATAAAATATTTCAACTTCAAAATAATGGGCGATTTTTTTCATCATATTTCCCAGCTGACCGGTCTCTTCCCCTACGGCCACAAAATGAGAAAAAGAAGTCGGAAAATTCTCGCTATTTCTTTCCATAACTTTATGCATATGCTCGCCCGTATTAAGTATTTCATCTTTTGCTTTTTTGATTTCTTCCCTGTAATACTTATTATCAATAACTTCACAGGTTATATCAAGGGCATAAGATAAATTTATGCCGTTTTCATATAATGTGCCTAGAGTTCTTGAAAACCTGCAGAGCATCATTTTTTTAATAATATTCCCTACAATAGGAAGCTTTATCTTAAACCAGTCAAACTGATAACTTCCGAAAGGAGTTTTCAGGTAACTCCATATTATAAAAGCGAGCAGGACAGCTGATACGGTTATAATCATTAAAGATACGGGCTGATTGAAAAGGTTCACGATAAAAATTAAAATTTTCGTGGATGTGGGTAATTTAACGTTCATGCTTTTAAACATACTGATAAAATTCGGGAATATATAATTAACCAAAAAGAAGATTCCCGCAACCGATACTATAAGGACAAGGATAGGATAAGTTAAGGCCGCCATGAATTTTTTTCTTACTTTTTGTTCTTTTTCATAATAATCGGCCAGGTCATTTAAAATTTTGGGCAGGTTGCCGCTTATAACACCGGCCTGGAGCATGCTTATAAACACCTGGGGAAATATTTTAACATCTTTAGAAAAAGCCGAATAAAGCGGCATGCCGTCATATAAATTCCGTGAAACCTGCGAAAGCGCTTTTCTTAAAACAGTATCAGTGCTGTGATCGGCCAGAATCTCAATGGCGGCAAGTATGCTTATGCCGGATTTTATTAAAGTCGCGAACTCTCTTAAAAAGATAACAAATTCATCGTAATGAAGGGTTTTAATGATTTTTATTTTTCTTTCCGAAACTGACCTGATAATTTTTTTCTTTTTTTCTTTTTTCTCCCGAATAGATTCGCCTAAAAAAGTATCGTCTTTATCATCAGGTTTCTTGGAAAAGAAAAATGACTTTCTTTGAAGGTTTAAGACCTGCAGTTTTTTCTCTTTTAATACTTTTAAAGCTTCAAATTCATCTATGGCTTCTACATATCCCTCTTTTACACCGCCGTTTTCATCAACGGCTTTGAAAAAATAATGAGCCATAATTAACTCTCTTTCTTTTGTGCTTATCTTATAAACATCGCGTCACCGAAAGAATAAAACCTGTATTTCTTATCCACTGCTTCTTTATAAGCTTTTTTTATTATATCCGCTCCCCTTAATGCCGAAACCAGCATAAGAAGCGTTGATTTCGGCAGGTGAAAATTCGTAATCAGGCTGTCAACGAACTTAAATCTGTATCCCGGATATATAAATAAGTCCGCCCTGCCCTCTTTTACAGAAATACGCCCTTTTTCATTCGATGCCGCTTCCAGCGCCCTTACCGCCGTAGTGCCCACACTCACTATTTTCCTGCCTCTTTGCTTTTCCTTATTCAGGCTATCAACCACACACGGGTCTAAACGGTAGTACTCAGACAGCATTACATGTTCTTTAACATTCTCAGCCTTTACCGGCCTGAATGTGCCGACCCCCACATGCAGGGTAATATAATAATAACTGATATTCTTATCCTTTAACTTATTAAATACTTCTTTTGTGAAGTGAAATCCTGCCGTAGGCGCCGCTATGGAACCATAATTTTTAGCGTAAATTGTCTGGTATAAAGAGGGGTCCGGAAGCTCTCCCTTTATATAGGGCGGTGTCGGGGGTTTTCCGTATTTCTCCAGTATCCCTATAAGGTCTCCTTCATAATGAAGCTTAACCAGCCTAATGCCTTCATCAAGCCTGTCTAATATCTCAATTTCAAAAATACCGTCTATAACCCTAAACCTGGACCCTGTTTTTGCGCGCCTGCCGGGATTAACCAGTGTTTTCCATATTTTTTCAGCACCGTCAATCTTCTCTAAAAGAAGAAATTCAAACCTGCCGCCTGTTTTTTCCTTTGTCCCGAATATTCTCGCGTTAAAAACCTTTGAATCGTTAAAAATCAAAACATCGTTCTCATCCAGATAATCCACAATATTCACAAACCTATCATGGATAAAATTATCATTCTTGCCTATGACAAAAAGCCCGGAATCATGCCTGCAATCTAAAGGTGTCTGGGCTATTAACTCTTCTGGCAGGTAATAATCAAATTCCGATGTTTCCATATGCTCCCCGCGTTTTTTATATCTTATGCTTAATTTTATACCATATTATCTTAACATATTCATTGAAAAGGATAACTGTGGAATACTCATCAATCCACCATGAATGAATTAAATAACTGTCATCCTCGGGATAAGAAAAATACAACCTGTATTTTTTATCACCGAACACTTTATCAAAAACTTTTTTTGACCTGTAGATATGAAAAGGAGAAGTTACCACTACCGCGGATGTAAAATTATTCGCATCCATTATTTTTTTGGATATAACAGCTTCTTCATAAGTGCTTGATGGACTCTGGTGTATTATTATTTTATCTTCGGGACATCCGTATTTCAATGCCGCTTCTTTTCCGAGGGACGCCCATGTATTTTTTATAAACGAAATATGTATCTTATCTCCCAGAAAAACTATTTTTCCGGCATAACCCTTATTAAGAAGCTCAACCGCGTATTTTATCCTGCCGAAATTATCCCATCCTCCTAGGCATATAACAGCATCCGACTTTTTAATAATATCAGCTCTTGCAAGATTTTCGGATAATTTATTAAACCACAGCTCTCTAGTGAAATAAAAATACAATGAGCCGAAAACAAGTATCAGGAATAAATATATTAATATTCTCTTTTTCATAGCGATTAATACGGTTCTAAGCTTATTCCCGTATAGTAATGATGCAGGATCTCGGCAAAGGTATATCCGGATTTAGCCATCCCGTACGCGCCCCACTGGCACATGCCCAAGCCGTGGCCCCATCCCTTGCCTTTTAACAGAAAAGATACAGGAACCGTAATCCCGCCTTCCGCGTTAAAAATATCAGGTAAAGCCCCGAAGGCAAAAGATTCCCCTGAAACTTCATCCGCAATTGCGGCGAATATAAGGTATACGGGCCGTGTTGAGGTAAAAAGCCCCAGGTCATTACGTATGTTTATACCCAGCGGATCTTTTCTCAAAATCTGCCCGCCGCCGTTTATGACGGAAATTTTCTCTTTTGAATATTTCGCTTCTAACGGTATATATAAATTATCAAAATTTTCTTCCGGCATATCTTTTATGCCGCTGTTTTTCACATAAAGCAGCCCGAATTTTTTTCTTGCCAGACTCTCGGGCAAAGATATGGATTTATGCACGCTCATTTCAAAGTTAGTGCTTTTTAGATTATACGGGCCTATAACGGCGCGCAGGTCAGAACCCGCCAGAAGGGACGCTCCTTTAGTATGAAAAACAATAATATCTTCAAGCCGGCCCGAGCTCTGGTTGTAAACGGGGACTATAAGGTATATCTTCCCTACCGTTTCCCCTGAATATGTTAAAATCTTTTTAATCTGGTCGGCTGTTATAGTTTTGTTCCATTTACTTACCGGCGCCTGACTGCAGTAGAAGCATTTTACTCCCTTTAAATAATTCCCGCCGTCTTCAAAAACCGTAGAACCTGTCTGGGTAAAACCCCCGCAGTTTGAATGATAATACGCCCTTATGACATCGCCTTTATACTTCATAACCAAATTATCCGTGGAATAAACAGCTTCCCTGCAGATTTTGTTTTCGGATCTTATCCCTTTATAGACTTGATCCCTTATTGTGGCAACAACATCAAAAGGCTTTTTATCTTCTCTTAAATTTTTCTCTTTTTTATACAATGCGTAAGTCCTGGCGGCAACCGCCTGGGCTCTTAAGGACTCCATAGGCCATGTATAAGAAACCTCTCCACCTAAAACAGATGTAATATACTCGTTTATATCAACCTGATTTATAACCAGAAAAGTATATGGAGATTCTTTATACAGGATAAAATTGCCCCTGTAAGGGGTATATCCGTAACCCGAATGCAGTCCTACAGGACTTTCTCCAGGCACTATCTTTAATTTCACGCAGGAAACGGCTTTATTGTTAACTTCAAACCTGCCGTTATAAATAACCACTTTTACGTATCTGGTCTGTGTTATTATTCCGCCGGTATCGCCGTTAAATACCTTAAAGGGCGAATCCGCTCTGAAAGACGCATGCGCCGCATTAAACGATAAACCCACATTAATAAATGTGTTTTTCTTATAAGAAAAAACGGCGGCAAAACAAAATACCGCAAAGATCAGAAAGATCAAAATAATTTTTTGTGTTTTATTCATATACTTTAAAGCTTCCGGTCTTTTAATCTAGAAAGCAGATCAAAGTTAGTCATATCCAGCTGAACAGGTGTTATTGAAATCTTTTTATCTTTATATACAGCTTCAAAATCCGTGCCTTTTTCAATTAACCCTGTCGGGAACTCGCCGCTCAGCCAGTAATATTCTATCCCCCTGGGATCCATCCTTTTTATAAGTTTCTGATCGTAAATTGATCTGCCCTGTTTGGTAAACGCAGATCCTTTTATCTCGTCTTCCGGCAGATTGGGTATGTTAACATTGAAAAAAGAAAGCGCGGGCAGGTCTTTCTCTATCGCGCAATCCGAAAGCTTTTTCACGAATTTAGCCGCGTAAGTAAAATTCATATTGATAAATGAAGCAAGCGAAACCGATACAGAAGGTATCTTGTGAATTGTTCCTTCCATAGCCGCCGACACGGTGCCAGAATAAGTTATATCCTGCCCCATATTGGGACCGTGATTTATTCCGGAGATAATAAGGTCCGGAGCTTCCGGCATAAGGTCGTATATCCCGAGAAGAACACAGTCCGAAGGAGTGCCGTCTGAAGAATAAATTTTAAGGTTTTTACTTTCTTCTAATTTCTGAACTCTTAACGGGTAAAAGAAAGTCAATGAATGGCCTATCGCGCTTCTTTCCCTGTCCGGCGCGACCACTGTAAGATCAACAGAACCCTTAAATACATTTATTAATGCCTGAATTCCTTCTGAAAAAACACCGTCGTCATTTGTAAGCAGTATTCTCTTTTTATTCATATATTAACAGTTATGACTGTTCTTTCTCGCTTTTGCTGATTGATATAAGTTTTTCGGCTTCCGAAATCAAGTCTTCAACTTTTTTAACTCTGGGGTCCTTACTCCTTATATGCTCTGAAAAATAAAGGCTTGTAAAAACAACTCCCCCTATAACAAGACCGAATCCCAAAGAAAGCCAGAACACTTTGTTGAAATCTTTTTTGTCCATGGTGCCTCCGGAGTTTAAATGGTGGAGCTGGGGGGATTCGAACCCCCGACCTCATGGGTGCGATCCATGCACTCTCCCAGCTGAGCTACAGCCCCAAAATTTACCAGTTTAAACAATACATAATTATAATATTAATTTAAGCTACAGTCAATTATTATTTATTTATTTGTCAAGGCAATTTAGAAATGTCCTATTCTTAGCAATTTAGAAATGTCCTATTTTCGCATAACGCTCCTTAACTTTTCGAAGATATTTATTTGTTTGGTTTTTCAAAAGTCATTTATATTGCCTTGTCTTCTGAAAGCC
>JBDRKI010000082.1:0-4122 GCA_043814095.1 Armatimonadota bacterium | reverse complement strand
AAAGATTTCCTATCCGATAATTGATCTTACTATGTTCAGAAACTACCATTTTACAAACAGTGTTATTGCAATACTCATGTATATGCTTGTAATTACCGGAGTATTTTTCATTTTTCCGTTTTACCTTGAGGAAGCTAAAGGACTCTCTGTATATCTATCCGGTTTACTAATGCTGATACCTGCCGCTACAGGTATAATACTGGAACCCATCTCAGGCGCAGCATCCGACAGGACAGGATGCCGCATAATATGTTCAATAGGAGCCCTCCTGCTCTCTCTAGCCTTTACCTGCTTTATTTTCTTAAAGCACGAAACAAACTTTGCTTATATAATTTTCTCCCTGCTGCTGCTCGGGATCGGGATGGGAATATTCCCATCTCCTAACGGGAATATAATAATGAGCCATGCCCCGGAAGGCAGAGCCGGCATTGCTTCCAGCATCAGGATGGCTTCAAGAAAAATAGGATCAGTTCTAGGGGTATGTCTTTTTGAATTCGTTTTCTCCATGACCATGCATAAGAGGCTGTTAACTCATAATATTAACCTACGTCATGCAGGCGTCCCCGGAACCACTATGGATATCGCATTAAAGTATGTATTCATTGTGGGATTTATATGCTGTATCATAGCACTTATTTTCTCAATCTTTGCTAAATCAAAAAATGAATAAAGTGTAATTACCTGTTCTTAACATGAAATTTTTTCTGTGGCAGAAATCTTTTCAGTTGGTAGACAAACTCAACAATAATCTCCCTTATTCTTCTTTTTACGGGATTTTTAGAAATCTTAGGAGATACAATACTCTGGTATATTATCCTTAACAGATGCACAAAAGGATAAAGATATCTGGGGAGAAGCACATACCAGTCAAAGAACCCCTGGTACCCTATCAATGTTCTGGGTGAGATATTTTTATTCTTCATCACAACCTGGGAATAGTAATTTGTGGTATCAGTTATTGATTCGTCTATAAGATTTTCTTTCTTGCATTTATCATAAAGCTCGGTCCCGGGAAGAGGCATAAATATAGTGCATAAAATCCTGTGGGGGGTCAGCTTCCTGTTAATATTTATGGTCTCCCATATTGTTTTCATTGTCTCACCGGGAACACCTATCATATTAAAACTTGTGGTCATCATGCCGGCATCATGCACCGCTTTATATGATGCAAATATCTGCTTATCCGTAACCGTTTTATTAAGTATATCACGACGCATATCTTCATTGCCGTTCTCTATGGCCATATTAACCATAAAACAACCGGCATCTTTTAGCGCTTTCGCAAGCTCATCATCCATATAATCAACACGGGTCTGGACCATAAAGGGTCTTGCTATCTTTTTTTTATACTCCCTGCAAAACTCTATTGCCCGTTTCTTATCTAAGGTAAACATCTCATCGGAGAAATAAAAAGAGGGTGAATCATATTCTGCAATAATCTCTTCCATCTCCTTAAATACATTCTCAGGAGATCTATACCTTACAAACTTACCCTTCCCTTTATAAATCTCCATAAGTCTTTTATTCTGGCAGTATGAACAAGGAAAAGGACACCCTCTTGCAGTAAGAATATTGGCCCCTGTAAGCTCAGCCTTGTAATATTTAGGCGGGAGAAGCTCCCTGTCCGGGAAAGGAAGAGAATCAAGATCTTCAATAAGACGGGATCTTTCACTCCTTATTATCTTCCCATCTTTATCCTTCCCCCATATGCCGGGAAGACCTAACGGGCTTTCTCCTTTCTCAAGAGCTTCTAAAAACCGGGGAAATACAACCTCCCCTTCCCCTGTGCATATATAATCTACAGAAGGCTCAGAAATGCATTCCTCGGGCTCTAATACGGGCTGTATACCGCCCCATATAACAGGGGTATTGAACTCATTCTTTGCTATACCAGAAAGGCATTTAGTAATATTATAATTCTGTACCATTACCGAAAAGCCCACAATATCAGGTTTAAAGCCGTTCATCTCTTTCAGAAAGGCTTCTTCTATAAGTTTGGCTGTATCCTTAGATCCAGGCTTAGAGTAAGGAGTAAAATGAAAAAGACGGGTCTTATGCCCTTTTTCCTTAACAGAAGAGCTTACATACATTATGTTAAGAGGCACTTCCCTTATTATAGTGCCGGGATAAACAAACAAAATTTTCATAATCTGAGCTTCTATAACCCCGGAGAATTTCCTTTACAAGTAAAGGATTTTGGTATAAATTAATGAAGTAAGGAAACTTAATAATATGAATAATTCAGATAAGAATAAAACAGATAAAAACAAAAATGTGATGATTATAAGTTTTGCGTTCCCGCCTCTCGGAGGCTCGGGCGTGCAGAGAATATTAAAATTTGCAAAATACCTGCCCTCCTACGGGTGGAACCCTGTTATCCTTACCGTTAAAGAAGCTGTATTCCATATATATACGGATGAAAACTGCAAAGACTTAAAAGTTTACAGAACCGGATTTTTTGATTTTTTAAATATGAAGAGAAAATTTACAAAGAATAAAGAAGGTTCTGAAAATAATATTAATCCTACCAAAGAAAACGGAAAAAACTTGTTAAAATATTTTACCGGATTCTTCAACCAGTATTTTCTCATACCTGATGATAAGATAGGGTGGCTCCTCCCTGCCGTAAAAGAAGGCTTAAAAATAATTAAAAAAGAGAATATTGATATCATTTATGCAACAGGAGATCCTTTCTCTTCATTTTTAATAGGAACCCTGTTAAAAAAATTAACAGGTAAAAAGTTGGTTATAGATTACAGGGATTCATGGACAGATTTCAATTTAACTGATCCTATTTACTTTAAGGGAACTTATAGAAAGGGTATTGAGAATCTCATGGAATCTTATGCCTTAAAAACAGCGGATAAGATTATAAGTGTATCCCCCGTTATAAACGAGAAACTGCAGAAAAAACACCCCGAAATTCCGAAGGAAAAATATGATATTATACATAACGGTTATGATAGTGAAGATTTTAACGGATTACAAAAAGAGAAAAATCAGAAATTCACGATAACCCATACCGGAATATTCACGGCTTCTCGCAGCCCTGAAGTATTCCTTAAGGCTTTATCTGAACTTGTTAAAGAAGATAACGGGATTAGGGATAATATAAGAGTGAAGTTTATAGGGGCATCTTTAGAAAAAGATTTAAATCAAATGATAAACAAGTATAACCTCGGTGAATACATTGATATACCGGGATATCTAAACCATGCTGAATGCGTTAAAGAAATCATAAATTCAGATGCACTCCTGCTCATACAGGATTATAAGTACCTTGAAGCATACTCCGGAAAAATATTTGAGTACCTTTACAGTAAAAACCCCATACTGGGGATTGTCCCGCCCACAGGGTGCGCCGCACAGCTTATAGAAGAAACTTCATCGGGTATAGTTCCGGAAGACGATACCGTAAAATCCGTAAAAGAGGCAATAAAAAAGGTTTATTATAATAAGGGATTTAAGCCCGGTATGGAAATAATAGAACAATACGATAGAAAAAAATTAACGGAAAAGCTTGCCGGTTTATTAGGAGCAGTTAATGTCTAATTTTGGGAATTTCATACTTGTTATCGTGACCATATTTTTAGCTTTAATGGCAATTTATTATTTGATTGAAACAATAGCAACGCAGTATAAGAAAATTAAGACGGTTAATCTAGAAGAAATAGATGAAAATCTTAAAACAATAGCTACATTCAGTTTTCCTATAGAGGCAGATTTAGTTAAAAGCAAACTAGATAGCGAGGGCATTCGGGCTTTTATATTCGATGTAAATATTGTGGGTATGAACTGGTTCTATTCCAAGGCTGTTGGCGGAGTAAAGCTTAAAGTGAGAGAAGGCGATGTAGAAAAAGCTCTTGCTGTGCTTGGCGAAACACTCAAATTACCATCTGAAGTAATAAAAGATGAACCATCTGAAGACATAAAAATTTCACGCCCTCCACAGCTTTCGTTTATTATAATACTGTCTTTAATTCTGTTGATTACCATTTTGCCAGCATACTGTTTAATCATTTTTTTAAATATTGCAGATTCTGCAGGCATGAACCTGGCCATCTTTTTATTACTGATTATTTTGTTTTTATCCCTATTATTAATTATTGTATTTATTCGCGG
>JBDRKI010000081.1:0-14086 GCA_043814095.1 Armatimonadota bacterium | reverse complement strand
TTTTACCCTTAACAATATGATTGTTCCTTCCCATCTACAACTTAAATCAAACAACAATTCATTATTTTTGCCCTTATAATAACCACTTTGACCGGACAAAATCAAAAACTCGCCGTTTAGGGGCGATTCGGTAATTAAATTTCGGGTTGTGCGTAATCCATAGCCTCTTTCTTCGCCTTTAGTAGATTTACCATTTAATGCCAATCTAATTGCTTCCGAATCATTTTTTACAATAAGCCCCTTTTTATCATAAGATCCTTTAATTGTTATTCCGTTATCCGAGATATGTAAACTTTGAGAATTATCAAATAAAAAATTAATCGTGCCAGCGGCGTGAATAACGGCGGCGGCCCATATTTCAATTTTTCCAAAAATAAAAGGCACATTCCTCTTCCTTGCCATTTTATTTATTAATTTCTGAATTAATTGCTCATATTCCACGTTTAAATACTTATCGCAAAATCCTTTAGTTAAGACAATCAATTGATCTTTCTTCTTCTGTAAAGCACGCCGTTTTTTTCTCGCCAGATTGAATCTTTTTTTTCACGGCTGATTTGGGTTTAGTTTCCTGAAGCGCCGGCGCGCTGGAAATTCTCGCGATATCTTCGTCAAATTCAGGATTGGAGCTCATCATATATCCTGCCCAGAAATAAGTTGAAAACTTGCAAGTTTCCCTAAATATTTCATTGTCAGGCAATTTTTTCCCGAATTCCATTTCTAAAAAAAGATTTTCTTGTTTTTTCATCGTTTCCATGAAATCGCTTTTTGATTCGGGAAGAAAAACAAATGGCGTGCCATATTCATAAGCTTCCTGTGGAGTTCCAACATATCGCGCAAACCAAATTTCCCCCTGCATCATATTTGTTTTAATTTCTTCTTCAAAACAAAATACACGCCATTTTTTTCCGGTAACTAGTTCTTCCCAAAAAATCCAATCCCCCAAAAAACCTTTTGCTTCATAAAAAGCGTAATAACTGCTTGCCATATTTTTAATCAATATTTGTTCGGGTTCTTCAAATTTTTCAAAATAAGACGACTTTATAAAACGCTCACAGACCGTTTCTGATGTATCTCCAAAACGAAAATCGAAAAATAACCATGTCATGAACAAGCTATCAGGTACGCCGTTTTTTTCACCAGGCCTAAATCTTTTTTCAAACCTATCCCACGCCTCTATTAATTCTTCTCCGTCTTTATCAAATTGCGCGATTTCCTGCGCGTATTTGGCAATTACTTCAAATATGGGCATATACATATCTAAAACCGTGCCCGTTTGAAAATTGGCGGACACGGAACAATCCGTTTTCTCGTTCTTGCCGCAGCAATTTTCATATACTTTTCCACTGCCGCACAAGCAGAGTTCAAAATAACCTCTTTTTTCGTTCATGATACATCCTTTTCCATTTGTATGCCCGCAAAATTTGCGTCTCATGAAATACACACTAATTATTTTACGTCTCATAAATCTACTTATTTGAGACGCAAAATAATTTGTGTCTCATAAGTTATACACAAATTATTATTGAATAATCTGTAATAATTTCTTAAAAATATATAAATTTGCCTTGTTTCCGCCACCCTTTTTAAAAATCATAATAATATTCTCTTTTTCTAAATTTTGTAAAATCCTCGAAGCTGTCGGTTTGGGAATGCCCGAATAATCTACAAAATCAGTTGAACTGAATATGGGTCTTGCAAAAAGCGTATCAAGCACTTTTATGATATAATGAGAACGCGTAACTTTCTGCAGACGCTCTTTTTTATCATTATATAGCGCTAAAATCGCTTTTGCTTTTTGACTGTTTATCTTTGATTGTTCAATCACGGCTTTTAAGAAGAATTCAATCCATTCCTCCCATTGTTTACCCGATGTAATTCCTCTCAAACGGCTGTAATATTCCTCTCTATGCGCTTCAAAATATTCGCTTATATAAAACATCGGCGAATTAAGAAGTTGTTTCTCATAAAGGAAAAGAGGCATTAAAATTCTTCCCAACCTGCCGTTTCCATCTAAAAAAGGATGGATAATTTCAAATTGCGCATGTACAATCGCAAGTTGAACTAATCTGTCTTTTTCATCATAATGAATGTATTTTTCGAAATTTGACAAATATTCCATAATATTCATAGGGTCAGGCGGAATATAATACGCCTGTTTCATCGGGGTGCCGGGTATGCCAATCCAATTCTGCACGGCGCGGAATCTGCCCCTGCCTTTATCTTTTCCCCTGACACTGTCAAGTAAAATACCATGAATTTCTTTTATCAAATTAAGCGTTATAGGTTTTTTCCCAAGCCAATCCACGGCAAAGCGAATTGACTTGCGGTAATTGATTATCTCTTGAATATCTTTCTCGCGTTCCGTTGTTATATCGGTTTTTTGCGACGCCTCAAATTCTAGAACTTCTTCTAATGTTGCCTGCGTGCCTTCAATACGCGACGACAAAACGGCTTCTTTTGTCGTAAGAGGCGATAAAAATACCTGCGGATTAACTATTCCCTGAAGAATCCCGTCATAGCGCGCAAGTTCGGCGTTTGAAGCCCCGATAAGATTAACAAATTTAAACCAATCAAGTTTTTGCAAAGGTAATGTATCCGGAATATATGGCTTCATCTAAACCTCCACTATGAAATGCGTGAATAATTTTAAAAATTATCTGTAACCACAATATAAATTATATTTTATAGCATTTTAAGATTAATCACAATAGGGCAAACTTATTTTGTCAAGCCAATTTAGAAATGTCACATTCTTAGCATGTCACAAATTACTTGTCATTTAAGAACTAATGGAAAAGATTTGTTAATTTATTAAAATAAATTCATCAGAAAATACACCAGATAATAAAGAAACAGGGAAATTCCCGCAATTAGCATTAACCTTCCGCCAAAAAGAGTTACCTTATCTTTATAATCTGATATTTTCTTAGAAGAAATTAATAACCAGTTAAAGACAAAGGATATTAATATGAAAGGCACTGCCAGACCCCAGAAATAGAAGAGTATAGGCAGATTATTAAATAAGCTGTTTTTAAGTGTTGAAAGTTTTATTAAAACAGAATACAAGTAAAAATTATCGTATGGCAGAATCCATGCAAGCAAAATTCCCATAACAACAGTGTCTAAAAGTATTCTCACTGCAGACAGCAGTCCGTGCTTTATATTTTTTTTTGAGGACTTTGGATTTGCCAGTGAAACTCCCCTTATGCCGGTAATAATTAATAGAATTCCAAGAAGCGATAAAAAAATCTGCCTGGATTGAATAAGTTTCTCTTCAGCATATAAAATTAGCGCCCATTCTGCGAGCAGGTAAGAAATAAATAGCCCCGCAATAAACATCAAAGATAAACAGAAAATAAAGACTTTATTTGATAAATTTGACATTTCTTTATCGGTAATATTGGAAGTTTCCCGGGGCTCTTTTGAAAAAACAATTAAAATATAACCCAGATAACAGAAGTAAAAGATAACAATTATTAAAGTATTCCAAGAAAAAAATGATAAAAAACCTTTTGTAAAAGAAGTTAAAACATCCACCTGTATAAGGTTTATAGGGTGCAGTATTTTTGCATAATATTGATATAAATTGCCAAGAGTATATATGCATTGCAGTACAGCGAAAGATAAAATAATAATAATAAAAGGAATGCCCCATATTATAATTTTCCTTGTATATTCCGGAGAACTTTTTAATTTTTCAGTATTTAACATTTACTTACACCAACTTTCATTAACACATATTTAATTTCTCGGAACGGTTAGGGCATCCAGAACAAAAAGTCTTGTGGGTTTATCCAGCAGGTTTTCATTGAAATATGCTTTGTTAAGATATTTCATGTCTTTGAAAGATATAAGCTGTACGGCAAGAGCCTTACTGTCCGTTTCCAGCGCCTCCCCGTTATAATCAAGTGTGAATGTTGTTCCCGCAGAAGGCGGGATTATATTAAAATTCAGTACATTTTCCGATATTATTCTTGCGGTTTTATCGTTCTGTATATTATTTGTCAGATTAGACTTTATAACATCAAATACGGCGTCTTTTGCGGGTGAAGTAAAAGCAGATAAAGGCAGTTCTTTTTTGATAAGCCATTTATGCGGGCAGTACCCGTCAGGATTATGAGCAGTATCAGGACTTTCTATTGCCGGTTGGCATATATCCCCTGGCGGCCTCACTATATAATATAGTATGAATTTAGCTGCTTTAAGATTGCAGTCCGTATCAGTATCATACGTACCGTCTTCCTGCTGTGCAGACTGTATGAGAAGGGCATGGCGGTAATCGCCGTCATAATAATAAATCCCCTGGGGAATAAGCTTTTCCAGGTCGAATTGCCCGTATTTTTTATGATATCCCTCATAGCTGTTCTCAAGTCTCCCTGGACTATAACAGCTTTAGTAGTTTGATTTATTTGTTCTCTGGAGCTGTTTATAACATACAATACTATACTGAAAGCCGTAACAAAAATAGCAATGGATATTATAAGTTCTAATCCTATAAATCCTTTATTCTTACATCTTTTCATTAAAATCTCCGGATAACTATTCCTGGTTACGTATAATTCTTGTCATTTCTATATAATTCTTACCCAGTCCCCATTTTCTGGGAGTTTTGCTCAGCCATAAGGTAACTTTCAGAAGTTTCAGCTTATTCGGAACTACATCACTTACTTCAATATCATATTTATAATCATTTTTAGAGGTTTTGTAATCAAGGTCAGAGGCGCTTTTTATGGAGTTAAAATTGGGATTCTGCGCATAGTCTTCAAGTATAGAGCTCCCTATATTAGACCCTATAGTTATCTCTTCCGCATGGAATATAGAATTTATTATGGTATGGGTAAACAGTATAAGGCCGAGGGTTACAACAGCAAGGATGCCGAGAGATATGACAATCTCCGCCAGTATTAAAGCCCCGCGCCTTTTCTTATTCTTAATATTATTCATAATTCTGCTATTTCTATAACGCCTAAAAGATTTCCTTTAGAGAAACCTATCTTTTCCTGGATTTCCTGAAGGAATTAAACATATTTTTCTTGAAAATATATACCGGAGAAAAAAATGAAGCCTGATTTAACATTTAAGAAGAACAAACAAAAAGGCATGGTTTTCATAAGCCTTGTAATTCTTCTTTTTATGGTCATAGTAATATATATAGGGGTACAGCATACCTGTGTAAACACAAACCTTATAAGAACAGGTATGCATCACAGTGAAAACAAGTCAAATCTTGCCGCGGCTTCCGGAATTGAATATGTTGCAAGCTGTATAGAAGAAGATTATACATGGAACCAGGACCCTTCAAGTTACTCCAACAGAACAATAGAAAAAGTATGCGGCAGCAATAGAATAATAATAAAAGAAAAAGACGGTCTTATAGAAGGCAGAATAGAAAGCATTTCCAACCCCGCGGAGTATTCCACTTTTTGTGTAAGTTTTGTCCCTACCAGCAAGATTAAATATTTGTCATATAACCGGATAGATAAACCCGCAACTGACCAGGATCCCCGCATGAAAAATACAGATCTTCAGACAACCCGCGCTGTTGTGCCTGAAAACGGAGTTCTTTTAGTGGCAAAAGGAGTGCATAGAAACCAGGTTTCATATATAGAATCAGAATATCTTTTAGCAGGACACGGCGAAGCTGATGCTCCCGCTATCGCAAGCAAACAGATATGGATGGATATGAATAAAGAAGCAAGTCCCGATTTTACGGTTGATGCCGCAGGCGGACGTCCGCCCCAGATATATTCGGGTTACAGATATGATAATGAACTTGAAAAAAGCATAAAAATACTCAATGAAAATGGAAATATTGATTTTAACGGCGGAGAAATAAAGACCTTCGGTAATTATTACAGCGTAGATGCTAAAAACTTAAATCCGTCGAAAGTAGAAAATATGGTTAAAACCAATGTCCAGAAAGTGATACCCGAACTTACCTTAGAAAAAGTAAAGGAAGTTCAGCTTGCAAAAAATACCAACCCCATTAGTTTAAAAGCCGGTGATTACTGTATGATATCCAACAATAAAGGAACATACAGTATAAGGTATACCGACGGGAGCACGGTTGAAGTATACGACCCCGGCGCGGGCAATATACCAACCTTCGGCGATAGGCGTCTTGAAGGTATGCGCATTGAAGGAACAAAGCTTTACATAGAAAGGCCGCAGCGTCTTACACCTGCAAACAATAATTACAAGCATTTAACAATAAGGGGAGATGCATCCCTCCCCTCAAGGGTAAAGGTAATAATGGACGGCACAGAAGCAAACCAGCCGTATATATTAAACGAATTAGACGGCTTGGATAGCTCTATAACCATATCAGGGGAATTCAGCGGATACGGTGGAGTATTCACAAACGGAGATCTAACATTTGAAGGCAAGTGCATGAAAAATGCCACCCCGGATAACGGTGTAAGCATATTTGCGGGAGGCAAGATAACATTAAAAGACATATCAAAACAGGATCAGGACACATCAGGCTTCAGTGAGAAGTTTGTAGAGCTGGCTGGGGCATTTTGTAATCATATATTGTATTCACGAAAAAATTCAGAAAGTGAAATAAAAAACTTTTTTAACGAATATATACGGGGCTCCAAGGTTTTTCAAAGAAACACGGCTTCTAGGAGAAATAAAATAATATCTTTTAAGGATTATCTTATAGAGCATTCAATAATATCATCAGATTCAAATGATTTTAATTTATTCATGGCATGGTTATCCCATGATTTTGAGATAGAGGATGATGACAGCATATTTTACGGTTTAATTTACAGCAAAGGAGCATTTGTAAGCGAGATATCCGGAAAGTTTTCACTTGTAGGTTCAATAATAGTAAATTCCGAAGATTCCGCAGGAATATCCGGCGGATATATATTATTTAACAATTCCAAAGGCGTAAGCTTTATCTATGACCCTAAATATTTAAATATATTCTCAGCCTTGTTCAAGAACTGCAAGCTGGAGTATAAATTTTCAAATAGGCTATAATTACCACTCAACTAATGCATGTCTCGGACTTTCTGATGTATCAAGTATTCTGTGAATACTGTTATCAGAAGTTTTAATTATGTAAACTTTATCATCTCCCTGACAGGGCACCCATACATAAGCGCCATCAGATGATATGCCGGGATAATGAGAATTTTCTCCTACATCTATATGAGCGGATTCAACCGCTCCCCCCGCACCGTCTAAAGTTATTACTGTAACCTCATCATTCCAGGTAGTAATATATAGTTTGCTGTTATCGGGGGCAATTACAGCGCCGTAAGGTCTGTAAGTAAGATCAATTGAGTTTACAATTGTAAGGGATTCTATATGTAAAATAATAAGTTTATTAGGGCTTGTAAAATCATCACCAGCTATAAGATAAGCGTAATTGCCTGCCGAATCTATAACTACCTGTTTTCCTGCAGCTATATCATTAGGAACCGTTGCGTAAATTGTGTTATCACTTGTCCTTAAAATAGGAATATGGAATTTATCATCAGGATCAAAACCCGGTCCCCATCCGTTATTACCAATGATGACTTTTTCCCCGTTAGGTGTTACTGCGCAATCAAGGGGATCTGAATCCTCGCCCAGAGCTATAGGGCTTGTCTGTATAGGCATTTCTATCTCGGTATCATAAATAATAAGATGTTCGGGGGGGAAATCCACGGCGTAAAGGTATTTGTCATTTATGGATAAGGCAATACCTATGATACCTAATCCTCCTGGGCCTGACCATAAATTGTCTTTTTCTAGTGTTTCAAGATCAAGTCTTTTGACATCAACCTGGTTTGCAACATAAAGATACTTCGGTTTATTTATATATCTACCTCCAACGCCTCTTTTTGCGTGCGAGAAACACATCTTATTAGGACGGCTTAGGCCTTCCATTTTCTTTACATATTCAAATGTTTCAGCATTGTATACATCAATGCAAGCTCCAGTATCTGCCGATACATAAGCATATTTGGTATTAACGCCCGGTGAAGGAGTAGGAGTAGGAGTAGGAGTAGGCGTGGGGGTTACCACAACGGTAGCGCCCGTACTTGTGTTTGTGACAGTATATCCGCCGCCGCCGCCGCCACCGCCGCCGCAGCCAGGCAGTGTAAGCATAAATAAGGGGTAAAGGATGAATATTAAGGATGCTAACATTAGAAAGGTTTTAAAGGAATTTCTTTTAATCATAATTGCCCCCATATAAAATAATGTTAATTTTAATGCACCATACAGAGATATTATAACACAAGTTTGGGGGATTGAAAATAGGAATTTGTTAATAATATATTAAAAAAATGTTAACAATTTGTTAACATAATCTCCCTTATAGGTGCTTTACTTTAAATATAAATTAGTTTATAGTGAAATTGTAAAGTTAAGACAGGAGGGGGAAATGACAAATTCTATTATTAATTTTATAACCTCATTTTTAAGCAATTCAAACACTTATAAACACATCTCTTCTGTAAAACCAAAGACCGGACGGCCGAGAGTTATGATATCCGATTCTTTCGGCCTTTTTAAAATAGCAGTTAAAACCGGTAAAGTCATCAAAATATCCGTATTGCCCCAGGACCCGGCTGTCGGTCCTGCACAAATAATTGAATTTCCTCAAGAAAAAATCGGAGATAAATTAAGCGGCGAAAGGGTAGAAGCCCATGAGTCCAACCCCTCCTTTGTTCTTGCTAAACCTGACGACAAAGGAGACTACATCTATAAAGCAGGTACACCTCAATCCGGCCAGGTTAATTCTTACGCTGTAACTTACCGCACTCTGGATATGTTTGAAGAATTGATGGGTCATAGAATTGACTGGGCTTTTAAAAAATCCGGCATGAAAGTCTTACCCCATCACAAAAAATGGAGAAACGCTTATTACGACCGGAGGGAAGAAGCGGTAAATTTCGGATTTTTTGATTCTGCAGAATTAAAAAAAATGGTAAGAACCGCAGAATCATCCGATATAGTATCTCATGAAGCAGGTCATGCAATACTTGACGGCCTGCGTCCGAGATATTTAAGCTTTTTAAGCGGGAAAGAAACCATGGCTTTCCACGAGGCATTTGGTGATATTACGGCAATGTTCCTTACTTTAAGAAATGAAAATAACTTAAAAGCAATCCTTTCCGAAAACAAAGGAGATTTCAGAAAAGAAAGCCTGCTCAGCAGAATGGGCGAAGAGTTCGGCAAGGCAAAACATCTATCAGATAAAGATCCCGCTAATGACAGTAACATTTATCTGCGTACAGCAATAAATAACTTTACTTATAATGACCCTTACAGTTTACCCGGAGGATATCCCGAAGACAGCTTATCATCCGAACCTCATAATTTTTCACGTCTTTTCACTGCTACAGTTTATGATTGTTTAGAAGGCTTTTTCAAGCAGAATCTTGCGAAAACATCCGATAAGCTTTCTTCTTTGAAAACAGCAGCTTCCCATTTAAGCAAGATTTTCAGCTATGCTGTGGAACTCTCCCCTCCTACCAGATGCAAATACAAAGATATAGCAATAGGTATGCTTAAAGCAGATAAACAAATAACAAACGGAAAATATCAGGATGTTATGGAAAAAATATTTCTTGAAAGGAAAATTCTAAACAGTAATGATTTAAAAAAGAAAGATATCCCTGAATTAAAACTCAATAAATCCTTAAAAACCGAAGAAGATGCCTTGAATTTTATAAAACAGAATAAAGATAAATTAGGTATTTCCATACCTCTTAATTTGAAGACTGATAGTATTTATACCAATAAGAACGGTGAAACTTTTATAAATTATTCTTCTGTTAAAGAAGTGCCGGTAAAAGGTGATGGTTTAGAGAGATATAAAGACTGCTTCACCATGATTAGCGGAGGTTTTACGCTGGCCTTTGACGCTCAAGGCAGATTGATGAACTTTACACAAGATATTATTGATGAAACTAAAATAAAAGATGCCATGGATGAAATTAAAGGTTATGACAAATCAGGCTTGATTTTAGATACGCATAAGAAAGGTGAAACAGACGTGCTTTACCGTGCCGTTATAAAAGAGCCTTATGGAAAATCGCATAAGAAAATCTTAGAAAAAATACCGGTTATAGAATAGAATTATAATGCAAGGAGATAAACCCGTGAAAAACGTACGGCTCGATAAAAAAACAGAAGAGTTTCTCAAACTTGTGGATAATACGCCCGGGATAGAAGATATCCCGGTTGAAGAAGCCAGGAGACTCGCCAAAGAATATTTCTCCCCTCTTCCCGTACCCATAAAACATACAGAAGATATAAAAATCACGGGATCTGACGGAAATGATATAACACTGCGTATTTACAGCCCTTCCGATAAGACAGACCGGCCGGTAATAGTGTATTATCACGGAGGAGGATGGATACTCGGGGATCTTGACCGTTACGAAAATATATGCAGAACCGTGGCAAACGGAACCGGATTTACCGTAGTCTCTGTAGATTACAGGCTTGCGCCCGAACACCCCTTTCCCGCGGCGATAACGGATTCCTATGATGCCCTTAACTGGGTTTTTAATGACCCTTTATCCTACCTCTGGGATAAAAACCGTATAATAGTCCTGGGAGATTCAGCCGGAGGCACTATCTCGGCGGTTATGGCAATAAAATCCAGGAATAAAAACGGCCCATGTATTTCCCGTCAGGTATTAATCTGCCCGGCAACTAACCTGGCCGCTATGGATACTGAATCTTACAAAATGTACGGAGAAGGTTATTACCTTACGGTGGATATGATGGAATATTTCAGAAAACTTTACGCGCCGGATAAAAATACCCGGACAGATCCTTATCTGTCTCCGCTTCTCGAGAAAGACCTGTCAGATCTTGCGCCTGCTGTTATTATCACAGCTGAAATGGATCTCTTAAGAGACGAAGGTGAAGAGTACGCAAAAAAGCTTAAAGAATCCGGCGTGCCGGTCATTCTTAAAAGATACACCCGCATGATACACGACTTTGTGCTGTTACTGCCGGAACACGAAACTTCGGTTGAGGCGCTTAAATGGATAAGTGAAGATCTGAATCAATCAGTATGAATAAGCTTTATTTATTTAACTTTTTCCGTGCTTCTGATTCCTTAAGGTAATTTTCACCGGAAACAACCGGCCTTTTCAGACGTTTCTCAAGCGCCTTGCGGGAAACACCCGCAATTTTTCCGCCGGAATGAGCATCTGACTTCAGCTTTCTTACCCCTTGAGAATCCTCATTGCGGTGTATCTCAGTTGTAGCGCACTCTCCCAGCATGGTAAAAATCAGCTCAAAATCATCCATTCTTTTTACCTTTAAATAATGCAATTTTTGTATTTTGCATTTATCCCCCCGGTAAATTATAAATAGTTAAGCTTGCCGAAACAAATAAAGATAAGTTTTCTGTTAGGAATAATCTTTTTAATTATACCAAATTTTTAGTAAAATCAAAAGAATCCGTAAAATTATTATTTTTTATAAGATTAACGAATGCATCGGTCAGCTTCCTGATATCAAAGTTTTCAGAATGTTTAACACAGTTATCAGAAAGTTTATCATAAGCATCTTTATTCCGGTAAAGATATATTATCTTGTCCGCTATATCAGAAGGTGAAGGGAACGCCCAGTCCATGAAATCCTCTATTACATACTCACCCTGTCTCAGCTTATCGTATTTATCCCTTATATCTGGGTCAGGCTCAAGGCAGAACCCGTTATAATTATCTATAACTATCTCGTTCATAGGTGGTTTATTTAAGACTATAGAAGGTATGCCGCAGGTCATTGCCTCAACAAGAGGAACCCCGAACCCTTCGTTATTGCTCGGGAAAACAAGTAACGATGCATCTTTATAAATACTGCTTAAACTGCCGTAATCAACCCATTCCATGCAGAAATCAAAATTATCCGGGTATTTTTCTTTAACCGAATCTATAAGTGACTGGACTTCATTATCCGCCTTAAATACCCCGTCAAAGGGCATATGGATTTTAAACTTAACTTCGGGGCACTTTCTAAGGACAAGAGGTATGCTTTTTAAAAAGGGCATTATCCCTTTATACTTTACTATCCGGCTTAAAAAAAGCACCGTAAAATCTGTTTTATTGCTCTTATGCATTTTAAAAGGCGATCTTTCAATCCCAAGCGGGAAATAAAAGATATTTTCGGCGCCTGCCTCTTTATACTCTCTCACGGCATCTTTGTTTGTAAGGAGAATCTTTTTGCAATCATAACCTGTAAACTCTTCAAAAAGCTTTCTTTTGTTTTTCTCGTTTATGGATTCGTGTATGGTCTGCCAGATTATATAAGGGGCTTTTGCCTTATGGATAATTTCCTTGCATATATCACCGAGTAAAAACAGAACAATAAGATCAAGTTTGGGATCATCTATCTTTGTGATATTAAAATCTTTAAACATTCTCTTATCAAGGAAAGGAGGATATACCTTATCTTTATACCTTCCCTGGTAAGGAATTAAAAATAAGTTTATATCATCTGTTTTCCGGAGCTGGTTAACCATATAATAGCTTGCCGCAGCGGTCCCGTTTTTTGTAGGCGGGAAAACACTGCACCAGCCGAGATTAAGTTTATCTTTTCTGTGCCTGCCCCTGCTCTTTAAAAGATCAAAATAATTGACCCTTGTATGAAAATAATCAATCAGCTTATTAAACACTGACCCTGCTCTCCCATAAATTCTTAAAACCGTCTAAAACTTCATCAACGGTAATATCATTTATGCACCGGTAGTCATTATACATACAAATACCCGAACGGGTAAACTCGCACGGCGCGCACGGGTAATCTTTTTTTACCACAAAGTTATTTCCCGTATGAGGCCCCCACCTTAAGATGCTTGAGTAGCCGTTAATCAGCAAAAGAGGCGTCCCTAAGGCCGCCGCTATATGCATAGGGCCGGTATTATTTGATATAAAAACCTTAAACCTGCCCATCAAAGCCGTAAGCTGGTTTAAAGTAATATCCCCTGCGGCTAAAATAACCCTATCCCCCGAAAGAGCTTTAAAATTTTCTTCTATTCTCTCCCTCTCGGAAGAAGAGCCGGTCAAAACAATTTTAACGGGGTATCTGCTAAGTAAAGCTTTTGTCAGCTCAACAAACTTTTCCACGGGCCATGCCTTTATATCCGTCTTGGCCATGGTCTGGATCCCTATAAGATTATCTTCAAGATTTACGCCTTTTTTCCCGAGATATGAGTCTATAGAAATCTTATCTTTCTCTTCAAAGTCAAGTTCAAGTTCTTTAGATGTGCCTTTTATTCCTATGCTCTCAAGAAGTTTAAATGTAATATCAACTTCATATAGATCTTTATTTTCCAGGTTAAACCTTCTGTTTAAAACAAGCCTCCTGAGTCCCACATTAAAACTTAACTTTTCCTCTGCCCTTATAAGACCCATTATAACTGCGCTTAAGTTATCCGCCCTTGATAAAAAATCAACAGCTAAATCAAATTTTGTTTTTCTAAGCTCTAAAACGGTATTTAAAAAATTTTCTTTCTCAAAACCCAACACTACATCAGAATATTTATTAATTCCGCGGATATCCGAAAAGGATTCCGGAACAAGGGTATGTATCTTAGCCCGGGGGAAGGTTTCCCTTATGGTTCTTAAAGCCGGGACAGTAAGGATTATATCACCCAGCTGGTCCAGCCTCATAACCATAATATTTTTTATATCAGAATTCATATTTACATCAACTCAACTTTATTTTGCCGGCTGTATTTATCTTAAGAAGCTTTAAAGCAAGATCCATCTCCCTTAGTTCAAGCTGTTTTTTATGACTATCCGGCAGAACTTTTATAACGGGGTATTTAATTATTGACAGAATATTGCTTACCCCTACTATTGACCTTACAAGACCTAGAGTAGTATCACCGTATTCTTTTTTGAAAAACTGCAGAAGGTTTGTATAATACATAATATTTTTGTCTGCCCAGCTTGCGGTTGACGCACCGCCGTAGTGAACAATCTTCACATAAGGGAGATATCTTATCTTCATCTTCATCTGCTTCATCCTGAAGAAAAGATCTGTTTCCTCCATGTACGCGAAGAGGCATTCATCAAACATCCCTGCTTTTTCAAAATCGCTTCTTCTTACTATG
>JBDRKI010000080.1:0-4413 GCA_043814095.1 Armatimonadota bacterium | reverse complement strand
TTGATAACAATTATATCGAAAGTTCGATCTTCAAGCTCAATTTCGACCATTCGGGTCACCTGAAAGGAATCGAACCTTCAGAACCCGCCCACCCCTTTGAACCCCAGATGGTCCAAAACAGACTTCAAGAACTGTTAAATGAATATGCTGACAAGAAAGGTATTGATAAAAATATTGTCTTGAGGAAATACATAAAAGGAATTGAATATTCAAAAGACCACATTCATATAAACCTATATATTTCAACAAATTCCCCGCATTTTGGTGTAAACCAAAATGCAAAATTTCGGGCGGGCGGCGGCGAAACCCAAAAAATTAAATCGCCGAAAGAAGATACTTCTTTCGGCGATTTTTCCAAAAAACCGAAGTTTGATAAATTAAGAATGGCTGCCGGGGAAGGAGTCGAACCCTCACGTACTGCTCCAGAGGCAGCTGTCCTACCATTAGACGACCCGGCAGTAAAACTACAAAGGATATTGTATTTAATTTTACGGGCGGCGTCAAGCTGTTCGGTTTTTAGAACAGATTAAAAGCCTTGGATAATAAGTAATAAATTCCAATTGCTATAAGTATCACGGCCGTAACGCGCCTTGCCCAAACCTCAAATGCATTTATTTTATTATATATCCTGCCTATGGAATTTACGCTTAACGCTATAATCAGGGCAAAAAATATTACCGGGAGCCCCGTGCCTATCCCGTAAATACACGGCAGTAGAACTGGTGAGTTTTTTTCTATTGACATAGGGATGATGCTTCCGAAAAAAAGCGCAGCGGAAACAGGGCAAAAGGCAAGAGCAAAAATAATACCCAGCAGAAGGGCGCCCCAGATACCCCATTTTTCGGCAAAGCCCTTAATACGGTTTCCGTCTACGAAACCGGTAAAACTTATTTTGAACACGCCCAGAAGAATTATTCCCGTTATTATAAGGATGGGGCCCAGTAAAATATTCATATACTTCTGCAGAAAATTAGCGGCGCCGGGAACCGATAAAGCGCCCGCGGTTATCAGTATCCCCAGAACGGAATAACTTATAACCCTTCCCAGCGAATACAATAACCCGGCCATAAAGACATAAGCCGGCCTGGTTATCCTTCTGCCTATAAACGAAACAGCGGCAATATTCGAAGCAAGGGGGCACGGGCTTATTGATGTTAATATCCCGAGCCATAAAGCGGATATAATGCTTAATAAATTTAATTCCATTGTATTTATGCTTTCTTTAAATAAGAATTTATCTCATCAACTATATACTTTTGAAAAGCTTGCTTATTGCCAAGCAGCTGCCATATTTTATCAAGATTCTTCCATTCCAGTTCTTTACCGTTTTTGTCATATGAGAGGATTACCGATTTTGTATATAATTTATAATCATTTGCAAAATGGTTGTTCTTCTTTTCGTCAACATTAATTACTTTAAATTCCAGTTTTTTGTTTTTAAGCTCTTTTGAAAAATTACCATATACGGCTTCTTTAACGTATTTTTCTATTTTTATGCAGTTTGCACAGCGGGAATTGCCGTGAAAGTAATATACTGTAACTTTTTGATTGTTTCCTGAAGCATACACAAAATTTGCAGTATTTTTATTACTGGTGAAAATTAAGCATGCTAAAAAGAAAACTAAAATTATAATTACGGCTTTTTTTGTATTATTCATCATTTTTCAGCTCTTTTCCTGATATATTTTTTTTAGTTCTTCCAGTGAAGGAACACGTCCTGAAATTTTAATATTTCCGTCAACCGCAAGGGCGGGTGTCATCATTACTCCGAATGACATAATTTCCTGAATATCGGTTACTTTTGTAACTTCACATTCAATACCCAGTTCCTTTGCCGCAGTTTCTGCGCTTTCTGCAAGTTTTACGCATTTTGGACAGCCCGTTCCGAGAATCTGTATTTTTTTCATTTGTTTAACCTCCGGATATTTAAAAAATTAAGTTAAAAAGATAGCCTACCAGTAATATGCCTGCCGCGATAATTCCAAAAAATATCGCGATAAGGCGCGGTTTTAAAACTTTTCTTAATATAATCGCTTCAGGCAGGGATAACGCGATAACAGCCATCATAAACGCGAGAACCGAACCCAGAGCCGCGCCCTTTTCAAGAAGCGCCTTAACAACCGGCACGATACCCGCCGCATTCGAATACATAGGAATCCCGACAAGAACAGCGGCGGGAACCGACCACCACGCGGATTTGCCTAAAATAACGGCCATAAACCCCTCGGGAACATACCCGTGAATGCCGGCTCCAATTGCAATGCCTATAACCACATAGAGCCATACTCTGCCGACAATCTCTTTTACTGACTGGAGGGCAAAATTCAGCCGGTCCGGCCAGGTTGCGGGTCCGCCTGATATATTTGTCTGCCCCATCTTAATATTATATACCCAATCCTCAACAAGATTTTCGAGCCGCAGATACCCTATAATTATTCCCGAGAAAATTGCTATCAAAAGGCCTGTAATCATATAAAGCAGGGCTACCTTCCAGCCGATTAATCCGAATAAAAGCACAAGCGCGACTTCATTTACCATGGGAGCTGATACAAGAAATGAAAAAGTAACGCCAAGCGGAACACCCGCTTCAACAAAACCTATAAAAAGCGGAACCGCGGAACATGAACAAAAAGGAGTTACAACACCCAGAAGAGCGGCAATAATATTACCTGTGAACTTAAACTTGCCGGCAAGAATAGATCTTGTTGTTTCAACGGTGAAGAAAGAACGGATTATACCGACCGCAAAAACCACGATTAAAAGAAGCATCAATACTTTCGGAACTTCATACAAAAAGAAGAAAACAGCTTCTCCGAGATGACTGCCGTGTTCCAGCTTCAATAAATCAAATACAAGCCATGATGCCATATCCGGGATATAGCGGTAAAGAAAAATCCAAACCATTACTCCTAAAATTATAGATAAGATTATGGTATTTATATTATTCTTTGAATTTTTGCAGCCGCATACGGGTTTATCCAATTTTTATGCCTCAATATATAATATTATTTAATTTACCTTTGCGGCAAAATATTTACCCTTAAGCCAGAATGAAACACTTACAAGTAATATAAGGACTGGGACTTCAACAAGAGGCCCTATAACAGCGGCAAATGCCTCGCCTGAACTCAATCCGAAAACAGCTATCGCTACCGCGATCGCAAGTTCAAAATTATTGCTTGCCGCGGTAAATGATAATGTAGCCGTTTCCGAATAGGTGGCTTTAAGCTTCCAGCTCATAATAAAAGTTACAAAGAACATTATTACAAAGTATATTATTAAGGGTATTGCTATTCTTATAACATCTAAAGGAAGCTTTATTATATACTCCCCTTTTAAGGAGAACATGACTATTATGGTGAATAATAATGATATAAGGGTTATGGGAGAGATTTTCGGTATGAATTTTTCTTCATACCAGGTCTTACCTTTTAATTTTATAAGGGAGAATCTTGTTATTATACCTGCTATAAAAGGTATGCCTAAGTATATAAATACGGATTTTGCTATCTGCCCTATCGTTATACTGACAACCGCTCCTTTTAAACCCAGCCATGGGAGCAGTATCGTTATAAAAAACCACGCGTAAACAGAGAAAAATAATACCTGGAATATGGAATTAAAAGCAACAAGCCCGGCACAGTATTCGGTATTGCCTTCTGCAAGCTCGTTCCAGACTATAACCATCGCTATACAGCGTGCAAGCCCTATTATAATTAAACCTACCATATAAGCGGGATAACCTCTTAAGAATACAACCGCGAGTATAAACATGAGTATAGGGCCTATTACCCAGTTCTGGACTAAAGAAAGCCCTAAAATCTTGTAATTTTTAAATACTCTGCCCAGTTCTTCGTATTTAACCTTAGCAAGAGGCGGGTACATCATAAGTATAAGGCCTATGGCTATGGGTATTGATGTTGTACCTACCTGAAATTTAGTTATAAACAGGTTGACACCGGGGAATATGTATCCCATGGCAACACCGAATGCCATGGCAAGAAAAATCCATAATGTAAGGTATCTGTCTAAGAATGATAGTTTTGAAGTCTTTAAGTCCATATCATATACTCCTTCATTATATATAATGATATATTATTTACATTTCTTATCTGTTTTTATTACTTTATCAATACATAAGAAAGTTTCGACTACACAGGGAGTAAGAAGCCTGTAATATATCCAGTTGCCTTTCCTCCTGCCTTTTATTAACCCGGCGTTCTCCATAACGGATAGGTGTCTTGATATAGTAGGCATCTTATACCCTATCTTTTCCTGGATATTACATACACACATCTCACCCTTTTTAAGAATATCAATTATCTTTAATCTTGCGGGATGAGCTATTGCTTTTAATATTTTAGCTCTTTTGTTATATGAAGTATCTTTCATAAGTGCCTCTTAAAATAAATA
>JBDRKI010000079.1:0-12011 GCA_043814095.1 Armatimonadota bacterium | reverse complement strand
CGGCGGTATGCTTATAATCTCAGACGAACATATCGCAAAAAAACTTGTTAAAGATATTTTTGAGAGTGTCAAACGTAAAGGCGCGGACTGCATAGCCACTGCCTGTCCTTTATGCCAGATGAATTTAGAAGCTTACCAGGGAAAAGTAAATGCCGCATTCGGCACCGATTACAATATACCGGTAGTGCCCTTTACCCAGCTTTTAGGGCTATCGCTCGGCGTCCCGCCTCAAGAACTGGAGTTTGATAGAAACATAATCAAGTCTAAGAAAATATTAGAAACTGTGTAGAGATCGCGGAGGATTATATGTCCGTAAAAATAGGTGTTTATGTATGCCACTGCGGCAGCAATATTTCCCAGACTGTTGATGTTGAAGATGCGGTAAAATACGCGTCAACTCTTCCGGGTGTTGTTGTCGCGAAAGAATATAAATATATGTGTTCTGATCCCGGTCAGGATATTATTAAAAAAGATGTAAAAGAAAAGGGCATTAACAGAGTTGTCGTAGCCGCATGCTCCCCTTTAATGCACGAACCCACGTTTAAAGCCGCCCTGGCTCAATCAGGCCTTAACCCTTATTATCTGCAGATGGCTAATATAAGGGAACACTGTTCATGGGTTACCGATGATAAAGTCAAAGCAACAGAGAAAGCAAAAGCCCTTATAAATGCGGCGGTAAGAAGGCTTGTCCATCATGAAGCACTTGAATCAAGGCAGGTAGATGTAATTCCGAAAGCCATTGTAATAGGCGGCGGGATCGCCGGCATAGAAGCCGCGTTAAAACTCGCTAATGCAGGCAAAAAAGTAATACTTGTTGAAAAGAGCCCTTCCATAGGCGGCCATATGGCCCAGTTTGACAAAACATTCCCAACATTAGACTGCTCCGCATGCATATTAACTCCTAAAATGGTGGAAGTGGGAAGAAATCCCAATATTACTTTAATGAGCTGGAGTGAAGTAGTAGAAGTCTCCGGCAGTGTGGGGAATTTTAAAGTTAAGATAAAAAAGAAACCGAGATATATTGATGAAAGTAAATGCATAAGCTGCCAGCTGTGTGTGGGCAAGTGTCCGGTAAAAGTATCCAGTGAGTTTGAGGCAGGCCTCGGGACGCGCGGCGCTATTTATACTCCTTTTGCACAGGCCGTGCCGGCAATACCCGTTATAGATAAAGAAAACTGCACGTATTTTAAAACGGAAAAGTGTCAGGTCTGCGCTAAATTATGCCCTGTGGATGCGGTTGATTATAATCAGGAAGAAAAGATTATAGAAGAAGAAGCAGGCGCCATAATTATAGCGACCGGCTTTGAGCTTTTTGACTGCAAACGTATCCCGCAGTTCGGCTATGGAAGGTTAGATAATGTCTTAACAAGTCTGGAATTTGAAAGAATGCTTAACGCATCAGGTCCAACAAACGGTAAAATAGTTATGAAAGACGGTAGAACTCCCAAGACAGTTGCTATTATTCACTGCGTGGGGAGCAGGGATGAGAATTATAATGAGCACTGTTCAAGAGTATGCTGCATGTACGCGGTAAAATATGCCCATCTTTTAAAAGATAAATTAGATGCAGATGTTTACAATATGTATATAGATCTTCGCTGTTTCGGTAAAGGTTATGAAGAATTTTACGGAAGAGTTTTAGAAGAAGGCGTTGTATTTATAAGGGGGCGGGCGGCGGAAGTTTCTTGTGAGCCGCTCTCAGACACCGAAGAAGGAAAACTTATAGTAAAAGTAGAGGATACCCTTTTAGCCCGCACAAGAAGGATGCCTGTTGATATGGTTATACTATGCGCGGGACTTGAACCCTCTAGCGGAACAAAAGAGCTTCTTAAATCAATTACATGCAGCAGCTCAAAAGACGGATTTATACTTGAGAAGCATCCGAAGCTTGCGCCCGTTTCAACCGCTACGGACGGCATATTTGTCGCGGGATGCTGTCAGGGTCCCAAAGATATACCCGACAGTGTTGCTCAGGGGGCGGCAGCCGCGGCGGAAGCGCTTGTTCTTATAGATAAAGGTAAAGTGGATATAGAACCAATAACAGCGGTTATAGATGAAGATAAATGCTCAGGCTGCAGGATATGCAACAATTTGTGTCCTTATTCAGCAATTGAATTTGACCAAGAAAAGAAAGTTTCAAAAGTAAATGAAACGCTTTGTAAAGGATGCGGTACATGTGTTGCCGCATGTCCTATAGGAGCTATAAAAGGAAGGCATTTTACTGACAGCGCTATACATGCCGAGATTGAAGGAATATTAATATAGGGAGGATTTTATGGAAGATGTATTTGAACCGAAAATAGTGGCTTTTCTGTGCAACTGGTGTTCATATACAGGGGCTGATCTTGCAGGTACATCGCGCATAAAATACCCCCATAATATAAGGGTTATAAGGGTTATGTGTTCAGGAAGGATTGAGCCCTCATTTGTTTTTAAAGCATTTTGTGAAGGCGCGGACGGCGTCCTTATATGCGGGTGTCATCCAGGAGACTGCCATTATCAGAACGGGAATGTTAAAACCATAAGAAGGTACCCTCTGGCGAAGAAGATGCTTGAGCAGTTCGGCATAGAAGACGGCAGGGTCCGTCTTTCTTGGGTCTCGGCTTCGGAAGGCGATAAATTTGCAAAGATTACAAAGGAATTTGTTGAAGGGATAAAAGAACTCGGGCCGTTTAAGGCAAAAAAAGAGGTGGAGGCGTAAATGGGCGGTAAATTAAAGTTTGCGTTTTACTGGGCCTGCAGCTGCGGAGGGTGTGAAGTAGCCGTGCTGGATATACATGAAAAGATACTTGATGTTATAAAAATTGCGGATATAGTCTTCTGGCCCTGCGCTATGGATTTTAAGTATTCCGATGTGGAAGAGATGCCCGATAATCATATAGATGTATGTTTTTTTAACGGCGGGATAAGAAATTCCGAACATGAACATATTGCAAAACTTTTAAGACAAAAATCAAAAATTTTAATAGCGTTCGGTTCATGCGCTCATCTTGGAGGCATACCAGGGCTTGCCAATTTCTATAAAAGAAGCCAGCTTTTTGAAAGAGCGTATATAGAATCGGAATCTACAAATAATCCGGATAAGATACTTCCCAAGACCAGGGTTGAGACAAGTGAAGGGGAGCTTGAGCTTCCCGAAGTTTTTAAATCCTTAAGAGCATTGAACCAGGTTATAGATGTTGATTATTATCTACCCGGGTGCCCGCCACCCCCCTCTATGGTTGAGAAAGCGGTTGAGATAATAGCTTCGGGAAAACTGCCCGGGAAGGGCACCGTTATAGCCGGCGCGTCATCGGTATGTGATGAGTGCAAGCGCGACAGGAAAGAGAAAAAGATATCAAAGGTTTACAGGTATCATGAGATAACTCCTAAATATGATGAGTGTCTTTTAGATCAGGGAATAATATGTATGGGGCCTGCTGCCAGATCGGGATGTGAAGCACAGTGCACAACGACGAATATACCCTGCAGGGGCTGTTTCGGTCCTGCCGAGGGTGTTCATGATATAGGCGCTAAGATGCTTTCATCTTTAGCATCGGTATTTGAAGCAGAAACAGAAGAGGAAGCGCAGAAAATGGCGGATGAAGTACTGGATCCGGCCGGAACCTTATATGAATTCTCCCTGCCGACTTCTATGCTGAAAGGTAAAGTGTAAGTCAATTAATCGGAGGATATATGATTATGCAGACAGTTGAGAATAAAAAAGCGACAAAGAAGATAACAATAAATCCGATTACCCGCCTGGAAGGGCACGGGAAAATAGAAATATTTCTAGATAAAAACGGGGATGTAGAAAATGCGTATCTCCAGATACCGGAGCTGCGCGGTTTTGAAAAATTTTCAGAAGATAGATGCGCCGAAGAGATGCCCCTTATAACACCCAGAATATGCGGGGTATGTCCTCTTGCGCACCATATGGCTTCAACTAAAGCCCTAGACGGCGTTTTCGGTGTTGAACCTACAACTGCCGCCAAGAAGTTAAGAGAATTAATGTATAATGCGTACTTTTTCAGTGATCATCTTCTCCATTTTTATTATCTGGGCGGCCCTGATTTTGTTGTAGGGCCTGATGCGCCTCCGGCGGACAGAAACATAATCGGAGTTATAAACAAAGTAGGGCTGGAGATAGGTTCTGAAGTTATAAAACACAGGAAATACGGCCAGGAAATATTAAAGATGATGGGCGGGAAATCCGTTCATCCCGCGTGCGGTGTCCCGGGCGGTATATCTAAAGGGCTTACAGAAGAAGAAAGGGATACGATTATAAAATACGGGAAATCTGCGGTTTCTTTCGCACAGTTTACTATAGATACCTTCAATAAAATTGTATTAGGCAATAATAACTATCTAGATCTTATTAAATCCCCCGCGTATACAATGAAGACATATTATATGGGATTGGTTGATGATAACAATAAGGTTAATTTTTATGATGGTAAGATAAGAGTAGTTGACCAGGACGGTAAAGAATTTGTAAAGTTTGATCCTAAAGATTATCTTGAGCATATTGAAGAGCATGTTGAAGAATGGACACATACCAAGTTCCCGTTTTTAAAGAAAATAGGGTGGAAAGGTCTTGCTACAGGCAAAGAATCGGGCATCTACCGTGTCGCCCCCCTGGGCAGATTAAACGCCTCAGACGGCATGAATACTCCTTTAGCCCAGAAAGAGTATGAAAAATATTTTGATACCCTCGGCGGCAAGCCTGTGCACCATACACTTGCCATGCACTGGGCAAGGATAATAGAGCTTTTAAATGCCGCGGAAAGATTCCTGCAGTTAGCAGAAGACAAAGATATCACAAGTGATGATATAAGGAATAATCCTACTAAAGTCTCCGGTGAGGGAGTAGGTGTTGTGGAAGCTGCAAGAGGAGTTCTTATACATCATTATAAGACAGATGATAAGGGTGTTATGAAAAAAGCCAACTTGATAGTCGCTACGGGCAATAATTACCCTGCCATATGCATAAGCATAAGGGATGCCGCAAAAGGATTAATAAAAGGTGGAAAAGTTACAGACAGCCTGTTAAATATGGTTGAGATGGCATTCCGCGCTTATGATCCCTGTATGGCATGCGCTACCCATACGCTCCCCGGCAGTATGCCCATGGAAGTTGAGATAAAAGACATAGATGGTAAGGTTGTAGATATATTAAGCAGAAATATATAAAGCAGGGGCGAATCTATGTGTTCGTCAATCTTAACGGGTTTGCCCTGTTCATCTTTGATTGAAAAACCGTAGTCTTCTAGCAGTTTTAATAAGCCGCATATATTGCGCTTCATATTTCTGATTATGCCTTTTGATTTTTCATCAGAAGCCGGTATGTCATTTGTTTGGGCAATATATTGTTGCCTTCCGGGGAGCCCTGCTGGATTAATCGGTGAAGTTGCCATGTTATCGCCTCCTTCTTCTGCCTTATTGCATATTTTTCAAGAGTTTCCCCGCTTCTTCTCTTATTTCAAGATCATTTTGTAAGTTTTCAAGAACAGATTTAACTCTCGGGACAATCTCTTTATTTCTGGAAGCCATTTCTTCCAGCACTTTTATTAATATTAATTTTTGAACTCTTCGAGAACTACCGCTTTTAATTTCTTCTTCAATAAAGGGAATTGTATCAGGACCTAATTTAATTAGCGCTTCAAAAGAATCATCAAGCTCTCCTCTTGGATTAATAACTATTTCCACCAGAAAAGGAGCAATCTCGTTAAAGAGATCCCCCCTTTTAATGGCCGCATTAACCATTTTGCCGATTAACATTTTTTTGAGAGCATTATTTTCAATAAATGGCCTCACTTTTTTAAGTATTGCTATGTCCTCTTTCCCTTCAATCTCACGATATTCATTTAAAAAAAGCCTTAAGCCTTCTTCTATCTTCATCTTAGGAATTTCTTCCTTTGTTATTTCACCATCTTTTAAATATGACTCAAAATTATTATAGAATTCTTGTTTCTCAGTATCTGACAGACCTTCTCTACCGTCCCTATCATACAACTGCAAAAGCGTAGATTGTAAAAATTCTTTTAACTCCCTGGGTAATCTGGATATATTTATATTTTTCGTCTCTCCTTTATTATTCTTTAAAGGAATATAGTCTTTATTTGATATTCTATTTGATTCAAAATCTCCCATAATATCCTCACCTTTCCTCTTAATTTTATCAATTGTGCTTTCCAGCACTCTATCTGACTCATTGCTTTCTTCTATCTTAATTATACCCCCCCCCTAAAAAATTACAATCATTCTTTCGGAGCATTTTAATATTATATATATAATATTGATTTATAAAGCTTTTCTTATTTAATGGGCTTATTGATAGAGATTTTGGACTTGTCAAGTCCAAAAATATATGTAAAATGGAATTATGTATTCCAGATTGATACAACCGCCGGATAATAAAAGTTTTTTTCTGTTTGGGCCTCGAGGTACGGGAAAGACTACCTGGGTTAAATCGGCTTTTCCAGAAGCCGTTTATTTAGGAAGGTCGGCGGGAGGACTTCTAATAATATCGAAGTTGACTTTGTATTATACGGTGACAAAGGAATTAAAGCTTTTGAGATCAAACGAACAGGCAAGGTTTCCGCTTCTATGTTAAGGGGTTTGAAAATTTTTCTAAAAGATTATCTTATGGCTAAAACTTATTTTATCTATGGCGGGGAACGCCGCATGCGCGACGGGGATATAGAAATCATACCGATGAAAACCGTATTGAAAGAGCTCCCTGAGATTCTTAAATAGATGAGGTAGCAAAAGATGGGAACGACGACATTTTATCTGAGGAAGAATGATTTCGCCGGATCATTAAATAAAATGACAAAAAAAGATCTGGAAGAACTTAATAATTTATCCCCTTATAATAAAGATCCGCATTATATGGGCTGGACCGTTCCGTTTGAGCTTCATAATCGCAATGTTTATGTGTTGGTGTTTTGGAAGGGAAAATTAATGAAATTGGAAGATGCTCCTGATCAGCTTAACAGGAAGTATTATGATACATATAAGGGCAAAACCATGAAAGAATACGAATGGACTCTTCTTAAAAATATGATGTTAAATAGGATAGAATACCTGGATAAAAAATTTAAAAAAGATATTAGACATAACAAAATAAAAAAAGTAGCAGCGAAAAAACCATGTTAAAAATATTAATCCTCGGCCTCGGCAATGATATTTTATGTGATGACGGTATAGGAATAAAACTTGCAAAAGATCTCCAAAGAGAATTTTCATCATATAATTATGAATTTCTACCAGCTTCGATTGACGGGATTGCCCTTCTTGATGTAATGGACGGTTATGATAAAGTCATTATTTTGGATGCGTTCCAGACCAAGGATATTGATATAGGGGAAGTTGCGGTTTTAGGGATTGAAGATCTTAAACATACCGTATTTATAGGTTCTCCACATAGTATAAATCTGGCAACAGCCTTAAAGATGAGTGAAAAATTAAATTATAATATACCCGAAGATATAGTGATTATTGCAATCAATGTTTTTGATGTGCAGACCTTTGCAGAGGAACTTTCTTCTGAGATACAATCACAATATCCTCAAATTTTAAAAAAGGTTAGAGAAATAATAAAGGATAAAGTTAATTTATGATGCGGCTTGGCGCACATATGTTAATAAACAAGGGTTTTTCTTCTGTTCCTGATGCTGCACAGAAGCTGGGCTGTAATACTATACAGATTTTCAGCAAGAACCCGCGCGGATGGGATTCGAAAGAACTGAAAAAAGATGATGTTGATTTATTTAAAAGCAAGATGGAAAAATTTAATATAGCCCCTCTTATTATACATACCAGTTATCTTTTAAGCTTATCTTCTTCCAATAAAGATGTTTTTGTAAAATCAAGTTACAGCCTTATAGATGAGATGGAAAGAGCAAAGATATTAGGAGCAGAGTTCCTTGTTACACATATAAGGGGGGATGGAAAAGTCCAGATAATAGAGGGTATTGATTGGGCTTTAGGCAAGGTTGCGGATCCTCCTATACTTCTTCTTGAAGGCGTTCCTTCGCTGGGCAGGGATATATTTAAGCTTCTTGGTGAGATAATAAAAGGTTCTAAGTATAAAAGGCATCTGGGGATATGTTTTGATACATGCCATATTTATACGGCAGGGTTTGATTTATCTAAAAAAAGCGGTATAGATGAAGTGAAGAAACAGATTAAGAAACATGTAGGTCTTAATAGGCTTTATGTTATGCATCTGAATGATTCTAAATCGCCGCTGGGTTCTAAGATTGACAGGCATGAGCATATAGGTAAAGGCCATATAGGGTTAAAAGGTTTTTCTTATCTTCTTAATGATAGTTATTTTTCTAAAGTTCCTATGATAATAGAAACACCAAAGAAAACTCCCCAGGACGATAAAAAGAATTTAAAAGTCCTGAGGAGTTTGATTAAAAACTAATCTCTTCCCCTTAAAAGGGCAAGAAGTCTCAAGATTTCAATGTAAAGCCATATAAGGGTTACCATAAGCCCGAACGCGCCGTACCATTCCATGTATTTTGGCGCGCCGCGCTCTGCGCCTGTTTCAATGAAATCAAAATCAAGCACTAAGTTTAGCGATGCAATTACAACCACAAACAGGCTGAACCCTATTCCTATTATTCCGCTCTGATATATAAACGGGACCTGTATTTTGAAAAGGCTTAATATAAATGTCGCAAAATATACCAGAAATATTCCGCCTGTCGCGGCAACAACACCCAGTTTGAAATTCTCCGTCGCTTTTATAATCCCCGATTTATAAGCGAACAGGAGCGCGAAAAGCGTGCCGAAAGTTAATCCTACCGCCTGTATTACAATGCCGTGATACTGGGCTTCAAATAGGGCGGATATTCCTCCTAAAAATAATCCTTCAAGTAAAGCGTATATGGGTGCTGTTACAGGGGAGTATTCTTTTTTAAATATTGTAATAAGAGCGACTATAAGGCCGCCTATGACCCCGAGCATCATCCACCCCATGACAGATGCCGGATCCCCGTTACTGTTATAGAATAATCTCCAGGTCCATACGGCGCCAAGTATAACAAGAAGAAGAAGAACCCCCGTTTTATTTACGGTTCCTTCAATTGTCATAGTGGATTTGTCGTCATAAGCAGCGGGCAGGCTTGTAAAGGTTTTTGATCCCAGTGCGGGATTGGCTGTTCTCATCATATGTTAATCATCCTTTCTGTTCAATGGTTTTCAGTAATTGTAATCATAAATTCTACCATATTTTTATTCTCCCTTCTTAAAATATAGAATTTTAAGAAGGTATCAATATGATTGTAATGCAATTACAAAGGAGAATATAGTTTAATTAAGAATTATAATAAAAGTATTAATATCTGTTAATTAAAAGGTAGCATATTATGAAAAACAGAGTTTTTCTTCAATTTACGGCTTTATTGATTTTAAGCAGTCTGCTATTTTCTATCGGAGGATGCGGTATAGGAGCTGAAAGCTTGTCGGCGCCTAAACCCGCGTATGCCCCGGTTGACAGCGGAGCTGTTCTTGAATGCAGGGTTGTTGTTCCAGATGCTGGCGCTAAAGGGCTTGCTCCTGTACCGTCCGGTTTCAGTCCGTTAATAGGAGCCAGAGTATCTGCCGCAGGATATAATAAATATACCACTACAGACAGTACCGGGTATGCAAAACTGGAAGGGCTGGTTGACGGTAATTATAATATTATTATAGGCAAAGACGGATATCAGGTACTGACCTACAGTATTGATGTAGACAGCGCAAGCACCCAGACAGTAGGCTCTTCTTCGGGGATAAGCGTACAGACTTCAACATCCCCGGGAATTATGGATTTAAGCTGTGCTCAGGGTCCGGGCGGGGCAACTGTTATTATTACAGGTATTAATTTCGGCGCTTCACAGGGGAGTACTTCTTTTGTGACTTTTGGCGGTGTTCAATCCACTGTAATCAGCTGGTCAGATACCCGGATTAAATGTATGGTCCCGCAGGGCGCGCCAAGCGGGAATATTTATGTTTATGTAGGCTCACAGCAGAGTAACGGGGTGGAGTTTACCGTTATAGCTGATGGTGCTTCGGGATATCCCGCAATTACAGGCATTAATCCTGTAAGCGGCGCTATAGGGACTTCTGTTACAATTACAGGAACAAATTTCGGCAATTATAATCCCTCTAATACTATTAATTTTAACGGTACTGAAGCAGAAACCGTATCCGGCTGGACAAATAATCAGATTATATGTAATGTCCCGTCAGGTGCAACGACAGGCAATATTGTTATTATGACAAACGGCAAAGCATCTAACGGATATAATTTTATAGTGGGTTCCGGAGGAAGCGGTGATTATGACTTATCAAGGATATATTACTTAAACGGCTTTTCTGGAACGGATGCTGGTGTTCTGGCTGTATGCAGCCAGCAGACAAGTTATGACGCCGTATTTTATTATTCCGCTTCTTTGGGGAATGCGGTTCCTACAAGCAGGGAAATTTCGATTACCAGGAACTTAGATGAATTTAAACTTCTTCCTAAATCTCCTATCCCGAGAAACATAGAAGAAAGCAAAGATATTCATCCTTACTGGAAAAAATATGCAGAATATATTCATAAGACCGAGGGAGTTGATAAAAGCAAAAAACTTATACCAAAAGCTTATTCGGAAGGCGATCAGGAAACATTCACTGTATTCCAGTGGGGCGTTACACCTGTAAGCTGTACGGCACAGTGCTACAAGGTCGGTGAGAACTGCTATGTATTTATAGATGTTGATTCTACGGATATTACAGCAGGGAATAGATCAACTGTTGCCACCAATATAGCAACAGCATTTGATTCCAACAACGATCCTTTTAATACCGGTGTTGGTATCTATGGTAATACACGGGAATATTTCGGCACAGAATGGAAACCTGGCATAGACGGGGATAACAGAGTATTTCTTTTACTGTCTCCTAAGTTGGGAATCGGATTATATGGCTATTTCTATACACTGGATGAAACCACAGGCCAGTATTCCAACCAGAAAGAAATCGTTTATATACACGATCACCTTTTTGCCAATAATATGTATACAGGTCTTAGCACCGTATCACATGAGTTCCAGCATATGATAGATTATTATATGAAGTACAAGGTTGGCGGAGAGTACGAACTTACCACCATAAACGAAGGTAAATCAATGTTAAGCGAATACCTTAACGGCTTCGGTTATGATCAGGGGGATAGTTTTGTAGGCAATAACTTTATGGTAAGGAAAGTAAGGGATTTCTTTAACTTACCGTCTTCCTTCCAGTTTGAAGAATGGGGTGGAGGCCTTTATTACGGCGCGGCATTCGGTTTTATGCTTTATATCTATGAAAGATTCGGAGCGGACGGATTAAAGGCCGTTGCAAAAAGCTTCCAGACAGGCAGGGCAAATATTACCCAGTTTACGGGCACGGATTTTTCAATTATTTACCGCGACTGGGTGCTTGTAAATTATTACAGCGGCTTAAACGGCAGCCCCAGGCTTCCTTCGGGAAATTCCAGCGCCAAGTATGACAGTCTTAATCCCAAGGCAACATATACGGTTTATACTACATGGGGCGACAACAGCGCGACTACAACTTATACAATGACAGGTGTGGCGTTCTCAAGTACTGTATCAACTTACACGTCTTCGGATACTCCTTCACTGGGGCAGTATGCCTGTAAGTATATAAAATTTACGCCCCAGACCGGTTATTCGGGGCTTTTATCGATACTGTATCAGAGTAATGCCGCGTATTCCACATATTCTAATTTTGTGTTGGAACGTCCGTCAGGCACTTATTACAGCACGCAGTAATGTAATTTACTATAATTATTTTTAAGGATGGATTCATATTAATCCATCCTTACTGCATCTTACTACGTACTATTGTAATACAAAAATGATAATGTCCTAATTAACCAAAGTAGAAATGTCACAAAATTATAGGTCATAATATCCTGTAAAGGGAGGGAATTATGACCAGAGAGGACATTATCATGTGTAAAGCTTTTGAATTAAAGCGGCTTA
>JBDRKI010000078.1:0-9653 GCA_043814095.1 Armatimonadota bacterium | reverse complement strand
AATAAAGCCTTATTTGATAACGGATTATTAAGATTTATAAACAGAGATCATGCTGAGAGTTTCTTTGCCAATCTTAAACAGAGATGTTCAAGCGAAAACTTGCTATCAATGTATAATAATCTCAAGAACAACAGGTATAGATCTATAAGAGAAGATAATTTATGGGTTAACCTTAATAATATTGAACCTGATCATCATGATAAAAAAGCAAGAAGGTTTAAGGAAATAGTATTATATCTTCATAAATATACCATGCCTGATAATGTAGTTGTATTTCCTTACCTTAATAATACCGCGTATAAGGACTGGCCTAAGAATGAAAGAATAAGATTTATTACCTTCTGCAGGGAGAATATGACAGAATCCCAGTACATGGCCTTCACAAGACAGGCAAGGGATACAAAAGTTGATCTTCCCGCATGGGCACAGGTTGAGATATGGTGGGCAGAGCTTAACTTCATGAACCCGTCAAAACTTTTAGCAGAGATAAACAAGAATGCTAAGATGGGACCCCTTTTAAGTGATAAGGAAGCTATGGCTTCATTCATGGGAAAATACCGCAAAGAGATTGCAGAAGGCAAGCTTAAACAGATTTATGTATATATGGACGGTAAAGACTCTAAGGGGGTATTAATACCCCGCATAGCCCTTATACCGAATAACTTTAAAAGTGCGGCATATTTTACCATGCTGAAGGGCAGGCATCTGGTTTACAAAACCATACATGATAAATTGCCTCCTGAGGCTATAGACAGATACTGTGCCAAGATTGATGAGTGGAACTTCATAGAGAAAGGCTTTTCTTATGTAGACATGGCGGTAATCCCCGCGTTAGCCAAGATAAATAATGAGACAGGCAGATGGGCATTGCTTGAGATGTACGGTGTCTTTATGTGTTTCCGCCAGTTCTATAACCCAATATCAATAACAAGATTCATAGTGGGCTTATCAAGGATTGATAAAGATGTAGCTGAAGCAGTTCATGTATGGAATCACGGCACAGATACAGAACGTGCTTTACTTATAGGTTCATTAATGGGATTAATATTCGGACCTAAGGCTTTCGGTAAAGTTAATAAATTTGCTGTTGATAATTTTGCTGCGTTTAAAATGCGCAGGATAAGAAACGGAGCAACTCATTATACTATTGTTAAGAATCCCGTGGACGGTAAAGTATATTCCATTTCTCCCGATAAGAATACCGGTTTTGTGAGCATAATAAGGGAAGACGGTGTAGCCTGGGCTGCAAAGAAGCAGGGAGGAAGAAGTATTACTGCAGTACAGTATAAGGCTCCAAAAGGGCAGGCACCTAAAGGCTATACACCTAAACCTCAGCCTGCCAAGGGAGGGGTTCCCGTACCCGCATATGCGAGAGGAGAAGCAGGTCCGATACTTGATCCTTCGGTGTTTGATGCTGTAGCGAGCGGCAAGGTTAAGCTTTCAGAAGCTCTTGCTAAAGTAGCTAGAAAAGATAATACAGTTAAGATGCCTAAACCTTCTGCTAAACCGGATACAGCATCACCTACAGGTATTGTAGAAGCCATGCAGGAAGCTGCAGGCAAATTCTTCACTCAGGATAGTCTTGCATTCGGTACTGCAGCAGCTGCCGCATCAGGAACAGCTTCTGCTGCAGGTGGTCTGAAAAGGCCAGTCTCTGCTACAACTATGGCTATGAGCGGTGAAGGCGGCAAATCCGGCGGTAATATAGATGCTGATCTTTCATTTATTGATAACGATACCCTTATACCCAAAAAAAAGAAAAAGGATTTAAAGAAGCTCCTTGCGAGTGAATCCAAAGCAACGGATGCAAAACTTAAAGAAGTAAATAAACTTCTAGCCCTTATTTATAACACGAAAATAAATGATGCGGGTGGAGTTAAGGATTTACAGGAGCTGTATATTAAGCTGCGTGATATGATTAAAGAGCTTTCTCCTTCCGAAAAAGCCATAGACGATATGATTTTTGGCCCTGTTCCTGAAGAATCAAGACTTGCTTTAAGACAGAAACTAGCAGAACTTCCTGCTGACCTCTTAGGGAAGGTTCGTGATAAAGGCATTTTAATCACAGTTGACGGTAAGGCAGACCCCCTTGTATATACGGAACCTTTAAACCTTATATCAATTAAAGACGCGGGAATGTCTCCGGAGGATATTACTTCGAATATAAAAGAGAAGGTGTTTGGTGAGAAAGCTCCTCAGACACGGCGGGACTTAGCCCTTCAGCAGATTGAAAGTTATTACAGGGATAAAGTACTGCCTGCTATAGAAGATTACTTATCTATTGAAAATAACCGCAGAAAAACAGAAAGATGTTATCCCGGCAGGACTGAACTGCTAGAACCTTATGAGGCGGAATTAAGAGAAAAGGAAGCGGAAATAAAAAAATATCTGGCAGAGATAAGGCAGTTATCTTCTCAATCCCGGGATATATCCGCGGTGACATCTCAGAAAGAAAAATTAATAGATGATATTTGCATAATCATATCTTCCGGAATCTCCAGAACGCAGATCGGGCAGATTCTGTCAGTTCTTCCGGAATATGTTTTAGCCAGAGTGCGCGAGATCGGGTTTGCGATGATTTTTGATAATAGAACCGGATTTATTGAAGGCGCGGCAACTTTCCCCAAACTCAACCTTATCGCCGTTAAGGCGGTTGAAAAAGAATTTTACTATCACGAGATATTTCATGTCCTGCAGAGAGATAATAACACGCTCAGTGTCATGGGATCTGACTATGTAGAAATGACAGCTCTTGTGAAAGAGAAATTAGAAAGCATCGGCAACTTTGCGGATTTTAGAAGTGTTGATAACAGCAATATAAGTGAGTTTCTGAAAATAATCATTAAAACGGCAGTCGGGGAAGAATTAAAGCTCGGAAGAAGCGTAACTTCCGATAAAATTTGCAATGAAGTAACAGCTCATTTATTCGCTGCTTTCTATGCGGATAAAATAAATGACGGCGGCCAGGTAATTTACATGAGAGAAATGTTCAGAAATGAAGAATTAAGGATGTTTAATTTAATGGATAATATAGCCGGCAATCTGGCAAAGGGAAAATCGTCGGAGAGGATTGTTCTAAAATCCAAGTTGGTTCAGGGAAGCTCTGCAAAGCCGGTTTTTCCTGTGGATGAACAGGTTGGTTCTGTGCCTAAAAAGGATTTAGAACTTTCCGGAGTTGAGGAAACAAAAGAAAGCCGTTTAATTCAACCAGAAGATATACCTTCTGAATTAAGGGAAGTGTATAGTCTTTTGGAAACGAAAAAAGCTGAAGTTTTGGAAAAAATAAAAGACCCTAATCTTTCGTCCGAACAGAAAAAGGATTTAGTTCATCAGGCTATGCAAGAGGTTTATGATAAGAAAATTCAACCGCTTTTGGATAAATTTGAAAAAGTATTTGAAGAGAGCTATGGCAAGGATAAATTATCTGAAAAAATATTAGGGGAGATGGAAGCGAAAATAGGCCAAGAGGAATTAGAAAAAATGTCTAGGGAAGATATAGATAGAATGGCGTACAAAGAAATGGAGAATGTAGGATCGAAAATTAACTCCTTAACAGAATTGATACAGGGTAAAATGACACCATTAATAAGGTTGTTGCAGAAGTATTATAAGGATTTAATTGACGAAGTTCCAGGCCAAAAACTATCTTCGGCAGAAAAATCTGTAGACGAAATTATATTAGGTAATGTATCTGGACAGGAAAGAAAAGTTGTCATGGAAGCCATGGCTAAGTTGCCGAGTGCAGTTATAGAAAACCTGAAAAACAGCGGTCTTTCGGTGACTGTTAATAACAGCATGAATAAACGCGAAGGTTTTTATCACCACAAGCCGAATTTAATAGAACTAAAAATATCAGAGAAAGAAATAGGCTTGGAATTTGGATTTTATCATGAAATATTCCATGCTATAGTAAAGCATAGAGATAGATTTCCGCACATAGACTCAATATGCAATAGAATAACTGGATATTTAGAAAAAGTAAATTCAGGAAAAGTACGTATTTCAGAATTTTTAAAATATACTCTCAGTGAGCTTAAGGGCACGCATATTGGCAATACCGACGGAGAAGTAATTGCAACTTTATTTGCTATATATAATATTCCTAAAACTAGAACTTTACTACAAAATCAAGAACCTGTTTTATACCGACTTTTTAAACAGTTAAACGAAGAGCTTGCAGAATCTAAGATTTTTCCGCCTGAGATCGGAAGCGGCCCCAAACGCAGGGCATGGAAGAATCCCGATGGCGAGATAGTGCCTGATCCTTTATTTGATGGCGCAAGAGGCAGAGGAAGAGTAAATCCTGCCGCTGAGGATAAATCTGTAGAGAAGACAGAAGGGGCTGGTAAAGCTTCAGTTGTGGAAACTGAGCAGGCTGTTGAAGTATTTGATAATCTTTCATTTTTTACTCAAGAAGAAGCCAGGGCAATAAAGATTATATTTAGTATTCATGATGATGAGCTAAAGATGTTAAAAGGTATCGGTTCTCAGTTGGGTGTATCGGAAGAAGAAGCCTGTAACATAATAAAGGGTTTCGCTAAGAAAGTACGCGATGATTATTGTAAAAATAACCGCATTATCACTCAACAAGCTTATGATGAATATAAGCGCATAACAAATAATAGGGGCGGTATTAGTCTCTGGAATATGATGTTAGCTCTTGAGGAGCAAGTAGAAATAATAAAAGGCATAAAAGGTTTTAGGAAGGTGCCAAAGTTAATGGCGGAAATTTTATCAGCAAAAGAACTTACAGCACAGGAGCTTGAACATATTTTTTTCCTTATTGTAATGAGTCAAAGATGTAACGATATAGGTGTCATCGGTATTTTAGACTTCGTACAGGGTAAACTGCCTGGGAATTTTGACAATGCCGTTGATGTTCATAATTATATCTATCCGGATGACGCAATAGACCTTTCTTCATTTCCGCCCAGTGTGAGAGAAAGAGCTCTTGATTTCTTTGATTTTAAAAATTTAGAAAATTTTATAAGAACGAAAGGTATTTACAGTCCTTATGCGGGCTCGGGCGAGACCGAATCTTTTACTGGGGCTGAAATGTACAAGGATGCAAAGAGGCGGGAGCATAATAAGGTTGCGAAATTTTGCGATGAAAAATTCGGAGAAGAATTTGTCGAAGCCTGTCGCAGTGATAATAGATTAAAAAGAAGACAGGCGCTGGATAATATGCAGAATCATTATTTAAAAGAAACTGGTAACCATCCCGCTCTATTTTTAAATAAAAAAACACGGATAATAAATGAAATGATAGCCGGCAATGTCCCTTATAATAAAAGAGTGGAACTTTTAAAATTTCTGAAAAAATTCCCGTCACGGGCATTAAAAACATTATATGAAGAAGGTTTGATTATTTGTATGCTAGAGGGTTTTTCATTTGACCGCCAGTTAGAGTTAAGAAAAATTTTAATGGGAGAAGATGTGGGTGTGTATTTTTCGGACAAAATAATGCTTCTCTCTTCTTCGGTAGACCCTAGGTATGCATTAAAAAATCCAACACTGTATTTTTATGCTGCAATGCATGAAAATAGTTCAAAAATGCTTATGGATAAAACCACATATCATGAATTTTGCCATGCAATACTAGATTCTAATAGATTGTGCAAGCTGTTATCACCCGAATTTAATGCCGTAAAGGATTTCTTGCAGAAACATCCTGAAATGTATAAAAGATATATTGATCGTAATCTAGCATTTTCACAGATAGATGGAAGATCACCAGGAAGATTTAGGGGATTGCCGTCAATTGAAGGTTTTCTGCATGAATTTTTTGCTGAAACTTTTGACGGATTTTTAAGAGATTATGATTCTAAAAAACCTTTGGAAGGGCAGAAAATTAAATTGAATGTTTATGGTAAAGAATATAAAGATAGGCTTCAGGAATTATATAAGATATATAAGAAAATGTATGAGAAACTTTCAGAGGGAGAAGATACTAACTGGAATATAATTATTCCCGAAAACGGTATACCCCAACCCATCGGAACACAGGAGCATGCAGCCCTGCCCGAGCAGCCAAGTCTTCCCCCAAGGCTTGTTGGTCCAACAAATCCTGCACCTTCAGCCGGTAGTAACCTACCGCCAAGTTCAAGAATGCGTGATATTGGTAATGGCATGTTCACACAAAACAGGATTGACGGCGATACACCTGGCAGCAGGAAGCATTTTCCGGGGAATGCTTCTCCGTCTGGCCTGCCCCAAAAACACCCTTAGATATAACTAAAGGCATATTAAAAAGGTATGAAAATAAAGCTTATCCCGGATGTTTTAACAGATTAAGCTATCTTTTCGGGTTGAAAATAAAGAAAAAAGCTGTAGATTTACTGGAAGTTTCCAGGGATAATATGGATGCATTTGAAATTGTTTTGCATAAAATGATGTTAGAATCAATGTATGAAATTAGCCATTCAGCAAAGGAGACCCTTCATGAGTATTAAATTCAACTTCAACCCTAAAATATCCTTCAATTTTCTCGGGGAAAAAGTAAGTTCTAATTCCGGCTTGCTGGTTGTAAAAGAATTTGCAAGCAAACTGGGGTTGGAAGAATGGCTGCAGAAATACTTGACTCCGAATAAAAAGCATTGTAAACATTCTTTTATTCATTGCTGTCTTCAAAAAATTTACGGCATAATCTCGGTTTAAATGCCAAGAACTCAGAAGAAATAATGAAAGTTTTTAAGAATTTTATGAAGGAATTTGTTGAGAGATTTGCACCGGAACAGCTCCTGTAATAACAAAAACGGCTCTTGAATAATTTAAGAGCCGTTTTTGTTATTTATTGGTAATTGTTTTTTATCTCTACCCGCCGCCCATAAGGGGTATTAACTTTATATGGTCATTATCCTGGAGTATATCATCCTTGGAAGCATGTTTCCCGTTAACTGTTACCATCATAACTTCATCTGCAGGTATCTTTAAAGAGCTTAATGCTTTGTGTATTGAAGAGCCTTTAGCTACCTGTGAGGTTTTCTCTTCTTTATTATTTATATAAGTCTTAAGATAGCCCACAGCTGTAATCTTTATCTTTATTTTTGATGAAGCTTTTTTGGTTTTCATGCTTTATTCCTATTTTGATTTTGCAGTTGCTTTCTCAACGTATTTTGTATATTCACCGAGGCCCAGCTCTTTTAATTTTTCGGGTGTGGGGTAGCCGTTCTTATCCCAGCCTCTTAATTTATAGTAATGGTCAAGCAGGTGTTCTATGTCTTTTAGCTTTGTAAGCTTGCCTTTTGTTGAGCCCGTGGGTACAGGTTCTTCATAGACTCTTGCAGGAGGCATATCTACTTCACGCCCTATGCCTTTATGTTCTCTTATAAGGAAGAGGCGGTTAAGGTTCCAGATTCTTTCTGATACTTTTAGCATATCATCCCATGAATAATTTATGCCTGTTATTGCCTGGAACATCTCGGCATATTTCTCTAATGGTACTTGAAGTTCTACCCACTGGAGCCTGCACAGGTCCAGGGTATCAAATACCGGTCTTGTATGCTGGAGTTCAATGGCTTTTTCGGCTTTTGTATCAAGTTTTTCTCTGCCGTGGGCTATGTCGTGCGTTACGGCCCATGATCTGTTATGGTGCGCGCCTATATCTGCAGTCATGTATGAAAGAAGCATGGCTGGTGCATGTCTTGATTCATACCCGCTTATCTCCAGTCCTTTTACCTGCATTGCGAATTTCTCCGAGCCTTTACCGAATTTTTTGGATGCGGCTCTTACTCCGTTTGCGAGGAGTTCGCCTATGCCTTCTCTTGCGGCTATTTTCTTCATTATCTGTATCATACCGTCAACATTGCCGAAATTTAATTCGATGCCGTCAAGGTCTTTTTTCTTTACTATGCCTTTTTCAAAGCATTCCATGACAAAACCCATTACATTGCCTGCTGATATTGTGTCTAATCCGAGTTCATCGGCAATGTAGTTAAGGTAGGTTACATCTTCTATGTCACCGACTGCGCAGTTGCCGCCGAACAGTGCTATGGTTTCATATTCCGGTCCTTCTACATAAGCTTCGCGTCCCTTTTTCTGTACGCGTGAATATTTGCCGCAGCACATAGGGCATCCCATACATGCTTTGTCCGTTATAACCACTTTCTTGCGCATTTCGGTAGCGCTTAGCTTTTTATAATCTTCAAAATGGCCTGATGAGAAATTCCTGGTAGGGAATATGCCTGATTCATTAGCCCATATTGTTACTGAAGGTGTGCCGTAATCCTGCCATTCTTTTAATGCGGGGTGCGCCTGGCAGTGCTTAAAGAGTTCTTTACCTGTTTTTTCGAATTTTTTAATATCGTGTATGGGTATGGATTTAGTTCCTCTTATCGCTATGGCTTTTACTTTTTTGTCCCCCAGCACAGCCCCTATGCCGCATCTTCCGGACTGTCTGCCGAAATCGTGCGATACGCAGGCATAATATACTTTATTTTCGCCTGCCGGGCCTATTGTGGATATCTGGAAATCATCTCCCAGAAACGCCTTAAGGAGCGTTTCTGCCTGGATGGAACCTTTACCCCAGTATTCGGTAGCGGGTCTTATCTCTACGGTATCATCATCTATATATATGTATACCGGGTCTTTTGATTTGCCTTCTATTATTATCGCGTCATAACCGGCATATTTGAGTTCGGGGCCGAAATGCCCGCCCATATTGCTGTCGCCGTATGAATTGGTTGCCGGGCTTTTGGCCGCGAAGGTTACTTTGCCTGTCCCGGGAACAAACACGCCCGTTAGCGGGCCTGCCGCTACCACCACTTTATTATCCGGGCCCATGGGATCCGTGCCCGGTTTTAATTCGTCAAAAAGTATTTTAGCGGCAAATCCTCTGCCCCCGAGGTATTCTTTTACGAGCTCTTCGCTTAAAGGCTCTTTCTTTATTTCATTTTTACTCAGGTTGATTCTGAGTATGTTATTCATATATCCTTTCATGATTTAACCTCCGTAGTTTAACTATTTAGCTTTGGCTTTTGCTTTAACTTTTTCAGCCCTGGCTTTCTCGTCAATTATTCTTATTACGGTTCTGGGGCAGTATTCCATGCATTCTCCGCACCAGTCGCATTTAATAGGATAATTTACGTCTTTATGGGTGAATAGTACATTTTCAGGGCATACTTTTATACAGGCTTTGCAGTTTATGCATGTTTCTGTATTAAGAACATAGTATGTGCCTCTTCTTTTATCTTCTTTTTCTTCTATGGCTCCCACGGGGCATATTTCAGCGCATTTCCCGCACTGGGTGCAGAAAGCAACCTTATAATCACCGGGCGCGGGGAATCGTCCGTAAACTTTCAACGCGCTTTTTTTAGGGTTGTTTTCCTTAAATTTGCTTACGGCGCAGACCAGTTCACAGGTTCTGCATCCTGTACATTTAAATAAATCCAGCTTCAGTCTCATGGTATTAACCTCCTTATGTATTAACACATTCCGGATTATAGTCATTGTCTTATTTTAAACAATGTATATTATAACTCACCTTCTATTCTATGGCAAATCCCAATATCCTTTTTGTCAAGGCAATTTAGAAATGTCCTATTCTTAGCAATTTAGAAATGTCCTATTTTCGCATAACGCTCCTTAACTTTTCGAAGATATTTATTTGTTTGGTTTTTCAAAAGTCATTTATATTGCCTTGTCTTCTGAAAGCC
>JBDRKI010000077.1:0-2011 GCA_043814095.1 Armatimonadota bacterium | reverse complement strand
TTTAAGCTTTTAAGAGCATCTAAATGATCGGGGTTCGCTTTAACCGCTTTTTCAAAATACAGCGCGGCATTATGATAGTCATTATTATAAAGATAATCCTGTCCTTTATCAAAATGAAGCTCGCTCTTATCAGGTTCCGGCGATGTAACCAGGCTTGAAGTATCACCCTTTATGGGAGATTTCCCTTCATTAGTATTAAGATAACAGATATCCTTGTACTGCTTATAATGAGCATCCGACTTCGAACGGTTTGACAGAACCCAGATGACTAAAGCAAGCCCTATTGCAATTACTATAAAAATCATTAATGTCATTGATTATCCTCTAATACCTGTATTTTACAATAAAATAATAGCAGAAAATAAGGTTAAAGTAAATATTTTTTCAATATTTGACAATAAATATCCACCCGCATAGCGGGTGGTATTTCTCTGACCCTATAAGGATCTAACACTAGCGGCACCTCAAAGTGCTCGTGTTCCGCCAACCGCTATTGTCGCTCTAGCTACCCTTTAAAAGGGTCTTTGTATTCTTTTACGCTGGTCTTATCCAGCATAATATCGTCATTTTCTTGTTCTCTTATATATTTCTCAATTGTTGCCCTATTTAGACCAACTGTGCTTACATAGTACCCCTTGGCCCAAAAATGACGATTCCCATACTTATATTTCAAATTTGCATGCCTATCAAATATCATCAAGCTGCTTTTGCCTTTCAAATATCCCATGAAGCTTGACACGCTATACTTTGGAGGTATCTTTACGCACATTCTGACCGATATTCTTTCGCAACTTTCCAAAAATTTCTTTCCTTCGATACTTGGGAATAAACACTATGTGGTAGGTGCAATTCCGCTTAGTATGTGATAAACTATTTTCATCCACTTAATATCCTCCTCTCTGATTTTGAGCGGTTGGCGAAACCTGCTCTATTTTATCAGAAGGAGGATATTATTTCATACGTATAGACATAGCCTTTTCGATTCGCACACGCATAGCGTGTGGATTTATGGCCGACCTTTTTATAGGTCGGCCATATTAACAAAAATAAGTTTGAGTTATTGCTACTTTTTAGCCTTTCAATCATTGTTTTATAAGCGCCGTCTATGGAAAAATATGAGAGCGGCTGTGATTTATTTTAAAATATCTTCAATATCTTTTTTTAATTGCGGCAGTTTGTCTTTAATAACCGACCAGACGATATCCCAGTTTACCCCGAAATAATGATGAATAAGTTTATCTCTCATGCCTGCTATCCTTCGCCAATGAGCATCGCCTTTTATTTTATTTTTAAAATCATCCGAGAGATTTTTTACGGCTTCGCCGATAATTTCAATGCTTCTTGTCGACGCTCTTTTCAGAACTTCATCCTTTGTAAATTCGTCAAAGCTTATTTCACGCGTTTGTTTCGTTAAAAATTTTATTTCCTCAAGAATATGTCTTAAAAAAACATCGTCAGACTTCATGCCATTTAACCTCTTTTTTTACATATGGTTTAACATAGGGACTTAAACTATCCTTGGTTATAAGATCTACCTTCCTTTTGAAAAGATTTTCAAGAAAAAAAACCAAATCAATAAAATCATCAAAACTTGGTTTTTCAAACTCCGCGAGAAAATCAATATCGCTGTTTTTATTTTGTTCTGTCCGGGCATAAGAACCAAACAATCCTATCCTTTTTAGATGATGTTTTTTTAAAATATTATTATGCAATCTTAATTCTTCCAATATTTCTTTATATGTTTTAAATATTCTTTTTTTCATAGTATTAACATACCCCCTGCAAAAAATGGACGCGACTTTTATTTTGGAGTTTGAGTTAATTATAGCAAAAACAAGTATTTATGTCTATTCTTTTCAGAGATTCGGGATGATGCCCGAGTTTTTTATAAACCTTATTTAAGCTTTTAAGAGCATCTAAATGATCGGGGTTCGCTTTAACCGCTTTTTCAAAATACAGCGCGGCATTATGATAGTCATTATTATAAAGATAATCCTGTCCTTTATCAAAA
>JBDRKI010000076.1:0-13634 GCA_043814095.1 Armatimonadota bacterium | reverse complement strand
CCAGTCCTTCCTCCGCCGTCTTTAATAACTATTCTACAATATGGGGCCATATTTCCTTTTGTGTTGCTCTTTTAACCAATAAACTTTTTACCCAATACGATAAAAATGTCATTTATGGACACCTTTATTCTTCATCCCTGAAATATATAAGAAAGTATTGCATTTTATATAGCAGTATGCTATAATCTGCACGTTGTAAACAGGAGGATATTATGTTTAGATTTGATTTACAATTATTCGCAAGTAAAAAAGGCGTGGGAAGCACTAAAAACGGAAGGGACAGCGCTTCTCAAAGATTAGGCGTAAAAAGATTCGGCGAACAGACCGTAAGAGCCGGTAATATTTTAGTCAGACAGCGCGGGACTAAGTTTAGATCCGGTTTAAATACCGGTATTGGCAAAGATCATACAATTTTTGCCACAATCGACGGCATGGTTAAGTTTTACTCAAGACGCGGCAATCAGTTTGTAACTGTAGTTCCGTCTAAAGCGTAATTCAAGCATTATTTTGTTTTTAAAACAGTCCCTTTTTGCGGACTGTTTTTATTTTGGAGTTAAGTATGTTTACTGATGAAGCTAAGATAAATATAAAAGCGGGCGACGGCGGCGACGGATGTATGAGTTTCCGCAGGGAGAAGTTTGTGCCTTTCGGGGGTCCTGACGGCGGCAACGGAGGCAAAGGCGGCAGCATTATATTTAAAGCCGATAAAAAGATGAGCTCCCTGCATGAGTTTGCAAACGCGGTTCATTACAGGGCGGAAAGAGGCCAGCACGGTAAAGGCTCCAATAAAAACGGCAGGGAAGGCAAAGACCTTATCATAAAAGTTCCGCTGGGGACTTTAATTTTCATTGATAAAACAGGTGAATGCATAGCTGATCTTACCGAAGACGGGGAAGAGGTTATTGCCGCTTACGGCGGTATCGGAGGGCGGGGTAATACCACATTTAAGACAAGCGTAAGAAAAGCCCCCCGTTTTGCCGAAACAGGACAGAAAACCAAAGATATATGGTTAAGGATGGAATTAAAGCTTATAGCCCAGGTCGGGATTATAGGTTTTCCCAATGCGGGCAAATCCACTTTACTCTCGGCGATATCAAACGCGAGGCCCCGCATAGCGGATTATCCCTTTACCACTTTATCGCCGAATTTAGGAGTCGTGAAAACCGAAGAAGGAATATCGGTAATATTCGCGGATATTCCCGGACTTATAGAAGGGGCTCACAAAGGAGCCGGGCTCGGTCATAAATTTTTAAGGCATATCCAGCGCACCAAGCTGCTTGTGCATCTTCTTGACTTAACAGATGTAACCCTTAAAGAAAGTTATGAAAAATATTTGATCATGAACAGCGAGCTTGAGAGTTACAGTAAGGCCCTGGCTGAGAAAAAGCAGATTGTGGTTATTAATAAAATAGATAAGGAAGAATATAAGGATAAGAAAGACAAAATTAAAAAAGAATTTAAAACACACGGCATCAAAGTTTATTTTATCTCCGCGAAAGAAGGCACGGGGGTGGATAAATTAATAGATGAAGTCGTAAAAGAGATTAAAAAAGAAGGAGATTTCAAAGTTGAAAAAACTTATGAAGTTACAGCTCCAGAATTTAAAAAACTCAAAGTTTATAAAGATAAGGGTGTTTATGTTATAGAAGGGGATAAAGTTGAAAGAATGGTTCAGATGACTAACTGGTCTAATGATGAGGCCCTGGAATACCTGCGCCTGCGTTTAAAAAGAATGGGTGTTGAGGATAAGCTCGAGGCTCTGGGCATAAAAGAAGGGGATATCGTAAGGGTGTTTGATAAAGAATTTGAATATTATAAAGATTAAAGCCGGCTCTTGACCTTATGTTATATTTTATATATAATCAATTTAAGTTTTTTTATGTAAGGCTTAAAAAGCCTTCCTACCTTCCGCTTGAGCGGGCCGCCGCTTAACGCAGGAAGGTCATTAGTCCAGAGGAAGGAGGTGCTCGTCACTATGAGAGGTTATGAAACTACTTTTATTCTGAATCCTAACCTTACCGAAGAGCAGGAGAACGCGGTTTTAGATAAACTGTCGAATGTTGTTACTTCTGGTAGCGGTGAAGTAGTTGAAGTTGACCGCTGGGGCAAGAAAAGACTTGCTTATGAAGTTAAAGGATTAAAAGAAGGCAGTTATATAGTCTTTAAATTCCGGTCAACATCAGATCTTGCAAAGGAGTTCCACAGAGTTTTAGGGCTCCAGGATGAAGTTTTAAGATCCATAATGCTTCAAAACTAATCCGGGCTTTGTATTTATTATTTGGCCCGGAATTTGATTTAAGGAGAATTTATGTACAACAAAGTGATTTTAATCGGTAGAGTTGTAGCTGATCCCGAACTGCGCTATACCCCGAGCGGCAAGCCGGTTGTCAATTTTGCCATAGCGGTAGACAGGCCGAAATTCGGTGATTCTCAGGAAAGATCAGCAGATTTTATAAATATCGTCGCGTGGCAGAAACTTGCCGAGATTTGCGCCAATTATCTTACAAAAGGCAAGCTTATCGCCGTTGACGGCAGACTGCAGACCCGTTCCTATGAGACCAATGACGGCCAGAAAAGAAAGGTTTACGAGGTTGTGGCAAGCATCATGAAAATGCTTGACAGGCCTAAATCTTATAATGCCGGAGCAACAGCGGAAGAAGTCGCTTCAACGCAGACCGCTTCTGATATAAAATCAGAAGATATTGAACCTGTGGAAATATCAGATGAGACGGGTGCAGAAGTACCGTTTTAGATCGCAGATAAAGGAGGTTATGTATGACGAAAGATAGACAGGAAAGAAGACCCAGAGGCGAAAGAGTAAGATTCAGAAAGCCCAGAAGGAAAGTTTGTGCGTTTTGCGCCGATAAAGTAACCGTAATTGATTATAAGGATTTAACCAGGATTAAAAGATATACGACCGAAAAAGGCAAGATCCTTTCAAGAAGAATCACGGGTAATTGCACAAAACATCAGAGAAGACTTACAAGAGCCATAAAAAGAGCCCGAGCTATTGCTTTGCTTCCGTATGCAACATAAATTAAGGTATGGGATACGCAGCGCACAGCATAGCTGTGCGCTGGAACCGTACTTAAATTATATGAGGTGATTTATGGAAGTTATTCTGAAAAAAGATGTGCAGAAAGTTGGCAAAAAAGGCGATGTTGTTAAAGTTTCCGACGGTTACGCAAGAAACTTTCTTCTGCCGAAAGATCTGGCAGTGCCGGCCAATAAGAGCAATATGAGGGACTTATCCAGCAAAAACAAACAGCTGTCCGAAAAAGAAGACAGGGCTTACCGCCAGGCTGAGCTTGACGCGGAAAAAATAAAAAGCAGAAACCTTGTTATAAAAAGCAAATCAGGCGGAGCTGAGAAACTGTTTGGTTCTGTTACAAATCAGGATATTGCGAATCAGATCGCAGGCACTTTCGGTATTATTGTGGATAAGAGATATATACATATTAACCAGCCGATTAAAACACTCGGCGTTCATGAAGTTAAAATAAAGTTTCATCCCAGGATAACTACTGATATCAAAGTTGAAGTCCAGCCGGAGTAAGGAGCTTTTATGTCTTTAGCAATAGATAAGATCCCCCCCCAATCCATTGAAGCGGAACAGTCCGCTTTGGGCTCTATATTAATTGAAAAAGACGCAGTTTCCAAGGTTGTAGAAATAATAAAGCCTTCTGATTTTTATAAAGAAGCGCACCAGATTATTTACAACACGATTATTCACTTATACGAAAAAGGCGAACCGATAGATCTTATAACAATGTCCGAAGAATTAAAAAACCGCGGCCAGTTTGACCAGATAGGCGGGGCTTCATATCTTACAACCCTTATAAACACGGTGCCCAACGCGGCAAATGTTGAACATTACGCTAATATCATAAGGGAGAAATCGGACCTAAGAAACCTTATATACGCCGGTACCGCTATAAGCCAGATGAGCTACGAATTTAAAGACCCGCTTGAGACAATAATAGATAAATCGGAACAGATGATATTTGATATTTCACAGCGCAGAACAAAGCGCGATTTTCTGCCGATTAAAGGTATTCTAACAAGCGCGTTTGAGAAAATAGAAGAACTTTACGAAAGAAAATCAAATGTTACCGGTGTCCCTACCGGTTATAAGGATCTGGATAATTACACAGCCGGTTTTCAGCCTTCCGATTTTATAGTTATAGCGGCAAGACCGTCTATGGGTAAAACAGCTCTTTGTTTAAATATCGCACAGCACGCGGCTATAAAAGAAAAAAGACCGGTAGGCGTCTTTTCGCTTGAGATGTCAAAAGAACAGCTTGTACAGCGTTTGATATGCGCCGAGGCAAGTGTTGACGCCCAGAGGTTAAGAACAGGACACCTTGAAGACGGCGACTGGCCCAGGATAACAAAGGCAATGGCGGTCTTAAGCGAAGCTCCGATTTACATAGATGATTCGGCCGGCTTAACCTTGCTTGAGATGCGTTCAAAGGCAAGGCGCTTAAAAGCCAAATTCGGCCTGGAGCTTCTGGTGATTGACTACCTGCAGCTCATAAAAGGCACCGGCCGCATTGAGAACAGAACCCAGGAGATATCGGAGATATCAAGGCAGATTAAATCCTTGGCGAAAGAATTAGAGATACCCGTTGTCGCGCTAAGCCAGCTCTCCCGTGAAGTTGAAAAAAGAACCGATAAAAGACCGCTTCTTTCCGACCTTAGAGAGTCGGGCGCCATTGAGCAGGAAGCGGATGTTGTGGCGTTTATATACAGGGATGAGTATTATAATCCCGATTCCGACAGAAAAAATATAGCCGAGATAAACATAGCGAAGCAGAGAAACGGCCCTATTGCAAGGTTTGAGCTTTATTTCTTCAAAGAATATACAAAGTTTATTGATCTGGACAGAACTCATTAATATATATAAGAAAACATATATAAAAAGAAACAGTAATGTTTAATATAATAGGGCTGAATATGTTCAGCCCTTCTATTTTATAAGGGAAATAACAGAATAAAAAATAAGATAAAAATTATGAAAGAAAAATATTTTTCACTATTAAAAAATGTTAACCAGCCTGCCTGCTACATAGGCAGTGAATTTAACATAATTAAGAAACAATGGGATAAAAATAAGTTTAAAATCGGGCTTGTATTCCCTGATGCGTATACCATAGCCGAATCAAGCTTAAGTTTGAAAATACTGTATGATCTTTTTAATGAAAAGGATGATTTTATAGCGGAAAGGTTTACATCCCCCGGGCTTGATCTGGAAAAGCAGCTACTAGCAGAGAATCTTCATTTATTGAGTCTTGAAAATTTTAAACCTCTGAAAGAGTTTGATGTGGCGGGATTTACAATACAGTATGAACTTAATTTTACGAATATACTAAATATTTTAAATTTATCAGGGATAAAATTTTCTTCTTCAGAAAGAAGCGAGAAAGACCCCATAATATGCGCCGGAGGACCGGGCATATTTAACCTTGAGCCGGTGAGCGAAGTCTTTGATTTCATATTCGTGGGCGAAGCCGAAGAGATAGTAGTGGAAATTTTTGAACTTATGAGAAAATTAAAATCAGAGGGCAGAAAAAAGATAGAGATTCTATCGGTAATAAACGAATATGACTGTATATATGTTCCCGGCTTTTATAAATTTGAGTATGATGATAACGGCGGTATAAAAAAAGTTGAGAATATTAAAAACAGCCGCGTTAAAAAACAGATTATAAAAAGTTTTGATAATATTATACCGCCTTTAAAAGTAGTGGTTCCCAACACGGAGAGCATACATAACAGGGTAGCTATTGAAATTTTCAGGGGATGTGCGCGCGGCTGCAGGTTCTGCCAGGCGGGCATGATTTACAGGCCTGTAAGGGAAAGATCTGTTGATAATATTTTAAAGTACGCGCTTGAATCAGTTAAAAATACGGGTTTTGACGAAATTTCTTTCGTAAGTTTAAACTGCGCCGATTATTCAGGTATAGTCTCCCTTATCCTGCGTATTAAAGAAAAGATGAAGAATATATCCGTTTCGCTTCCGTCACTCCGGCTTGACGCGTTTACCGGAGAACTCGCGCGTGCTTTAAGCACGGGGAAAAGAAGTTCCTTAACTTTTGCACCGGAGGCGGGCAGTCAGAAGCTAAGAAATGTTATCAATAAGGGAATATCCGAAGAAGATATTTTAAAAGCGCTTGAGGTGGCTAAAAAGTACGGATGGAAGCAGGTCAAGCTTTATTTTATGATAGGCCTCCCGCGAGAAGAGACCGCTGATCTTGACGCCATAGTTGACCTTGTTAAGAAAATTATAATAAAAACGGGATTTAATTTAAGTATTTCGGTTTCTTCATTTATCCCGAAAGCTCATACGCCTTTCCAGTGGCGCGGCCAGGCATCCATGGATGAGATTAATGAAAAGATCGTATATCTGCGCAAAAGGTTAAGGCACGGTAAAATTAAGTTCAGTTTTCATGATCCCAAACAAAGTTTTCTTGAAGGTGTATTTGCAAGAGGCGACAGGCGCTTGTTTAAGGTTGTAAAGACCGCGTTTGAGAAAGGATGCAGGTTTGACGGTTGGAGCGACCATTTTGATTTTGATAAGTGGATGGAAGCTTTTAAAGAGAATGCTGTAGACCCTAAAGAATATAATCAAAGGAGGATAGAATATGACCGGATTACCCCGTGGGACCATATAAATACAGGTGTGGTAAAACGGTTTTTGATGGATGAGGATATAAAAAGCAGGGAGGCTGAAGTAACCGGGGACTGCAGGTATGAGGGCTGCGCCTCCTGCGGCATATGTACGGAGTTTAAGATTAAAAATGATATTAAAGATAAGATTGATTTTGATCCGGTAGAGATTAAAATCACCGAAACAGATAATAAACAGGCAAAATTTAAATACAGGGTAAAATATTCCAAAGGCGGCAATCTTAAGTTTATAGGCCACCTGGATACCTTAAAGACGATTATAAGGGCGGTTAACAGGTCGTTTTTGCCTGTGGCTTATTCGCAGGGATTCCGGCCGAGAATGAAGATAAGCGCGTCGCACCCGCTGGGCCTTTTTTATACTTCAGAAGCCGAGTATTTTGATATTGAACTGCTAAGAGAGGTTAACCCGCAGGATATAAATAAGCTTTTAATCAAGCAGTTTCCCGAGGGGTTTAAAGTCCTGGATATAGAAAAGGTGGATTTAAAAACTCCTTCTTTAATGCAGAGTTTTAAGACCGTAGATTATGAAGTTGCCTTAAAAAATGGTATAATCGGTATTAATGCGGCAATTGAGAGTTTGCTTAACTCAAAGAATATATTTTTAGAAAGAAAAAAGAAACAAATGCCGAAAGATAAAGTATTAAACAATATTAAATATATTGACAGTAATGATTCTCCCAAACTTTATATCAGCCTGTGTCTTTCCAATGAGGGCGGCTGCAAGCCTTCGGATATTCTTGACATACTAGGGGTAAACCCGGACAAAATAGAACAGATTAAAAGAGTAAATTTTAGATAAAAATCGGAGTGTAATAATGAAAGAAATAATAATAAGCGTTGATGAATTTGAAAACAGGGTGGCGATAACGGAAAACAACCATTTAACGGAATACTATGTTTCCCGCGGAGATAAACAGTCGGGAAGCATATATAAAGGCACTGTTACCAACGTCCTGCCCGGCATGCAGGCCGCTTTTGTTGATATAGGGCTTGAGAAAAACGCGTTTTTATGCGTGGACGACGTGGTTACGAAATTCCATCTTGATGAAGCCGAAGATCTTGAAACGATAAAAGAAAAAAGTAAATCCATTAAGGACGTATTAAAGGTAAAAGAAGAAATACTGGTTCAGGTCGTAAAAGAATCCACGGGAAGCAAAGGAAACAGGGTAACCACACTTGTCAGCCTCCCGGGTAGATATATTGTTCTTCTTCCCTTTGTAAGCTATACGGGCATATCCCGCAAGATTGAAGACGAAGAGGAGAAAAACCGCCTTATCGGCATAGCGGAAAAGATAAAGCCTAAATCAATGGGTCTTATCATACGCACCGCGGCGGAAGGCAAAAGCGTGAAGGATCTCAGGAATGATCTTGCTTTTTTACTTAAACTGTGGAATAAAATAAATTTAACAGCGAAAAAGAAAAAAGCGCCGGCTCTTATCCATCAGGATCTTTCCCTCGTGTATAAAATAATAAGGGATGTTTTTGTTGATAAGGTTAATAAGCTTCACATAGATTCCAAAGATGAATTTGATAAAGTTAAGAATCTTCTTTCCACGATTGCTCCCAGCTTGAAGAATAAAGCAAAACTTTACACGGGAGACACGCATATTTTTGAATATTTCGGGGTTGAGCATCAGATAGGCAAGGCATTGAGAAGAAGGGTCTGGCTTCCTTCCGGGGGCTATATAATTATAGATAAAACTGAGGCCCTTACGGTTATTGATGTTAATACCGGAAGGTATATAGGGCGCGATAATATAGGAAAAACAATACTGAAAACCAACCTTGAAGCGGCTAAGGAGATAGCTCACCAGATACGCTTAAGGGATATAGCAGGCATAATAATAATTGATTTTATTGATATGAGAGAGCAGAAAAATAAAGACCTTCTCTTAAAAAAACTTGAGGAACATTTTAAAGAGGACAGGGTAAAGACAAATCTTGTGGGACTGACGGAGCTGGGCCTTGTACAGGTTACAAGAAAAAGAACGGGTAAGGAACTTGGCGAGATTTTAAAAGAAGACTGCCCGTACTGTACCGGCAGGGGCAAGGTGATATCCCTTGAGACGCTTGCCATAAATTTGAACAGGCTTGTTAAAAGACAGGCGCAACATACAGATTTTAACGATATTTTAGTTAAGGTAAGTCCTAAAGTCGCGTTAAGATTTATAGGGTGGGAAGCCGAAGATATTGAAAATCTTGAAAAAGAGACAGGTAAGAATATTTATCTCAGGGTTGATGAGGCCATTCACAGGGAAAAAATGGAAGTAGACGCCTGCAGTGATATTAACGTTATTAAGGGGGTTGCTTTTTTAACAGCTGGTCAGCAACTTACCGTACGGCTTGAGGATGTTTATCCCAATAATCCCCAGAATGCCGTTGCTTTCTATAAAGGCAATATTATTGAAGTTCTTGGCGGAGGAAATAAGGTAAAAGATACCGCGGAGATAATTATTACTTATGTCTCAAGATCATACGCCCAGGCGCAGATAAAAGACTAATTTAAATAATCAGGGATTACAATGTTAGAGACAAAAAACAATCTGAATATTGATAGTGAGATATATAGTCTATATCTTCAGGCAAAAGAAGATACAAAAGATATATTTTCGCAGATTGAGGACATATCTCTGTATAACCAGAAAAAAGTACTGGATTCATTTATAAAAAGGGGAGTTTCCGAATACCACCTGCACGGTTCAACCGGATACGGTTTAAGCGACCCGGGCAGGGAAACTTTAGAAGATATATACTGTGATATATTTAAAACCCAAAAGAGCATTGTAAGGGCTAACTTTGTTTCAGGCACACACGCCATAGGCGTTGTTTTTTACGGAATACTTACCCCAGGTGATAACTTTATAAGCATAACCGGAAAACCATATGAAACACTTGCAAACGTTATAGGTGATAAATCGTCCCCCGGCACATTAATTGCTTCAGGTATAGAGTATAAAGAGATAGACCTTATCGATAATAAGTATTTTGACAAAGAAAAGATAAAAAAAGAGATAAACGATAAAACAAAAATGGTATTTATCCAGCGCTCGTGCGGTTATTCGCCCAGAAGGTCAAATACCGTAAGAGAAATAGAAGATATAACAAAATTTATAAAATCCGTAAAAGAAGATATCATAGTTTTTGTTGATAACTGCTACGGCGAGCTTGTTGAAGAAAAAGAGCCGACCGAAGCGGGTGTTGACATCTGCGCGGGCTCGTTAATAAAGAATCTCGGCGCCGGCATCGCGCCCTGCGGCGGATATATTACAGGTAGGGAAGATCTAGTCAAATTATGCGCCAAGAGATACACTATCCCTCACCTGGAAGATAATCTGGGCGCTACTTTAAATACAAACAGATTATTATATCAGGGTCTTTTTATGGCGCCTTCTGTTGTTGCTAACTGTGTTAAATCATCAATTATAGCTTCATATATATTTGAAAAGCTGGGATATGAGACTTTCCCTAAATTCAATGAACAAAGAACAGATATTATATGTGCGGTAAAGCTTGGAAATAAAGAGCTTCTTTCTAAATTCTGCCAGACCATACAGAATAATTCTCCTGTTGATTCTAAGGCTCTTTTAAAACCTCACCTACAGCCCGGATACAGTAACCCCATTATTATGGCTTCGGGTTCATTCACACAGGGCTCATCAATTGAGTTATCAGCTGACGGTCCTGTACAGGAGCCGTATATTGCATACCTGCAGGGCGGCCTTTCTTATGAGCATTCAATTATTGCTATCTTAAGAACAGCGGAAAATTTAAATTATAAAAGCTAATAAAATTGCTCTGTACAGGAACTTTTATCTCTAACAAGAATTATTATGCTATTCCATTTTTATATGTATACTGGAGGTATATTATGTCAACAGACGGAGTTGCAACAGGAACGGTGACGTTAGATATTCTTTTAAAAGAAATGGTTGATAAAAAAGCTTCTGATCTTCATCTTGCCGTAGGAAGCCCTCCGAGCATAAGGGTGGACGGCCAGCTTCTGCCGATAGAAGGCCATGAGGCATTAAGCAATGACGCATTAAGAGGGATCCTTTATAAAGTTCTAACGGAAGACCAGATAAATAAGTTTGAAAAGGACAGGGAATTTGATTTTTCATACAGTCTTCCCGGTGTCTCCCGCTTCAGGGGGAATCTCTTATTCCAGAGAGGGACCCTCGGCGGGGTATTTAGATCCATACCTTCAAGGCCGTTAACTTTAGAAGAGCTTAATCTGCCGCCTGTTATACAGGAGCTCTGTGACCGTCCCAGAGGGCTTGTTCTTGTTACAGGCCCCACGGGAAGCGGTAAGTCAACCACGCTGGCCGCCATGATAGACTATATCAACAGAAACAGGAACGAGCATATTGTTACAATAGAAGATCCCATTGAGTTCCTGCATAAAAGCCAGAAAAGCATAGTAAGGCAGAGAGAACTTGGAACTGACACATTATCTTTCGCTGAAGCCCTAAAGCATGTTTTAAGACAAGACCCGGATGTTATACTTGTGGGAGAGATGAGGGATTTAGAAACAATCTCCCTTGCGGTAACGGCCGCCGAAACAGGACACCTTGTTTTCGGCACACTTCACACAACAAGCGCGTCTTCAACCGTGGACAGGGTCATAGACGTATTCCCTTCTGGCCAGCAGCAGCAGATAAGGATGCAGCTTTCAACAACTTTGGAAGGCGTGGTATCACAGACACTGGTGCCTAAAAAAGAAGGCCACGGCAGGATCTGCGCCATGGAGATACTTATAGGCGTACCGGGCGTGAAGAATATGATAAGAGAAGGCAAAACCCACCAGATTATGAATATGATTCAGTCAGGCGGACAGTCCGGGATGCAGAGTTTAAATTCATCTCTACAAAAATTCGTAAGGGAAGGCCTTATCACGAAAGAGGCCGCGATGTCTAAATCAAGCGCGCCTGAAGAATTAAATCTTCTTATTCAATAAACATTGTAAAATAAATAAAAGGTTAATTAAAAGAGAGCTTTTAAAAAGTTCTCTTTTAATTATATTATTACGCCCATAAGGTATAAAAAGTTAACATTTTGTTAACAATTTTTCCGTAATATAATGTTAAGATATAATTAAGGTGATATTATGGATCCCAACTTAAATAACATATCCGGTTCTGTTTACGGTAGTAATAGCAGAGTTTTTATTGATGCCAGGCGTGAAGCCGCAAAAGATACAGCTAAGCGTATTATGGTATTGGAAAGAGCAAAAAAAATAATTAAGAGCATAGAAAAATTGGGTGAAAATGTATTTTTAAGCACGATGGGTGAAGTAACAGAAGAGACGATGCTCAATTATGCATGGGAATTAGCCGGATTCGGGGAAGTTATAATTCCAGAGCTCACCCAAGCATTAAAACACAGAAGTGTAATACTGCGCAGAACAGTAATGGAAGCGTTAATATCAATGGGCCCTGATGCAAAAAAAGCAGTACCTGCTCTTATATGCGTTCTTGATAATGACAGGGATCTGATTATGCGCGGGAAGGTGATTGTAGCTCTGGCCAGGATGGGAGAGGGAGCGGAAGAAGCAGTGCCTTCTCTTATGAATATGGTTAAACATAAGGAAAAAGGACTTTACGGTCCGGCAATTCTGGCGCTGGGCTATATAGGTTCAAATGCAAAAAAAGCTGTAACTGTGCTTAAAAAAGCCTCATCTGATAAAGATGCGCGTATACGTATTTTAGCCGCATGGGCGATGGGCAGAATAGATCCTTCTTTAAGAAGTTATGCGCTCGGCATAATTAGAAGAGAATTCTTATTCGGGGATGAGCAAGTAAAAGCAACCGCCGCTATGTATTTAATAAAATTAAATCCTGCATCAAAAAAGCTTACAGCTTCTATACTCATGGACATTTTAAAAACCTCTAAATCTAACCCTTATGCTTTTTGCAGCGAAGAAGAAATGAAGAGTTATAAATTAAGGTATTTAGAGATTGCTGAAGTTCTCTCAAATACAGATGCTAATCTAAAAGATAAGGCCGTGCATTATATTATTCTCTTTACAAAAGCAGAACACTGTGCAGCCGTCCGCAGGGAAGCGGTTGAAGTTATAGGGAGATTAAAATCTAAAGATGTTTACTCAATACTTACCCTTATAAATATTAAAAACAATGATAAAAATAAATGGATACGCGCTCTGGCCGGAAAGACATTAAAGAAGATGCCTCCTTTTGAAACAGAGACAGATGTTGTTAATCTTTTAAATTTGGCAAGCTGCGCCGAAGACAGGTATATGCGCGAAGCCGCATTTTATGCATTGGGGAAGATGGGCGTTAGAGCTCTCCATATCCTTATTGCCGCGCTTAGAGTGAAAGATACGGCCATGCGCCTTACATCGGCGAGACTTATAGGGAAACTGGGCAAAAAGGGATTGCCAGCCGTTAACCCTCTTATAAAGTTGCTGGATGATGAGATGATGAGTGTGCGCATAGCGTCAGTTGAATCTCTGGGGAATATAGGGCCCGGAGCCATGATGGCAGTGCCTCATCTTGTAAAGATAATAGAGAATAAAGATGAATATATAGATCTGCGTGTAGCGGCAGTAGAAAGTCTGGGTAAAATAGGCCGTTTTAACAAAGACTCGATAAAGGCTCTTAATAGCATAAAGAATGATGATTATGAGGAAGATGATTTAAAAAAAGCCGCAAGGAAAGTATTAAAAAAGCTTGTGATTATAAAGGCAAGATAAGAAATATCCCATAAATTTAAGCAAAAAGATCCGTATAATGAAAGTTAACAAAAAGTTAACATTTTGTTAACAAATTCTTAACAAAACCTCTTAGTTTATAAGATATAATTAAAGTAAGAGGTTTTTTATATGGATATAGGCAGAATAAGATCCAACTTACCGTTAAATACGGGTTTAGGCGATATAGAAGCAGGTAAATCTGCCTCTAAAAAGCCTGTTTCTGAGATTATGCGCA
>JBDRKI010000075.1:0-66035 GCA_043814095.1 Armatimonadota bacterium | reverse complement strand
ATATTGGTAATAGCCGCGGTTAATGTCGTCTTTCCGTGGTCAACGTGACCGATTGTACCGATGTTTACATGGGGCTTAGTTCTCTCAAATTTTTCTTTTGCCATTTTTTACCTCCTAAATTTTACCCTTATTTTTTAAAATACAGATTCCGTTTATTAATTTCATGGTGCGCCCGAGAGGACTTGAACCTCTAACCTTTGGCTTAGGAGTCCACTGCTCTATCCATTTGAGCTACGGGCGCATAAGCTTAAGCCATGGAGCTGGGGAACGGGATTGAACCGTCGACCTCGTCCTTACCAAGGACGTGCTCTACCGACTGAGCTACCCCAGCCCTATTTCAACTTACTATCTGTTATAAAACTGGAGCCGAGGATCCGACTCGAACGGACAACCGGCTGATTACAAATCAGCTGCTCTACCATTGAGCTACCTCGGCGTGTATGGAGCGGGGAACGAGGCTCGAACTCGCAACCCCCAGCTTGGAAGGCTAGTGCTCTAGCCAATTGAGCTATCCCCGCATCTTTAACAACAAGAGGTAAGGGTTAAGGGGTAAATTATTTTTACCGTCTACCGTTTACCCCTATTATTATTTTTATGGTGGGCAGGGAAGGATTCGAACCTCCGTAACGCGTCGCGTGACAGATTTACAGTCTGTTGCCTTTAACCACTCGGCCACCTGCCCAAATTTAATAAACTAGTCTCGCTCGACTAGTTTATCAGATTATACTACTTTTTATAATACAGGTCAATATATAAATCAAAATTTTTTATTCTCTGTTTTTTGCTTTTTACACTATGAAAGGGTAAAAATAAAGCGGATTTTAAATTCTGTAAACCCGCTTAAAATCTATAAAATGAGGTATTTTTTTAATTTGAAGGCTTCTCGCTTTTCTCGCTCAATGTTTTTTCTATTTTTCTTTTTACCCTCTGCAGGGCGTTGTCTATTGATTTTACGTGGCGGTTTAATTCTTTGGCCATCTCCTGGTATGATTTGCCCTCAAGATAGCTCATAAGCACACGTGACTCAAGGTCGCTTAAATTCTTCTGAATTTTTTCTCTTAAGTCATCGCTTAACTCGTGGGATATAAAGAGTTCTTCAGGGTTGCATATTTTTGTCATGGAAAGAACATCAAGCATTGTTCTGTCAGAGTCATCGTCATATATGGGTTTGTTTAATGACACATAAGAATTTAAAGGTATATGTTTCTGTCTGGTAGCTGTTTTAATAGCGGTGATGATCTGCCTTGTTATGCAGAGTTCCGCGAAAGCGCGGAAAGAACTTAATTTGTCGGCCCGGAAATCCCTTATCGCTTTATAAAGGCCGATCATGCCTTCCTGTATTATGTCTTCCCTGTCAGCGCCTATAAGGAAATAGGATTTGGCTTTTACCCGCACGAAATTTTTGTACTTATTGATTATATATTCCGTCGCGGTTTCATTGCCTTCTTTTGAGATGGCGACATAATCTTCATCAGTTTCGCATTTTAATTTGGTTATATCTTCATTAAAATTAAGCAGTTTCAAATGAGCACTCCTTAATCGTTCAAGGTATTTTAATTACACTATATTATAAGGCAGGAAGTGTGTTTAGTCAATATTGAAGCTTTAAACCGTAAATGCCAGCGATCAAGCCTGTTTCAGCCGGTTGTTTATTACTTCGTATATTAATATGCCGGCAGAGACTCCAACGTTTAAAGATGTTACGTTCCCGTATTTCGGTATCTTAACCAGAATATCGCATGATTTTTTCAAAAGACTGCTTATCCCGGATCCTTCGCTTCCAAGGACAAGCGCGGCAGGCATTTTATAATCAACTTCATTATATGGTTTTTCCGCGCCGCCTTCGGCGCCTATTATCCAGACGCCTTCTTTTTTCAGGTCGGTAACGGTGTAATTTAAATTAGAAACCTTCACAATCGGCATATAGAAGGAAGCCCCGGAAGATGTTTTTTCAACAACAGGCGTTAAGCCGGCCGAGTTTCTTTTTGATATTATAATGCCGTGTACCCCGGCAAATTCCGCGGTCCTTATTATGGATCCGAAATTATGCGGGTCCGTGACCGAATCCAGTATAAGGATAAACGGCAGCTGGTTTTTCTTTTTCGCTTTTTCAAAGATGTCTTTAACAGAAGAATATTCGCGTGATGCGAATGTTAAAACCACACCCTGATGGTTTCCTCCGCCGGCCAAGGTGTTTAACTTATTTCTGTCAACCTTGATAAAAACAATTCTGTTGTTTTTTATGAGATTGAAAATTTTCTGCACGGCTTTATTGTTCTCTATGTTTTTATAGATGTATACTTTTTCAGCCTTTTCCGGGCTGGAGATTAAAAATTCAATCACGGAGTTTTTTCCGTAAACAATATTAGACATGCTGCCCCTTTGATATTATATTTACGGTGCCGTCTTTTTTGTCTTCCAGTATTATGCCCATCTCCTGGAGCCTGTCTCTTATCCGGTCGGCGGTTTTAAAGTCTTTATTTTTTCTCGCGGAATTTCTTTCTTCTATTAATTTATTTACTTCTTCGGAAAAAGAATCTTCGGCAAGCCCCTTATTAAGGTTTAATCCCAGCACCCGGTCAAATCCCAGCAGGGTTGATATTATTGCCGCCGCGTCATCTTTAGTAAGTTTGTCATTGGTATAAAGTATGTTTAATTCTCTGATGAAATCAAATACCGCAGCTATTGCCCTGGGGGTGTTAAGATCATCATCCATAAAGGCTTCAAATTCTTCCTTTGTCTTGTTGATCATGTTTTTTAAGTCCGCGTGCAGGCGTCCTTCGCGGGAGGAGTTTTTCATCTTTTTTATAAAGCCGTAAAGCCCTTCTAATGTATTCTGGGCGGAAGCTATTCCCTCCAGAGTAAAGTTTATTTTGCTTCTGTAGTGGTTTGAGATATAAAGGTATCTTACCGCGAGGGGGTCAAAACCTTTCCCGACCAGGTCTCTTATGGTATAGAAATTCCCCAGGGATTTACTCATTTTTTTGTTGTCAACCAGGAGGTGTTCGTTATGCATCCAGTAATTTACGAATTTTTCGCCGGTTGCGGCTTGCGACTGGGCGATTTCGTTTTCATGGTGAGGAAATATATTGTCAACCCCTCCCGTATGGATATCAAAATGGTTGCCCAGATATTTCATGCTCATCGCGGAGCATTCTATATGCCAGCCGGGTCTTCCCTTGCCTAAGGGGGTTTCCCAGAAGACGTCCCCGTCATTTTCGTCATATGCTTTCCATAATGCGAAATCCGATAGGTTGTCCTTTGAATACTCGTCATGGGAGATCCTTACGCCTTTTATTAGCTCTTCGGTGTTTATATGCGCGAGTTTCCCGTAATCTTTGAATTTTTCAACTGAAAAATATACGGAACCGTCTTCCGCTTTATACGCGTATCCTTTTTCCATGAGGGTCTGTATGAGCTCAACCATCTCGTTTATATGTTCCGTGGCTTTGGGATAGATTTCCGCCCGTTCTATGTTTAACTTATTTAAGTCTTGGAAAAAAGCGTCCGTGTATTTTTTTGTGATATCAGCCACGTTTAATTTTTCTTCCATGCTTTTTTTTATGATTTTATCTTCAATATCGGTAATGTTCATGACCTGCATTACCTGAAAGCCCTTGTATTTTAAATATCTTCTCAAGATGTCTTCAAAAGTGTATGCGCGGTAATTGCCTATGTGCGGGTAATCATAAACAGTAGGCCCGCACGTGTACATTTTTACCTGATTTTCGCAGATGGGCTTAAATTCTTCCATTTTTCTGGTGTATGTGTCTAAAAATTTAAGAGCCATAACTCCTCCGGTTACCTTTCTCCAGTTATGATACTGAAATCCAGTATATCACGTCTTTTAATATTTTTAAAGCCCGCGGCTTTGAGCCAGGCCGTTATCTCGTTCTGCGTGTAAACACCGCCTGTTTTTGTGGCCGCAAGCATATTTATCGCGAAAATTGCCGGATATACGGGTTTTGTCTTTGAATTATCAAGAATATAGTCTTTTATTATGATTTTACCTTTATCTTTCAAGGAGGAATATACTTTTTTAAATACCTTTATGTTCTCTTTTTCTCCGTATATATGTATTATTGAAGAGAGGAACGCCGCATCAAACCCGCCCGGGACGGGATCAGTAAGAAAATCTCCGGAAACAACACTGACTTTATTATCTGCTTTGAGCTGCTTAATTATTTTTTTTGTTATCCCAGTGATGTTGGGAAGATCATATACCGTGCAGTTAAGATTCTTATTTGCTTTTGCGAAGTAAATTCCGTAAGTCCCGGGGCCGCCTCCTAAGTCCAGAAGCTTTTTAACCCCTTTTAATTTTAGTTTTTCCGCAAGCTCTTCGGCTTTGTATTTCGCGTTATTATGCATTGCCATTATAAAGGCGGAGCGGTTTTTGCTCTTTTTCTTTTCTTTTATCATGTGCTTGTTTTTTATCTTCTGCCCGCGCTTTACCGTTTCGGTAAGTTCGCTCCATGTTTTCCACATATTGGAATAATGAAGCAGGGTATCTCCCAGATAATCTTTTTTCCCCTTAACCAGCATTTGGGATCCGAGGGCCGTATTATAATATTTCCCGCCTTTCTTTTTTAAGAAATTTAAGGCGCATAGCGCGTTTAAAAGTGTCTCAAGAGAATCTTTATCCGCTTTTATTTTTTTTGCCATATCAGGGAAAGTTCTTGCCCCTTTCTCAATATGAGTAAAAACATCAAGTTCATTAGCCGTTAGTATTATGCGGCTTTCTTTAAAAGCTCCGGCGGGTTTTGTTATTTTTTCAAATAAAAACTTTTTCATCAGGCGCTCCTTAAGAGGAAAAATTCATTTTTTCAAAAAACTAATTGTATGTCTATTAATATATGTACTAAAAAATACAACAAAATATTTATACTGATTCTCGCATTTTTTATTTTCCTTAATTATGCCGTTTATCCTTTTGATGATCTTTCAAAGTCCATATCAAGAATAATAAACAGCGACCCCTTATTGTATAAAGGAAGCCTGTCGGTAAAGATCAAGGCGTTAAACGGCCCCGTAATATATTCAAAAAACGAAAATCTCGCGCTCATGCCGGCATCCTGCATGAAGATTCTGACATCCGCCGCCGCGTTAAATGAGCTGGGGGAGTATTACACGTACAAGACATATCTTTACGGAGGAAAGATTGACCCCGTAACCGGTGTTATGTACGGGCCCCTTGTTCTTGAAGGGCGGGGTGATCCTACATGGGTATACGAGTTTTCGGCGGAACCTACGGATGTTCTTGAGAAAATGGCGGATTATCTATATAAAATGGGCGTAAGGAGAATAGAAGGCGATCTTATAGCGGACGATCTTTTTTTTGACAGGGAGTTTACTCCCCGCGGGTGGAAAGACGAACAGCAGTCATACACATCCCCCGTGAGCGGGCTTTCTTTAAACGCCAACCTTGTCAGCGTTAAGATATACAATAATAAAATTTATATTTATCCCGATTCGCCGAATATAAAAGTGGTTAATAAGCTGGGAAGCGGCGGAGTATTAACGGTGAAAAGAGCCGATAACGGCGATACCATATATGTAAAAGGCGTGTCTTCATATGATCAGACCAGGGTTCTGCCTGTCTATGATCCGGTATTGTGCGCGATTACGGCGTTTGAGAAAATTCTTAATAAAAGGGGAATAACCGTTGCCGGCAGGGTCAGACCCGCCAATGAGTATGAATATTTTTTAAAAGACAGCCTGATTAAATGGTATGAGAATCAGTCCTGCTGTCTTATAGAGATAATAAGGCAGATGAACAAGGAAAGCGATAATTTTCTTGCGGAACAGCTTTTTAAGACAATATCGGCTGATTCTAAAGGGTGCGGCACGGTAAAGGGTTCAAGGGAGATAATTCTTGATTTCTGCGGGGAAATGAATATAGATACCAGGGGCGTGAAAATATTTGACGGCTCGGGATTGTCTCTGGAAAACAGAATACCGGCCTCCCTCCTTGTTTCTTTTCTTGAATATATATACAACAGCGGGCACGGCAAAAGCTTCATGAAAACCCTGGCAAGGGGCGGGATAGACGGCACATTAAGATACAGGTTAAGCGGGGTGACTGTTTACGCCAAGACAGGCACTCTTCATGGAGTTTCTTCCCTTTCGGGGTATGTAAAAACAAAAACAGGCCAGACGGTTGTTTTTTCAATAATATTTAACAATGAGAACTGCTATAACGGCTACCTTAAACACATAGAGGATGAGATAGTCAGGACTATCGCTAAATATAATAAGCCCATAGACATAAAAAACGTGAAAGAAATAACCGTAAAATAATACGGAACGCAGGGAGTTATTAATTGAGCCTTCTTGATTATATAGAGAAAAATTTAACTTTAAAATGCTTTAAGCCGGTTGAGGAATCCCCGCCGCCTTATTATAAAGAACTGCATATAACGGTTATAGGGGCGGGAGTTGCCGGCACTATATTCGCAAGATTAATATTTGATTTCGCGAAAAAAGAAAATATAGATATAAAGGTTACCGTGATAAACAATATAACCTGTAATTACTGCGCGGGCCTTATGACCAATGCCGCCTATGAGTCGCTTGAGTATATAGCCGGATACAACCTGCTTGATTCTGTTGTTTTATCTAAAATAACGGACTGCGTCTTTATTAATGAAAAAGGAAGTGATATTATCCCGCTTGAGAACCCCCTTATCTCTGTTCTGCGCACGAATAAGTTCGGGATACAGGGTTTTGACGATTATATTAAAAAAGAGATCCTTGACGGCTATGAAGAGCTCGGCGGTAATTTTAAAATGGTAGAGCCCGCCATGGTTACCGACCTTGATCATATCCCGGAGGAAAGAAAATATAATGTTTACTATACATACAAAGGAATGCCCAGTATATTAAAAACAGACTGCGTTGTTTTTACCGGCGGCCTGCAGAAGATAAAAACAAAGCTTGCTGACAGGGTTCAGGCAAAATTCGGTTATGCCCCGCCAAAGCTTATGGCGTCTTCCGTGACAGAGATAGATTTATCCCTTGCCGAGTATAATCACATGCATAACAGGGTCTTTATCGTTGACCAGATTATACCCAACACCGTCATCGGTCTTGTATCCAAAAGAGAGGACTGGCTTACAGTAAGCTCCCTTAATAAAGTCCTGACGATCCCGGATCTTACAAAGCTTTTTAACCATCCCGCCGTAAGGGAGTATATATATCTTAAGGATGTCAAATCTTCGTTAAAGTGCGGGATAGTATGCCCTACCTATGTGTTTACAAAAGAAGCCCATAATTTTTACGGGCAGGGCTGGGTAACGATAGGGGATCTTACCGGAATGGGGAGGACTTTAAAGGACGGCTATTACCACGCAGTTAAACAGGCATATTACGCGGCATGGACGATAATATATAAAGGGGCTTTGAAAAAATCATTTGATAAATATTATTACAAAAAGTTAAAGCCTCAGATTTTTGACAACCGCATAGGAATGATACTTTTTCACGTAAACAACTTTTTAAAAGGCAAACCTTTTTTCGGCAGGCTGTTTCTAAAAACACTGAAAAACGAGGAAAAGAAAAATAAGAATCAGAGATATTTCACAACAGCGATAAAAGGCCTTATTACGGGGGAGCTGTCATATAAAACGATAGCGTTTCTGTTTTTTATGGGGCTTCTTAAACAGTTCTTCAGGATTGACACGTATAAAAAAACTTAAATGGTCGGGGCGAGAGGATTTGAACCTCCGACCTCATCGTCCCGAACGATGCGCGCTAAACCAAACTGCGCTACGCCCCGACACCAGGTTGTAATTATAAAGGAAAATTTATAATTTGTAAATACTGATACTGCGTTCTGTCAAGCCAATTTAGAAATGTCACATTTTCATCTTTAGGCTACCTTTTTGGCCTCCCCGGCTTTAGCCGTATATGCGCGGGGGGGGGTATAATATAGGTGGGAAGAGGAAACAAGGTTTTTTATAACTGATATTTCATGGCAAAAAGCCATTAAATAAAACAACAAGAAAGGAGGTTAACTACCGTGAAAAAACTACTTATAGCACTTGTAGCTATAGCATTTCTAACAGCGGTAGCATTTGCGGCATCAACAGATACCCAGACAATCTATTATGAAATAGATGCGATTAATGAGATTGCATTTGGCGCGGATGTAACCTTAACAATTGATCATGGAGGGGCTGGTACGGGACCGGCCGGTGATAGCACAGGCGTGCAAGATTACTATCTTACCACAAACGGAACAGCAAAAAAAAATAACTGCGGCAATTAATTCAACTATGCCAAGCGGAGTAACTCTTAAGGTGTATTTGTCTGCACCGAGTGGCTGTTCTTGCCCCGGCATAGTAACTTTAAATACCACCGCTCAAAGCGCAATAACCAGCATTGAAACAAATGCAGCAGAATCATATTATACCATTTATTTAAGTGCTATTGTCGAAGCCGGTCTTTCGCCGGACGGCTCAAGAGTCATAACCTTCACCCTGACGGATGAATAAATGAAATAGCATGTAGGGCAGGTCGCGACCCGCCCCTACGGTCAAGAATATTGATAGCATAAAACCTTATTCGTTGAAACGAATAAGGTTTTTATTAATCTATCCCGTTAATCATATAAACTGTTCCCTTCACAGAACGGAAGGTTCCAAATATGCTTGGAGCGATCTGCGAGTTGGGTGTCGTTGAATCAAGAAACTCGCACATCATAAAACGCATGGGATTTTAACCCCGTAAGTATGTCACAGCAAAGAATCCATTGTTATTAATTCTGTTTTTGCCTGCGGGTATTGCCTTTTAAAAGCTGAAAGTCCGGGCATTTTTTTTGTTTTTTTAAGCTTAATTTCTCCGGCGATAATTACCCCGTTTTTCTCGGAAATAATGTCAACTTCTTTCTGGTCATAAGTGCGCCAGAAATAAAAATTTGTTTTTTGAGGAGCATTTGTTTCTTGTTTTATTTTTTCTGAAACTACAAAATTTTCAAAAATAGCGCCGCCGTCGGTGCGTAAATCCATCTCATTAAAATTATTTATAAGAGCGTTTCTCACTCCCGTGTCATAGAAATATATTTTAATTTTTCTGTTAATTTCGCTTCGCAAATTTCGGCTAAAACCGTATAACCTGAAAATGACGAAGGATTTCTCAAGAAGATCCAGATAATGCTCAACAGTTTTTCTGTCAACACTTATATGATTTGCCAGTTCTGAATAGGAAACCTCACTGCCTATTTGCAAAGCCAATGACAGGATTAGTTCTCTTACTTTTTGAGTATTTTTTACGAGATTAAAAGCAAGGATGTCCCTGTAAAGATAGGCGTCGACAAGCGTCTGTAAATGCGTTATTTTCTCTTGCGCGGTGATAAGCATGAAAATCTCAGGATATGTGCCGAACAAAAAAGATTGTTCCATGTAAAATTTCCTGTCTGTAGCCGGAATTTCTTTATATATCTCCCGCACAGATAAAGGAAAAAGAATGAATTTAAAATGCCTTCCCGTAAGCGGTTCGCTTATTTTATGCGCCAGGTCAAAAGAAGATGAGCCCGAGGCAATTATATTTCTATCCGGAAAATTGTCTATTAGAACTTTTAAAATAAGTCCCGGATTGTTTAAATACTGCGCTTCATCAAAAATTATATTTTGATGATTACCGATTATTTTCTTTAACTGTAAAGCATCGGGTATTAGTTGTTCTTGGATGCGGCTCTGATCGCAGGAAAGATAAATTGTTTTTTCCTCTTTTTCGGGAAAAAGATTTAGCAAAAGTGTGGTTTTACCGACCTGACGGGCACCGTATAAAACAATAATTTTACCCTTGTTGAGATGCGATTTTAATATTGGCTCTAAATCGCGCTTAATATACTTAATTTTGGGATTCATACTCCCAATTTTAATACAAAAAACAGGATTTGTCAAGAATAATGGATAGGTAGCGGCAGTTTTAATTCCTTTACGGAGCTTAACACAAAACCTGTATATTTTTTCAGTTCTTTTTTAGTGCTGGTACCTGTTAATACCGCTATATTATATCTTACCTTTGCGTTTTTACCCATCTGCATATCTATAACGGAATCCCCGCACATGGCGACCTTATCCGGTTTTAAGTTGTATTTTTTCAAGATGAAATTTACCGCGTCGGGCTCGGGTTTGCAGTTTTGGACAGAATCGGAGCCAACTACATGATCAATGTATTTTGACAGATTCAGGATTTTTAACATTTTGTTTGTCCTGCATACCGAATCGCTTGTAACAATAAATATCTTTATTTTCTTCTTTTTAAGTTCTTTGAGAAGTTTGTCAGCTCCGGGTATAATTTTAAGCCCCTTTTTAAGATCCATCCCGAAATCCGCTTTATCATATGCTTTTTTCGCGATATTTCTTGCTTCATGGTAGGGGTATCCGTGCCGGAAGAGTATCTGGGCGCAGACAATTATCTCTTCATGGCGCGGGGCGCACGCGAGCGGGCCGTAGGGGTTTATCGTGCCTGTTTTAAGGTTTATGCCCACGCCTTTTTTGTAGTCAGGTATTATTTTTTTTGGAATAAATTTAAGCAGTTCTTTGATTCTTTCTTTTAATACGGCGTGAAGCATGGGAAATATTTCAATTAATGTCCCGTCTTTATCAAAGATTACCGCGTCAATATCAATTGTTCTGTTTTTTATTTTAATTTTTGCCATAATTAAAATTATTTCTATTATATATAAAGGTGTCCTTCTTTATAATCATGTCTTTAATATAATGAAACAGGGATGTGTCGTGGATCACATCCCTGTTTCATTAGGTTATCTCTGACTTTTCTCTTCAATACACAGTCCCGCATCTCTTGCGGGGCTGCGCGGCAACACCAAAACAAAGACCAAGGAATCCGCACTTTTTTATTTTACCCTTAACTCGCCTTCAAAGTTATCATAACTTTGAGGAGTCTGTGTATACCCTTCTATATGACTTGAAATATAATTGCTTACGGCCGGGGGAACATAGACGGATAATTCTTCAGCTGTTATTGTGCTGTCGGAGTTAATATCTCCTGCGCCCAGGGCGCTGCCGTTGCCGAGTCCCTGGCAGAGATAGTAACTGAATACTCCCGCCTGCAGTATGCTGGTTTCCCAGCTTAATTCAGTTCCGCTTGAGGAAGTCATTACATAGCAGTTTGAAGTTCCCACAATGGATCTGGCGAATTCTTCTTCGCTGTAGCCGGGATTGGAATCGGCCATGGGAACAAATTTAACTTTATTTTCAGCAGTATCAAATTCGGATCTCGCGCCTATAAGGTATCCGCTGTGGCATGAATCAGATGCTACATATTTCTTTACGGTTTCGGGAAGCTGGCTTAAGTAAGAGTTTAAATCATCACCGCTTATGAGGTTGGACTGGTTTATAAATCCTTCCCATGTAAGAGCATCGTAAGGAATTATATAGCCAGTTGTGCCCGAATTAGTACCGTGCCCGGAATAGTAGAATAAGAATATACCGTCATCATCTAAAGTGTTTTTGGCTTCGGAAAAAGCGTTTGCGATAGCGCTTTTTGTCGCGTTGGAATTTAAAAAGACTTTGAATGTGGCTTCGCCCCATACGCTTGAAGATATCAGGCAGTTGTAAACATCTTGAGCGTCTTTAGCGGTATAACGCAGGTCGTTTATGGTCCCGGGGTAGTCTGCCATGCCTACGAGTATGACAAATGCTTTTGTTGAAGTTTCTTCGGGCGGGGGCGGGTCATCGCTGTGCGTATCAGGCGCAGGGGGAGGGGTGTAATCCGGTAAAAGTATGGCGGGCGGGTTTCCGGCAGATACTCCGCCGCCGCCGCCTGTTCCTCCTCCGCCGCCACCGCATCCTACGAGAGCGGTGATTATAAGGGCGGCGATCGCAGCTAAACCTAAAAAAATTGAGCTTTTAAGTGTTTTTTTTATGTTTTGGGAGAGGTTCATAACAATCATCTCCTTTTTTTACGGCTTCCTATTAATATTATAAGCCCGGGAAGATTATAAAAATATCCATCAAAAGACCTATTTTGAGGGACCAAAAGGAGTATTTTTGAATGTTCCAAAAGAACTACAAAAATATGTTCGACAAAATAATGCCTTGAAATAAGGAAATAAAAAAACCGCCTCTGAAATGAAGCGGTTTATGGTTAATCAGGTACTTGACAGGATTTTGGCTACTTTACCCTTAACTCGCCTGAATAATTATCATAAGTTTGAGGGTTCTGCACCCCCGATGTATAGCTTGATACATACACGGAGACATAATTTCCCATCTCCAGGGCTGTTATACTGCCGCTTGAGTTAGTGTCAGCCGGACCTATTGTGGCGCCTGTGCCTAAAGCTTGCGCCACATAATATCCGAATACGCCGTTCTGCAGGGGGATGTCTTCATAGCTTACTTCGCTCCCCTTTGAGGATGTCATGGCACAGCAGTTTGAAAGCCCAACAAGAGTTTTAGCGAATTTTTCACTGCTGTAAAATGAGTTATAATTATTATCTATTGCTATGGTTTTTGGTATTAAACCGGTGCTTAAGCTTTTATCTATGAAATATCCGCTGTAACATGAATCTAAAAGAACATATTTTTTAACGGAAGAATTAAAATTATTCAACCAGCTTCTTAAATCATTTTCACTGATACAGTTTGCCGCGCCTCCGGTTCCCCCGTAGGGTATTAAATATCCTAATCCATTTGAATTGGTGCCGTGTCCGGAAAACATAAATACAAACAGGCCGCTGTTTGCTATATTATTTTTGGCGTTATTAACGGCAGTTTCTATCATTGATTTGTTAACCTGGATATTATTCTGGATTGATACTGTCGCTCCGCTCCAGAAAGTGCTGTTTAGGAGAGAATCTTTTAAATCAACGGCATCGTTTACGGTAAAGCTTAAGTCATTGGTTCTGCCGTTCTCATAATCACGTACCCCGACAAGCACAGCATAAGCCGAACTATCGGCTTTGGCTATTGTGATAATTGTACCCTTGCTTCCTGATTTAACGGTGAATGATCCTGTATAGTTATCGTAAACCTGCGGGTTCTGCGCCCATTCTGTATAGTTGCGTACCTGTGAGGGCACGTAATTGGTCAGATCTTCTTCCGTTATTATGATATCCCCGTTTGAATCGGCAGGACCCATCCTGTTGCCGTCACCGAGTGCTTCGTGGATATAATGCACAAATACGCCGCCCTGTACGTTATAGTCTTCATAACTTACTTCGCTTCCTCTAGAAGATGTCATAACATAACAGTTCGGGATACCGAGCAGGGACTTTGCGTATTTATCATTTTCGTAATAAGTATCGGAATGATCCAGCTTTATGAATTTGGGTACCATATTTTTAGTTTTAGAATCTGTTCTTTTATTTATGAAACTGCCGCTGAAGCACGCGTCTAAGAGTATGCATTTTTTTATGGACGCGTCAAAATTGCTTAACCAGCCCTGCATCTCGCCCTCACTTATGCATTCTGATTCTGAGTAAACACCGTTAAACGGGACAAGGTATCCCGTGCTCCCGGATGCGGCGCCGTGACCGGAATACATAAATATAAACAATCCGCCGTTATTAAGAGCGGCCTGGGCTGTTTGTATTGCATTCTGTATCATCGATTTTGTGACGTGTACATCGCTGTACCGTGTTACGGTTGAAGTTGACCAGAAATCGTTCCCGGATAATGAGTTCATCATATTTATCGCGTCATTAGCGGTGAAATTTAAATCATTTTCTCCTTCAGGGTAATCGGTTACACCGGCAAGAACCGCATATGCCGATCCGTCATTTTTTGATATGTATATTAATTCGCCTTTATTTGCCGGTTCGGGAGTTCCTGCGGCTATTGGGGTGGGGAGATCAAAAGATATGGTGCTTGTGTCGTAGGTTACGCCTCCCCCTCCTCCTCCGGAACAGCTTAAAGAAGAGAATAATACAATTATTAAAAAAGGTATAATTAAAAATATATAAGGGCTTATTTTTCTCATAAAAAAACCTCTTATCGGTTATTATAAGAGCGGCTTAATTACATCATATAACATTGTAACACAAAACAGGTTTTATTTCCATATAAATAAAATAAAAAAGTAAGATAATAAAATTTAAAAAATCAAGTTATAATTCTTTTACTTTATATTTCTGCGGGTAAAATAGTATCTGAGGCGTGGATATATTCCCGGAAGTTACTCCCTGGGTTCCGAAATGGTATTTTTTTATTTTAGGGGATACAAGAACTGCTTTTTCCAGCTCTCCTGTAGTTATTCTTAAATACATATAGCCGGCACCGTAGAAAAGACAGCTTCCGGATGATTCTTTGCAGATCTGTTCTATATAATCTTTATCTATATCAATATTATAAAGATCCCGGGAGTTTATCTGGTTCAATCCCATAAATCCCGATGCCTGCAGGGTTATATCGGCTTCACCGGATGAAGATAAAGGATTTTTATCAACGATATATATATAATTTTCATTTTTTAATGCGTTTAAATTAAGCAGTATCCTGCACATTTTATAATCATTCATAAAATATGAGTAGCATTTAAAGTAGTTCGTTCCGGCGGTCAACCCCTGAACGTTAATAAGATTCAGCAGTTCGCCGGAGTCATTGTATATAAAAACGGTGTCGCATGTTTTTTTCTGTCCTGTTTTTGTTTTCGCGTAAGCTTTGTTAAAAGCAAGAAGCATAACCTCTTTTGAGCCTACGAGGATATCTTTGGTATGGACTTTTACCGGATTAAGTTCGTAATATCCGTAAGATATTTTTAAATATTGTTTTTCATCGGAGTTATTTGCAATAGCTATGTTTACTTTGCCGTCTTTAAAATAAGCCGCGCCCAATATGTTTTTTTCCGTTTCGGGCATTAACAGCTTGCAGTGTCCCGTGCCATGCAAAGAAAAAGCCAAGACAAACAAAGAGCACATCATAAATAAAACAAATTTTTTCATAAAAATCTCCAAAGCGTTTAATTATAGGATTAATTTTACAAGCAGAGCAAAGTTCCTTTGAGGTTAAATGGATAAAAGCCCTGTTTTTACACAGAGCCTTTATCTGCGGGCGGGTCGAGGTGTATTATTTTATTCTTAAATCGCCTATTACATTATCATAAGATTGAGGATGCTGGCCTGCCACATAAATCGTTACAAGAGGCGGTACATATACGGTCATCTCTTCCGCGGTTATAGTATTGCTCAAGTTCGCGTCTGCCGGACCTATTATAGCGCCCGTGCCGAGCCCCTGTGCCACATAATATCCGAATACGCCGTTCTGGAGCAGGCTTGATTCATAGCTTACTTCGTCTCCCGCGGAAGAAGCCATAACATAAGTATTGTTCGCGCCGACCAGGGATCTTGCCGTATCCCTGCTGAAAGCAATATCAGATCCTTCTATTGCTACAAACTTGGAAGTTAGGACTTCTTCTCCCCTTGGCGACATGTCAACAAATTCTCCGCTGTAGCAGGAATCTATAAGTATGTATTTTTTTGAATTTGTTGGAAAACTGTCAAGCCATACGCGCAGGGTAGTTTCGCTTATTCTGCACGATGAGGAGCTTATCCCGTCATAAGGAAGCAGGTATCCTATGCCTCCGGAATTTGTACCGTGTCCGGAGAACAGGAATACGAATAAGCCGTCATCGGCGATATTCGCCGCTGCGGTTGCCACGGCGTTCTGGATTTTCGCGTAAGTTACGTGTATATCGTTTTCTATTGATACTGTTACCCCGCTCCAGAAACTGCTGCCGTTAAGGCAGTTATATAAATCTATGGCGTCATTCGCGGTATAGTTTAAGTCATTTACCGAGCCGGGATAATCGCATACACCGGCAAGCACCGCGTAAAAGGAGCCGTCAGCTTTTGATAATACTATTAATGATCCATTATTTGCGGGTTCCGCGGTTGCCGTGGGCGTAGGAGTGGGCGTACTGCTTCCTCCACTGGAGGTGCCGCCGCCGCCACCGCCGCCGCCTCCTCCTCCGCCGCTCCCGCAGCCGAAGGTTAGCAGAGCGAAACAGATAAGCAGGTATACGTAAAATATTTGTTTTTTCATAAAACCCTCGCTTTTATGTCAAATTTTCTTTATTTCTTGTTCTCCTAACTTTATTTTACCATCGGGGAAATAAAGCGGGTATCGGTCAAACGGAGTATTTTGTAAAAAAGCATATAAAAATACTCCGTTTGACCTATTAAAGAAACATGCGGGGGTTTTTATCGGAAATACAGGGAAAATATTGTAAAACAAAGATTTTTAAATAAAAAAAAGAGAAAAGTTTTTATTTGAGAACTTTTTTTAATAGTTGGCCGGTGTATGATTTTTTAGACAAAGATACTTTCTCAGGGGTGCCTTCCGCCACAATTCTTCCGCCTTTATCCCCGCCTTCGGGACCTAAGTCTATTATGTAATCAGCGCATTTTATTATATCGGGGTTGTGTTCTATTATTATTACGGAATTTCCGGCATCTGTCAGCCTGTTAAGCACGCCTAACAGTTTGTATATGTCGTGGAAATGAAGCCCTGTTGTCGGTTCATCCAGTATGTATAAAGTTTTACCTGTCGCTCTTTTTGCAAGTTCCGCCGCGAGCTTTATTCTCTGGGCTTCGCCGCCCGAGAGGGTAGTGGCGCTCTGGCCAAGTTTTATATATCCGAGTCCTACATCATATAAAGTTTGCAGTTTTGATTTAATCTGGGGGATGGCTTTGAAAAAATCAAGCGCTTCCGCCACAGTCATATTTAAAACCTCGGAGATGTTTTTACCGTTATAATAAACCTCAAGAGTCTCCCTGCCGTATCTTTTTCCTTTGCATACTTCGCACGGCACGTAAACATCGGGCAGAAAATGCATCTCTATTTTTAATATTCCCTGTCCCTGGCACGCTTCACATCTGCCCCCGGGCACATTGAAGCTGAATCTTCCCGGTTTATACCCGCGCATACGCGCTTCATAAGTCTGGGAGAAAAGCGTTCTTACCGGATCAAAGGCGCCTGTATAGGTCGCGGGATTGGATCTGGGCGTTCTTCCTATGGGCGACTGGTCTATGACTATTATTTTATCTATGTTGTCAGCGCCTTTTATTTGTTTGTGTTTGCCGGCTTTTATATGGGTACGGTAAAAGTTATGCGCCAGCTGGTTATATAATATGTCGTTTATAAGGGTGCTCTTGCCCGAGCCGGACACCCCGGTTACGCATGTAAACGCGCCAAGGGGGATCGCGACATTTATATTTTTAAGGTTATGTTCTTCGGCTCCTATTATCTCAATGAATTTCCCGGAGCCCTTTCTTCTTTTTTCCGGGACCTTTATTTTGATTTTTCCGGACAGGTACCTGCCCGTCAGTGATTTTTTATCTTTGACCAGTTGTTTGGGCGTGCCCGTAAATACTATTTTTCCGCCGTGAGCCCCGGCGCCGGGTCCTATATCAATTATATGATCGGCTATTTTAATTGTTTCTTCGTCGTGCTCTATAACAATAACGGTGTTTCCCAGGTCTCTTAAGGAGGTAAGCGTCTCTAAGAGTTTTTTTGTGTCCCTTGAGTGAAGCCCTATTGAGGGTTCGTCAAGTATGTAAAGGACCCCGACAAGCCCCGATCCTATCTGGGTGGCAAGGCGTATTCTCTGGGATTCTCCTCCTGCGAGAGTCTGCGCGGGCCTGTTCAGAGTAAGGTAGTTGAGCCCCACGTTTTTTAAAAAAATCAAACGAGCCATTATCTCTTTTATGATTTCCGCGGAGATTAATTTATCTTTTTCTTTTAAGCTCAGATTTTTTAAAAAGTCAAAAACATCGGAGATGGACATGGAAGTCATCTGTGAAATATTTAAGTTTTGCACTTTTACCGAGAGAGCTTCTTTTTTAAGGCGCGCGCCCTTGCAGGAGGGACAGGGATGGTATGCCATATATTTTTCTATCTCGGTTCTTATCGCTTCTGAATCGGTCTGGGTGTATCTTCTTTCAAGGTTGGGTATGGCGCCTTCAAAATCTCCGTCATCCGAACCATGGAGCAGAATTTCTTCCTGCTTTTTTGTCAGGCGCCCGAAAGGCTTCTCAAGAGCTATGTTGTGCGTACCGGCCAGGCGGAAGAGTTTTTTCCAAAACCAGGTTGCCGCGGCGTGGTGAGCTGCGTCAAAGACAGGCTTTTTCCACGGCTTTATCGCGCCTTCTGTGATTGATAAAGATGTGTCCGGCACGACAAGATCGGGGTCAAGTTCTATTTTATATCCTAAGCCGGTGCATTCCGGGCACGCGCCGTACGGACTGTTGAACGAAAACATCCGGGGCTGGAGTTCTTCTATGCTTATACTGCATTTTGGGCAGGTAAGCATCCGGCTGAATAAAACTTCTTCTTCTTCGTTTATAAGGACAAGCGCGTATCCGTCGGAAAGCTTGAGCGCGGTCTCAAGGGAGTCCGCGAGCCTTGTTTTTATATCTTCTTTAATGATCAGCCTGTCCACGACAACTTCTATGTCATGTTTTTTATATCTGTCCAGGACTATGTTTTCTTCTATGTCGTAAAGGATTTTGTTTGCCCGCAGTTTTGTAAACCCTTTTTGTTTTATCTGGCTTAAAAGTGACTGGTATGTGCCTTTGCGACCTCTCACAACGGGAGCAAGGAGCTGAATTTTTGTGCTTTCCGGCAGTTTCAGGATCCGGTCAACCATCTGCTGTACGGTCTGTGTGGTTATGACCCTGCCGCATTTATAGCAGTGAGGCACGCCTATCCTCGCGTAAAGAAGGCGCAGATAATCATATATTTCCGTGATAGTTCCGACCGTTGACCTGGGGTTTTTGCTTATGCCTTTCTGGTCAATGGATATGGCAGGGGATATCCCTTCAATATGATCTACATCCGGTTTTTCCATCATACCCAAAAACTGCCTGGCGTAAGCCGAAAGGGATTCCACGTACCTTCTCTGACCTTCAGCGTAAAGAGTGTCAAATGCCAGAGAAGATTTTCCCGAACCGGAAAGACCTGTTATAACAACGAGTTTGTTGCGGGGAATCTTAACGTCTATGTTTTTAAGATTATGTTCTCTCGCACCTTTTATGAAAATATAATCAGTATTCATTTTTTATTTTATCTTTCCGATTAATTTTTTGCTTGCCGTGAACTGTACGTATTTTCTGGGGGATATAAGGATTCTTTCTTTGGTGCGCGGGTTTATGCGGTGTCTCGCGGACCTGTTTTTAACCTGAAAAGAACCAAGCGCCATTATTTTAACGTTTTTTTCGCCGGCTATGGCGTCAGTAAGAATTTCAATTATATCATCAAGAATCATTTCCGCGGAAACTTTTTTAATATTCATTTTCATGGAAATCCGTTTTATGAATTCCTGTTTATCCATAATATGCCCCCGCCTGTTCGCTGAACAGTTAATAGAAATATCATCTATTATAGTATAATACCCACGTTTACTTCAATACCGTTAAAAGGAATTTTGCTTTCTGTTATAAAATAAATTAAGCGTGATTAATTTTTACTCAAGGAGGGTATCCTTATGAGCCAGCATCAAGTTGTTCTGATAACCGTCTCCAGCGCAGAAGAAGCCGAGAAAATCGCGAACATACTTCTTAACGAGAAACTCGCCGCGTGCGTTAATATGGTTGATAAAATAAAGTCCATGTACTGGTGGGAAGGCAAAATTGATACATCAACGGAAACTCTTATGATAATAAAAACAAGAAAAAATAAGATCAATGAATTGATAGATAGGGTAAAATCAGAGCATTCATATACGGTGCCCGAGATAATATCCCTGCCCGTGCTTGAAGGGAACAGGGATTATCTTAACTGGATAGATGAGTCTGTTAAGGTGGCAGGGGGTTAATGTGGATTATCTGTACTGTCCTATATGTTTAACCGAATATGAGCCCCATGCAAAAGAATGCAGGGAATGCCAGACTGCCCTTGTGACCAAAGACAAATTAATTGTGGAAAAGAAACAGGTTGAGGGAAGAGTTTCTGTTTTTAGGGCAGACAGCGAAGTTCAGGCTCTTGCCATTGTGAGCCTCCTGGAAGAACAGGAGATAGAAGCAGTGGCCGCATCAAAACAGGTTCCCATGTATGACGGTATATTCCAGACGGATATGGGCTACTGGGGCGAGGTTCTGGTGCCCAAAAGCGATTATGAGAAAAGCGTGGGGATTATAAAGGGATACATGAAGGAATAAGCGGTTTGTCATATTCTTGTAATATATAGTTGACAAAAACATAGCAATATTGTAAACTATAAATATGAAAAACAACGTATTAATTGAAAGGCTTTCTTTTCATAATCCCTGGTGGCATACAGGTATGGTTCCTTCTGCTTTTTTGCCGGAATTTAAAAGAAATATTTATGCCCGGTTATATTCATATTTACAAGGAAAAAGAGCGGTTCTTTTAAAGGGTCCCAGGCGGGTTGGAAAAACGACTTTATTTTATCAGTTGATAAATACGCTCATAGAAGAAAAAGTTTCTCCAGTAGATATTTGCTATCTTTCATTTGATGATCCGATATTAAGAGTTTCTCTTGATGATATTTTCAAGGCATATGAACAGTACAGGGGGAAAGAATTAAATAAGGGCAGGGTATATTTTTTTCTTGATGAAGCACAGTTTTTAAAAAACTGGGAATTTACGGTAAAACTGTATGTGGATAGAAAATTTCCCACAACGTTTTTTATCTCGGGTTCATCAATATCTCTTCTAACCCAGAAGACCGAGTCTTTGGCGGGTAGAACCGTAGAAGAAATTTTATTTCCGTTTTCATTTAAAGAATATTTAAGTTTTTCCGCGCCGCATATTGCCGCAAGCAGCCATATAAAGCAAGAAGAGTTATTTACGGATAATTTTCCTGCCGGACTTATTCCGTTCTCCGGCGAGATAAAAGTTCACTTTGCAAACTTTTTAAGAGAGGGCGGCTTCCCTCAGCTGTATTCAGAGGATAAAGATTTACATAATAGATTTATCAAAGAAGACATTTTAGATAAAGTTATATTTAGAGATATAGTTGAACTTTATAAGATAAGGGAGCCGTCGTATTTAGAAAAAATATTTTATTATCTGGGTGCCGCCACTTCATTTATAATAAATGTTACAACAATTTCTCGTCTCATGGGAGTTTCAAGAGAAGTCGTCGAAAGATACATTTCTTACATTGAGAAATCATTGCTGTATTTTAGGCTGCCCAAATTCAGTAAAGCTTTAAAAGAAAGCTCGCGCTCGAATCCCAAAGGACATTTAATAGATCCTTCGCTGGCCAATTTTTTCAGTGCATCCCCCGATCAGGTATTTGAAAGCCTTATAGCATCATCTCTTTTTACGAGGTCGCAAAAGAATTTATATTTCTGGAGGGACCAAATTCATGAAGTGGATTGTATTATAAAAGATAAAGAAATAATCCCGATCGAAGTGAAAAATTCGCAAAGGCAGGAAATTCCGAAGAACCTGCTTTATATCATGGAGAAAAATAAATTAACAAGAGGCTATGTTGTTTATCAGGGTGAATTTCAAATTCAAAAATTTAGAAACAAAGAAGTAATTTTTTATCCGGCATGGTATTTTCTTGTCTTATGCTAATTAAAGCTATTCGGCATTATAAAAATTTAATATATCACCTCTTTACAACAAAATTTAAACTGATATAATAAATAAGCGCAAATACCTATTTGTGTTTATTTTTTTGCGAAAAACGCGAAAGGAGAAAAAATCTATGAAAAACAAAAGAAAAGTAATTATCATGGGCGCCGCGGGAAGGGATTTCCATAATTTTAACGTGCACTACAGGGATAATGAAGATTATGAAGTGGTAGCGTTTACGGCAACCCAGATCCCCGATATAGAGGGGAGAACATATCCCGCCGAGCTCTCCGGAAAGCTTTATCCGCAGGGGATACCGATTTATGCCGAAGAAGAACTCACAGGCTTAATTAAAAAACACAATATTGATGAGGTCGCATTTTCGTATTCAGATATCTCTCATATGGAAGTTATGCATAAAGCGTCAACCGTTACGGCGGCAGGCGCGGATTTCATGCTGCTCGGTCCTTCACACACGATGCTGAAAGCCGAAGTGCCGGTAGTTTCCGTATGCGCGGTAAGAACGGGCGTCGGTAAAAGCCAGACAACAAGAAAAGTATGCGATATATTCAAAAATGCCGGATTGAAAGTTGTTGCAATAAGGCACCCCATGCCTTACGGAGACCTTACCAAACAGATCTGCCAGAGATTTGAAACTTTTGAAGACCTTGAAAAACATAAGTGCACCATTGAAGAACAGGAAGAGTACGCTCCCCACATAGAACGCGGCATTATAGTTTACGCGGGCATAGACTATAAAAAAATCATGGAAGAAGCCCAGAAAGAAGCCGATGTTATAATCTGGGACGGCGGGAATAACGATTATTCCTTCTATAAACCCGATGTGGCAATTACTCTTGTTGACCCGCACAGGGCCGGTCATGAAGTCGCGTACCACCCCGGGGAAATGAATTTAAAGATGGCCGACATAATAGTCATTAACAAAGTTGATACCGCTCTTCCCGAGAATGTAAAAGCGGTTAAAGAAACAATAAAGAAAAATAATCCCGCGGCAAAAGTTATAGATGCGGCATCTCCCATTACAATTGACAACCCGAATATAATTAAGGGCAAAAGAGTTCTCGCCATAGAAGACGGCCCCACAATAACACACGGCGAGATGAGCTACGGAGCGGCGGTAATAGCGTGCAAAAAATACGGCGCGTCCGAGATAGTTGATCCGCGTCCGTATGCCGTAGGAAGCATTAAAGAAGTATATGCAAAGTACGGACACCTGGGCGCTGTTCTGCCCGCTATGGGATATTCGTCAAAACAGATAACGGAGCTTGAAAAAACAATAGAAGCAACACCCTGCGACCTGGTGGTTATAGGCACCCCGGTTGATTTAAGAAGAATAATGAAGATAGATAAAGAAGCAACCAGCCTTAAGTATGAACTGGAGGAGATAACTCAACCTGACTTAACGGAATTGCTTAATCCCATAATCAAGAAAATCAAAGTAAAAACTAACTGCTAAAATCTATCATTCACTCAACGCATATTAAAATGTAATACGGGGAACAGTTAAGCTGTTCCCCGTATTTTAACAGGGGTTTATCTGTGAAAGACACAAGGCTTTCTAAAATTGTAAAGATAGGCATATTCTCCGCGGTTGCCGCGGTTTTCATGATTTTTTTCCAGTTTGTTTTGCTCGTCCATATGCCTTTTTTAAAATATGACCCGTCAGACATACCGGCATTAATTATTTCTTTCGCGCTGGGACCTTTCTCCGGGCTTGCGGTTGTTCTGGTAAAAGATCTCCTTTATATGCTTTTAAAGCCCGATATATATAATTTAATCGGCGTGCCCATGGATTTTCTTGCTTCCGGCAGTTTTGTTTTTATTGCGGGAATTGTTTATCACAGAAGAAAAACAAAAAAAGGCGCCGTTACGGCGCTTCTGGCCGCTGTTTTTTTTATGACGGTTTTTATGGCTGTTATTAATTATTTCATTGTTCCCGCTTATCTAAAGCTCTTTTTTCCGTCTTTCGGCGTTCCCGCGGGAAAAACTCTGACTAAAATGATTGTCGCGGGCATTATTCCCTTTAACCTTTTAAAGGGAATTTTGAACTCTCTTGCCACCTTCCTTATTTATAAAAAAATGTCTAAAATTCTGCGTTAATTTTTTTTAGAAAAACCCTTTACTTATCAGTGAAAAAACGTTATTATGTTTTTACTTAATTAATGGAAATTTGATATAGAATATTGGTTGCGGTCGGTTGCCTCGGGGTGAAAACCGGGGTATTTACATAGCTTGAAAACAGCTAAAGAATTTGGAGGTGGGATTCCTCAAACAAAATGAAAGGGGTGGCGTGCCATGAAAGCATTAGGAAAACATTTTATACTGGAACTTTCAATGTGTGATTCTGAAACAATAGGAAGCATGGAGAAAGTGCAGTCCAGCATGGTAAAGGCTGCCTTGGAAGCCAAGGCTGAAGTTCGTGAAATCGCTTTTCACAAGTTTAACCCGCAGGGCATAAGCGGGGTAGTGGTAATTGCAGAATCACATCTTGCGATCCACACATGGCCGGAGTACGGCTATGCCGCAGTTGATATCTACACATGCGGCGAAAACACAATTCCGCAGAGAGCGTGTCAGTATCTGCAGGAAGCTTTCAAAGCAAAAAAGGTCTGCTGGTCTGTTATAGACAGAGGGCTTATTTCTGATGAAAGCAAAGATAATACCTTTAGCCATAAGGTATTTACATCCGAACAGACAGAGGAGGTGAAGTACAATGCTGAAGACAAAACAGCGTCACTGGTATGTTGAAAGAGCGGCTCAGGGCGAAGGAGAAGCTCACATCCACGCTATAGACAAAACGTATTTTTCCGGTTATACAAAATTCCAGTCTGTGGATGTTATGGAAAATCCGACTTACGGAAAAATGCTGATTCTGGACGATGATATCCAGTCTACATCACTTGATGAATTCATATATCATGAATCGCTGGTTTATCCGGCATTAGTGCTTCATAAAAATCCTAAAAACGCGGTCATACTCGGCGGAGGAGAAGGCGCAACAGCAAGAGACCTTCTTTACTGCAAGACAATGGGGTCGGTAGAGATGGTTGATATAGACGGTGAAGTCGTGGATCTCTGTGAGAAATACCTGCCCGAATGGAGCGACGGCGCGTTTAAAAACGAAAAGGTAAAACTTGTCGTTGACGACGCGAGAAAATACATGGAAGAAACTTCACAAAAATACGATGTTATTATAAGCGACCTTACGGAACCTACTTCCGACGGTCCTTCACATAAATTGTTCACTAAAGATTTTTTTGAAATACTGCAAAAACGCTTAAACGAGGGCGGTGTGTTTGTTCTGCAGGCCTCAACAGGGGATGTCCATAATTTAAGGACGCATACCGTAATACGCAATACCTTAAAACAGGTTTTTAAATATACCCGTTCCTTTATATCGCGTGTTCCTGCTTATGATACCATATGGACTTTTGTCCTTTGTTCGGACACAAGAGATCCGTTAACTCTTTCAGAAGAAGAGATAGACAAAACAATATCAAATCTTATTACAAAACCCTTAAGATATTATGACAGCATAACACATAAGCATATGTTCAATCTGCCTAAATACTTTCGCGAAGCGATAGATAAACAAACTGAAGTTCTTAGAGACGGTGTAAAATTTCAGCACGCGCCTGCGGCCGTTTAAGATCATATTAATTTTTTTTGATTTTGTATGATTTATATAAAAAAGACTGTTCAAAACGAACAGTCTTTTTTAACACTAACTTAAAATATCTGTTTATTCATCCGTTAATGTGTAGGTTACGACTCTTGAGCCGTCTGGGGGGAGACCGGCTGCGACTGTTGCTCGAAAAGAGAAGCTGTAATACCAGTCGCCTGCTGTTACCATGGTTGAAATATTAGTGTATAGATTATTTGCGGTGGTTGATAATGCGACTTCACCGCCGTCTACATTAACCTTAAGAGTAGTGTTACCCGGCATATTCGCATTAAGCTGGCCTGTTAATTTCTTGCCGGTTTCATTGGTAGTAATGTTATATTCGAGAGAACATACACTTACTTCTGCTGGCTGTGAACCGGCTGTTGCGGCATTAACCGTCATTGTTATATTTGTATCAAAGCTAATCTCATTAATTGCATCAATCTCATAGTAAATTGTCTGAGTATCTGTTGACCCTGCAAATGCCGCTCCTGCTAGAAAGACAATTGCTACAAGTGCTATCAGTAGTTTTTTCACTGTGGTTAACCTCCCTTCTTGTTGTTTTATTTAATGGTTTTCTTACCATAAAATATCTGTTGTAAGAAACCTTGTTTCCTCTTCCCACTTATATTATACCCCCCCCGTGCATTTACGGATATAGGTCAAATGGGGTAATTTTCGGCTAAAACTATGGGTCAAAAGGAGTATTTTTGACCTATAAATTATAAATATTGCATTGCTACCATATTTTTTATATATCATTATTTAATAAAAAAGGACTTTTTTAAGTTAAAATAGAAAGAGGGGAATGTAAAATAAAGTAGGTATTATGCTTGATTTTAACATTTTTTCAAATCTGCCATGGGCGGATATTTTAAGAAATGCCGTTGATATCTTGCTTGTCGCGGTTCTTTTTTACTATCTGCTTTTACTTATAAGGGGAACCAGGGCTGTTCAGATACTGCAGGGTATAGGCATCCTGCTGTTTTTAATGCTGGCAAGCTCTTATTTTAAACTGGATACGGTATACTGGATCTTAGAAAAAGCACTGCTTGCGGCGGCTGTTGCCCTGCCTATAGTTTTCCAGCCGGAGTTAAGAAGAGCGCTTGAGCATATAGGAAGGCGCGGCGGCGTATTCCGCACTTCTATTTATAAACTGGACAAAGAGGTTCTCGCGAAACTTATAGATGAGCTTACATGGGCAGTATACATTCTTTCACAGAACCGTATGGGCTCTCTTATCATCATAGAAAAAGCTACGGGCCTGCAGGACTTTATTGAGACAGGCATAAAAATAGACGCGGATGTTTCCGCGAAGCTTCTGCTTTCAATTTTTGTTACCCAGTCCCCGCTTCATGACGGCGCGGTTATAATAAGGGCGGGCAAGGTCGCGGCGGCTTCATGCTACCTGCCATTGTCCGAAGAGGTATCCGCCATGAAGGAAAAAATGGGAGCGAGGCACAGGGCGGCACTCGGCATTACCGAGGAGGCCGATGCAATAGCGATTGTGGTTTCCGAAGAAACAGGCGGGGTTTCAATTGTAAGGGGCGGCAAGATGACCCGCAATTTAAATACCGAGAATTTTAAAAAGATGTTAAAAAGTTATCTAAGTCCCGGTCTGGCCAGGCCGGCAAAAATATTTAAAGGGTTTGATTTAAAAAATGTTTTTACAATCTTTAAGAAAAAACATTAACTTAAAACTGTTATCTTTGTTCTTTGCGGTACTGCTCTGGATATATGTTTGCTTTTACCAGAATCCGCTGAGTGAAGTGCTTGCCAGGGTGGATGTTGTTGACGTTAAGATTAAGAATGTTCCGGCAAACCTTATTGTCCTTGATATGCCGAAGAAGGTAACTTTAAAAGTTAAAGGCGTTCCGAAGATTATAAGCAGCATTAAGCCCGACAAGTTTGATGTGTATATGGATCTTGCGGATAAAAAGCTGGGAAGCAACTGGGTTTACATAAAAGTTAACTCTCCGTCCGGGGTTGATGTTGTAGACGTAAATCCCAAAAGGGTAAAAATAATGCTGGATGAGAAGGAAAAAAGATTTTTTCCGGTAGAATCTAAGCCCGTGGGAAGCCTTCCTCCCTCGTATTCTCTTGAGAAGATATTAATTGATAAAGACACGGCCGTTATTGAGGGCCCCAGCACCATACTGGACAGAATAAGGAATGTGTACGCCCAGCCGACTTTAACCGATGAGAAAACAGATTTTGTTCAGAAAGTGGAGCTTGCGGCTTATGACAGCAGGGAAAAGCCGCTGTCCCAGCTTACGATAAACCCGAAATATGTTTTTGTAACCGTAAAGGTAGAGCAGAATTTTACAACTAAAACAGTGCCGGTTGAAGCCCGCATATCGGGTTCTGTTGAGAACGGGTATGAGATCACTTCCATAAAACTGAATCCGTTATCCGTTATGGTGCAGTGCCCGCAGGACGTTGAAGTTGATAAAATATATACCGAGAGAATTTATGTCGGAGGGATAGACAAGAACTTAAGAAAGGAAGTTAAGCTTGAAGTTCCTCCGAGAGTTATATTAAAGACAGAAGACGAGGTATATATTAAAATTACGGTAGAGAAAAAATAAATAGAGTTTTTATAGATATATTGAATAGGGGTAGCTGTAAAATGAGAAAATTATTCGGTACAGACGGGGTAAGGGGCGTTGCGAATTTAGACCTGACCCCCGAGACGGTTTTCCGTTTAGGCAGGGCGGGCGCTTATGTTTTAAGCAGGGGAAAGAAGAAGTGCACAATAGTGCTCGGCAAAGATACCAGGATATCCGGTGATCTTCTGGAAGGCGCCCTTATTTCGGGTATCTGTTCGGTGGGCGGGGACGTATTTGATATAGATGTTGTTCCCACCCCGGCAGTTGCTTATCTTACAAGAAAACTTGAAGCTTCAGCAGGCGTTATGATATCCGCTTCGCATAACCCCATAGAAGATAACGGCATAAAATTTTTCTCGTCCGACGGTTTTAAGCTTCCGGATGAGGTTGAGAAAGAGATAGAAAATCTTGTTTTCAATAATTCAGATGAGCTTCCCAGGCCGACTCACGGCGATGTCGGCAGACTCGTACAGGTCCGTCACGCGGGAAAGCTTTATTCCAATTATGTTAAAGAGAAAACAAACGCGGATCTTACCGGATTAAAAATAGTTTTAGACTGCGCGCACGGCGCTTCATACAAGCTGGCTCCGCGTATTTTCCAGGACCTGGGCGCGGAAACCCTGGTTCTTAACCATCAGCCGAACGGGGTGAATATAAATGTTAACTGCGGTTCAACCAATATGGAGCTTTTAAAGAAAGTAGTCGTCGCGTCTTCATATGATATGGGCATCGCTTTTGACGGTGACGCCGACAGGGCTCTTGCCGTTGACGATAAAGGCCGGATGATAGACGGCGATCATATAATGGCTATATTCGCTGGCCATTTAAAAACGGAAAATAAGCTGGTTAATAATAAAGTGGTAACCACGGTTATGAGCAATATAGGGCTCCAGAAAGCCCTTGAGGCCGAACAGATAGAGATGTTAAGGGTAAAGGTAGGGGACCGTTATGTTCTTGAAGAGATGAAAAAAGTAAAAGCAATTCTTGGCGGAGAGCAGTCAGGCCACATTATCATGCTTGATTACAATACAACGGGTGACGGCATAATAACCGCGGTTATGCTTGCGGATATCGTCAGAAAATCGGCCAAGCCGTTAAGCGAGCTCGCAAAGGTTGTTACAAAGTATCCGCAGATTCTGATAAATGTGAAAGTTAAAAACAATACCGGATATGAGACTCATGATGAAATCCGCAAGGCAATAGAAGAAGTGGAAAGCGCATTAAAAGGCAAGGGGCGCCTGCTTGTCCGTCCTTCGGGCACAGAACCCATAATAAGGGTTATGGCCGAAGGTCCCGATAAGGATGAACTGGAAAAACTTGCCCGCAGAATATCTAAAGCGCTTGAACAGAATTTGGGAGCATAGTTCCATGCGTAAAAATAGAATTATTATATTACTTGTATTGTTTTTTCTGATATCTTTAAGTTTAAATTTTGTCCTGGCGCAGAAAACTAAGCCGGCAAAGCGCGAGAATCCCATAAAAAATATAGAAGTGCTTGAGTATGAAGTTGATTCCAACGTTTACGAATATCCGTCAATTGTAAAAAGACCGCGGGTTAAAGAAATTTTGATAAAAGGCTCAGGAGTAATAGTTTTGGTATTTCTACTCTGCGCGGTCATTCTGGGCTTTTTCTCGGGCAGGAAAGTTGGAAAAATTTTATATATAATATCCGTCATTATGCTGGGCTTAAGTCTTACTGCCCATATTGTCATAAGCACCGCTTTAAAATGGTAGCCCGCTGTCTTCTTTTTTGTGTTTTCTTAAATTGTATATGCATTCGGGAGTATAAGTATTATGAAAAACAAAAAAATGCTTTTAATTGACGGGAGCGGGCTTGCTTACAGGGCTTTTTACGCCCTGCCCGAGCTTACGACTTCAACGGGTGTGCCCGCGAATGCCGTTTACGGGTTTGTCAACATGCTTTTAAGCGTTCTGGAAAAAGAAAAGCCCGATTATATCGCTTCTTCATTTGATAAATACGCTCCCACGGTGCGGATTGAAAAGTTTAAGGATTATAAGGCAAACAGGCAGAAGCAGCCGGAGAGCTTGTCAGCCCAGTTTCCTTTAATAGAAGAATACCTTAACCTTCTCCATATACCGGTATATTTTGTGAAAGGCTATGAAGCCGATGACTGCCTCGCGACGGTCGCAAAACAAGCCGCGGAAAAAGACATTGAAGTTTTAATACTGACCGGAGATCTTGATTTTCTACAGCTTGTGAATGACAAAATAAAAGTTTTGATGATGAGAAGGGGCATTAAGGATTTAAAGCTGTATGATAAAGAAGCGGTTAAAGAAAGGTTTGATTTAACCCCGGATCAGATACCGGACTTAAAAGCCCTGTCAGGCGATCAGTCGGACAATATACCCGGAGTTCCGGGTATCGGGGAAAAAACAGCCGCCAAGCTCTTAAATGAGTACGGCTCAGTCGCTGAGCTTTTAAAGAACACGGAGAAACTTCCTCAGAAATTAAAAGACAGGATAGAGAACAATAAGGATATCCTTGAACTGTGCAGGGAGCTTGTTGTTTTAAATGACAAGCTTGATATAAAGACGGACTGGGATGAGCTTGAGAATAAATCTGTTTATGACTCTCTCCCTCCAGCGGAGCTTATAGACTGGTATAAAAAGCTTGAGTTTAAGAGCATACTTTCAAGGATGCAGTCATCCGCTTCTCTTGAGCAGAGAGAGGCGGCGGATTTTACGGTTGTAAAAAACGAAAAAGAAATTAAAGAATGCATAGAAGTCATAGAAAAAGAAAAAAAGTGCGCTGTTTCAATAATATATGAAAATAATATTCTTGCTCTCGGCTTAAGCGCGGAAAAGAAAAATTATTTTATTGACAGCAGGAATATCAGCATAGAAAAAATACGCGGTTTGGTTCAAAAGATAACGGAATGCAATATAATAAAAGCTTTTTCAAATCTTAAAAATTTCATAAAAGCGTTCAAGCTTTTTGATATAAAAATAGACGCGCAGTATTTTGACGTGCTTATAGCCGAATACCTTATAGATCCAGACAGGACGAACACAAAACTCGCGGACGCATCGGGAAAATATTTCGGTGAAGCCATTCCCGGAAAAAAAGAGCTTCTGGGTTCGGGGAAAAAAGCAAGAACAATTGATATGGTCCCGGACTTCGAGCTGGCCGGGTATTTAGCCGCTCAATCTGAGATTGTATATAAATTAAGACCGGTTCTGGTTAAGAAATTGCCGGAACTTTCCCTGGAAGATCTGTATTACAGGGTTGAAGTTCCTCTTACGCAGATTCTTGCCCGCATGGAAGAAGAGGGTGTAAGCCTTGATGTTAATTATCTTAAGAAGCTTTCGGGGCGGTTTTCCAAAAAGATAGAAGAAAAAGAGGCGGAAATTTTCTCTCTTGCCGGGTGCGAGTTTAACATAAACTCTCCCAAGCAGGTGGGTGAAGTTTTATTTGAGAAAATGCTTATCCCTTCCCCGGGCAGGACGAAAACAGGGTATAAGACGGATGCCCAGACCCTCCGGGAGCTTTCTGGAAGTTTTCCCGCAGCGGAAAAGATCCTGGAATACAGGGAACTCGCGAAATTAAAATCAACATATATTGACGCTCTGCCCCGGCTTGTTGATATGTCAGGGAAACTTCATACCAATTATAACCAGACAGGCACATCCACAGGAAGGCTTTCAAGCAGAGACCCCAACCTGCAGAATATACCGATAAAATCAGAAGCCGGCAGGCAGATACGCGCGTCTTTTACGGCAGGCTCTTCCGGAAATGTGTTTGTTGTTGCCGATTACTCGCAGATTGAATTAAGGATCCTGGCCCACTTATCGGGTGATGATAAATTAATAAAGGCATTTAAAGATAATCTTGATATACATACCCAGACTGCGGCGTACATTTTCGGCATAGCGCCGGAAGATGTTAATGAATCTCACAGAAGAAAAGCCAAAGAGATAAATTTCGGGATAAATTACGGGATGGGCGAGTTCGGTCTTTCGCAGAGGCTTGGAATATCAAGAGCAGAGGCGCGCAATTATATAGAGGGTTATTTTAGAACATATCCCGGAGTAAAAAAATATATAGAAGCCACAATAAGGTCCGCGGAGAAAGAGGGATATGTTGCCACAATTATGGGAAGGCGCAGGATAATAAAAGACATAACGAGCAGGAACGCCACAATTAAAAAACAGGCGGAGCGCATGGCGGTAAATGCCCCGATGCAGGGGAGCGCTTCGGATATAATTAAGATTGCCATGATAAACCTGTACAAGGATATTAAAGAAGGAAAAATACCGGCTAAACTGCTTCTGCAGGTGCATGATGAACTTGTTTTGGAATGCAACGCAAAAGACTCGGAATCTGTCGGACTCAGAGTTAAAGAGATTATGACAGACGCGGTCAGGATGGATGTGCCCGTAAAAGTAAGTATTGAAGCCGGCAAAAACTGGAATGAACTGGAGGATATGTGAAAAAGAAAATTTTTACAACCATCATATTAATATTTTTATTTGCCGGAACAGTTGTTTTCGGCGCGGGGAACCTGGATATCCCGGTAAAAAAATACGTGCTTTCAAACCTTTTAACCGTTCTTATTGCCGAAAGGCATGATGCACCGATATTTTCTGCGCATATTTTATTTAAAGTCGGATCCGTGGATGATCCCACGGGGCTTACGGGTGTTGCCCATATGCTTGAGCATATGATGTTTAAGGGAACAAAAATTATAGGAACGACGGATTATGAAGCGGAAGTTCCCATAATGGAAAAAATAGACAGTCTTTTAGGTGAAATTGAAAAAGAAAAAGCAAATGGCATAGTTTCCTCCTCGGATGTGGACTGGGAGAAAATCAAGAAAGCAGAGGCAGAAATTAAGAAACTTGAAAAAGAGCAGGAAAAATATGTGATACCCAACGAAATGGACGCCATTTACGCGAGAAACGGAGAAGAGGGATTTAATGCATATACTGCAAATGACAGGACCTGCTATATTATTTCGCTTCCTTCAAACAGGCTTTCTCTCTGGGCGTTTCTTGAATCAGACAGGATTAAAAATCCGGTTTTCAGGATGTTTACTTCCGAAAGAGATACCGTTCTTGAAGAAAGAAAGCTGAGAAACGAAGACAGTCCTTCAGGCAGGATGTGGGAGGAATTTTTCGCCGCTCTTTACCAGGCGAATCCCAGGCATAATCCCATTGTCGGCTGGGCGTCCGATATAGAAAATTTTACCCCGGGTGATGTAATGGAAGTTTTCAAAAGAAATTATTCTCCGCAAAACACAGTTATTGTTCTTTGCGGGGACATTTATCCGGACCGGGCTGTTAAAGTTATGGAAAAATATTTCGGGGATATTGAAAACAGCGCAAAAGTGCGCACTGTTTTCACCGAGGAGAAGAAGCAGTCGGGCGCGAGGCGTGTGGAAGTTAAATTTGACGCAAAGCCGCAGATTCTGATAGGATTCCACGGCCCCAAGCCGCTCTCAAAGGAGCGTTTCGCGCTTGATCTGCTCAGCGATATAGCCGGTTCGGGCAAGACTTCAAGATTGTATAAAGAGCTTGTTGAGAACAAAAAGCTTACATCCGGAATATGGGCGGGCGTAGCCCCGTTTAAATATGATGTTCCGTTTATGATAGGGGCAACCCCTGTTGAAGGCGTTGATTTAAAAGCCGTGGAAGAAGAAATTTTTACGCAAATTGAGAAATTGAAAACGGAAAAAGTGTCGCAGTGGGAGCTCCAGAAAGTAAAAAACGGCGTGAACGCGTATTTTGTGCGGGGTCTCAAGGGAAGAAGCAATCTTGCTTCCGAACTTGCTTACGCCGAAGGGGTGCTCGGTGACTGGCGCCTTTTTGATTTGAGGAAGAATTACGAAGAGGTTACTGCCGATGATATACAAAAAGTAGCGCAAAAATATCTTAACAGGGATAAAAGCACCGTTATTGTGCTGAAAGAAACCGAGAAGGAGGCGAGATAAAATGAAAAAAGCGTTAAAGGTTTTTTTGATATTAATATTAACCGGATTTATTTTATCCTGCTTTTCTTACGCGGATGAGCAAAAAACATCAGAAGGCCAGAAAATTATAGATGGAATGAAATTTAAAAATATAGACTTTAATTTTCCGAGCATAGGCGGGGAAGTTGAAAAATATATACTCCCCAACGGGCTTACAGTTCTTATTATGCCGGACAGAAGACTGCCCCTTATAAACATAGACCTTATTGTTAAGGCCGGGGAAGTTTTTGAGCAAAAGGACATATTCGGCACGGCGTCTCTTTGCGCCGAAGGATTAAGAAGCGGCGGCACAAAGAATTATACCGCGGACTATATTGACAAAGAACTGGATTATAAAAGTATAAATATCAGCTTCTCTTCTTATTCTGATTATACGGGCGGCGGCTTAAATGTTCTAATCAAAGATTTTGACCAGGCTTTGAGAATATTTGCCGATATGATTATGAATCCCGTATTTAATGAAGAAAAATTTAAAACAGATAAAATGATGTTTCTGGATTCCATAGACAGAATAGAAGACAATCCCGGTACCCTGGCAAGTGTTAAGTTTTATAATCTGGTTTACGGGGACCATCCTTACGGCTGGGAATACAAAAAAGATGCGGTTGAGAAAATAACCACGGATGACCTGAAAAAATGGCATAATAAATATTTTGCCCCTAATAATACAATTATGGCGGTAAGCGGGGATTTTGATCCCCTCCTGCTTAAGGAAAAACTCAATGAAGCTTTCGGCGACTGGGAAAGAAAACAAGTTTTATTTCCCGATATACCGGAGCCCGTGGAAGCCCCCCGGAAAGAGTGCCTTATAATAAACAAGGCGCTCGCGCAGTCAACTGTTTATGCTGGGGACCTGGGAGTGCGCGCGGACACCCCGGATATAATGCCCCTTATTGTACTGGATGAAATATACGGAGGGGGCGGGTTCGGTTCTCTTCTTATGTATGAATTAAGGGAAAAAAGAGGACTTACTTACGGAGTTTACAGCAGTTTCGGATACCCCCTTCTTTATACGGGATTATTCTATACAAATTTAAAGACCGCCAATAAGAATACTTACAAATCAATAGAGCTGATACTTGATATAATGGAAGAGCTTAAGAAAAGCGGCGTGACGGAAAAAAAGCTGAAACAAACAAAAGAAAAATACATAAACAGTTTTGTTTTTACTATGGCTCAGCCGTCTTCGGTGCTGTACAGGTTAATGCTGCTTGAGTTTTACAACCTCCCCCGCGATTATTACAGTAATTATATAAGCAATATAGAAAAAGTGACAAAAGAAGATATATTAAGATGCGCGCAAAAATACTTTCATCCTGAAAAGATAAAGATTGTTATAGTAGGGGATGCGGAAAACATTAAAGACGACATGGGCAAGATCGCTCCGGTTGAGGTTTCCGATAAATAACTCGCTTTGAAGTAGGGATTATTGGCTTAAAATAAAGATTTTAAGGCCTCAAGTTGCAATTTTTCTCACAGTGATTATAATTGTTATTATTTGAATAATACTTATATAATAAGGAGATTACCGATGGAAACTATCGCACAGGGAGAAAGCACTATGGAAAACATGGCTGATTTTGAGAAAAGTTTAAAGAGGCTGGAGGTAGGCCAGCAGGTTAAAGGCACGGTAGTAAAGGTTGACGCGGACGCGGTTCTTGTGGATGTTGGCTATAAATCCGAAGGAATTATCCCGCCGAACGAAGTCAGCTTAAAGCCCGTAAAACATCTTTCAGAAGCGGTCAGCGAAGGCGATGAGATAGAGGTTATAGTTTTAAAACAGGAAAACAGGGAAGGCCATCCCATACTTTCCAAAAAGAGAGCTGATGCCGAATTAAGCTGGAAAAATATGGTGGAATCCTTCAAGAACAACACTGTTTTAAGCGGTACATGCACAGAAAAAGTTAAAGGCGGTTTGATTTTAAATATAATGGGCGTCCGCGCGTTTCTGCCCGGCTCCCATGCCGATATAATGCCCGTAAGGGATCTCAACAGCCTCCTCGGCGAATCAATGCAGGTCAAAGTAATCCAGGTTGACGAGGACAAAAGAAATATAGTCGTATCCAGAAGAAAATACTTAGAAGAAGAACAGGCAAGAAAAAGAACCGAACTCTGGGACAATATTTATGAAGGCGCCATGCTGACAGGCAGAGTGGTTCGTCTTGCGAATTTCGGCGCGTTTGTTGATCTTGGCGGAGTTGACGGACTTATACATATTTCCGAATTATCATATAAAAGAGTTAAAAATCCTCAGGAAGTAATTAATGCCGGGGACAGGGTAGAAGTAGTAGTTATTAACATAGACAAAGAAAAGAAAAAAATAGCTTTATCTCTCAAACAGACCAAACCCGATCCGTGGCTTCTTGTGGAAGATAAGTTTAAAGCGGGCCAGGCAATAGAGGGCGTAATTACAAGAATCGCAAAAAACTATGTTTTTGTGGAAGTAGACGAAGGCATAGAAGGCCTTGTCCCGTTATCTGAACTTGCAATAGAGCGTGTTTCAAGACCTGAAGATGTTGTCCAGAAAGGACAGAAGATAAAAGTTAAAATTGTGGATATAAAACCGCTTGAGAAAAGAATGCTTCTTTCAGCCAGCCAGATTGAAGCCGATGTTTTAAAAGAAGAATATAAGCCTTTTATAGCGGAAGAAAAAACAGGCTCATTTACTGTGGGTGACCTGCTTAAGGATAAGTTGAAGAATTTAAATGAGAAAAACGAAGAAGAAAAAACAGAAGGCCGGTAAAATAGTTATAGGGCTTACGGGGGGAATTGCCACAGGCAAAAAAACGGCATCTTCCGTATTTGCTTCTATAGGCGCCTTTGTAATTAACGCGGATGAGATTTATAAAGACCTGACAGAAGCAGGGAGCGGATTAAACTTAAAAATAGCTAAAGAGTTCGGCAGAAATATTTTAAATAAAGACCTGACTCTTGATAAAAAAATATTGGCAAAAATAGTTTTTAAAGATAAAAATAAGCTCGCCAGGTTAAGTAGTATAACCCATCCTGAAATAATAAAGGAAATAAAAAAACGGATTAAAGCCGCCGGAGCCGGTATTACGGTGCTGGCGGCTCCTTTGTTAATAGAGGCCGGGCAGACCAAGCTTGTTAAAGATATCTGGCTCATAACCTGCTCTCAGAAAAGGCAGATTGAAAGGGTTATGAAAAGAGATAAAGTAAGCAGAGCCGGTGCCCTCCTCAGGATAAGGTCCCAGATGAGCTTGAAGGAAAAATCAGGATTTGCAGATGTCATAATAGAAAATAACGGAACAAAAAAAGATTTAAAAAGACAGATACTTCAAAATTTGGAGAAAAGATATGGATTTTACCGATGATAGATACTGTTTTGCCTGCGGGCCGGATAACCCGGCAGGTCTTAAACTTAAGTTTAACCATGATAAAGACAGTTTAACCTGTTCTTTTACCCCTCTGAAAATTCATCAGGGATTTAAGGATGTAGTTCACGGGGGGATAATAAGCACCCTTCTTGATGAGGCAATGGCTTATCTGTGCATCGGGAAAGGCTATTACGGCGTTACCGGAAAGCTGGAAGTTAAATTTAAAAAACCCGCTTTGGTAGGAGATAATTTAAAGGCATATGCCGCAATTACCGAAGAAAAGGGGAAGCTTGTTTTCGGCAAAGCCCGCATTGAAAATTCAAAAGGAGAAATTGTGGCGGAAGGCACATCAACTTTTATTAAGGTGAGCGAATCGGCTAAGAGAGGTTAAGAGTGAAGGGCGAGAAAAATATAGTCACAAATAAAAAAGCGTATTTCCAGTATCATATCATAGAAAAGTATGAGGCCGGCATTGTTCTTGCAGGCACTGAAGTTAAGTCCCTGCGCCAGGGAAAAGTAAGCCTCCAGGATTCTTACGCTCAGATTACAAAAGGAGAAGCGTATCTCGTGAACTGCCATATCTCGCCTTACGAGAAAGGCTCTTATTACAACCGCGATCCCAAAAGAAAAAGGAAGCTTCTTTTAAATAAGTCAGAAATAAAGCGCCTTATAGGCGCGACACAGCAGAAAGGGCTTACCCTGGTGCCCACAAAAATGTATTTTAAGGGCGGTTATGCCAAAGTAGAGCTTGGCCTTGCCAAGGGAAAACATACATACGATAAGCGCGAAAGCTTAAAAAAGAAAGAACAGCAAAGAGAAATTGACAGAGCGGTAAGGGATAAAGGAAAAGAGTAATAATTATCAATTGTGTTTCATGTGAGAATTTTATATAATTTTGTTAAATAGAATTTGTGGAAGAATTTCAATGCATAGAATAACAGCATATATTGAAAAAGACTCGGAATCTGGATTATATGTAGGAATTGTTCCCTCGATCCGCGGGGCGCATACTCAAGCAAAAACCCTGGAGGAACTGCAAAAAAATCTTAAAGAAGTAGCGGAATTATGCTTAGAAGAAATGACCTTATATGAAAAAAGACACCTGCCGGAATTTATCGGAATACAGCAGTTTGAGGTGGCTTAGTTGAGGACATCCTCTTTTTCATTACATGTTTTTACGTTTGATGCGCATTATTAAAACCGCTGCAGCCAGTACCGCAATCAGTAAGAATATTATTATAAAAGGAAGTGTAGCTGCTTTTGTTTTGGAGGTTTTCTCCGGAGTTTCTGTTTTATCGGCTGCGGGTGTAGTTGATGCTATGCCCACGGCTTTTCCTTTTTCTTCCCATGCGAGCCCGTAAGCGTTTTTTATAAGCTCCTGGTTTGTGCCGTAAGCTATATTAGCCGAATGCAGGTTAGCCGTTTCTTTATTGCCCTGGTAGTATATCTGGTTATAAAGAATTTTATCTATCTCTTCAGCCCATGCAACTATTCTTTCCGGTTCAGGGGATTTAGTTATGTTTTTAGTTTCTTTCGAGTCCATATAGTAAATGTAAATATCGGCGTCCATAAGATCAACGATATTGTCCTGATTCATATCCTGCTTGAACGCTATAAAGGCAATCATATTGCCTTTTGAGGAGAACAGGGGAGAGAATCCTTCACCTATCTGTTCCACTTCACCTGTTTCCAGATCTTCTACCAGCAGCTTATTATTGGCATTATTTAACTGCTGTATTTCAAAGACTATTTTTTTGCTGTCGGGTGTCCAGTCTGCAGGCGCGGGAAAGTATCCCGAACCCCATTTAAATAGTGATTCGTAAGCGGAAACGGTATCTTTGCTTTCTGTATTATATATTAAAACATCGCCTATCCCTTTTTTACTTGCGCGCAGTGCTATCTTTTTGCCGTCAGGCGACCAGCTTGGGTACCATATTTTTTCCGCTTCAATTTCAAGAGGCGCTGTTTTTCCTGTTTCGTAATCAAGAATGGTTAATTTTTCCGTCTCAGGTATCACGGCTATTTTTTTTCCGTCAGGACTCCAGGAGAACTGTCCGGGGAAAACCGAAATATCCTTATAAATAATCTCACCCGTCCCGTCTATATTTGATGCCGCAAGGATTCCCGAGTACCCGCCCATATCGTTGCGTTTCAGGTTTACTATATAAGCGGCTTTTGTTTTATCGGGTGAGAGGACTATGTCGTAATACTTGCCCGAATTTGTGAACTGCTTGTAATTATTAGTGTTTAAATCAAGCAGCCATATATCATTATTGCGCATAAAATAAATATTTTCTTTAGCCATGACGCAACTAACCGTAAGAAAAAGAAAAATAAAGATAAAAACAAGATAAGTCAATATCTTTTTAGATTGATGCATATTTACCGTCTCCTTTTAAATAACAAGATACAATCTATATTCTTCCATTAAGAATTTTTACCTTTAGATATCAAAATTATCATTGCCTAAAGTAATTTTAAATGCTATAATGCTCATGGGGGGTGACAAGGTTTCGACGGGATGTGTTTTGGCAGAGGCAGCAGGCCGAGTTGCTGACAGCTCGTTAAAAAGTTAGAAAACAAATAAACGCTGATAACGAATTAGCACTAGCCGCTTAACGCGGCTACGTCCTCTTAGGTCCGCCAGCCGGCCTAAATAAGGGCGCCAAAATAGGATGGCTTACCGTTTTGAAACCGCCTCTTATCTAAGCGGGAAATTAAAGGGGCTGGGTTCTGCGGATCCTGTTCAGAGGAGCCGGGGCGCCGAGAAACAAAATCTGGAATAAGCTTGTAGAATCTCTGTGGGGACCTTTTCGGACGAGGGTTCGAATCCCTCCACCTCCACCAGAAAAGAAAGTTAAAAAAAACAGCTCAAAAAGGAGCTGTTTTTTTAACACTAACTTAAAATATCTGTTTATTCATCCGTTAATGTGTAGGTTACGACTCTTGAGCCGTCTGGGGGGAGACCGGCTTCAACATTTGCGTGCCAATAGAAACGATACCTAACATCTCCTTCTGCAACCGTTTCAATACTGGTTACTAAATTTGTCGCTTGAAAATATAAATTTTTCAATCCCGTAGAAACAGCATTGCTAGGGGCTTCCAAAAGAACCTCCAACTGACAATTACTTGGTACATTTGCATTAATTGAACCGGTTATTTTTTTACCCGTGGAATTAGTTGTAATACCATATAACATCCAATCGGTAACATCCGAAGCCGGCTGATATCCAGCTTGTGCTACTGAATCAACTGTTAATGTTAAGCTACCCACATCAAGATCAATTTCATTTATCGCGTCAATCTCATAATACACAGTCTGGGTATCTGTTGATGCCGCAAATGCCGCTCCTGCTAGAAATACTATTACTACAAGTGCTATCAGTAGTTTTTTCACATTGGTTAACCTCCTTTCTTTTAGTTTTATTTAATGGCTTTTTATGCCTTTAAATCTTGATTGAGGGAAGTCTCTTTCTCCCTTCCCACCTATATTATACCCCCCCCCCGCGTATACGGATATAGGTCAAGTGGGGCAATTTTCGACTAAAACCATAGGTCAAAAGGAGTATTTTGGCAGGTTTTTAAGTCGTCTTTATAGCATATTTACAGATAAAATGATAAACATACTTGACAAAAAGTAAGGGAAAATGTAAAATAAGATTATGTATAAGCCGAGAAAATTATTAAAGCCTATCGATAAGTTTTTGAAAAAAGGAGAGATTCTGGTTATTCATGGCGCCAGGCAGACGGGAAAAACTACTTTATTAAAAATTATAAGGGATAAGCTTATAAATGAGAAAGGAGTTCTGCCTGATAATATTTTTTATTTTGATCTGGAAGATTTTACTTTCTTAGAAATGTTTAATAAGGGACATAAAGAAGTCGTTAGCTATATTGAAAGTCATAAGAATATAGACAAAAACAATAAAATTTACATACTGATAGATGAAATTCAATATCTGGATAACCCATCCCCGCTTCTTAAAATACTCCACGATCATTACGAATGGTTGAAGATTATCGTTTCCGGATCATCCAGTTTTCAGGTAAAAAGTAAATTTAAAGATTCCCTGGCAGGAAGAACCGTAGACTTCGAACTTTATCCTCTGGATTTTGAAGAGTTTCTGGTGTTTAAAGAAATTAATTACGATCTGTCATCTTTCAAAGCCTTTCAGTCTGAAACCGTTAATAAGGAGCTGTCCGGTCTTTTTAAGGAGTACCTAATTTACGGCGGGTATCCCAAAATTGTGCTTGAAAAATCTATCGATGCAAAAGAAACATATCTTAAACAAGTTATAAATACATATGTTAAGAAAGATATAAGAGATTTAGGTCATATACGGGATGTTAACCGATTTAATAAACTTCTCCGGGTTTTGGCGGATAAAACAGGATCTTTGTTAAATGTTCTGGAGCTTTCTTCTACCATAGGGATATCAAGGCCGACAATAGAAGAATATCTTTTTATTATGGAAAACACTTACATTATAAAGATGGTACCGCCGTTTTATACGAATATAAGAAGCGAGATATCGAAAATGTCTAAAATATTTTTTGAGGATACAGGCATAGCCAATCTTTTAAAATACGGCGTTTTTCTGGATAAAGTAAGCGGGGAGCTGTTTGAAAACGCTGTTTACTGCGCAATCCGTTCGGCATTAGGAAAAGAGATTGTAAAATACTGGAGGACTAAACAGAAAACGGAGATAGATTTTATCGCGGATCTTAATTTTAAGAAAATCCCGGCAGAAGCCAAACTTTCGTATCCGCAAAAATCACTGTCAACACTCATCTCATTTATAGATAAATACAAACAGAAAGATGCCTGGGTTATATCCCTGCAAAAACTATCTTCCGGCGAAGATGAAAGAATTAAATCTTTATATCCGTGGGAGATTTTTGCCGCGGCACAGGATATAAAAAAGCATACCGCATGAGTATGCTTTTTCAACACTAACTTAAAATATCTGTTTATTCGTCACATAATGTGAAGGTTATGACTCTTGAACCATCAGGCGGTAGACCGGCATCAGCATATGCATAGGTATTTAAGGTATAAGTTATACCGGACTCTACTACGGTTTCAATACCGGTTACAAGATTTTTGGCAGTTGTGTTCATATATTGTAAGCCGGTACTGCTAGCGCCGGTTGGTGCTTCTGCCTTTACTCTGAAGTATACACGATTCGGCATTGTTGCGTTAATTGAAGCAGTTAATTTTTTAGCAGCTTCGTTAGTAGTAATGTTATAGGTAGGATATTTGAAATCGTGAAAAGGTTCATCCCCTGCAGTTGCAGTGTCCATTGTTAAGGTTGTATCATCGCCAAAAACAAGTTCATTAATTGCATCAATCTCATAATACACAGTCTGTGTGTCAGTTGACCCGGCAAATGCCGCTGTTGTCAGAAATGCTATCGCTACAAGCGCTATAAGTAGTTTTTTCACCTTGGTTAACCTCCGTTCTTTTTATTTTATTTAATGGCTTTTTTACCATAAAATATCAGTTGTAAGAAACCTTGTTTCCTCTTCCCATCTATATTATACCCCCCCCCGCGTATACGGATATAGGTCAAGTGGGGTAATTTTTAGTGAAAAATGCTACCAAAAGGAGTATTTTTGGAGGTTTTTAAGCCGAAAAGGAGAATTTAAGTCAAACCAGGGAGGTGCATATGAAAACAGGTAAAATTTTACTTGCCGGCTTTATTATGTGGATAGTTAGTACCGTTGTCGGTATTGTTACATGCGGTCATTTATTTAACTGGGTTTATAAAATTCCCCCTGTAATCTGGAAAGATCCGGCTATGATGATGAATACAACCAATATGGCATTGATGAACCTGGTCGGGTTAATAAGCTCCATAATATTTGCTCTGGTATATGCCGTATTCTATAAAGGCATACCGGGCCAGGGTGCGGTAAAGGGGATGACATACGGCTTCTTTATATGGATGGTATCTGCTCTTATAGGGGTGGGCTCCATGCCCTTCTATATGACAATAGCCACAACAGTAGTTATATACTGGATACTGCAGGCCTTGTTTGTTAATTTAGTTAACGGAGCCATACTCGGTTTTATTTATAAAGAATAAGCAAAGATATAATTAGTAATAAGCTGTAACAGGGATTATTATTAATATATAGAAAAGATATAAGCTGTGAATAAGATATTATTTTTTTAGTTTAAATCAGTTATATTTAAAATATATAAGAGGTGTTTAAAATGGCCGAAGAAAAAGCAAAAGATACCCGGCAGATGCTTGATGAAGAATTTACAATGGAAGATATGCTTGCCGATATGGTAAAAAAAGCCGCGTCCGACCTTCACATAAAAGCGGGAAGCCCTCCTATGATAAGAGTTGACGGGGAGCTGATACCCAACAGTTCACTGGTATTAAGCGGGGACAGGATAAGGCTTCTCTGCGAAAGCATCATAACCGACAGGCAGAAAGCCGAGTTTATCGCGGAGAAAGAGCTTGATTTCGCGTATTCCGTGCCCGGACTTGCAAGGTTCAGGGTCAACCTTTATTTCCAGAGAGGGAGCTGGGCCGCTGCTTTCAGGATTGTGCCGGTAAGGCCTTTTACGATTGAAGAATTAAAACTTCCTTCGTTATTGAAAGATCTGGCAATGAAGCCCAGGGGTTTGATACTTGTAACCGGTCCCACCGGATCCGGTAAATCCACAACCCTTGCCGCTATGATAAACCATATAAACGAGAACAAGAAATGCCATATTGTAACAATTGAAGACCCCATAGAATTCCTGCATAAAGACCGGATAAGTGTTATTTCCCAGAGAGAGATTAATGAAGATACCCATTCTTTCGGGAATGCATTGCGTCATATTTTGCGCCAGGATCCCGATGTTGTTATGATAGGCGAGCTGCGCGATCTTGAAACGACACAGATCGCGGTTACCGCTGCCGAAACCGGACACCTTGTTCTCGCGAGCCTTCACACAAACAGCGCTCCTGCCACGATAGACAGGATGATAGATATATTCCCTTCCCACCAGCAGCAGCAGATCAGGATGCAGCTCTCGGTTACTTTAGAGGGGGTTCTCTGTCAGACGCTTCTTCCCAAAGCAAGCGGGCACGGCAGGATTATGGCAATGGAGCTTATGCCTGTAAACCCGGCGGTAAGAAATACCATAAGGGAAGGCAAGACTCACCAGATCCCGAATCTGATACAGGCGGGTTCTGTTTACGGAATGAGGTCAATGGATATGTCCTTAAGAGACCTTTATAACGAAGGGCTGGTAACCTACGAAGAAGCATTAAGTAAATCTTCCAGTCCCGGTGATTTTAACAGATTAATTGAGCTGGGCGAGGAGAAAAAGAAGAAATAATTTAACGGTACGGAGGTTGTAATGTTATTAGATCGTAATAAATTATTCGGCATGATGGTGGAAAAGCAGATTTCGCACCTGCATCTGGTCCCGGGGAGTCCTGTTATTATAAGGCAGAGAACCGTATTTGTCCCTCTGGACAACAGTATTTTAAAACCGCAGGATATAAATGAGTTCATTGACGAGCTGTTAACCGATGAACAGAAAAAAATACTTAAAGAAGAAAAAGAGATTGAATTTTCATACAGTATGCCGGGGATGTCTCGGTTTAGAATAAATATATTTATGCAGAGGGGAACTTACGCGGCTGTAATTTTTATGAATCCCTTGAAAATTCCCACGATTGATGATCTACTGCTCCCGGAATTTGTTAAAGAGCAGATCTTAAAAATTCGCCAGGGTTTAATTGTCGTGACAGGCACTGAAGGCAGCGGGAAAAGCTTAACCCTTGCCGCGATAATCAACCATATTCTGGAGAACCGCAGCTGCCAGATGATAAGCCTGGAAGATCCGATAGAATTTCTTTTCAAAAACAAAAAAGGCATAATATGTCAGAGAGAAATAGGCACGGATGTCAGCTCTTATGAGAAAGCATTTGAAACGATCAGCCGTTTGAACGCGGATGTATATATTTTTAATAAGGTAAATTCTTACACTACGGCTAAAATGATTGCCGAGCTTTCATCCGGCGGCTCGCTTGTTTTGGTGGCCGCTCAGGCGCCTTCTTCGGTTGTGTTTATTGAAGAATTTATCGACTTTTATCCTCCGCATCTCCAGCATCAGGCAAAAACGCTTTTATCCATAGGGTTGGAGCTTGTTATATCCCAGACTTTATGCACTAAAGCCACGGGGGACAGCATGATGCCGGTATTTGAAATTTTGCTGGGTATCCCGCAGGTTAAGACCATGATAAAAGACGGTAAGTTTGCCCAGATTCAGAATATTATGGGGACACAGGGCAGAGATTTCGGCATGCAGACACAGGAACAGGCCTTAAGAGCTCTTGTTAAGAAAAATGTAATAACCCAGGAAGAAGCCGAATCTAAAGCTGTGCGGCTTGAAGAATTTAAGAAACTTATGGCCCTGCCTTACTAGGAGATAATTATGAGGGAATATACCGAAAAGCACGCAAAATCAGGGATTAAAGAAAAACTCCCGCGAATAGAATGCTGGGAGAACCAGTATAAAAACTACGGAATTAATTTCAGTATACCCGAGTTTACTTCAATCTGTCCAAAGACCGGCCTGCCTGATTCCGGCACTATAACAATAAGTTATGTGCCAGATAAGCTTTGCCTGGAGATGAAGTCTTTAAAATTTTACCTGCTTGCATACAGGGACATGGGAATATTCTGCGAAAATGCCGTTAACCGTATTTTAAAAGATGTGGTTAACGCGTGTAAGCCCGTTGAAGCGCATGTAATGGGGGAATTTGCATCCCGCGGCGGGATGGAGCTTACGGTGGACGCGGGCTATAAAAAAGGCAAAGGATACTGTTAATCCATGGTTACCCTGCACAGTTCTTCATATGAAGTTATGCCCTTGGCAACTTTATTTAACCCGTCTTCATAAAGCAGAACCAGTCCTTCTTTTCTTGCCTGTTCCAGCAGAACCGGTGAAGGAATCCTCTGCACGATCATTTCTTTTATTTTATCCGAGGCGGCAAATATTTCATAAATGCCGAGACGTCCTTTATAACCGGTCTGGTTGCAGACCCCGCACCCTTCTCCCTTAAAAAGAGTTACTTTTTTAAGGTCAATGTTATGATCCTCAAAAGATTTTTTAAGGTCAGGTATTTTTTCCAGGTCTACGGGTTTTTTGCATTCCTCGCATACTTTTCTTACCAGCCTCTGGGCGAGCGCCCCGTTTAATGTTGAAGCCGTCAAAAACGGCTCTATGCCCATATCTGTTAACCTGGTAACGGCGCCGACGGAGTCATTTGTATGGAGGGTGCTTAAAACCAGGTGGCCCGTTAATGCTGATTCTATGGCTATGCTCGCTGTTTCTTTATCTCTTATCTCTCCGACCATTATTATATCGGGATCCTGCCTGAGAAATGATCTTAATCCCGTTGCGAATGTAAGGCCTACCCTTGCATGGGTCTGAACCTGTATAATGCCTCTTAGGTTGTATTCTATAGGGTCTTCAATGGTTAATATTTTTGTGTCGGGATTGTTTATAAAATTTAATGTGGACTAAAGAGTTGTTGTTTTTCCCGAACCCGTAGGGCCTGTTACAAGGACCACGCCGTTCGGGCGCTCAACAAGGTTTTTAAATTTTTTAAGGTCCTCGGGAGCAAAGCCCAGCTCTTCAAGATCAACCTGCATGCTTCTTCTGTCCAGAATTCTCATCACAACGCTTTCGCCGTATAAGCTGGGCAGCGTTGACACACGGAAGTCTATATCCCTTTTTTGTATTCTCATGTGTATTCTTCCGTCCTGCGGGATTCTTTTTTCGGCTATATCAAGGTTGGACATGATTTTGACCCTTGATATAAGGGCGGGAGCGACGCTTTTGGGAAACTGCATAATTTCATGAAGAATACCGTCAATCCTGTATCTTACGATTAGTTCGTTCTCAAAAGGTTCTATATGGATATCGGATGCTTTTCTTTCCAGTGCCTGTGTTATGATTTTATTAACCGCTATTATGACGGGCTGGTCTATAACTACGTCTTCATCGGAGTGCGCGTCTTCATCTTTTAAGATGTCTACGTTTATATCCCCGAAATCTTCTTCAAGTTTGGATTTCCACGAAGTATCCTCGCCGTAGATGTCTACAAGCGCTTTTTCAATATCGTCAATGGCGCCAAGCACTATTTTAACATCCATGCCGGTGCGCATTTTTACGTCATCTATGGCGAAAACATCCATGGGGTCGGCCATCGCCACGGTTATTTTATTTTCTTTTTTTTCTATGCACACAAGCTTGTCTCTTTTTGAGAGGTCTTCGGGTATAATGTTGGAGACCTTAGGGTCAAAAGTAAGTTTTGCTATGTTGACATACTCTACCCTCATTTTTTTCGCGCGCGCTTCCATCTCTATTTCTTTGGGAGTTCTCTTTTTTTCTTTTTGCTCCGTGGGTTCATCTGTCTTTTTGTTTTCTTCGTTAGACATAATATTCTCCAATCTGCCGCATACCGCGATATATTTATATATATATTATGCGGTGAAATTTTTCATAAAATTAATAAATCCGAGTATCGGTTTTTCGGGGTTCTTTTTATTATATGCAAGCTCTCCAACAAGCACTTTGTTTTCCAAATCCTTGCCGAATTTATTGAAAAACTCGCAGAATTTTATGTTTCCGGACCCTATCGCCAGGTGATCGTCTCCGGATCCGTCATTATCATTTATATGCATCACTCTTATTTTATTCTTTAATAGTTTGAAAAATTCAAACACTTTATCGCCTCCCGCGAGATTGGCATGCCCTATATCAAGAGTCATGCAGACCCCTTTAGAGTTAACCCTGCTTAAAAGTTTTTTCATCTCATGAGCTTCAAAACCGAATTCTCCGGGTATATTTTCAAGGCAAAGGATTACGCTTTTTCTGCCGGCCAGAATCCCTAGTTTTTTAAGGTCATTGATGAATAAATTGTATGTTTGCCCGGTGAAGTTGCAGTTCTGCATATTAAAAGGCTTTTCTCCGCCGTGCAGCGTTATGTATTTTATGCCGAGCTTTCCGGCCAGCAGTATGGTTTCCTTTACTTGCTTAATGGCTTCTTCACGCAGGCCCGCGTTTTTGCTTGTAAGTCTTACTATGGGGGCATGTACGGAATTAAGCCCCGTGAATTTTTTTAGTTTGTTTTTTAGTTTCTGAAGATTGTCTTTAATCAGATACTTCCTGGGCCAGAAATGGGGATAATCTCCCCATAATTCAACCGAATCAAACCCCATGGAAGATATTTTATCCAACGCTTTAAAAGGCGGCAGGTATAAATAATCCCAGGTTGATAAACTTAAGTTAGCTTTATTTTTCTTCAAGGATAATCTCCTTAAATATCTTGAATAATTCAGGGTCAAACTGTCCCGGCTGCATTTTTTCCATGATCTCCAGGGCTTTTTCCGGATCATAGGCGAGTTTTTTGCCCCTCATGTCCAGCCTGTATACTCGCTCGGTCGTAAGCGCGCTGTATACATCGGCAAGAGCCATTATTCTTGAAAGCAGCGGTATCTCATCGCCTTTTAACCTGTCCGGATATCCCGAGCCGTCGTATTTTTCGTGATGGTGGCGTATGATTGTTGTAAGTTCTTCCATTCCCGGTATTTCCGCGAAAAACGCCGCGGACCATACGGGATGCTGCTTCATTATATCAAATTCCAGTTCCGTAAGTTTTCTGGGGGCGTTCAGTATTTCGTCTTTTATGTATATTTTACCGATATCGTGCAGTTCGCTTGAAAGCTTAAGCATATCAGATTCTTTCCTGCTCAGCATCATTTTTTGCGCTATTTTAAGAGCCATATCCCTGGTATGCATGGAGTGGCTGAGTGTGTAATGGTCTTTGTAGTCCAGAGCTATGTTCATGGACTTTAAAAAGTTAAGCTGGTTTTCCACGCCTACCTTTACGAATTTGTCCAGTACTTTTTCAAGGGCGATAATTACTTTGGGATTATATAATGTGCCGCCTTTATTTTTTAAGCGCTTTAACGCCTCGTTTTTAGGTATGTTCTGGTATTCGGTATTTATCATTTCCTGGAAATCAATAGCCACTTTCAGTATCTGCGCTTCAAGCGGCATATCGGTATAGTTCTGTTTCGTCAGGTATTTTATAAACTGTATGTTTTCTTTTAAAGATTTAAACGGTTCAAGTATATTTAATGCTATCTCATAGATATTCTTGATTTTTTCTTCTTCTTCTTCCGTTAAAGGAAAGCGCTTTCTGTGTTTATTTATCAGCCCTTCGCTTAAGGAAAGCTTTCCTATCTCATAAAGATATGCCGCGCATGTAATTTGATCGCTTACCATAGGGCAGAGCATTTTACTCATCTCGTCCGCCAGGATAGCTGTCTCTCTGGCGTTGCGCACCTGGGGAGAGCCGCCCGCGGCTAGGTTGAATTTTGAAAGCAGGTCTAAAAGAGGCAGGTCTATCTTTAAAGTGCTTCTTGCCCGGAATTTATCTTTTGATATCTGATCGGCCGAATCAAGCAGGGACACGCGTGATTCAATAAGCCGGGATATCTGTATGTTCATCTGGGGGTATTTCTCTATAAGGTCTTTAAATGCTGTTCTTTTAAGTTCAAGCGCGGTGACTTCATCCGCGGCCTTTATGGTTGCGGATCTGGGCTGGTCAAAGAATAAGGACATCTCCCCGAACCCGTCACCGGGGCCCAGCTGTGCCATTAAAAGTTCTTCGTTTTTATCATCGTGCTTAAGGACCGAAACGTGGCCGGATAATATAAGGTAGAAGCTGTCACCCATGTCTCCTTCTTTTACGATGATATCATCCGGGTTGAAATGCTTTTCTTCGAGCTGGGAAGCAAGTTCCGCTACTATTTCCTTATCCAGAGAATAAAATATTGGATTTGATTGTATGATATCCTCGTATTGTTTATTACGCATAAAGCCTCCTGACCGCCTGTAAGGCGGACTAATAAACTATTTAACTTTATTTGCCCTGTAAACCTGCAGGGGTTCGCTTTTTCCTTTTAATTTAACCGGTTCCAATTTATCCGTTTCAATTTTATCTTTGCACATAAGATAAGTTGATTCACTTATAAGGACAGGGCTTTCCAGCTGTTTACTCATACCCTGAAGTCTTGCGGACACGTTTGTGGAGTCTCCTATCGCCGCGTACTGTTTTCTCTGGGCTGAACCTACAATACCCAAAGAAACAGGACCTGTGCATACGCCGACTCCGACTTCAAAAGCGTGCCTTCCGCCCCACTGTTCCATTAAGCCTTTTACTTTTTCCTGCATCTGGAGCCCGGATTTTACGGCATAGAAAGCGTGGTTTTCTTTTGACGGCTCAACCAGCCCGAATACCACCATCTGGGCGTCGCCCTGGTAATCAAATATCACTCCGCCGTTTTCTTCAAATATATGCCCCATAGCGCTGTGGTATTCGTTTAGCATATTCATAACTTCAACAGGGTCAAGTTTTTCCGAAAGGTCGGTGTACCCCCGTATATCGGAGAAGAGTATACTTACAGTGACTCTATGGCCGCCGAGCTGAGCAGAGCCGGTTGTTTCGGCAATAACCTGATCAAGGTAGTCCGGCGGCAGCGGCGCGAATTCTCTGAGCATGACAGAAAGCTTCTTTTTGGCGTGCTGTTCCTGCTGGTATTTGTAGAGGCTGACCACTACAAAGGTAAGAATAATGTTTGATAGGGTCGGTAGTATGGGTATAAATGCACAGTATTTCTTAAATATATCATAGCTTAACCATACGGCCAGAGCAGAAAACAATATAAGTATTATTATGGAATACCGCGGCCTCAACAGCGCGGACGCTATCCCGACAATCAAGCCGAATGCCAGTATCCACAGTGTCTGTTTCGAAGGAGGAATAGTATGTATGAATTTATTGTCTAATACCGTGAATATGGCATTTAGATGGCCGTATATGCCCGGCATGGAACCTACGGGGAAATATTTTATATCATGACCTCCGGTCGCGGTAACGCCCAGAAGTATAATTTTATCCTTGAAATATCCCGCCAGTTTATCGTCGGGCATGTTAAGGACTTCGCTGAAAGGTATTATATCTACGGTATAATCCGTGTTTTTCGGTGTGAATCCGAAATTTAAATCCAGGGCATAATTTTTATTTAAGGGTATTACCTTATCTTTTATTATCAGGGTGTTGTTTACGCTGTCTACTTTTACATCGTCTGCCCCGGCATTTAAAATATTCATGAGTATTTTTACGTCAAAAGAAACAAGGGATTTGTTTTCATGGGGCTGTATGAATGTAACGGATCTTATCAGGCCGTCAACATCCTGGTCGGTTGAAGTTGACACAAAGCCCAGCTTTTCAAAGTGTTCGGTTTCACTGTTTCCCAGGGCGTCAAGAAATAATTTATAAGGGAGAATTATTTCGAGTTTTTTTTCGCTGGGATTGTCGGGATTAACGCCCAGCAGGGATAAATGATATGCCAGCAGGAGATCCGGATTGTCTTTTATCTGTTGAGCAAGAGCTTCGTCTTGCGGGAAACTGCTTTTGTCGGGAAATATTATGTCAAAGCATATTAATTTTGCTCCGCTTTTGGAGAGTTTTTCTATTAGTTTGGCATAATATGATCTCGGAATCGGCCATTCGGCATTAAGACTGCTGAAGGTCTGGTCATCTATGGGGATAAGAACAAAATCTCTCAGGTAGGGAGAAGCATGATAAATGCTGGCATTTTTATTCTGCTGCGAAAAGAAAGCTCTCTGGAATACCGTCTCGGCTGATTTATAAAAAGCGGTAGGACTTAAAACAATGGAGGTAATGGATATAATTATGCCAAGAACAATAGAAAGCATAATAGGAGTAATTAATAATTTAAAATTAAGCTTTACTTTTTCTTTTTTCATTATAAATATATACCTTTATAATACATTAATAATCCTTAAAAATTTAATTTCTTTATAAAATTAAATATTCCTTTTGTAATATTCATGCTATAAAGGAAATATTGAGAAGTTTTACATATTGATAATACAAAAACAGTTAATCTTCTTTAATTATAAGGATATTAAGGGTGTCGGGATTTAAATATTTCCGGGCCAGGGTTTGAATATTTCCCCCGCTGACAGCAGTATAATAGGTTTTATACTTATCAAAATAATCCGTCCCCAGGCCGTAATATTCCGTTAACGCGAGCATGAGCGCCAGATTTCCCGGCATTTCCATAAGAAGAGGGAACCTCTCCGTGAAATAGTTTTTAGTTCTTTTTAATTCTTCATCCGAAAGCTCTTCAGAGGATATTTTTAAGAGAACCTTATTTACCGTTTCTATTACTTTGTCCAGTTTGTCGGGGGTGTTGAAGCTTATGTTTATTTGCCAGCAGCTGGCCGCAAGCGCGGGCGGGAATACGGAAAACGCGTAGTCCGCTCCTTCTTTAAGCAGATTGTCCATGAGCTTGTTTTCGTAAGGGTTAGCCCCCAGAGTATAATTCAGTATGTTTAATGCGTAGTAATCAGGCGAAGTTCTGGAAATGGTGGGGGTGCTTAAGATCATTGCATAGCTTCCTTCCTCCAGCTCCCCGGCCAGTATGGCAACATTTCTTTTATTTTCTTTAAAGGGAGGGAATGAAAGATTTATATCTTTGCATTTTTTCCAGTTGCCCAGATACTGTTTAAGCAGGTTTTCGGTATTTTCCGCTTTTACGGGTTCGGTTATGCCTATTATTGTATTATTTGGTATATAATGGGTTTTATAAAAATTTACAACATCTTCAAAAGAAATATTTTCAAGAGATTCTTCATTTCCCATATAATAATGGTTGTAAGGGTGGTTTTCGGGATAGTTTTGGTTGTAAATGATATTCTGTTTTTTGAATTCAACGGTATTTATTTTTTCAGAAAGCTCATCTTTGATTTCACCTTTAATTTTTGAAAAATCTTCTTTGCCGAAATCGGGGTTTATAAGGTAATGGCAGAATATGTTTAAAAATGCGGCCAGATCCCGGGGATTTGCCGTAATTTCAAACCTTATATTTTCGGTGTAGTAATTTGAATCATGGAGGGTAAATTTTAAACCGGCTTTTATTTTTTTATATTTTTCCGCGTAACTTGCAAGAGAGGAAGATATCATCCTGGCGGTTATGTTGGAAAGGCCGTGTTTGTCACCGGGGTCGTATATGGAGCCCGCCTTTATTAACCCGCACAGGGTTATCTTTCCCGTTTCTTTTTGAGGGCATGTAATTACAGTCAAGCCGTTGGAAAGGTTTGTGTTCTTTATATTCAAGCTGCCTGCGGAGCAAAAACCCGACAAGGCAAACAGAAGCACAATTATGATATAGAAATATTTTTTAATCATATTAATTGGCATTTAAAGCCGCGAGTACCAGGCTGTAAAACTTATTTTCAGCGCTGTCAGCTCTTGAGAGCAGGGCGACAGGGCATTTTGCTCCTACGATAATGCCGGCCATTTTTGTTTCTTCCCCGAAGTAGTCAAGGGCTTTAAATAATATGTTTCCTGATTCTATCTGCGGTACTAAAAGTATGTCGGCGTCTCCCGCGACGGAGCTTTTTATGCCTTTTATCTCCACGGCTTTTTTGCTTATAGCGTTGTCAAACGCGAGCGGGCCGTCAACTTTTCCGCCTTTTATCTGGCCGCGATCGCTCATCTTGGCAAGGCATGCCGCGTCAAGCGTGCACTGCATTTTGGAGTTTACGTCTTCCACAGCCGCCAGGCACGCAACTTTTATATCGTCTATTCCCAGTTTTGCGGCCAGATCTATCGCGTTCTGGACAATCTGTTTTTTCTGGTCAAGATCAGGGGCTATGTTCATCGCCACATCCGTTATAAGGAGAAGTTTGTGGTATCTTTTTATTTCCGCTACCACAACATGGCTCAGGAGTTTTCCGGTTCTTAATCCGCATTCTTTGTTTAATATCGCGGAAAGAAGTATATCCGTATGGAGGAGTCCTTTTAAAAGAGCGTCTCCTTCTCCGCTGTTTATGAGCTTTACCGATTCCGCGGATGCCTTATACGGGTCATCGAAGTCAAAGATATCTTTTATTCCTTTTTTAAAATCCAGATCTTTAAGAGATGATTCAATAATAGTTTTATTTCCGACAAGGATGGCTTCTACTATGCCTTCATCGCATGCCGCTTTAAGGGCGGGAAGCGCGTTTTTGTCTTCCGCTTTCACGAGAACGATTTTTTTGGGTCTGTCCTGTTTCGCTTTTTCCACCAGCTGGTTAAGATCTTTTAGCATATCATTTTCTCCCTTCAGATGTTTGTGTAATTTTTCACTATCTGGATTATATTTCCTCCCGGTATGTTATCGGGAGTTTTGCATCCGGACCTTTATTTTTGCAAGTTTTGACTGTAGTATTTTACAACGGCGCCTATCAATCCTTCCAGGCAGTGCTGTTTTGCTTCTATTTTAACCGAGTATCCGTGCCTGCGGGCATATTCCGCGGCCACAGGGCCTATACAGGCGCATTTTAATCCTTTAATGGGAGCGTGTTTTTTTAAAAGATAAGTAAAATTTTCTACCTGCGAGGCGCTCATGAAAACAACCAGATCTATTTCCTTGTTTTTAATAAGCCCGGCAGTATGGTCTATTAATTCTTTAGACGGTTTGTTCGGCATCGTTTTATAAATGTTCAGAACCGTAACTTCTGCCCCGAGTTTTTTTAATCCTTCGGGTAGAACATCTCTCCCGGCGCTTGATCTTATGATTAAAAATCTTTTATTTTTTATATTTTTGTTTTTAAAGGTTTTTAATAATCCTTCAGCTATAAATTCTTTGGGAAGCATGCCCACCTTAAGATTTTTTTCTTCAAGCGACCTTTTCGTTCCCGGGCCCAGGGCGCATATTTTAGGGCCCTTAAGGCAGCGTATATCATTTATTAAAGGAATCAGAAAATCTATTGTGGTGGGGCTTGTAAATACAAGGTAGTCAAATTCATCAACTTTTTTTAAGGTATCATTTGTTTTTTTATTTTTTATAACCGCATGCCTTATAACAGGGAATGACAAAGGGTTTGCTCCCAGAAAAGCCAGGGCGTCGTTTAACCTGCTTTGTTTTTCCCTTGCGCGCGTTATCAGAATGTTTTTGCCGGCAAGTTTTTTTTCTTTTTTTGAGAACCAGTCAAGTTTGTTGGAGTACTTAACAACTCCGCCTATTATTATAACGGCGGGGGAAGCGATGTTTTTACTTTCAGCTTTTTTCTTTATGTCTGAAAGAGTCCCGACGGCTTTTTTCTGGACGGGATAGGTTGCCATACTTATTATGGCCGCGGGAGTTTTTTTGTCTTTGCCGTGTTTTATAAGGTTTGCGCATATTTTTCCGAGGTTTTTCACCCCCATTAAAAATACAAGGGTGCCTTTATTCTTTGCCAGGTTATCCCAGTCCAGGTCATCCGCAAGCGCTCCTGCCCTGTGTCCGGTTACAAAAGTTGCCATATAGGCGTCATCCCTGTGTGTTACGGGGATCCCCCCGTAAGCGGGCCCCGCTATGGCGGATGTTACGCCGGGCACTACTTCAAAATCTATTTTTTTATCCGCCAGGTAAAGGGCTTCTTCGGCGCCCCTGCCGAAAAGATAAGGGTCGCCGCCCTTTAACCTTATTACTTTTTTGCCCTCGGCCGCTTTGTTATAAAGGAGTTTCTCTATTTTATCCTGTGAAAGAGAATGAGCTCCGGCTTCTTTGCCTACATATATTTTTTCGCACCCGGGACCGGCAAAATCAAATATCTGTTCGCTTATGAGCCGGTCATATATTATGACATCGGCGTTCTCAATCAGTTCTTTGCCGCGCAGGGTTAAAAGCTTTGTATCCCCGGGTCCCGCGCCTACAAGGTAAACCTTACCTTTCATTTGTCCTCCGTTTGGATACCCTTAATTTTTTTAGCCAGCTCCGGACCTATATCATGTGCTTTTTCAAGCGGGTAGATAAGTTTTTCTCTTTTGAAAGATGCGGTTTCCTCTCTCGCCCAGAAGGCTTCAAGTTCAATCTGGTCTCTTTTAACCGAGGCAAGGCCTCCCGCCGGGATCATGCATCCCCCGCCAAGTTCCGCAAGGAAGCTTCTTTCAACGGAAGCTTCGGTAAAAGTTTCCCGGTGGTTAACGGCCTTTAAAATTTCTTCTATCATTTCATTCCCACTGCAGAATTCAATTCCTATTATGCCCTGGCCTACGGCAGGGATCATAATTTCCACGGGAAGGGGGGTAAATTTATAATCCGCATATTTTTCGGAGAGAAGTTTTCCCTTAAGGTCAATAATATTTAACCTTATTAACGCGGCATGCGCGCATATTATACCGTCTAAATTTTCCGTTCTTATCTTTTCAAGACGCGTATCTATATTCCCGCGCAGATCTTTAAATTCAACCTCCGGCTTTATGGATGAAAGCTGGGTCCGCCTTCTTAAACTCCCGGTTCCTATTACCGCGTTCCCGGGAAGGTTGTCCCATGAATAATTTAATGATACAAGCACATCCATGGGCGAGCTTCTTTTCAGTACTGCTCCTACGGCAAGCCCTTTAGGCAGGGCTGTAGGCAGGTCTTTTAAGGAATGTACTGCTATATCTATTCTTCCTTTAAGCAGCTGTTCTTCGATTTCTTTTGTGAATATGCCTACCGTATTTAGTTTGTCCAGGGGATCAGAAGACTTATCTCCCGTAGTCTTTACAAGGACAAGTTCAAGCTCAAGATGGGGAAATTTTCCCTTTATGGCTTTTAAAACTTCCCTTGTCTGTATTAAAGCAAGCAAGCTTGATCTTGATCCTGCGCGTATTTTCATAATTTACCTCAAAGAAAACTTTTCTATTATAAAAAGCAATCTCCTTTGAGGTAAAATAATTTATTAAAAAGGGAAATACGGGTAAAGGTAGAAGACTGAGAAATATTATGAAAAGAAATATTATATTTACTGTTTTAACCTTAACATTTATTTTTATATTATCAATCTCCGCATTTGCCTCTTATGAGATGATTAAAACCGAAGTACTTAAGGACGGCGATATATACGTAGGCAAAGTATATATTAACGATGTGTTTATATGCAGGTTTTATTCAAAAAACGAAAATAACTTAAAGTTAAAAATAACAAATGTTGCATCCAGGCTGGAAAAATTTATCTCCGATTCTACCCCGCTGGATACGCTTGAAAGCGCGAATGCTTCAAGGGAAGCCATTGTTAAGTCAAAAAACGATATTTTATTTACGGTTAACAGTTCAGAACTTGAGCCGGGGACTTTTTCCTATCATAATACCGCCTCGGAATTTCTTGATAACCTTATAAAAGCGATAAAAACTCTTCCGGAAGTAAAATTTTCAGAAACCATAATTGTTGTGCCCAAAGCAGATACGGTAACGGTTGAATTTACGGGCGTAAGGAATGACGGCTACACCCTTGAAGAGTATGATAAATCCATAGTGGAAATTGTAAGTAAATCCGCAGGTTCTTTTAAACTAAAGGGCGTAGGAACAGGCAATTCCCCCCTTTATTTTGTTTATCCGCCTTTAAAGAAAAGACTTACGGTCGTTGTTAAGGAGACCGCCGGATCTATACCTAAAAGCATGAAGGTAACGGTTACCGGCAATCCTGCGACACCTGACGTGATAAAAGAAGCTGTCATGCTTAATCTTCACCAGAAGATTGAAGCAAGGCATAAAGCCCACATACACATAGACAAAGGAAGCTTAAATAAGATAGGAAAGCTTTATCCCAACAAGGGCAAATCTTTATATATACCGGTAAGCTTAACCGGAAAATATCTTTTTAAAGTCAGCGGGAAAGTATATGTGCAGATAGAAAACCGCCCCCTGTATACAAGCGGGGCGACCTATCTTATGGTAAGCGACCGCCCTGAGACCATTGTAAATAACGGCAAGCTTTTTGAGGGACGCATACAGGATTACGGACTGCACAGGATGCTTTTTCATCACAAATGCTATGAGTACAGTTATCCCAGGAATATGCAGGTAAGGCTTGTTAATGATTCAAAAGAAAGCTGTTATGTTTATATAATAAAGGGGTATGCCGACGGATACGGCGAGCTTGACACAGGTTTCTACGGCGGCAGGAATTACTTTTTAACGTATTTAAGCAGGAAAGGGTATGTAATTGAGATATCTCCGGATTCAGTATCAACTGTTTTTGCGAAATATTTAAAACCCGGCGAGATTACAAGCGGATTGATGAACTTCCAGGTATTGAACGGCCCGCTTCCAAATGTAATAATACAGTCAAGCACGTACCGCCATTCAAATTACCAGCACCTTGATCTTTCCGAAGGGAAAGAAGTTCATCCGAGGGGAATATTCGCAAGTCCCGACCTTAATCTTAAATACAAGCATTACATGGGCGAAGCTTATACTTTTATTGATGTGGGGAACAAGCCCTTTTTGAAAGAGATAACAACAGGGGAGCCCTGTTACGGTAATTACGGCGTTTTTTATAATATGGATATATCAATTATAAATGACAAAAATTACGCTAAAAAATGCGAGATTCTGCTTCAGGCAAGAGCGGGCCCCGCTAAAGCAGTTCTTCTTCTAGACGGAACTCCGGTCATTATTTCAAATACAATTTATTTCCCGAACGAGAAGCTTCTTAAAAAGCTTACGGTAGGTCCCAAGCAGACAAAAAATGTTAAAATATTAACATTCCCTATGGCGGGAATAAATTATCCTATACTTATTCTGGTTAAATCCTTCAGGGATTATTAGGTTATAAAGATTTTTTTACCGAGTTTAACGAAAAAGATTTCTATTAAAAACTGCTTAACCTCATCTTTAAGTTCCCTATATATTTTGTTATGTCTATATTCTTAGGGCATGCGTCAAAGCAGTTTGTTATGCCGTGGCATCTCCATATTCCGGTTGATTCGTCGTTTACCGATTCTAAATGTTCTTCTTCTCCTTCGTCGCGCGTATCCGCTACGAATCGGTAAGATTTATTAAACGCGGCGGGGCCTAAGTAAGAATTATTCGTCCATGTGCTCGGACATGAGGTTGTGCATCCCCCGCAGAGTATGCAGTTAATGACATCATCAAGTTTTTCCCTGTCTTTTATGGACTGCTCTCTTTCTTTCTCCGGTGGTGCGGAATAATTTATAAGGTAGGGTTTTGTTTCTTTAAGCTTGTCAAAAAACGGATCCATGTCAACGATAAGGTCCCTTATCAGTCTGAATTTAGGCAGTGGATCTACCGTTATTTTATTTGATTTAAGGTCAAAGACCTGGGTTTTGCAGGCAAGCCTGTTTATTCCGTTTATCTTCATGGCGCATGAACCGCATATGGCTGACCTGCAGCTTCTCCTGTAAGCGAGTGTGCCGTCCTGGTACCATTTTATCTGGTTTAACGCGTCCAGTACTGTTTCGCCGGATTTTACCTCAACCTTGTATTCCTTGTAATACGGCTTTTTATCTTCTTCGGGGTTAAATCTGAATATTTTAAAGGTAATTTCCATTAATATCCTCCTAATACTTTCTTTCCTGCGGCTGGAATTTTGTTATTGCTACATCTTTATATGTAAATTTCAGCCCTGTTTCTGTTTTATACGCGAAGGTATGTTTCAGCCAGTTCGCGTCGTCTCTTTTTGGGAAGTCCACTCTTGAGTGGCCTCCCCGGGATTCTGTTCTTGCCAGGGCGCCTGCTGCTATTACTTCGGAGAAATCAAGAAGATGGCTGAGTTCTATTGTTTCAATTAAGTCCGTGTTATAGAGCTTGCTTCTGTCGTCAATCTTGACTTTTTTGAATCTTTCCTGAAGCTTTTTAACCGCCTGCAGGCAGTCTTTTAAGTCGTCTTCGTTTCTGTAAACACCGCATTTTTTGAACATGACTTCCTGCAGTTCTTCGCGTATTTTCGCAGGGAGCTCTGTTCCTTCACTGCTTAGAAGTTTTGATATTTTATCCTGCACTTTTTTGTCAGCCTCTTCGGGAAGAAGTTCTAATTTAGCGTCTTGCAAAAATTCATTTATGTATTTGCCGGTACGCCTTCCGTATACGACTGCTTCAAGCAGGGAATTGCATCCCAGCCTGTTCGCGCCGTGAACGGACACGCACGAACATTCTCCCGCGGCGTATAATCCTGTAATAAGAGTTCCTTTTTCGTCCGATATGACGTTTCCGTCTATATTTACGGGTATCCCCCCCATGGAATAATGGGCTGTGGGCTGGATGGGTATCGGGCCTTCAATGCAGTCTACTCCGACAAAATCCATCGCAAGCTCTCTTATCTGGGGCAGGAGCTTCATAATTTTTTCTTTTCCTAAGTGGCGCAGGTCAAGATGCACGTAATCTTTTCCGTCTATGCCCCTTCCTTCATTTATCTCTGTCTGGATCGCGCGCGATACTACATCCCTGGGAGCTATTTCCATCATGTTTGGCGCGTAGCGCTTCATGAACCGCTCGCCGTCTTTGTTTAAGAGGTATCCGCCTTCGCCTCGCGCGCCTTCTGTTACGAGAATTCCCTGCTTCCATAATCCCGTGGGGTGGAACTGCACGAATTCCATATCCTGGATGGGGAGGCTCTGGTTGTAAATTATGCTTAACCCGTCTCCGGTATTGGCGTGCGCGTTTGAGGTTATTTTAAATGCTCTTCCGTAACCGCCTGTTGCGAACATTACGGCTTTTGAATGGAATGTGTGTATGGTGCCTGTTGTAAGGTCAAAACCTATAAGGCCGCGGCAGATATTGTCTTTAAGTATGATATCCAGCACATAGAATTCGGAATATACTTTTATTTTCTTCTTTATAATCTGCTCGTATAATGTATGGAGTATTACATGCCCTGTTAAGTCGGCCGCATAGCAGGCTCTGGGAGAGGAATGTCCGCCGAAGGGCCTTTGCGCGATTCTGCCGTTCTCGGTTCTTGAAAAGGGCGTACCCATATGTTCAAGCTCTATAATATTCTGGGGAGCTTCTTTAACAAGTATCTCTATTGCATCCTGGTCTCCGAGATAATCACTCCCCTTTACCGTGTCAAACATATGTTTTTCCCAGTCATCATCGGCCACGTTGCCCAGAGATGCGGCTATTCCGCCCTGCGCCGCGCCGGAATGTGATCTTACCGGGTGCACTTTTGATATAATTGCCACATCATGATTGTCGCATATCTCAAGAGCGGCTCTCATGCCCGCGAGACCGCCACCTATAATAACAACATCATGTTTAATAATATCGTTCATCTATATCCTCCGTTATAAGTCCTGTCTTAGTAAATTGAATTTATTATCCTTACCCCGAATACGAAGCAGATGACTGCCAGTACGGCAAAAAACACAAAAAGGGTTTTTCTTAATCCTTTGCTTAAGTTGTAATCCAGAAGAACAGCCCGTACGCCGTTTAACGCGTGATAAAGAACAAGAAGCAGGAAGATCGTGTCAATCGCTTTCCATAAAGGGGTGCGCAGTCTCTGCGCCACCACCTCATAAGTTATCATGGTCTTGCTCGCGCCTGTTATAAAATGCAGGAACCAGAAATGGATCCCGAGCACTATCACTAAAAAGAGTCCCGATAATATCTGGAAGCCCCAGAGTATTCCCTGGAATCTCCCGGCTTTAAATTTACTCATAGCATATTCCTCCGATTAAACTTTAAAATCCGATCGCGTCCCACGGGAAAATCACATACCAGCTTAATGCGAAAAGGACAACCCCTATAAACATTAAAATCCAGAATAGCGCACTGTGGTATTTTGTGGGAACTCCGAAGCTTAAAAGAGCCAGTCTTATCCCGTTTAAAGCGTGATACATCACAACACCTATAAGGCATATCTCAAGAGCAACCGTAATGGGGCTGTGCAGCATCTCCATCATTTTGTCAAAAGAAGCCGGCCCTTTTATAAGCAAGCTCGTAACCAGAAGATGAGCAACGAGATAAAACGCGAGGCATAAACCGGAGAGCCTCTGCAGCGCCCACGCTATCATTCCATTTTTATATTTGTAGCGCAGAAAAGGATGATTGTTCAAAATTTCACACACTCCTTTCAAAAAAAACTTAAAAATATTTTATAGAGATGTAGAAGCATTCTTGATTTAAATTGAAATACCCTTTTTATTTTTTTAAAAAAGATAAATCTAAAAACCTTGCAAAATAAAGGTTTTTCGCCGATTAAAAATTTTTTCTCCATATTTGATGGGAAAAAGAGGATTTTCAAAAAGACCATAGAATACTAAAGTGCAAGTTTATCAAGGTGTTGATACGCACCTTAATTATAAAAAGAGGGGAGGTGAAGTGAGATGGCAACCAGAACAAAGACTTGGGGCAAACAGGATATGATCAATTATATATCCGACAAAACCAAACTTTCAAAGAGAGATTCAGAGAGAGCTTTAAACAGCTTCATCGAAGGAGTTAGAACCAACCTTAAAAAAGGCACACCGGTTAGATTAATTCCTTTCGGATCCTTTGAAGTAAGAAAGAGAAGTTCAAGAACCGGCAGAAACCCGAGAACCGGCGAACCGATCAAAATTAAAGCCAGAAATGTTCCTTATTTCAAACCCGGCAAATATCTTAGAAGCGCAGTATAATAAAAGTTGCGTTCACAAAAAAATATCCCGCCACGATATAAAAGTCGCGACGGGATTTTTTTATTCTACGGTTACGCTTTTCGCAAGATTCCTGGGTTGATCAACATCTCTCTTTTTTATATCCGCAATGTAATATGCCAGAAGCTGCAGGGGTATCACGTTTAAGATAGGGTCAAACAAAGGAACTGTTTTTGGAAGATAATAAACATAATCCGCAAAGGTTTTTACGTAGATGTCTTTCTCCGTTGCAAGCGCGAGCAGGATGCCGCCCCTTGCGTTTACTTCTTTTACGTTATTTACGATTTTATCATAAGTAGGGTTTTTTGTAAGAATTCCCACAACAGGTACATGCTTGTCTATAAGCGCTATAGGGCCGTGCTTCATTTCCCCTGCCGCGTAGCCTTCCGCGTGCATGTATGATATCTCTTTTAATTTTAACGCGCCTTCAAGAGCGATAGGGTAGTTTAATCCCCTGCCGAGATACAGGAAGTTGAAGCGGTTATGGTATTTTCTTGCCCATTTTTTTATTTCGTCGTGGCTTCCGAGTATTTTTTCCATCAGGTTCGGGAGCTTGTAAAGTTCTTTTAAATATTTTCTGTCATAATGAATTGAAAGTTCCTGGGCTATATGGAACGCAAGCAGATAGATGGCTATTAACTGTGCTATAAAAGTTTTGGTTGCCGCTACTCCTATCTCAATGCCGGCTCTTGTGTATAATGTGTCATGGGTTTCCCTTGAAAGAGAACTCCCCATTACGTTGCATATCGCAAGTGTGTGGGCGCCGAGCCTTTTTGCTTCTCTTGTTGCGGCCAGCGTGTCGGCTGTTTCCCCTGACTGGCTTATCGGTATGAAGAGAGTTTTTTTATCAAGGACGGGTTTTCTGTATCTGAATTCGGACGCGAGGTCAACCTCGCAGGGTATTTTTGTTATTTCTTCTATTATATATTTTCCTATCAGTGCCGCGTGGTAAGCTGTTCCGCAGGCAGACATAAATATTCTGTTTATCTTTTTTAATTTATTCTTGTTTAATTTTATGTGTTCAAGGTCAACACACATATCCCCGCGGAGCCTCCCCGAGAGAGTTTCCGCGGTTATTTTCGGCTGCTCGTATATTTCTTTAAGCATAAAATGCTTGTACCCGCCTTTTGACGCCTGTTCCTGCGACCATGATACGGCGAAGCTTTTTCTTGCTATTATTTTACCGTTAAGGTCGGTTATTTTTACGGAATCTTTTGTTATAACAGCTATTTCTTCGTCATAAAGAAGAAGGGCCCGTTTCGTATGGCTTAAAAAAGCAGGGATGTCCGATGCTATGTAGTTTTCATGTTTTCCTATACCGATTATAAGGGGGGAGTCTTTTCTCGCGGCGACGATCTTGTCCGGTTCGTCCACGCATATTACCCCTAGAGCGTATGAACCCCTCACCTGTTTCAATGCTTTTCTTACCGCTTTCTCAATGCTGCCTGTATAATTATCTTCAATTAAGTGAGCTAAAATTTCAGTATCTGTTTCCGATTTAAATTTATGTCCCCTTTTTTCAAGCTTATTCTGCAGGGGGAGAAAATTTTCTATGATACCGTTGTGCACCACGGCTATTTTTCCGCGGCAGTCAAGATGCGGGTGTGCGTTCATGTCGGACGGCTTGCCGTGAGTTGCCCAGCGTGTATGGCCTATGCCAAGGGAGCCCTTCAAGGGCAGTCCCTTTAAAAGGTTTTCAAGTTCTATAAGCTTGCCAAGGCTTTTTCTTTCCTGGATTTTATGGTTGCCGTTGTATACGGCGACTCCGGAAGAGTCATATCCCCTGTATTCCAGGAGCTTTAAGCCGTTTAAGAGTATGGGAATAACTTGTTTTTTGCCTATGTATCCGACTATACCGCACATAATTACCTCGCGATCATTATTTTAAAATACGGCCAGGTATCTTTCTTTCTCCCATCCGTGAACCGATATGTTGTATAAATACCATTCAAGAGTTTTTGCGTGGATCATATGCTCCGTAATATGTTTCCCGACCGCGTCCTGTATTATTTTGTCTTTTTTAAATGCTTCTATGGCTTCAAATAGGTTTCCGGGAAGAGCGCCGATGCCTTCTTTTTCTTTTTCTTTTTCCGACATATCATAGATATTTTTATTGACCGGCGCAGGAGGTTTGATTTTGTTTTTTATGCCTTCAAGCCCTGATTTTAACATTACCGCAAGCGCAAGATACGGGTTGCATGAAGGATCCGGAGATCTTAGCTCTATCCGGGTTCCTTCTCCTTTTGCTGCGGGTACGCGCACAAGCGGGGATCGGTTGCGCACCGACCACGCGATATGAACGGGCGCTTCGTAGCCGGGGACAAGCCGCTTATATGAATTAATGAGCGGGTTGGTAATTAATGTAAATCCCGGCACGTGCTTTAATACCCCGCCTGTAAAATACAGGCATGTCTGGCTTAAGTAGTTTGGACCTTTCGGATCGTAAAAAATATTTTTTCCGTTTTTAAATAATGACATATGAGTATGCATGCCCGATCCGTTTATGCCGAAAATGGGTTTAGGCATGAAAGTAGCATGCAGGTTGTGTTTAAGGGCGATTGTTTTGACGACAATTCTGAATGTGGCGATATTGTCCGCGGTTTTTAAAGCGTCAGCGTACATGAAATCTATTTCATGCTGTCCGTGCGCGACTTCATGGTGCGAAGATTCAATTTTAAAGTTCATCTTTTCAAGAGCTTGAACCATCTCTCGTCTTGTTTCTTCTCCGAGATCTATGGGGGGCATGTCAAAATATCCGCCCTGATCATGAGTTTTTGTAGTGGGTTTGCCGTCCTGGTCTTTTAAAAACAGGAAGAATTCGGCTTCAGGACCCGCGTTTAATGTATAGCCCATTTTTGAAGCTTCCTCTATTATTTTTTTAAGTATTACCCGCGGGCATCCCTCAAAAGGCGTATCGTCCGGGTTATACACATCGCATATAAGGCGCGCTTCAACCGATTCGGGGGACGACCAGGGGAATATGACAAATGTATCAGGATCCGGTCTTAGATACATATCCGATTCTTCAATTCTGGCAAATCCTTCAATTGAAGATCCGTCAAACATAATCTTGCCGTCAAGGGCATATTCAAGATCTTCTGCCGGTATTGCGACATTTTTAATAACGCCTGTTATATCTGTAAACTGCAGGCGCAGGGATTTTACATTGTTCTCTTTTGCCAGCTTTAAAACATCCGCCTTTGTTAATTTTGCCATGATCATCTCCTTGAAAATAATTATTTTTTATAAAATAATGCCTTTGGTGCCAATTTAGAATTCTTTTATTATATGTATAGTCCTGCATAATTATCCCTTGTTTTTGACTTTTTTTATTTTTTTTATGCAAAAGAAGGAATTTTCCCGCGGTTTGGTTAATTTAAGTGTGATATTTAACTT
>JBDRKI010000074.1:0-7700 GCA_043814095.1 Armatimonadota bacterium | reverse complement strand
TGTATATTTTATTGCCGGGATCAACTCTCTCCGGCGAGAAAGCAAGGTAAAAATCTTCGCCGACTTTATAGCCGTTAGAACTTAATATGGGAAGCATAACTTCTTCGGTTGTCCCGGGATAAGTCGTGCTTTCCAGGATTATAAGGTGGCCCCGTTTAAGATATTTCGCGGTCTGATCGGTAACTGACTTAACATATGATATATCGGGTTCCCTGTGTTTTGTAAGAGGTGTGGGAACACAGATAAAAACAACATCAACTTCTTTCAAAACGGCAAACTCGTATTCTGCTTTGATTTTCTTTTTATCAACAAGGCCTTTTAAAAGCTCCTGCTCTTCTTTTATTATATAGTTTTCGCCCTTATTCACTTTATCAACTTTGGCTTTATTGTCATCAATACCGGTAACTTCAAAGCCCGCTTTCGCGAATTCCACGGCAAGCGGAAGCCCCACATATCCCAATCCCACCACCGCCAGGCGCGCGGTTTTATTTTTTATTTTCTCCATAAGAGTAAGTTCTGTTTTAACTTCTGACATACATACCCCCTTTAACAAGTTGTTCTTTTTTTCACAATCTTTTTAAGTATTCTGTAAATCTTGTCCGCGGACCTTCCTGTTCCGTAAAATTTTTTTCTTGTCCTTTTAGGATTAAAGCTTTGTACTGCTTTTTTAATTTTATTTTTATCGGTACCCGCAAGAATATTCCATCCGGCTTTTACAAGTTCTGTCCATTCGGTTTCTTTTCTCAGTGTTATACACGGTATCCCCAGAATATAGGCTTCTTTCTGGAGACCACCTGAGTCGGTTAAAACCTTGTCCGACCCTTTTAGAAGTTCAACCATATCTATATACCCAACGGGTTCGGTAAATTCTATATTTTTGTATTTTTTACCGTTATTGCTTATGGTATTTTTTGTTCTGGGATGAACAGGGAAAACTACCCGTTTTTTAAGCTGTGAGCATGCGGTTAATATATTATCAAGCCTTTTAGGATTATCCGTATTCTCAGCCCTGTGAGCGGTTAAAAGATAATAATCTTTTTTCTTAAGCCCCAGCCTTTTTAATATGTCTGAATTTCTCTTTGATTTTAAAACTTCCTTAAGATTATCATACATAAGGTCTCCGACCATATATATTTCTGATGTTATATTTTCTTTTTTTAAATTTTTAACAGCCTGCTGGGTTGAACAGAATAAATACCTGCATAAATGGTCAGTAAGAACCCTGTTCTCTTCCTCGGGCATATCGGTGTATGACCTCATACCCGCTTCAATATGAACCGCGTCTATACCGAGCTTTGCCGCGGCAAGCGCTCCCGCAAGAGTGGAAGTAGTGTCTCCGAATACCACAGCCAGTGAGCATTTTTCCTTTAAAAACACCTCAGCTATCTTTATTATCATAAGCCCCAGCTGCTCGGCGCCTTTTATATTTTTTCCTATGCCAAGATTATATGAAGGCGAAGGAATTCCCAGCTCTTTAAAAAAGAGCGGGGACATATTTCCGTCATAATGCTGGCCGGTATGTATTATAATACTGTCTTGCTTATTCTTACTGCGCTTCATAAGCGGAGCCAGCTTTACAAACTGCGGCCTTGCGCCTACTATAAATGCGATCTTCAAGTTATACACCTTCCATAATTTTTATACCGGATCCAAATTAAATACCTGGGCTTCGCTCATCTTAAAGAACCTGCCCTGATTAGCGATAAGATCGTTATATCTACCCTGCTCAAGTATTCTTCCCGAATCAAGAACAACTATCTTATCTGAATTTTTTATTGTAGCAAGCTTATGGGCTATAACTATACATGTTCTGCCCTTCATAAGCTCATCTACCGCTTTATTTATTATTGTTTCACTCTCTGTGTCAATGCCTGATGTGAACTCGTCAAGAATAAGTATTTTAGGATTCTTAAGCAATGCTCTGGCAATAACTATACGCTGGCGCTGCCCTCCTGAAAGATTACAGCCCCTATCGCCCACTTCTGTCTCATATCCGTCCTTAAGGTTCATAATAAAATCATGCGCGCAGGCGCGTTTTGAAGCTCCCGTTAACTCGTCTTCGGTAGCGTCAAGCTTCCCGTAGCGTATATTTTCTTTTACGGTGCCGGAGAATAAGAAAGTATCCTGCGGGACCAGTCCTATCTGAGTTCTTAAGCTCTTAAGGTTAACATCTTTTACATCTACACCGTCTATTTTAACATTACCGGAACACGGATTATAGAATCTGGCGACAAGGCTCGCTAAGGTGGATTTGCCCGAGCCGTTCTTGCCTACAAGAGCAATAACCTCTCCTTCTTTTATGCTGAGATTTATATTGCTTAAAACGGGCCTTCCTTTATCATATTCAAAAGTGACGCCTTCAAAATCAATATTGCCTTTAACCTGAGGCATATCTGCTTTGCCGCCGTCTTCCGATTCTTTAGGCATATCCATAAGGTCAAAAACCCTTGTAGCCGCGGCCTTGGCTGTCCTGAACATTGTATATAATCCGGCAGACCGGTTTATCGGGTTTGACATTAACACCATAAAACCCCAGTAAGCCATAATATCACCGAGGGTCATGGCCCCATTTATAACCCGCATGGCGCCCATAACTATAACAATCGCAAAACCTATACCCGCCACAAATTCAACAATGGGGGGCTGGGTGGCTGAAAACTGCACAAGCTTCATCTGTGACGTTAATGCTTCTTCGTTTTTATTGTAAAATTTAGATACTTCATATTTCTCACGGGTAAAAGATTTAACCACTTTTATATTCGTTATATTATCGTAAATTATCGTGGACATCTCCGCTATCTTGCTCTGGAGTTTGTGAGTTGCCCTTTCAACATATTTAGCAAAACGGCTTATCGTAAGCGCGACAAGCGGGCTTACAAGCAGTATCATCAGGGTCATAAACCAGTCAAGATAAAACATAACTCCCAGACAGAGAACTATTGTAAGCACATCCTGGGATATATATACAATATTTGTATAAAAACTTATTATCAGCGTTATATCATTATTACCCCTGGAATATATCTCACCCGCGTGCCACTTAGAGAAGAAGCTCATAGGCATCTCCTGCATCTTGGCAAAGAAATCATCTCTCATCTTTTTTAAGGCGCTCTGTGCGGCGTAATTCATTATGTAGCTCTGCTGATACGTAAAATATCCTTTTAAAAGAATAATCATAAAAAAGCAGAATACTATTAATTTTAAATAGTGTATTTTTTCCGCGGCTGTTTTTACATATTCATTACCGGATAAAACATAATCCATAAGAAATTTAATTAAATACGGCTGCAGCAGCGGTATGACAACTAAAAGAAGCGTAAATATAAACGCCAGTGTTATCTGCTTCCAGTAAGTTTTTATATATCCAATAAGTCTTTTATACATTTTATGCCTCTTCTCTAAATACTCTTAATTAAACGGGCTCTATATAGAATAAGACTCTCCCGTTCTCAACGGCTTCTTCGTTACTGGCTTCTATCGATCTTATAATCCCGGAGCGGTCGGAAGAAATTTCGTTCATAAGCTTCATCGCTTCAACAATACATAAAGTCTGTCCGGGTTCAATCTTATCCCCCTCTTCAACAAAGGCAGGAGCACCCGGTGAAGGACACCTGTAAAAAGTGCCTGCTAAGGGCGATGCAACCGTAAAACAGTTCTCAAGCATGTTAACCGGTTTTTCCTCTTCTTCTATCTGAGGCTTTCTCTGCAGCATAATAGCTGAAGAAGCATGGCCGCCGTGACCGGGCATCTTTTTTATGCTTATCTTAAGCTTGTCTGTGCCAACTTCAAGCTCGCTTATGTTGTTCTTGTTAATCAGGTCAATCATTTCTTTAATTAGCTTCTTATCCATTTACACCTCAATTTTGCTTTTTAACATATTAACCGTATTATCAGCGCTTATTTCCTCCTGTAGGCTCTTACCCATATCTTTTAACACATACGCGCCTTTTTTAATCTCATCTTCGCCGATTACCAGGCAGTACCGGGCATTCATATTATTTGCCTGTTTAAACTGGGACTTGACTCCTTTTTGCTCATAATCCATGTCAGCGGATATACCGGCGGATCTTAAACCGTATAAAACATCCACCGCCTTAGAAAAAGCGCCGTCCCCTATCACAACGATAAAAACATCCGGTTTGTCTTGTGCGGGTATATTTACGCCGGCTGACTCCATCACCAGTATAGCTCTTTCTATTCCCGCGCCGAAACCCACCGCGGGAGTATCTTTGCCGCCCAGCTCTTTTATAAGGCCGTCATACCTTCCTCCCCCGCATAAAGTTGAATGCGCGCCGAGGGAATCAGATATAACTTCAAAAACGGTTTTAGTATAATAATCCAGACCCCTGACAATAAGAGGGTCTATTTTATAGGGAATACTCATTTTGTCAAGATATGACTTTACTTTACTGAAATGTTCACTGCATTCTTCACACAGATAATCTATAAGCTTGTTTAAATCTTTCACCTGTTCTTTGCATTTAGCGCTTTTGCAGTCTATAAGACGCATCGGATTTTTATACAATCTCTCTTTGCATTCCGAACATAAAGATTCTGTCTTATCTTTAAAGGTATCTATAAGGTACTCTTTAAACTTTTTACGGCATACGGAGCACCCTATTGAGTTCAAGCTTAAAAACAGGTTCTTAAGCCCCAGTTTTTTATAAAAGTTTATTGCAAGAGACATAACTTCAACATCCAGAGCCGGGTCAATGGAACCTATCGCTTCTATACCAAACTGGTAATGCTGGCGGTACCTGCCCGACTGGGGCCTCTCATACCGGAACACGGGCGCTATATAAAACACTTTCCACATGCCCTGTATATTATGCTGTATATAGCTTCTTGCAACCGATGCCGTGCCTTCGGGAGTAAGGGTTAAGAGCCGTCCTGCCTTATCCTTAAAAGTATACATCTCTTTCTCAACTATATCGGTAGCTTCGCCTATTGAACGGGTAAAAAGCGAAGTATCTTCAAAAACGGGAAACCGTATCTGTTTGTAATTAAAAATATCTGCCGTATCATAAGCCGCGCCGACAGCAAATTTCCATTTATACGCGTCCTGCGGCATTACATCATGGGTTCCTCTAGGTGTTGTTATCATAATTACCCCTTGCCTATCAGCTCGCCTGCTTTATCAAGAGCTTCCGTAAGTTTATCAGTATCTTTACCGCCTGCCTGGGCAAAATCAGGCCTGCCGCCTCCGCGCCCCCCTACTACTTCAGCCAGTGCGCCGACTATCTTGCCCGCGTTATAACCTTTATCAACCAGGTCTTTGGTAACGGAAACAAGTATGGTGGCCTTGCCCTGCTGTTCCGTTCCTAAAATAATTATACCTGACTTTAACTGAAGTTTTAATTTATCGCTCATGGATCTTAAATTATCTATGGATACCTGCTTAACTACTTTCCTTACAAGTTTAACTCCGTTGATATCTTCCGCGTCTTTAAGATAATCATCGGTGCTTTCAAGCACCTGCTTTGCTTTTAATATATCTATCTCTTTCTGCTTGCTTATATTATCTTCATAAAGCTGCAGGACTTTATCCGCAACCTCTTCTTCTTTTAAGTTCAGCTTTGTTTTTATAATCTCAAAATCCCTGTAAATATCATGCAGAAGGTCTATGGCGGTAATACCGGTTACGGCTTCAATTCTTCTTACGCCGGTACCTACGGATGATTCTTTCAAAATTTTAAACAAGCCTATCTGGCCGGTATAATCAACATGCGTTCCCCCGCATAGCTCGGCGCTGAAACCGCCGACCTTAACAACGTTTACTTTTTTATCGTATTTTTCCTGGAAAAGAGCTATCGCACCGGAGTTAAGCGCGTCTTCTATATCAAGCAGTTCTTTCCCGACTTTTATATTCTCTATTATCTTCTCATTAACCAGATCTTCTATCTGTCTTACCTGTTCCTCTGTTAAGGGTTTGCCGTGGGTATAATCAAACCTTAAAGAGTCTTCTCCCACAAAGGAACCGGTCTGCGCGGCATGTTTGCCGATAATATGCCTTAAGGCCGAATGCAGAAGATGCGTTGCCGTATGATTGCACATTACCTTAAGACGGCGCTTGGAATCAACACAAGACTCAACTTCAATATCTTTCTTTGTAATCGCGCCTTCTACTAACCTGCCGGAATGAACGGATACTCCGCTTTCATGTTTTGCAACCCTTTCAATCTCTACCTTAAAATCATCCGATGAGATTGTGCCCGTATCATAAATCTGTCCGCCGCTTTCGGCGTAAAAAGGAGTAGGATTAATATACAGATCAACTTCATTATCGGGATAGTTATGAAATCCCTTAAGAATAGATTTTGCCTTGATTTCTTTATCGCCTATAAATTCCTGTTCAAATACTTCTTTAAGCTCTGAAGCGGAAGAGGTATGGACTTTAAGCTTGTCATCTAAATCGCGCCTTGCCCTTTCCCGCTGGCCGTTAAGATATTCTTCGAATTCCTTCATATCCACATTAAAGTCATGTTCTTTTGCTACTTCGGATGTAAGTTCCGGAGGAAAACCGTATGTATCATATAAACGGAAAACAATATCCCCGCTTATTATATTCTTACCTTCTTCTTTGAGATCTTGTATCTCTTTTCTTATAATCTCAAGCCCCTTATTAAGTGTCCTGCCGAAAGTCTCTTCCTCAAGAAGGATAAGGTTTCTCACCAGAATCTTTTTATCGGCAAGTTCTTTATACACCGGTTTATAAATCTGCGTAACACTGTCTACTAGCTTATACAAAAAGTTTTCTTTAATTCCCAGATGCGTCCGCCCGAAAGTAATAGAACGCCTTAAGAACCTTCTTAAGACATAACCCCTGCCCTGGTTTGAAGGAGTAATCCCGTCCGCTATCATAAAAACAGAAGCACGGATATGATCCGCTATTATTTTAACGGCAAGATCTGTTTCTTTGCCCTGGCTGAGTTTTTTGCCGGAGATTTTTTCTATATGCTTAATAATATCATCAAATAAATCCGTATGGAAAGGAGAAGGCTTATTCTGCATAACCATTGCAAGGCGCTCTAAGCCGAGCCCTGTATCAATGCACTGTGCGGGCAGATCTGAAAATTTCCCTTCTTTGGACTTATTTAAACCCGTAAAAACAAGGTTCCATACTTCAAGATAGCGGTCGCAGTCGCAGCCCGGTTTGCAATCCGGTTTCCCGCAGCCGAAGCTCTCCCCTAGATCATAACAAACTTCACTGCAGGGCCCGCACGGGCCGGCTTCTCCCACGGGACCCCAGAAATTATCACCTACCCGGGTAATTTTATCCGCTGGCACGCCAACTTCTTTAGTCCATATGTCAAAAGCTCCGTCATCATCCGTATGTATGGTGACAAATAATTTATCTTCGGGAAGATTCATGACCTTGGTCATATACTCCCATGCCCATAAAATAGTATCCTGTTTATAATAATCGCCGAACGAGAAATTACCCAGCATCTCAAAAAAAGTATGATGCCTGATGGTCCTGCCCACCCTGTCGATGTCATCGGCGCGCACGCACTTCTGACATGTTGTCATGCGCTTGGCGGGAGGGGTGCCCAGTCCGCTGAAATATGATTTAAAAGGAGCCATGCCCGCCGTCATAAGAAGAAGAGTAGGATCATCTAAAGGCACAATTGACGCGCTGGGCCAGCGCAGGTGCTTTTTGCCTTCAAAAAATTTTAAAAAGCTTTCCCTGATTTCTGTGC
>JBDRKI010000073.1:0-3812 GCA_043814095.1 Armatimonadota bacterium | reverse complement strand
ATTAAAATATATTCTTTTGAAGTTTTTCGACAGTACGGGAACTAAAAGAGGTGTTCTTGAAGAGTACGAACAGGCCAAGTTTTCTGAAAAGTTATTCGGCTTGATCGCCGATAAGAAAATTACAGATCAAGAGGTAACAAGATTAAAATCTATGCTTTCCATACCGGATGCGGTTGGTAAAACCGAAGGAAGTTTAATTTCACGCACATACGGAAGAGTTTCAAAACCAGACAGGACTGTATATATAAAAACCCTTATAGGTCGCCTGGGGACCTATAGGACGGCTAAGGAAAACGGCGTTGAAATATATGTTGCGGCTCCCGAATCAGAAGAAGCTTTTTCCAAGCTGTTTAATATGGGAAATGAAGTTATTTTTCACCTTATAAACGCGCTGAATGAAATAGATGTTTGCGGCGCTGAATTTCAAGAACAGAATTTAAAAGATCTTAAAAGATCTTTTAAATTCTATGATACTAAAATGGATGCCGAGGGAATTATTGAGAAAAAGCAGCAAAACATAAACAGCAACGTGTGGAAGAGCTATATGATAATAATGCTTCTGGGCTGCTTTGAGAGAGAAGCTAAACTTGCGATACCGGCTATTATGGATAAACTTGAATTTGTTAATCAGGATGCTGTAAAAAAGATCTTTTATAGTATGGAAGAAGACGCTGTTCCCTACCTTATAAATTACGCGGCAAACAGCGATAAGAAAAAAACTAAATTTGCTAAAAATGTTTTAGCCGATATTATCGTGAGGTTTGAGGATGAACTTGTCAGAGGCAATAACTCCCATGTTAAATCATCAATGCTAAAAGCGGTAAAAAACGGGAGCCCGGCAACAAGAGCTGCGGTCTTTGAAGTGTTTATTAAAATTATGAGCAGGACAAAAGACTTTTTAGAGCGGATCGATAAAATTATCGTCGGATCTGCTAATGAAGAAAATCTTATGATAACCCAAGATTTTTTAGTAGAACTTGAAGAATTAATAAGAAAAGAGATTACGCCCAGTGCGGTAAATATGCTGAGACACCAGAATGTTAATTTAAGATTAAATGCGATTAAGTTTCTGGTAAAAGCAGTACCCCTGGATAAAAAATATATACCTGACCTTATAAGATCGGCTAATGACGCAAGCTGGCAGATAAGACAGAAAGCCGTTTACCTTCTGGGAACGATTTATTCAAGAGGAAGCGGCAAAATTTTTACTCTTATCAAAAGGATGCTTAACGATCCGAAAGAAGAGGTTGCGGTTAGCGCTGCTGATGCACTTAAGAAACACGGATTCTTTTCAGATAAAGAAGTTGCCATGATACTCCAGTCCTTAGGCAGAAGGGGGTCGAAAGTAAGATCAGCTGTGCTGGAGATTGTCGAGAACCTGCCTCCCGAACAGATTCAGCTTGCAACGGCTGTTCTGGCAAGAATGTTAAAACATTCCCCTGCCTATATCTCAACTAACGTTGAATATTGTAAGAACCGCGGTAAAAAATACGTGTATGTGGGGCGCGTCCCGGGATGCTCTGCCAGGATAAAAGTTTCCACTCCTGTTAAAAAAATTATGGTATACAGCCAGGAAGACGGCAACCGCGCCGCGGACCTGCTCTCTGTAATAGGCCCTAAAGCAGTACCCCATATTTTAAATCAGATTGCCGACAAAGACCCCATGACAAGATTCAGGATAGCTTATGTTTTAGGAAATATGGAGAATCTTGCCGATAACGGCATTGATGCTCTTATAAAATTATCCTTAGATCCGGAATCCAGTGTGAGGGAGGCATCCGTAGAGGCCATGGGAAGGCTGGGATTTTGCAATGATAAAATAGCTTACGCTGTTGCGGATAGACTTGAAGATGAATCAAGCTATGTACGCAAAAAAGCATATCATGCTTTAGTAGGTTTTTCCGCTAAAGCCGTAAAGCCGTTGGTTGCTTTTATTAAAAATCCGTCAAAGAGCAAGGATGCCAAAAAAGCCGCATCGGAAATTCTTGTTAAAATAGGAAGTCCCTCTTACGGCTATCTTGATAAACTTCTTACCCACTCCAACCCGCAGGTAAGAGAAATAGCGGCACAAGCACTGAAAAAGAGCGGGTATTATCATACTTCCGGGAAGTAGGAGAAGATTATGTCTATTGAAAAAATATACAGAGCCGCGTCGCTGAAGCGTTTTGGAGACAGGGCGAAAGAAACCAGATATACCCAGTTCCGGTATAAGGGCAACGGGAAATCTGCATATTTTGAAGAAGACGGAAATATAGCCAGGTGGTTTACGGTAAATTCTTCCGGCAATAAATCATACATAGGGAAAAGCTATATGGGCGTATTCGGGACACTCAGGCTTCATCCTATGGTGGAGAAGACGAGTACCACATTTTCTTCCATGTGGGAAAAAGCCACGAATAATTTAAAATCAGTATCAGAAAAGGTAAAGACCAGCAAACTTTTTGGCACGAAACTTGCAAGGCACGCGTTATGCAATAACGGCAAACTTATGTTTGGAAGTGTTGAACATGCCAAAGTTTTCTTTATAAAACTGATTCATACTATTGATTCTGATCCGGGGAAGCTTGTTCTTCTTCCTTTATACAGGAATTTGATAGAAAACAGATTCCTCTATGAATCAATAGATAATCTTTGCGTAAATCTCAATAGTATCGTGCCAAGGCCTGTATTTGGTCTTGATAATAAAGGCGACAGAGTGCTTAAGAACGCTTCACAGATTTTAATAGCCAGAGCCTTCCATAAACTTATTATAAGCGTTTATATGAGAACCGCGAAAACATATATCCCTAAAGACTTGATGTCCAGGGAAGATATTAAGAATATAAAATCGTGGACACCTGCGGAGCAGAAGAATTTCTTCGGTTTATGCAAGAAATACTTAAGCCCCGAGAAATACGAAGGAGTTAAAACTCAGGCCGTTAATGCGGAAGTAAAGATCGGGTTAATGGATAATATCCGCATTAATTATTTTGTGGACCCCCTTAATAATAACGACCCTGTGGCACAGCATGTTCCTATGGCCAGGGACTTAAGGGCACTGGGTATAATGTGTACTCTTATGGTTAACCCAGTAAGTAAAATGATTGATATAAGAAAGCATGCGGTTGCCGTGAGCCCTCCGGTGGATGACAAAGACGCATTAAAAGCGTTTTTTAAAAAATATAATAAGCACTTAAGAATTAATCCAAAAACAGGTAAGCCCAATCTTACCTTTGTGTTTATACCCGAAATGGACGGCGGCAGAGCAGTTTTAGTAAAAAATAATCATGAAACAAGGAAAGAATTCAAGAAAAAAGCTGCGGCTCTTAAGACCCATGCTAGTTTAGAGCGCTGGTTTGATTCCAGAAACATGAGTAAGATGCTGACAACCGAAAAATATCTGGAAGGAATAGAATCAAATTTATTATATGCTGTAATCGGCTCTAAGTTTGATGATAAAGTTAAAAATATGCTTATAGGCATATTTTCATATCTTTCCAGTCTGGCCGGTTTTGCGGAGTTCGGAGTCAATCCTTTAACCTGGATAGTTTTTGCGGCTTCCATGCAGCAGATTGCCGCAGAGCTTCCTCAGCTAGCTGAAGTTTTTATGAAGGGCTCTGAGACTGATACAATAAGAGTTACGTGTATGCTTGGGGCGCTTGCATACGGCGGTTCTCAAGTTGTTCGCAGCATAGAAAGTTCTCTGCTGAAGCCCTTCTTAAGGGGCAAATATTTGAGGATGGTAAAGAAAGCAAGAGCAAGAGAAGCAGAGAGACAAATATATAAAGATAATTTAAAAAGACCGAAACTGCCTGTTTATAAAGAAAAAATAA
>JBDRKI010000072.1:0-15980 GCA_043814095.1 Armatimonadota bacterium | reverse complement strand
TATATATAATATATCTAATGTCAATTTATATATTACATTGGAATTGTTATTATTGACTTATCATTTTTAATATGTTATTATAATTAATAATGTGGCATATTTATGAACACCGCGATATAAAAAAGATCTGCATTAAACTTCCGGTTCCGGTATTGAAGAAATACGAACTTTGGAAGGATATTGTATTTAGGCACGGTCCCGGGAAATTAAAAGAATTCCCCGGCTTTCATGATGAAAAAATTAAGAAAAGTCCTACAGGACAGCGTTCATCGCGTCTCAGTTTGCAATACAGGGTTATATACACCGTAGAACGCGATATTGTTACGGTTTATGTTTTAGAGATAACACCCCAGGAGAAATTTATGAAAAATTATAAAACTTCCGAATTTACTGCTGCCAAGCCCCATACTACGCTGACAACAGGAGAAGTTATTAAAATGCTGCGCAAGTTAAAAGGCTGGACACAGGCCGAGCTTGCCAAACGCACAGGCCTTAAGTCGACAAATATCAGCTTGCTGGAAAACAATAATGTGGATATAGGCAAAAAGCGGGTAGAACTTCTGGCAAGGGCTTTTAATGTTCATCCTGCCATTATTATGTTCCCCGAATATGAATCAATCGAAATTGAAAAAGCAGTGTAGCTGTTTTTGATGTTTTTTTCTATCCGTTATCATGCCGTTTTTTTGAGAATAACTCTTTTACCATAAGATTAAGATCATCTAATATTTCTTTTTTAACTTTCCATACCGTAAAGCAGTAAAGAGCCGTCCCTATTAATATTAAAGCAATAAGATTATACCAGGTTAAGGAAGCAAAAACGGTTTTCTTTAAAATATATCCCGTTATGCCCAGTACAAGAGATCCTATCACAGGCGCTTTAAATGCGCTTAACAGTTCATAATCCTTAAAATCTAAATTCTTTACACCCAGATAGAATATAAACATTATGCCTAAAACACCCTGAATAATAACCGCCTGGGCTGTGCCTATGAAACCAAAATTCTTTGTAAAATAATATATTAACCCCGCGCCTAAAAACATAAAAACAACCCCGTTAATAAAAGGAACATGGGTTTTTCCTATTGAGTTAAAGATAAGGCCGCTGCAGGTGCCTATAGCCCTTAAAAGAGCAAGCCAGCATAAAATCTGGATTATGACAACAACAGGCCCCCATTTGGCGCCTAATACCACAAATACAAAATGTGTTGAGAATACAAATAACCCAACGGTAATAGGCATAATAACAAGCAGTGTAAATTCCAGCACCTTTAATACGCCTTTTTTCAATCCTTCAATATCTTTATTCAGGTTGCAGAATAAACTGAATGAAACCTTACTTATAACAGGGGTTAATGTAGTAGCGGTAATATTCGCTATATTATAAGCGAGGTAGTAGTAACCTAAAGCTGCCGAGTCTATAAGCCTCCCTATCATAGCATTATCAATATTGGTGCTTACAAAAACTATTATACCGGATCCAAAAAGATGGACACCGTATTTTAACATCTTCTTGGCCTGGGTTAAATCAAACTCAAGTGACGGCAGCCAGCCTGAAACTATATAGTAAAGAACCGTACTTATACACATCTGAGCGATATAAGCGTAGATGACTGCCATATATCCGAACCCTCTTAATGCAAGAAGAACAGCTATGATTATATATACAGAGTTAGCGACTACTTCCGGATAAAAAGTTTTCTTAAACTCCATTTTCTTGTTTATAATTGCCTGGGGAGTAACCGATAAAGAAGAAATAAATAAGGGTATGACCATAATCTTTAATACTTTTACAAGCTGCGGTGTTTTAAAGAAGTCGCCTATAACACCTGAGAAAGAATAAAGAATAATACATAAGAATATACTGAATATAAGGTTTAGGTAGAATGAGGCATTAGAAGCCTTTTTAATATCGCCCTTCTCGTATATAAGGGCTGCGCCCATACCGAATTCCTGTAAAAGGTAAAGAAGATTTATAACCATCATTGAAAGAGCTACTATGCCGAAATCTTCGGGAAATAGAATACGGCATAATATGATATTGCTTAAAAAACCTAATCCTCTTGATGAGAAGAGGATTAAAGTCGTCCAGAATAAACCTTTAACTGTTCTTTGTTTTAAACTCATATATTCATTAAACCGAAAGTGTTTTCAACTTCTTCCTGACCCTGTAATAAAACTTACGTGCTTTAATAACCGGGGTCTGCCTCATTGAATCTTCAACAGCTTTATCCAGAAAAACGTAATCAACATCCTTTATCTTAGGTTCTGTTGCATTGCGCCTGTATCCTGAATGATCCTTTACAAGAGAAAGACCGTGTTTTTCACAGTATTCAAATAAATCACTACCCGGGTGAGGCGTATAATACGCGGGACTGTAAACATCAGGCGCTATCTCTTTAATCATATTAACGGTATCTAATACTTCCTCTTTTGTCTCTGTGGGGATACCCATCATATAATTTGCCCATATCCTTATATTATACTTCCTGCATATCTTAGCTGCTTTTAAGTTATGCTCTACCTTTGTGCCTTTTCTTAAGAAATTCAGTATTCTCTGGTTCCCGCTTTCAAATCCTATCAGGAATAATGATAGACCTGCATCTGCAAGCTCTTTTACCATATCTTCGTTCCTGCATATGATATCAGCCCTGCTCTGGCATGCAAAAGTCTGTTTAAAGCCGTTCTCTTTATATTTTCTGCAGAACTCCATTATCCAGTCTCTGTCTTCTGTTAAGCAGTCATCATGGATAAGGAAGCTGTTAAATCCGTAATTATCCCTTATATATTTAAGCTCTTCAATAACATTATCAACGCTTCTTCTTCTTACTTTTTTCCCGAAGATAAGCTTCTCGGCCGGCTGGCAGAAACTGCAGTTATATATGCATCCCCTGCCCGCTATAAGGGTAAAGAATGGTTCAGGAAGCTGGCCTCCTATAGGCTGCTCTCTTAAAGTAAAAAGATTCCTGTCTGCCATAGGAAGTTTATCAAGTTCGGGAGTTTTTCCCTGTATTACTTTAGGAGCATTTTTATTATCCTTAATATCATTAAGAAGCTCAACAAAGCTTATCTCCCCTTCCCCTGTAATTATATGATCAATACGGGGATCTTCCTTAAGCTCATTAATCCCTATTGTAGGATGAACCCCTCCTGCTATTATCTTAATCTGCGGGAGCTTATCTTTAATAATCTTAACAGCCTCCATTGCAGGCTCGTAATCAACGGTCATCATGGTAATGCCCGCAACAGAAGGGTTAATTCTTTCTATCTCTTTAATAAAATGGTCCCAGCCGTTAAGCCTTCTTAAGTCAATAAGCTCAACTTCATAGCCGTGAGATACGGCATTTGCTCCCAGATAGCATAAGCCGTGGCTTATCCATGTAGATTCAGAGCTTTTGTCTTTGCTCTTAAACCCGCATGAGGTTATTCCCGGGTAAATTAATACAACTTTCATCTTATCCCCATATTATTGCAATTTGGATAATTATATTATAAAATTATATATAATATAAAGGTTATTGTAAAGGATATACATTATGAAAAAAATATTACTTATTAATCCGCCGGTAATAAAGCATCTTGCGACAACCCTGCCGGACTTCGCTACAGAAGAGCAGGGGTTCTTCCCTCCCCTTGGCCTTATATACCTTGCAACATTCGTAAAGGAAAAAATGCCTGATATAGAGGTAAAAGTATTAGATTCCTACGCTTTAAAAATGAGTTATGATGATATAAAGAACTATATACGGAAATTTAAGCCTGATATGGTAGGTGTACCGGCATGGACATTCTCATACCTTGATACCGTTATGCTCACTAAGATAACAAAAGAAGTTAACCCAAACATAAAAGTATGCACAGGCGGTCCCCATGTAACCATATACCCCGAAGAGACACTCTCCCAGCCCGCAATAGACTATATTATAACAGGTGAAGCCGAATACGCCTTCACAGACCTTATAGATAAATTAAAAGATAATAAAGATCTCTCAAGAGTTCCCAACCTGGGATATAAAGAAAACGGTAAGATAAAGATAAACCCCGTGCAGGAAGTAATAAATGAGTTAGATAAGCTTCCCTTCCCTGACAGAAAAATGACATGTTATGAAAAATACTACTCAATCCTTGATAAAACAAGACCTATAACGACGATGATAACGTCACGTGGCTGTCCTTTCCAGTGTTTCTTCTGCTACCAGAAGAATACCGGCTGGAGAAGCAGATCAGCTGAGAATATAGCAGATGAGATAGAAGAATGCGTAAAGATGGGCATAAAAAACATATTCATATTTGATGAAACCTTTACCGTTAACAAAAAAAGAGTACTTAAAATATGTGATGAGATAATAAAAAGGAAAATTAAAATAGAATGGGATATCCGTTCAAGAGTAGATACAATAGACGAAGAAATGCTTATAGCTCTAAAGAAAGCAGGATGCAAAAGAATAAGCTACGGCATAGAATCAGGAAATACAAGAATACTTAATGTATTAAAAAAAGAGATTAACCTTGAAAAGGCAGAAAAAATAGCAAAACTTACAAAGAAGCACGGTTTTACCGTACTTCTTGATTTCATGATAGGCTCGCCTGAAGAAACTAAAAAAGAGATAGAAGAATCAATGGCACTGGCATTAAAAATGGATCCTCATTTCGTGCAGTTCTCGGTAACAACATGCCTGCCTGCAACCGAATTATATGATCTTGCGATAAAGCAGGGTGTTGTAAAATCAGATGTGTGGAAAGAATTTGCATTAAACCCGACTGAAAGCTTCAAACCACCTCTATGGAATATATTCTCAGAAGACCAGATATCCCAGATTCTTAATAACTGCTATAAAAGATTCTATGTAAGGCCTAAATATATCTTAAAGAAACTCTTAGGCATAAGATCTTTCTGGGAGCTTAAGGTAAACGCCAAGGCCGCATTAAAGATGCTTTCAGGCAAAAAGAAAAACGGGAAACATAAAGAAGCGGTGAGGAACTAGAATCAGTCTCTGCAACCTATTTATATTACAGTTGTAATGTAAATAAGGTTGCAATATCAGCTTAATTATCACCCCAGGGGGCTTCACAGAAAAGACCCTTAAGATTGCCGTATTTTGCGTCAAACATACGGTCATACTGCTCTACAGATGATATAACAGGCATCTTTGTTTTCTTGTCCATAACCATGAAGATGACCCTGTAATGGTCGGTAACTATAACTGATAACTTAAAACCTTCTTTATTAAGCTCATCTTTTAATGTTAAATATGAAGGAAGCGTTACTGCTGCTATATCAGCTCTGTACCTGTATTTATTAAATAAATCTATTAATTCTTCTTTATTATCCCTGTTTATGTCAAAATCAGATAATATCTTAAAGTCCGAGAAATAATACTTCCCTAAGGGAGGCTCAAGATCCGTAAATACTTTCAAATTTTTGTCTTCTGTGTAATTCTGCCTTATGAAATAACCTGCTGTCTTAACACCGTAATTAGGTAAAAGCCCTGTATTATATAATACAAGTTCATCTGTCATGATCTTGTAATTATATATGCTGGCTGAATAGAATAATGTAATGATAATTACTGCTGTCAGGACTAATGCATTTACTATATTATAGCCTTTAACGTATTTAGCAATATCGGCTATAAAGACGCCTGCAAGGATTATAAGGGAGAGCTCTATCGGGAAAAGATAAGTCTGCACCATCGTTGATTCTTTGGGTATAAGGAAAAGCCAGGGCATGGCATATAAAGCAAGCATGAAATAAGCACATGATACGGGTTCCAACCTCTTAAGCTTATTAAGAGCGTAAAAGAAGGCTGTTATAAATAAGATTAGGAGCAGTATCCCGCAGTTATATTTTAAATAAGTAAGAACATCTAAAAGGTAAAAACCCAGCTTGCTGTTCTTCTCAAAATAATGGCCTAGGTAACCGTAAACAGCTTTATTTATAAGGATAAGGTAGATCTGAATAAATATTACAGGGAGCATGAATAACACGGGAAATGCAAGTATTTTTCTGTTAAATACATATTTTAAAAACTCTAGGTTGTTTGTATTCCTTGTAAATAAATATGCTATTACAAATACAAGCATGACAAATGCCGGGAACTGCCCGTCTGATATTATATATAATCCCATAAATACCGAAGCCGGGATATAATACTTTTTCTCTTTAAGTTTTGTCTTTAGCGATATTACGAAAAAGTATAGTGCGGCCAAAAGAAGAAATACCGGTACAGCATGGTTGCCTGCCGTTCTTGAACATAAGATATGCCAGGGTGATACTGCAAGAATAAGGGATGCAAAAATACCTGCATATTTATTGTAAAGCTCTTTAACAAGAAGATATATAAGGAGACAGTCTGCCGTACCCATAAGGATATAAGGGATGGTTAAGGTAAATTCGTTTAAAGTTATATTAAAAAGGCGGAGTATAAGGATATTTATAAATACTACCATCTGGTAGCCGTAGCCCCATGTTACTGATGCTATCCTATAAAAAGTTTTAACAAATTCGGGAAGGCCCCCGCATTTAAAAAGCTTAACCCAGTAAACTGCAGAAAGCACAAACCCTGCTTCATCACCTGAGGAAAAATCAACATTTATCCTGCATTTATATACACGCAGAAGAAAAGCAATAATAAGGATATAGAAAAGATACCTTTTTTCCGGAGAATCAAAGAATTTCTTTAAATTAATTTTCATCATGGTTATTAAGTTCGGGATGCTTTAACTTAAGGTTTAACCACCAGAGCTCGTTTTTCTCATACCACTGAATTGTCTTTTTTAATCCTTTGTCAAACGGGGTTTCATCCTGCCAGGAAAGCAGATCTTTCGCTTTTTTAGTTGAAGAAAGATGCTTCTCCACCTGACCGGGCCTGTCGTTTAAGTGTTTTATTAAAGAACTGGATTTATCAAAGTATTTTATGATTTTTTTGGTAATATCAATTATGCTTGTTGCTTTGCCTGTTCCCACATTTATAACTTCACCTTTTAATTTATCTAAGTTGCCGTGCAGGGCTTTATCTATGGCTTTGCATGTATCGCCTACATATAGCCAGTCTCTTGTGCTCTTGCCATTACCGTGTAAAGGAAGCCATTTATGCTGTATGGTGCGGGTTATAAAGCAGGGAATGAGCTTCTCAACATGCTGGTAAGGCCCGTAATTGTTAAACGGCCTTAATATGACTACCGGTAGATCAAATGTGCAGTAATAGGAATAAGCAAGCCGGTCTGCCGCGGCTTTTGCCGCCGCGTAAGGACTGCGCGGATTTAACGGCTGGTTCTCATCCATGGGCTCTTTCATAGCTGTGCCGTAAACTTCTGATGTTGATATATGTATAAATCTTTCCGTTGAATTTTTTCTTACCGCGTCTAAAAGAATCTGGGTTCCCTTAACATCCGTATCTACAAAATCATCTGTATTATATATGGAATTATCCACATGTGTCTCTGCAGCCATATGAACTACCTGGTCAACCTGGCTTACAAGCTCATTAACCAGTTTCCTGTCGCAGATATTTCCGTGAATAAAGAAGAATCTTCTGTCATTCCATATGGTCTCGGGTATATTCTCTCTGTTGCCCGCGTAAGTTAAAGCGTCAAGCACAAAGATCTGGTAATCTTTGTATTTATCAAGCATATACCTTACAAAATTGCTCCCTATAAATCCGGCACCGCCTGTAACTAATATTCTTTTCATTTTTTCACCCTCCGGCTTATATCTTTAAACGCCTTTATTATCCTGTTTACATCAGATTTTTTCATATCAGAGTAAAACGGCAGGCACATTATTCTTTCAGATACATATTCCGTATTTTCAAGAGTACCTGTATTTAAATTATTATAGCACGTGTATTTATGTATAGGCGGATAAAAATACTTTCTCGCTATTATATCATCTTGTTTTAAAAATTCAAATACCTCATCTCTTGAGGCGCCGAATTCATTCTCATCTATAATTACAGGGAAATACTGATGGTTTATTATAGTACCGGGATGTATTTCCTGGAATTTTATTCCCTTAAGCTTCTTAAGCCCGGCATAAAGCCTCTCTGCGGCGGTTTTTCTTGTTTTAATATAGTGATCAAGCTTAGATAACCCCTTAAGAGCTAGAATCGCTGAAAATTCAGGCATCTTGCCGTTAAAACCGGCTAATATACAGTCATTATCCCCGCCTTCTGCACCGAATACCCTGTATAAAAGGAGTTTTTCGTATAATTCCGTATCATTTGTGGATATGAGGCCGCCCTCACCGGCGGGAAGTATCTTAGTCGCATGGAAGCTGAACATCTCAGCACTACCTGAGCCCCCTACCCTTCTGCCTTTATATACAGTACCTAAAGCATGTGCGGAATCATAAAGAACTTTTAAATTATGTTTTTCAGATATATTATTAAGAGCTTCTATATTACATACATTCCCGTATGTGTTAACAGGTAATATTGCACAAGTTTCCGGAGTAATCTTTCTCTCTATATCTTCAGGATCTATATTAAAAGTCTCAGGATCAATATCCGCAAAAACAGGTGTCAATCCTGCCCATACGACAGCATGAGCGGTTGCGGAGAAAGTAAAGCTGGGGAGTATAACTTCACCCTTTAAACCCATTGCCTTAAGTGCCAGCACAAGAGCCAGCATACCGTTAGCTAAAGCAACACAGTGTTTTACCCCGAGATACTCTTCCATCTTCTTCTCAAAGGCAGGTACATATTTTGCATTATTAGTAAGATGACCGTTTTTAAGTATCTCTCTAAGCTCTGTGCTTATCTCCGAGAGTTTAGGCAGAACAGGAGAAACGATATTTATCTTTTTTCTGTTTTTTTTCAATTTTAATGCTTCCATATTTAATAGCTCAAGATATAATTTACAAATAAATTTTTTGCCTTTATCTTGGTTTTAAAATTCTCCGGATGCTGGAGGTAATCAGCGATATTTAAAGCCATATCAACCGAATGATCCATGTTCGTATAAGTGAACAGACCCTGCCTCCCGAAGGTTATAAGATTTTGTATCCCGTCAAAATACTCTATAAGCTTTACAAGGTTGGACTCGTATCCTATCTCATAAATAGGATAGCCGTAAGGAGTTTTCTCGTAAGAATAATACGAAACATCACTCTCTTTTATAAATCTTGCTTCTTCAAGCTCTTTTATACACCTTCTGTAGGTATCTTCAAGAGACATATTCCAGACCGCATCGCCTTTATCACAGGTTATCTCAAGGCAGAGCCCTGTTTTTCCCGGAGGCGCGGTATTCTCGCCGAAATTCTTTATCTCATAAAGACGGTTAAATAATATACTTGGAGGCGCAAAATACACCCAGTTATTCTTTGTTATTCTTTCCTTATCAACAATAAGGAAAAGAAATACCAGTGCCCTATAATTTAAATTATCCGATGCTGTTAAAAGTTCATCACTTAAGACGGGTTTTACTGCTTTTGTAAGCTCTGTTATTGGTATAGTATTTAAAAGATAGTCAAATTCCACTGTCTTTTCAGCATCAGGATAGCGGCAGATAACTTTTTTAGCGGTATTGCCTTCTATTATTATCTCCCTTGCGTGAGAGTCGGTATGGATCTCAACACCAAGTTCCTTTAATTTACCCTCTAAGAGCTCTATGAATCTGCCTATACCGCCTGTTTTAGGATAATAGAACCTTTTCCCGTACGGGGAATGCGCATGCTCGTTATTCTTGCTTACAAGGTTCCCGAAAACCATCTTTGACATTGCTTCCCATAAACTTGTCACCGGTATTCTATCTGAAGCAAATTTAGAGGCAAGCCTTGCCGGGTCCCTTCCCCATACTTTCTGCGTATATGAACCGAAATAAATATCGTGTAGTTTTTTCCCGAAACGGTTAACAACCCAGTCCCTGAAAGAAAGATCTTCTCTTTTGCGTATCTTATTCTGAAGTCTTGTTTTTATAAAATCAGCTGTTGCCTGCGCTGAAAGTTTTTTAGGAACCCCGAATAAAATATCCTTTAAGGTAAGCGGGTGATGGAGGTATTTATTCATGAAATAAACCTGAGATGTGAAATGCCTCATCTCCATCTCATCACCGAGAATACCTTTTACTTCTTGAACTGCTTTCTCAATCTGCACATGGAAAGCATGAGGCCCGTAATCAAAATAACAGTCCTCAAGCTTAAGGGTAGTTGATAATCCTCCCAGCCGGGGCTTTGATTCTATTAAATTAACTTTAAAACCCACCTGAGCAAGCTTATAAGCGGCAACCATGCCGGCTATGCCGCCGCCCAGAATAACAATCTTTTTTGACGCGTTCTCGTGCATATCTTAACCTTTTTTAATGCTTAAGAGTATTTAGCTTTCTTATACAATACCCCAGCAGAAATAATGACCATAAATATTAAAAAGAGCATCCATAAAAATAATATAATTCTCTGTGCCGTACTTATATGTATAACGACACCAGACTGTTTCTCTATACTCCCTTTTAATCCCCTTATAATACAGGGCGATATAGATGCATACTCCGAAAGATTCTCCTTAATGCCGTTTAAGTCTATTATATAATTATCTTTTATGCCGGCATTAAGTACCTTTATACTCCCCGCAACCTGAGAATACTCAGGCACAAACAAAAGCTTGTCTTTATCAATGCCGTTTTTAGCTAAGATCCCGTCCCAGCAAAAATAATTTACCATAACAGACGGTATCTGAATTAATATACCCAAAATTACAAGAATAGGCAAGATTCTTTTTTTAATAAACTCAAACCTCTTTTCGGTAAAAACTTCCCCTAAGGGAAGCATAAGAAAAGGTATAATGGGGTATAAATACCTGGGCCCCCAGCATAGGCCGCCGTACCAGAAAGGTACGCTGGAAAATAAAAGAAAAGATATGATAACAAAACTTAAAACCGCCCATGATTCCTCTTTAAATTTTTTATAAAAAGAGGCAATCCCGAATAATGCAGCTATAAGAACGGGATTATAAAGGAATATGCTTCTTCCTGAGCTTAAAACAAAGCCATAAAATACCGTTAAAATACCTGATTTTTTTGCGGTTTCATGAAGCTGCCCGGGGTTTGCAAGATCAATATACCCAAGATGCAGGAAAGAACCAAACCTTATTTTATTTACATACATATTAATAAACATGAAAAATACAGTTGTTAATGCAATAATGAAAAGTGCTTTTATAAAATTTGTTAATTTTTTATTTTCTTTTTTATTATTATAAACTGTTAAACCGAAATAAATAAGAAGAGGGATAATAAATATAATGTTAGCTATTTTTGTTAAAAGGGATAACCCTAAAAAAATTGATGAATAAAATACATATTTATTATTATCGGCATTGCTACCCTTACTGCTATTATTATTTTTATATAGAACCGCGAATATAAAAGCGAATACAAATAATAAACAGGACAGGGGTTCCGAGAAACTTTCTTTTGAATAATTCCACAGCATTGTTGTTATGCCGGCAAACACCCCTAATATAATAGATATTTTAATGCCGTAGTTAAGCAGTCTTGAGAGTATATACAACCCCGCTATAATAAGAGCCGTAATTAAACAGTTGGCAAAATTAACAAAGAGTTTTGTTAAAAGTCCCTGGTCTATACCACTTATCTTGGATAAAAGAAGGCCTTTAATGTAAAAGGGTATCATAATTAATGCCTGCAGTATCCCGTATCCGAAATAGTGATGCCCGTCTGCTTTGTTGTAATAATAGGTTTGTTTTAAAAGAGGAGTTAGATCCTGTTCCGCTATATGCAATTTACCGTTTAAAACAAGATTTTTAGCGGTAAGATAAACCTGGTACCCGTCCCCGCCGATGCTTCCCGGTATAAATAAGGAATAAAAACAGGTAAACATTATGATAAGAAACAATATTATTTTAAATTCCGTTTTTAAATTAAACATATAATTATTTTTACTATTTCATAAAATATTTTTTCTTTACAAGAAAACCCAGCATTTTTATACCGTCCACAACCGGATAAAGCTTGCTTGTCCCTATTCTTTCGGCGTAATCTATATGGTATTCTTCCGCTTTTATGTCTTTGTTCTTAAATGCTTCTATCTTTATCTCGTTGGAAAATTCCATACCCGTCCCTTTTAGCTTCATAAGAGGCAGGATGTCTTTTTTAAACATCCACATGCCGCTCTGGCCGTCTTTAAGCTTAAGCCCGTAGAATGTATTTACGATTTTTGTGAGCACATAATTGCCGAAACGGTTGCGCTTGCGCATGGAATACTTGTCCTTTAAAGGAAACCTTGCTCCTGATATAAAATCAAGATCATTATCTATAAAATAATCCAGCATTTCCTTAACTTTCCATATCGGGTATGTACCGTCACCGTCTGTCGTAATTATAATATCTCCCTCTACTACTGGCAGGCCTTTAAGATATGATCCGCCGTATCCCAGGTTGGACAGATTCCTTACTACTCTGGCACCGGCTCCTCTTGCTTTATCCACGGTCCCGTCAGTTGACGCGTTATCTATAACAAATACCTCATCCACAAAATCGGGAACCATCTTTATTACCCTGTCTATGCCTTTTTCTTCATTATGGCACGGTATAAAAACCGTTATTTTTTTGTCTCTATACATAATAACCCCTAACCTTTATTATCAATAAATAATATCACATTTTCCCAGCAATAACAAATACGGATAACCCCAAAGGCGGCCGTACGGCCGTCTCAACAAATTTAATAACCGGTATAACCGTATTAAAGAGCTTCCCCCTGTCTGATTTAAAGTGCTCATCCTTAAATACTTTGCCGCTAAGATACCATCCTATTATCCCGGGAAAATTAAAATAAAAGCTTTTATGTATCTTAAACCCTGCATTTTTAACTTTATTAACAATTTCTGTTTTTGAGTATCTTCTGAAGTGAAGGTCGGCTTTATCCAGTGTCCCGTAAAGCCACATAAAAGCAGGTACCTGGATAATAACTCTGCCTTTACTATCTAAAACCTTATGCATATTCTTAAGTACGGACAGGTCATCCTCTATATGTTCCAGTATATTTAAACATATTACGGTATCAATCTTCTTATCTGTAAAAATATCCAGATTTTCCTTAGATATATCTTTCTTTACTGCATATACATTATTATAATCTTCAAATCTTTTATTATAGGCATCAACAAATTCCGTGAGTATATCAATACCAATAACAAGTTCTTTATCTTTTACAAAATCGGATATATTTCCCCTTGCGCACCCTATATCAAGTATTCTTTTCCCTATATAAGGCTTTATGGTTGAATAAATCCAGCCGAAGTATTTATCAACCGATTCTAAATTATTCTGAGTTATTATATTTTCATGACTCATAGTTTTTCCCTGTACCATTTAATAGTTTCGGAAAATCCCTGTTCAATAGAATACACGGGAGAAAATCCGGTCTCTTTTTTCAATTTTGAATTATCAAGCCGGTAGTTCCAGATTTCGTTCTCCCTGTATTTTAACGCCCCCATATTTAATCCGGCAGTACTGCCCGTTAATTTCTTTATCATAAGCGCCGTATCTTTAACTGTATAAGCTTTATTTGCTGATACATTAAATATACCGGAAGTTTCTTTATTTATCAGTCCGGTCATACCGTCAATAAAATGTTCTATATATATAAAGTCGCGTTTCTGGGATCCTTCTGTCATATCAAAGCTTTTATTCTTTAAAAGAGAGGTTATAATCTCCGGTACAAACATACCTTCTTTCTGGTGCGGCCCGTATATAACTGACGGCCTTACAATAATAACGGGGAAGCCGAATTCCTTATGATATCTTAAACATGCATCCTCTGCCGAGAACTTTGTTATTGAATACACTGATAACGGCCTGCATCTGGCTGTTTCTTTAAAAGATACCTGTTTTAAAGGCCCGTAAACTTCTCCCGTGCTTACAAACAAAAATAAAGTTTTTTTACTTACCCCGCTTACGGCTTCAAGAATATTAAGAGTCCCTCCTACGTTAATTTTAGTGGATTTTACAAGATTGGATTCAGACATGTCTTTATTAATATATGCCGCAAGGTGTATAACAATATCGGGTTCGGCTTTTTTTATATAGCTTTCTAAATTCTTCTGATCTGTTATGTCTATATATTCATATTTTATATTCTTAACCGCTTCTATATCGGTTTTAGGCTCAATTACGGCGTATATATTTTTATGATACTTTTCCAGTTTATTTAAAAGGTTAACCCCCACAAAACCGTTAGCGCCCGTAATTAATATCTTTTTATCCTTTAAATCCATTTATTTTACACCTTAAACATTATTATTATTTATATGTTGTTATATTTTATTATTAAGGCGGACACATGGTCCGCCTTAATAATAATTTACAGTCAGTTCTTTTTCTAATTCACTGATACGGGTTGTTCCGGAACATGTTGTTCCGCAACAGATTGCTTTGCGTATGACCTGTACCAGTCTATGGTCTCTTTTAACCCGTTATCAAGAGAATATTTAGGCGACCAGTTCATTAACTTTCTTATTTTATCACTTGATAAATACTGGGCTTTTATCTCGCATTTAACACTATTTAATATCTCGGGACTAAGATGGGATTTATCCATAAGCTCTATTATCTTATTGGTAATATCAAGAACATTTAATTTATTGTCACTGCTTATGTTAAAAGCCTCGCCTTTATACTCTCCGGCTTTCTCAGCCAGCAGCATTATCGCGTAAACCGCGTCTTTAACATAAAGGTAATCCCTTACGAGTTTGCCGTCGCTCCTTATAACCGGGTTCTCCCCTTTTAACGCCGAATATATGGCTCCGGGCACTATCCTGTTAAAATTAAGGTCCCCGCCCCCGAAAAGATTGGCGCACCTTGTGACAATAACACCCATATCAAATGTTTTGGCATAAGACTGGGCTATCATATCAGCGCATGCTTTTGAAACATCATACGGGAATTCGGCCAAAAGGGCGCTTTTCTCGGTATAAGGGAGGACTTCGTGGTCGCCGTATGCCTTATCTGATGAAGTTACGACAACTCTTTTAACCGTCTCCGATACCCTGGCTGCTTCAAGCAGGTTCCATGTCCCTTTTATATTAGACTCAAAAGTGGATATAGGAGATCTGTTGGCTATAGATACAATCGTTTGAGCAGCAAGATGAAATACAGTATCAATATCGTATTCATTTAATATCCTCTCAATTAAAAAATAATCTTCGAGCTCGCCGCGTACGGTTATTACTTTCTTATCCAGACCGCTGTGGTAAAAATTAGATTCAGGAACACAGTCCCTTACAAGAGCGATAACCCTTGCTCCTTCTCCAAGAAGGCTCGCGGTTATATGGGAGCCCAGAAAACCGGTAGCTCCCGTCACAAAAACATTTTTACCTTTCCAGAAACTTTTCATTTTATTACCCTCCCCCAAAATATCAACTCTTCCAGACTTTCCAGTAAGCGGATTTATTCTCCCACATCTCGTTTAATGTCATTGCATCTTTAAACGTATCCATGCAGTGCCAGAATCCTTCATGGGTATAGACTCCCAGCTCCTTATTCTGCACAAGCACTTCCATCGGTTCTTTTTCTAATATAGAATTATCGTCAAGGTAGTTGAAAAAATCCTTTTTAAACACGAAAAACCCGCCGCTTACAAGGTCGTCCATCTTGGGCTTTTCTTTAAATTTTGTGACCAGCGGGCCGTTTTTCTGAAAAACCCCAAATTTGGATATAGGATGAAGCCCGGTTAATGTGGCTATCTTGCCGTGGTCTTTATGAAACTTTAAAAGATCTTTTATGTTTACATTGGCGACACCGTCGCCGTAAGTTACCATAAAAGTGTCATTTTTTATGAATTTTTCTATTTTCTTTATCCTGCCGCCGGTATTTGTGTCCACCCCGGTATCAACAAGAGTAACATTCCAGTCATCTGAATGAGTGTCATGGTGTATAATCTGTCTCTGGGATTTTAAGTTTATCGTGAAATTATTGTTCATGCACTCGTAATTTAAGAAATATTCTTTTATCATACTGCCTTTATA
>JBDRKI010000071.1:0-8815 GCA_043814095.1 Armatimonadota bacterium | reverse complement strand
CCTCTTTACCGGTGCAAAAACATAATCTTTGAAGGACAGTCCGTTTACACCAACCTGCCGGTAGGCGGCGCATACCGCGGTTACGGCGCAACACAGGGGTATCTCGCGATGGAGATACAGATGGATGAGATGGCCGAAGCGATCGGCATGGATCCTGTAAAATTAAGACGCTTAAACCATATAAAAAGCGGGGAGGGTTCTCCTGTTTTTGAAGCACTCGGTGAAGGCAAAAAGGGCGTAGAGCAAAAAATTGACAGCTGCGGGCTTTCGGAATGCTTGACGCTCGGAGCTAAAGAAATCGGGTGGGACAAACGCAACAAACTGCCCAAAAAGGGAAGATACCGCCGGGGTATCGGCATGTGCGCTTTAATGCAGGGGTCAAGCGTGCCCATGCTTGATATGGGCGCTTGTTTTATAAAAATGAATGATGACGGCTCTTTCAACCTGCTGGTCGGAGCAACCGATCTCGGCACCGGGAGCGATACTATCCTTGCGCAGATAGCCGCCGAAGTTCTCGCGACAACCGAAAAAGAGATGATCGTTTATTCTTCCGATACCGATATAACCCCGTTTGACGTTGGAGCTTACGCGTCAAGCACAACTTATCTTTCAGGATATGCCGTTATAAAAGCGGCCCAAAACATTAAGGAACAGATTTTAAAAGTCGCGTCCGAAATGCTGGAAGAAAAAATCAAAGATCTTTACCTGGAGAACAAACATGTCTTAAGCAAAAAATCCAAAAAGAAAGTTTCTTTCTCTGACATAGCATATCACTCCCTATATATCTCAAACCAGCACCAGATAATGGGCTCAAGCTCTCACATAACGCACGCCTCTCCCCCGCCGTTTTCTGCCCATTTCGCGGAAGTTGAAGTTGACACATTAACAGGAAAAGTAAAATTATTAAAATATGTCGCCGCGACAGACTGCGGAACAGCAATAAACCCGACTCTGGCCGAAGGCCAGGTGGAAGGCGCCGTTGTAAACGGGCTGAGCTTCGCCCTTACCGAAAGATTCATATTCAACTCCAAAGGAAAGCTCTTAAACGCAAATCTTTCTGATTATAAAATATTCTCAACATCGGATATGCCGGAATTAAAAGCGATACTTGTTCCCACTTATGAATCAACAGGCCCTTACGGCGCAAAAAGCGTAAGCGAGATAGGCATAAACGGACCCATGCCCGCGATATCAAACGCAATTTACAATGCATGCGGAATAAGATTAAGACATGCCCCGTTTACACCCGACAAAGTTCTGGGCGAACTTAAAAAGAAGAAATAAAGAATTAAAGAGCCGCGCAGGCGGCTCTTTTAATGTATTCCCGCCAGAAGTGATTTTATTCTGGCAACAACCAGATCTATCGCCACTTTATTCAATCCGCCTTCGGGGATTATGACATCCGCGTATCTTTTGGTGGGCTCGACAAACTGAAGGTGCATGGGGCGCACGGTGCCCATATACTGGTCAACGACATTATCCAGGGTTCTTCCTCTTTCTTTAACGTCTCTTTTTAATCTCCTTATAAACCGGACATCCGCGTCCGTATCAACAAACAATTTTATGTCTAAAAGCTCCCTTATCCTTTTGTCTTCCAGAAGAAGTATGCCCTCTATAATATATATTTCTTTCGGCTTAAGAATCTTGGTATTCTCCGTGCGGGTATAGGTTGTAAAGCAATATTCCGGCTGACTTACGTCTTTGCCGGAAAAAAGCTCCTTTAACTGCTCAATTAAAAGATCATTATCAAACGCGAACGGGTGGTCATAATTTATCTTTTTTCTTTCCTCCATTGAAAGATGGGCTTGATCCTTATAATAAGAATCCTGGTTTACGGCTAAAACCTTTTCGCCCTTAAGCGCGTTATAAATATTTTTCGCGACGGTTGTTTTGCCGGAACCCGTGCCCCCGGCAACTCCTATGGCTAATTTTTTCATATAGACTCCCGGTATGATGATTTATTATACAAACAACGGAATTATCTTAAACTGCGCCACATCCACAAGCCCCCTGTCCGTGAGCTTTATCTCGGGTATCGGCGGGAGCGCGAGAAACGAGAGCGTTGTAAAAGGATCTTCAAGCCCGCATCCCAGCTGTCTTGCTTTTTTTGTGAGCGCGTGGGACTTATTCCTTACCTCTTCAACGGACCCCCTTGATATAAGGCCCGCGACCGGCAGGGGCAGCGCCTCTAAAATCTTATTATCCGCCACAACAACCTGCCCGCCCTGCATCTTAACAATCGCGACCGCCGCAAAGAGCATGTCTTCGTCGTTTGTGCCCGCGACAATAATATTGTGTGAATCATGCGCCACGGAAGAAGCAATCGCTCCTTTTTTGAGCCCGAACCCCTTAACAAACCCGAGCCCTATCCTTCCCGAAGCCATGTGCCTCTCAATTACCGCGATCTTTAAAATATCTCTTTTCGGGTCCGCGCAGGCCAGGCTTTTTTCTTTTTTGATTTTTTCAACCGTCTTTTTTGTAACAATCTGGTTGGGTATAATATTTATTACATTTGCCTTGCTTTTTTTCGCCTTTATGCGGAAATCGGAAAGCTCAAGCCATTTTACGTTAACGGAGCCCCTTACTTTAATGGCTTCGTGATACTGAATTTTCTTAATTGTTCTGCTGGACTCCGCGACAAGCTCTCCCTTTTTATAGACTCTGTTTATCTTCATTTTCTTTAAGTCTTCCATAACAACAATATCTGCCTGCATCCCGGGAGCAAGCATTCCTATGTTCCTCAAATTGAAATATTCCGCCGTATTTATTGTCGCCATCTGTATGGCAAGAATAGGAGGAAGTCCCTGCTTTACGGCCGACTTTACTATATAATTAATATGCCCTTTTTCTATTAAATCATGCGGATTGCGGTCATCCGTCACGAAAAAGAAAAACCTGGAATTTCTATAATTTACAAGGGGCAGTATATCCTTAAGATTCTGCGCGGCGGAACCTTCCCTTATCATTATGTGCATGCCCATCCTTAATTTTTCTTTCGCCTCTTTAACCGTTGTGCATTCATGATCGGAATGAATTCCCGCGGCTATATAGCCGCATAATTCTTTGCCCGTCAAAGAAGGGGCGTGCCCGTCTATGATTTTATCCTTAAACAACCTTATCTTTTTTAAGATTTCCCTGTCTTCTGCGAGTACTCCGGGATAATTCATCATCTCCCCCAGCCCTAAAACCCGGGGTTCGTTTAAAAGAAGCTTTAAGTCCGTGCTTCTCAGGTTCGCTCCCGATGTCTCAAGATGAGTTGCCGGCACGCACGAAGGAAGCATTATGTATACATCCAGCAGGCACCCTTCCGCGCTGTTTATGAAATACTTTATGCCGTCCAGCCCTAAAACATTGGCAATCTCGTGAGGATCAATTACAACGGTTGTCGTGCCCAGGGGGATCACTGTTTTCGCGAACTCCGATATCGTGATTTTGCTGCTTTCTATATGGATATGCCCGTCAATAAACCCGGGAGCAAGATACATTCCCTTAAGATTTACTTCCTTTTTTCCTTTATACTTCCCTATCCCGGCTATTTTGTCTTCGCTTATGGCAAGATCGGCTTCGTATATTTCGCAGGACGCGACATTTATTATTTTCGCGTTTTTTAAAACAGTATCGGCCCTTTCTTTTCCTTCGGCAACTTTTATAAGTTTGTCTAATTTCATAAAAACACCCCTTTAAGGTTTTAAAATACTGTTTTTTATATAATTATCCTTTTATCCTTTCGCAGGAAAATCTTCCCCCTTTATTGAAATACCTTTCTTATGCTGCAGAAAACAAGTGAAAAAGAATTAATAAAAAGATGCCTTTCAGGGGATCAGACCGCCTGGGACGAACTTTATAAAAGGTATTATAATCTTATCAAAAGCGTTGTTGTTAATCCTAAATGGGGCTTTGATTTCAGCCACGCGGAAGACCTGGTTCATGATATATTTATTGAGATTGTAAAAGCACTGAAAAGCTTTGATTACAAATGCAAGCTGTCAACCTTTATTGTAAGGATATCCCAGAACAAATGCGTCTCAATCTTAAGGGCTGCCCTTGCCCAAAAAAGGATAAAAAATGAACTTTTAATCTCCCTGGAGGAGAAAAAATCAGCTGAAGAAGAAGGCTTTATACAGATGCCGTCCGGAAACCCTGGGCCCCAGGAAGAAATTTTAAAAGCCGAAGAAAAAGATAAGGTGCGGCGGGCATTGAAAAAACTTAAAAAAGAATGTCAAAAAGTATTATTTTTAAGGTTTTTTGCCGACAAATCCTACCGGGAAATAGCAGCTGAGCTTTCGCTTCCCCTTGGAACGGTATGTATACAGATTAAGAGATGTTTGGAGTCTTTAAAGAAATTTTATGTTAGTTTTAACGACTAATATAAATAGAGAGCCGGGAGAAGAATATGAACTGCCAGGAATGTAAAGAAAAAATGTTGTTGTATCTTGATAAATCATTAAAAGAAGATTTGTCTTCTTTTAATGATCATATTTCTTCATGTCCCGGGTGTAAAAAAGAACTTGAAGAATTAAAATTATCTTTCATGCTTGTTAAAGACAAAGAAGCGTTCTGTCCCAAAGAATCCCTTCTTGTAAGGTTTGCTTCCGGAGACTTAAAAGATACTGATATGGAAGAGCATCTGAAATACTGTTCTTCCTGCGCCCGGGCTTATGAAATATTAAAAGAACAGGAAGAATTGTTGCCCCTGCAGCCGGAAAGAGCGGAAAAAGAAACTCCTCAGATAATTAAAAACGCGGTAAGGTCCGAATATCCCGTTCTTCCCGGAAAAGAAAAGAAGGCGTCGTTGCTCCCTTCTCTAAAGTTCGCTTATGTGTTCGCGCTTCTTTTATGCGCCGGCATCGCCCTGTATGTATTCTTATGGAAGCCGGATGTGGCGGTCAAGAAAGATATTCCCGCAAAAGAAGCCCTTTACTCTTACGAAGCAGCACAAACGGCCGCAGAAAAAACCGTCCACGCGCCGGAAGAGAAAAAAGAAGAACTCTTAATTGCGGCAAAAAAAGCTTCGGCCCCCAAGGCAGCATCTAAAACAAAAAAACCTTCCGTTCCCAAAACAACCGCAGAAAAAACAGCTTTGCCGGAAGCGGTTCCCGCCGAACACATACAACCCGCAACCTCTCTCTCTGCCGCTTCTAAAACATCCGCTGATGCGCTTTACTCGGCAAAAGAAGCATATGAGGCCCCTGCGGGGATTATGTCTAAAAAAGCCCTTGTTCTTGGAAGGTCTGACTCCAAAGAAATCGCGAAACAGGTAATCGCAGAATACAAAAATGTGGAATTCAATATTCTTGAAAAAGATTCTGGAACAGAAATATACCTTTACTGTCCCAAGGATATGGATGAAACAAAAATAAATGAGTTAAAAGAAAAACTGACAGCTGTTTTAGGGCTTAAGAAGGATAAAGATAAAATTATAGTAATTTCCCGATAAAAAATACCCCCTGTTTTGGAGGAGGTATTTTTTTATTTCTGTTTCTTAGTTATTCCGTATTTTTGACCTTATTTCTTTTTCCGCTCTTAACCAGTCTTGCACATCGTGTCCGTGAGAGCCTCCTCTTTCAAGGTAGCTGTAGTATGCTCTTTCTTCTATCATTCTGCTCGTATCTGCTAATGCCGGCCTGCTTTTTGTCATTGTGGAAGCTCCCGTGCTTCTGCCTGTTGAAGTTTTAGTTGTCTTTTTTGTTGTTTTTTTTGTCGCCATAATAATTCACCTCCTTTTCTTTGTTTTTGATTGTTTTTAAAATCAATCCCTTGTTTTCTATGTCTGGGGTAAAAATCCTTTTATTTTTAATTTAATTTTAATTTGTTTTTTATCTTTTTGTTTATAATAAAAGAGGGGTTTTCCTTATTTATCGTGAATTTTTCTTCATAACCTTTATATAGGAGATTTTTTATGAAAACCAGCAAAGCCCGTATGGGAAACAGAAAAAAAATAGCCCTTATCGCGCATGACAACAGGAAACAGGACCTTCTTGAGTGGGCAACTTTTAATAAAGAGCTGCTTGCTTATCACGAACTTTTCGCGACCGGCACAACCGGCCGGATACTGGCGGAAAAGCTGGGCCTTAAAATACATCTTTTCAGAAGCGGTCCTTTGGGCGGAGACCAACAGGTGGGCGCTAAAATATCAGAGGGGGACATAGACTTTGTAATCTTTTTCTGGGATCCTTTACAGCCCCAGCCCCATGACGTTGATGTTAAGGCGCTTCTCAGGATATCCGTTGTCTATAATATTCCCATCGCATGCAACAGGGCAAGCGCGGATTTCATAATCTCATCAACCCTTATGACCAGCGAATACGACAGAATTCTTATAGATTACGGGGAAAGACTGCCCCGGCATCCGAACAGAGATTAATTACCAGCTTCCCGTTGCTCCTCCTCCGAAAGAAGAGCCGCCGCCGAAGCTCACCCCGCCTCCGAAAGACTTGCCTCCTCCGGACGGGCCGGAAGCCGCTATTTTGGCGAGCATCCCCAGAACAAACATCAAGAGCGCGCCGAGAACGGCGAAAAATACCCATCCCCATCCTTTTTTGCCGGATATAAAGCAGGATATGCCCGCGGCAAGAAGCAGTACGGCTATAATTATGAATATTATCTGCCATTTATAGAAAGAAAGTTTTTCTCCCGTGGAAGGATTGCGGGAAAGCTCTTCCGGAACAGCCATCGATCCTTCGTATATTCCTCTGCTGTAAAGAACCCTCTGGAAAAGAGGTATCATTTTTTCATCAAGAATCTGCTTCATTTTAGCGTCATAAATCCTGCCGTATCCTTTTCCGAGCTCTATGCGGCATTTTCTGTCGCCTTTGGCAAAGAGTATCATGAATCCGTTATTCTTTTTGCCGTCCCCTACCCCCCATGTGTTAAAAAGGTTTGTCGCGAATTCCTCTATCGTTTTATCAGGCGTTCTGTAATCCTTGAAGGATTTTACGGTCACCACAACTCCTTCAATTCCTTCTTTTTTCCTGAGTTCGGCGAATTTTTGAATTATAAGTTCGGCGTCGGTTTTGTCCATAACAGAAGCATAATCATTTACATAATTACTGTAGGGTTTCGGATATCCGTTATCAAGAAGCTCTTCTTCGCCGGAGAGAGGATAAAACATTATACACATAAATACAAATATAAAAATTAAAAGAAGTTTGCTTTTTTTCATTCTTCCTCCCCTGAAAAAGAAATGGCGTCCGGCAGTTCATTCACATCTTTTTTCTCGTGAGGAAAAAAGGCGGCCAGCTGTTCTCCCGCAAGATTTATGCCCTCTGTTATTCCCTGAGCAAAAAGGCCTTTTTTAAAATTCTCCCGCATCATATTCTTCACGTCTTCCCAGAAACTTCCGGGAACCTTTTCGTTTATGCCGTCGTCTCCTAAAACCGCGAACTTTTTGTCTTTAACCGCGATAAAAAACAACACCCCGTTGCGGAGTTCTGTTTTTCTTAATCCCAGCGCCTCAAACGCTTTGCGGGCCTGATCAAGAAGATTTTCTTCTGCTTTTTCTTCTATTCTTATCCTTATCTCTCCTGAGGTTCTATTCTCGGCGTCTTTTACCGCCTGCAGAATTTTTTCTCTGTCAGATGCGCTGAAAAAATCTTTAACCGAGGACATGGTTCCTCCTTTTGTTTTTATAGGGACTTCTTCTCCGCGGGGGGGATAAAAACCTGCGGTTCTGTTTTTATATAAAATATCCCCTATCAAGAAGGTAAGTTTTATGCCTTTGTAGAAAAAATATTCTTATGAAAAATATTGAAATTTTAATTACTCAGGAAAAAATTCAAAACTTTATTGGCAGTCTTATGGATGAGCTTCTTATATTTCTTTTTTTCTGGCTGGCGGGAATTCTCGCAGAGAGCATCTTCCGGAAGATAGGAAAAAAATCTTCGCCTTCCAGGGCCCGGGTAATGGATCTTCTGGGACAGACATGCAAGATAGGGTTAATAATTTTCGGCATTATAACCGCTCTCGGAACTTTCGGTATTAATGTCTCCGCCCTTGTCGCGGGATTGGGCCTTACGGGTTTTGCCCTGGGATTTGCCCTTAAAGACACTCTTTCCAATATTCTTGCCGGTATGCTTATTCTTCTGTACCAGCCGTTTCAGATAGGTGATTATATTTCCGTTACCGGATCCGAAGGAGAGGTTCTTGATATAGATCTGCGGTATACAACTGTACAGGGAAAAGGCAAAAGATTTCTTATACCTAATTCCATAATATTTAATAATTCTATTGCCTTAGAAAATAAAAAAGAGTAATTTTTTTATTTCTTCCCTTTTTTTCTTAATTCTTTAAAGAATTTTTGTATTATTTCCCTGCATTCTTTTTCCAATATTCCTTTTTTTACTTTGACTTTATGATTCAATTTTTTGTTAAAGGGGATGTTCATTATGCTTTTACACGCGCCCGCTTTAGGATCCGGCGCTCCGTATACAACTTCTTTTATCCTGGCATTTATCGCGGCTCCTATACACATGGGACACGGTTCTATTGTCACATAAAGCTTTGTTCCTCTTAATCTCCATTTTTTTAATTTTTTAGAGGCTTTGTCTACAGCTATTATTTCCGCGTGGTAAAGCGGGTTGGTTTTTGTTTCTCTTAAATTATGTCCTCTTGATATAATTTTATCTTCCAAAACAAGAACGGCCCCTATAGGAACTTCTTCTTTCTTTCTGGCTTTTTCCGCTTCTTTAATGGCTTGTTTCATAAAATATTTATCATCTTTTTTGTTTTTAATCATAGTAAGACTCTTTTCTTTTCCTTGTGAATTCTTTTTCTTTGTTTTTTGATTGTTAATTAGAAAAAAAGAAATAAATGGCGC
>JBDRKI010000070.1:0-5896 GCA_043814095.1 Armatimonadota bacterium | reverse complement strand
AAAAGCTTTACACATGATAATGTCCTCTCTGGTCATAATTCCCTCCCTTTACAGGATATTATGACCTATAATTTTGTGACATTTCTACTTTGGTTAATTAGGACATTATCATTTTTGTATTACATAGGCGGTGAATAAATTTACCCCAACAGGAAGGATAATTAAAACATATATATAATATATATATTAAATTGCAGCAATAAATAGCCGTACATTAAAAATAAATAGAGTGTAAAAACCGGGAGATTGTTAAAAATCCCCTGGTTTTATTTTTCATAAAGTGAGTGAGTGTAAAAAAAATGATAAAAAATGCAGCCGTCTCCTTCTTTTTAGCTTATCCGGAAAAGATATCTGTATTTTTAACGCATGCAGAGCAGGTCTGTATATAATATGGAGAATTTAGAGCTTTATACATTATTAAACAGGGTTCTGGCTGACAGGGGGCTTGATTTTACCCAGTACAGGCCGAAATGCATTGAGAGGCGTATTGCGTCGCGTATGCGCTCAACGGACACGCATACATATGCGGAATACGCCGCTTTTATAAAAAGGAACCCGGAAGAGCTGGATAAGCTCTTAAACTCCCTGACAATAAACGTTACGGAGTTTTTCAGGGATAAAGAAGTATTTGATGTTTTAAGAAAAGATATACTGCCTGATATTATAAGGGGCAAGGAAGGAAGGACGAAGAAAACAATCCGCATCTGGTCAGCCGGGTGCGCTGACGGCTCGGAAGCGTATTCTGTGGCAATGCTTTTATACGACATTCTGGGCGAGCGGATGTTCTCGGATTTTGTTGTTTCCATATTCGCCACGGATATAGACAGGGAGATAATTAAAAAAGCCCAGGCAGGGATATACGCTTTCGGGGTTCATTTAAAAAACGTGGACGCTAAGTTTATGCGCAGGTTTTTTAACCATACTAAAAACTCCGAATACGCCGTAAGTGACAACCTGCGGCTTATTACAAGGTTTAAATATCACGATTTGGTAAGAGATGTACCTTTAAAATATATGGATTTAATTTTATGCAGGAACGTGTTTATTTATTTTTCAAGGGAGCTCCAGCAGAAAGTATTTAGTAATTTCTATAAATCCCTTAATAAAGACGGGTACCTGGTTATGGGTAGGATAGAAACAGTCTGGGGCGAGATGCAGAATTATTTCCGGGTATTGGACCGTAAGAATAAGATATATGAAAAAATATAAAATGAAAAGCAAAAAACAGGAGGGACTATGAAACTGACAATCAGAAATAAGCTGATTATAGGGTTTGCTGTTATTCTTGCGCTGGTGCTTGTGCTGGGTATTGTCTCTTACAGGACAATAAGAGCAATAAATGTCACAAATGAGCATGTGGTAGAAGAACTTTATACCGATATGGCTCTTGATGAAGCTCTCGGTGCAAAATATAAGTGGATTAACGGCATAGAGAGTCAAGTCTTTTTTGACAGGACTTTTGAAGGGGAGCTGAACCCCGATAAATGTGAAATAGGAAGGTGGCTTGCTAATTTAAAAAACGAACATTCCGAAGTAATGAAGCTGGGTGCTGATATGGGCAGGATCCATGATAAAATGCACAAAACAGCCATTACGGTGCTTGATACATATAAAAAAGGAAATAAAGAAGAAGCAAAACGGATTTTCACAAAAGAACTGGAGCCTCTTGATATAGAGCTTGAAGATACGGGAGAAAGACTCTCTGCCACCTCTATGACAGAGGTTGATAAAAACATAAAAATTCAGAAGAGTCTGGAAAAAAGTTCTACAGTATTAATATTTGTTATGCTCCTGCTTATTCTTGCATGCGGCGTGCTAACAGCATATATAATCATAAATGCTATCACAAAACCGATTAATTTACTTATAAAAACTACGAATCAGATTGTTCAGACTGGAGACCTGGATCAGGAGATTGCATTTAAAGCCGAGGATGAGATGGGTGCTCTTGCGAATTCATTCCGATCAACAATGGACTGGATGAAAGATATGTCGGCAATTGCGCTGAAGATGGCAGCGGGCGATCTTGACCAGAATGTTATACCTAAATCAGATAAAGACTTATTCGGGAATGCGTTTAAAAATATGGTAACAGGCCTTAAAAATACCGTTATATCTATCCTTGAGACGGCAGAAAGCGTATCATCGTCCAGCCAGCAGTTATCAGCAACTGCCCAGGCAATGAACGCGACAATTGAAGAAGCCGCATCAACCGTACAGCAGATAGCCAAGGGTGCGGAGATCCAGGCCCAGAAAGTTGAAGAATCCACAAAAGTCATAGAGGGCATGAGTTTATCAATAAATTCCGTTGCTGAAAATTCGGCTAAAGCATCATCTGCCTCAGACCAGTCCGTATCATCGGCCCAGTCAGGCGGGAAAGCCGCTAAAGACGCGGTAGAGAAGATGGGCGCTATAAATAATTCAGTTGAATCATCATCAGTAGTTGTAAAACAGCTCGGTGAGAGATCCCAGGAGATTGACGATATAATTAAGGTTATAACCGATATAGCCGATCAGACAAATCTTCTTGCTTTAAATGCGGCAATTGAAGCCGCAAGAGCAGGAGAAAGCGGCAGAGGGTTTGCGGTTGTCGCGGAAGAGGTAAGAAAACTTGCCGAGGGTTCTGCAAAAGCCGCTGATGAGATAAGCAAACTCATAAGAACGATAAAACAGGAGACAGGATCCGTTGTTAAATCAATGGATGAGGTCTCAAAAGATGTGGGTTCCGGCCGAGATGTTATAAAAAGCGTGGATACCGTGCTTTCCGAGATTATAGAGAATGCGCAGGATGCTTCGGCAATGGTGCGCCAGATAAAAGAGGCGACAGAAGAGCAGACAGTAGGCGCAAAACAGATAGTAAAATCGGTATCTGATATTGCATCTACATCAGAAGAGACAGCCGCCGCTACAGAAGAAGCAAGCGCTTCAACCGAAGAGATGACATCTTCAATGGAAGAACTATCCGCATCTGCTGAGGAGCTTGCCGATATGGCTATGGGATTGAGATCTTTAGTCGGCAGGTTTAAAGTCGGTGAAAATATAGATTTTCATAAACCGAATCTTAAAAAAGGCTTTAAAACCAAAGCAGAATCTAAAGAGAAAGTACAGGAGGCGTAAATGAGCATAAAAGCAAGACTTATTTTAGGATTTCTGATTATTATAGTGCTTGTAAGTATTATGGGTATAGTTTCATATAATGCTTTTAATTCCACAGCCGCCATAAACAAGCATACTATAGAAGCACTGCACGGCGATATGGCTCTTGATGAAGCCATGGGAGATAAAACAACCTGGGTTCATGATATACAGAACGTCCTTATTATGGGCGGAAAATGCGGGTGTGAGATGGACCCGGATAAATGTAAGTTCGGGGTATGGCTTAAAGAAGCAAAAAGCAAAAATACCGAATTTGCCTCCCAGTATGATGAAATGGAGAAATCACACATAAAGCTTCATAATTACGCGAAAGAGGTTCTTGCGGAATACGCCAAGGGAAACAAAGAAGGGGCAGTAAAAATATATGCCGATTTTATGGAGCCCGTAGCCGTAGAATTGGAAATACAGGGCGAGAATATCTCAAAAGCATCTATGCAGGATGTTGATGATGATATAAAAAGATGCGCGCAAATAGAAAAGTCAGCCATTTTTACCATAACAATAATCTTAATTTTTGTGATAATTCTCAGTATCGTAATTGCATTATTGATAATACAGAGTATAACCAAGCCCATAAATACTTTTATACAGACAACAGAAGAAGTTGTGACAACAGGCAACCTTGATCAGAAGATAGAGCTTGGAACTAAAGACGAGATGGGTGCTTTATCAAAAGCGTTCCAGAAAATGCTTGACTGGATGAAAGATACTGTTGTATCTGTCTTGAGCACGGCAGAGACGGTTTCATCATCAAGCCAGCAGTTATCTGCTACCGCTCAGGCAATGAACGCAACAATTGAAGAAGCCGCATCAACTGTACAGCAGATAGCCAAAGGCGCGGAAGTCCAGGCTCAGAAAGTTGAAGAAACAACCAAGGTGATGGAAGGTATGAGCATGTCAATAAATTCCATTGCAGATAACGCGGCTAAAGCATCATCTGCCTCAGACCAGTCCGTATCATCCGCCCAGTCAGGCGGGAAAGCCGCTAAAGACGCGGTGGAGAAGATGGGCGCTATAAATAATTCAGTTGAATCATCATCAGTAGTTGTAAAACAGCTCGGTGAGAGATCCCAGGAGATTGACGATATAATTAAGGTTATAACCGATATAGCCGATCAGACAAATCTTCTTGCGTTAAACGCCGCCATTGAAGCCGCAAGAGCAGGAGAAAGCGGCAGAGGGTTTGCGGTTGTCGCGGAAGAGGTAAGGAAGCTTGCCGAGGGTTCCGCAAAAGCCGCTGATGAGATAAGTAAGCTTATAAGAACGATAAAACAGGAGACAGAATCCGTTGTTAAATCAATGGATGAGGTATCAAAAGATGTGGGTTCGGGCCGTGATGTTATAATGAGTGTGGATTCGGTTCTTGCCGAAATTATGGAGAATGTTCAGAATGCATCGGCAATGGTCCGTGAGATAAAAGAAGCAACAGAAGAACAGACCGCAGGCGCCAAGCAGATAGTAAAATCCGTGTCTGATATAGCATCTACATCTGAGGAGACGGCCGCGGCGACAGAAGAAGCGAGCGCTTCAACAGAAGAGATGACATCTTCAATGGAAGAACTCTCCGCATCTGCCGAAGAGCTTGCCGATATGGCTATGAGCTTGAGAACTTTGGTCGGCAGGTTTAAGGTCGGGCAGGATATAGAATTTCACAAGCCTATACTGAAGAAAACCATAAAGAAAGAAAATAAATTTACTGCCAAACACGAAGAAGCTTAATATTTATATAAGGGAAGGTGAATGATATGGCAAAAAAAGAAGAAACCAACGCATCTACTGTAAAAACACAGCTGGTTGTATTTAAATTAAGGGATGAAGAGTTCGGTGTCGATATTTCTCAGGTAAGAGAGATAGTCAGGATGATGCATATTACCCATATACCGGAAGCTCCGGGCTTTATAGAGGGGGTCATAAATTTAAGGGGGCAGGTAATAGCGGTTATTGACTTGTCTAAACAGTTTGAAATGGCTGAGATAGACGAGCTTCCTAAAACCGCAAGGATAGTTGTCGTTGAGGTTCACGGGGAGACTGTCGGGCTTATAGTTGATGAGGTGCCTGAAGTTATAACCATACCGGAAGACTGTATTGAGGGAGCCCCCGAGCTTATAGAAACAGAAGTAAAAGACCATTATATAAGGGGCGTGGCTAAGATAGAGGAAAGGTTATTGATACTGGTTGACCTTGGAGAAATATTAAAGCCCCAGAAAATGGAAGAAATAGGCAGGGCAGTAAAAGAATAGACAGGGTATTAATCAAGGAGGAGCAATGGCAAATATATTAATTATAGACGATGCGGTTTTTATGAGAAAAGTATTAAGGGATATTTTAGAGCAGGAAGGCCATAAAATTGTCGGGGAGGGAGAGAACGCCAAAGAGGCGGTTGAACTTTATAAAGAATTAAAACCCGATATTGTTACCCTTGATATAATAATGCCCGAAATAGATGGTGTTACCGCAGTTAACGCCATAAAGGATATAGTATCGCTTGATCCCAGCGCTAATGTTTTGATGATATCCGCAATGGGCCAGCAGGAGATGATTATTGAATGCATCCAGGCAGGCGCAAAAGATTTTATAGTAAAACCGTTCCAGCCGTCAAATGTGGCGGCATCTGTAAACCGCATAGTTAATAAGTAATTATTATGTTTGAAAATGATGCCATTGCTGAAAATAAAATAACGCATAATATAAGATTGGGAATATCGCAGTACAGGGTTGCGAGGAATTCGGAAGTTTTAAT
>JBDRKI010000069.1:0-48680 GCA_043814095.1 Armatimonadota bacterium | reverse complement strand
TATATTAATTATTTTTTGGCATCCAGCTCAATTATTATTTTTCCCAGTTTCTGCTTCTTTTCCGGATCCGGCTCATATTCCAGGGCTTTTAATAAATAAATACGGGCTTTTTCATAATTGCCTTCATCACTATAGAGCATGCCTAAATTTTTACTGGTTAATGAAGAATACGGGTAAATTGACAAACTCTCCAGATAATAAGACTCTGCCGGCTTTCTTTTTCCCGCGTTATAAAGCGTTGTGGCAAGATCCGACAGTATAACCGGGTTATAGGGATCAAGCTTTAATGCTTGAAGATAATAATCAAGCGATTCTTTCAGGTTTCCGGCGCAAGCGGAAAGCCTCCCGAGATCAGCCCATGCGTATGAATTAAGCGCATTTACCTCCAGAGCCTGCAGGTAAGAATTCTTACTGCCGTAGTAAAAAACAGGGTCTTTTGTTAATGTATATAATCCTTCCAGCTCTTTTGCCTTTTTTTCCATGTAAACGGATTTATAAGGGTTGATCTTCATGCTTTTGTTAAATTCGTCTATGGCTTTCACGTAATTTTTCCGGGCGGAAAACCTTAACCCGCTTTTATAATGATAATCCGCAGTCCATAACTTTAAACTGTAATAAAAATTAAATACTACTACCGCCAGCAAAAACAACGCAATTAGAACATGTTTTGACCCTGTTTTAATTACAACTCTTCGCCCGGCGGCAATAACTAAAAAGCCCATAAAAGCATACCATAATATATCAATGGAAATACCGCTGAAAACAAAAAGATTTCCTACCCAGTAAGAAACCGCGCCTGATGTTATAAGGATAAGAATATCTTTTCCTTCATTGTTTTTAAAGATTGTCTTAAAACAGTCTTTAAAAAATATAAATATAATAAGAAGAACAATGACAAAAAGAGGTATCCCCCCTATAACGGCATATTCCAGAATCTGGTTGTGAACATGCGCCGGGGCCTTAATCCTGCCGCGTATCTCAACCGGCTCCATATAACGGTATTTTGTATACACAAAAGGAAGAACGTCCGGACCGTGTCCCGTAAAAGGAGCGTCCATCGCTAAATTTACAGCGCTCTTCCACAGGTAAACTCTCGTTGATATATTCACGTCTTTCGCTTTTACGGGAGTATATATTTTTTCTTCAATTAATTTATTTGTTTTTTTGTTAATAGCCGTATTCTGGATAAATACAGGAATACTTATAAGTAAAAAAAATAAAATTAATAGTTTTAAAATATTTGAGCGTCCGTCCGTTTTTAAGTTTTTAAACCAGTCTCTTTTCAAAAAAAACATCAAACCCAGAGAAACAACAAATGCCAGAAAACCGCTCCTGCAGAAAGTTAAATATAATGCGGCACACAGCACAACAATTGAAACAATATAAGCGAGAGTATATACAAAACGTTTCTCTTTGAAATAATAATAAATACTCCACGGAGCGATTACCGCGATAAAATTAGCTAAAAATATGGGGTTTCCCAGAGTCCCTATCGGCCTTGAACCGGCTATCTCTTTCGGATACCAGTCAATAAAATCCAGACCTATAAACTGAAAAACAGCATACACGGAAATAATAACACACGCCGCAATTGAAGTTTTGGCCATAAGTTCAAAATCATTAAGGGAAAGCTTGCTGCTCACAAACAGGAAAAATATAAACAAACTCAGACAGTTTAAAAAATACCCGTAGCTTAAAACGGGATTCACAGAAAATACCGTTGCAATGACCATGTCCAAAACAAATAAGACAATTAGAATCGTTAAAATATTGAAGCTGAAATCGATTTTTCCTGATTTTAGAACATCAAAAAACCAGTACAGGCATATTATTAATAGAAGGGAATTAAAAAGAAGTGTTTTATTAAGCAGAAAAACATCGTCTGTTGCCATTAAAAAAAACAAGGGCGCGAAAAAACAGATACATGCAAATATAATTTTATAAAAATTCTTTGACATATAATTTTACTATTCCCCGCATCTTATCAAAATCCTATTAAAAAAAACAACCCGCCTCAAAGAGGCGGATTGTTTTTGAACTTATTAACTAAAACCCTTATTACTTAGGTAATAAACCCTGGCTTGAGTCAAAGCTCGGCTGATTGGCTGAAGTAACGCCGCCCACACCGCTGTGTACTGTACCTGAGCAGTATACTGTATATGCGGTATTACCTGCAACGGTTGATAAATCATATGCACCGGATGAGGGACATGTCGGCAGTGTCTGCAGATAGCTTATAGGAGTTGTCAGCGAAGCTAAGGTTGCGGCATAAAGGCCGCTGTTGTCTGTAGCATACATTTCCTGAGCTGTACCCATGTTTTTGACATTGCTCTTACAAGCTGTCACATTGCCCTGAGCTCTTGCTCTTAAGAAGTTCGGGACCAGGATTGCTGCTAAGATGGCTATAATGGCTATAACAATCATAAGTTCGATTAATGTGAAACCTTTTCTTTTCTTACGCATCTAATATTCACCCCCTTCCTTTTTAAGAATAGAAAATGGGAATCTTTCCCCATTTTTCTTTTGCTTTTTATTAAGATTCTTGAAAGAAAGGAAAAGTCCTTCTTAAACAGTATTTTTTTCTATAAACGGAAAAAACCCTTAAATCTACAGAAAATTACGCTTAGAAAGGGAGCTTCAGGATTGCTGAATGAAAGATGAATGATAATTGCGATTGTTTTTTTCCGTCTGCGCCCTTTTAACTTTACAAGAATCTTACTTTATTCACCTCCTTCCTTCTACTTTTTTTATATAATATGTATGTAAAAAAGTTCGATCCCTTCTTCCACTTATATAATAGCACAGCTTTATAAGAAGGTATATCGGTCAAAAGAAGTATTTTAAAAGGCGTGAAAAACGTTTAAAAATGGTTGTTTTTTAGATCAAAGCAACATTACTGATGCTTTGTTTTAAATATACCGATAAAAATATTAGAGTACCCGGGGTAAGAGCTTTCTACCCGGACGCCCTGCGAATAAACACAGTTTCCATTTAACCACCCGAATACTTTTCTTTGAGGATCCACAAGCGTTTCGGCATTGGCTATAAAAATAATTCTACCGCATGACTGTGCTATTTTGCGCAAAAAACTTTCGTTAAAATTATCTATTAAATACTGCGGGCATCCGCCCTCTGCCCGATATTTATCATTATAATCAAGTTTATAAAACCATATTCCCTCGGCCAGCTCCGGCTCCGGAACATAAACCTTTAATAATCCTTCCTTATAATAATAATTAAACGGATGCACGTTGCACGAAGCCTGTATTAAAATAACATCACCCGGTCGGGCTTCTTCCTCAACACAGCTTACAGCTGTTCTCCAGTCCTGCTTCCGGCATCCGGGATCATTAATATACTGAAAATAAAAAACAGAATTAATTACAATAAGAACTGCAACTAAGAAATAGGTTAGATATTTATTCTTTAATTCCATAACGGCACAGCTTAATATTACTAAAAACAACGGATAAATTGTTGTTAATGTTCTCAACTGGAAAATACAGCGCTGTCCCGGAATTAAAGATATAATAAACGGAAGTATAAACACCGTAACAAAGATTAAAGATATAACGGAGCCGCAGCGGTATTTTGAAATCCTTATTATTCCGCAGAAAAGAAGAATAAAAGACAATATCGCCGACGCGCATACTAACCATATATTAATCCTGGAAATAAAAGGCGTAAGATAAAAATATAAAACCTGCGCAATGTCAAAAATATTAAGCCCGCGGTTAAACCCGGATTTAGGAAAAATAAAAATCTGCGCGAAAAACTGATTAGTCCAGGGGATATAAGATAAAAGCAGGATAAACCCGATAATAAAAGCGGGCTTTATTCCCGGCCATTTGTTATTATCTGCAGATCCCCCTCTTCCGTAAAAAAACACAATACATATAATTTCGGCGAATATCGCAAAAAAAGCAAAATAATGCGTGTATAATGCCGATACCAAAGTTAATGCGTATATAATCCACAAATAGGGCTTCTCTTCCCTTATTATCCTGCATAGAAGATATACCGAAAGCGTAATAAGAAACGCCGTCATCGCGTACATTCTCACATTAGTATCAATATCAACTATGGAGAATGATGAAACCCCGTATAATAAAGAAGCAATCAAGCCGTATTTTTTATTCCGGAAAACTTCATTGCATAGACTGTAAATCAAAACTAGAGTCCCCATGCCGAAAGTTACGGATAATAACCTTACCGCAAACTCCCCTGCGCCGAATAATTTAATCCAGAAATGAAGCAGTATAAAATATAAAGGAGGATGGGCATCTGCCGATACATACCTTAAAAGAGAGGGAAGATCAAATTTCGCGGCCCATACACAGAATGCCTCATCAACCCATATACTCGGGGCCCCAAGATTATATAACCTCAAAAATAACGCCAGAAAGAATACATACACAAATAAAGGCAGGCGTAAAAATTTATATTCCTTCATTGTTTCTCATTTTCCGTTTTGGTTTCAAATATACCGACCGTTACACGCGACTGTCCCTGACTTATATTCACAACTTCTATCCCTTCTAAAAAAATGCAGTTTTTAGAAAGCCACCCTAAAACTTTTCTGTCAGGATCTCCAAACTCTTCTATGTTTAAAATATATATTATTCTGTTATGAAGATTAGCCGCCCAGTTTAAAAAAGCGGGGTCGTAACTGTCAAAATGATACTGGGGAAGACCGCCTTTTAATAAATATTCGTCTGTATAGCTGAAATTATATCTCCATTCGGGGATCCCCGTATTCTTCTGCGCGGCCGAAAGCTTAAACGCGCCGCCTTTATAATAATAATTAAACGGCAAAGCGTTATATGAAACCTGAAGGAATACAACATCCCCCGGCCGGGATTTTTCTTCCACATAACTTACTACTGTTCTCCAGTTCTGTTTCCAGTAATCGGAATTATTAGTGTATAGATAATAAAAAATAAGGTTGGAAAATATAAAGCCGGCAATAAGAATATATTTTAAATACCTGTTCTCAAGACTTAAAATGCCGCAGGTAAATATGATGGTAAATAGAGGGAAAACCAAAGTCATATACCTGGCCTGGAAAACATGCTTCTCGGCCGCCATGCAGGATACAAGAAAAGGAAGCAGGAGAATTATCAGAAAAGATACCAGCAAAACAATGCCGCTTTTGTATTTAGAAAGCTTCACTCCTCCCAAAACCATCAGGATAAAACTCAGTATGAACACAAAAGAAATCGCTAAATGCGCAAAAGGAGCAAAAAATGAATCAAGCTTAGAAAGAATCGGAGTGAAAAAATAATAAAAAAGGTTAGCTAAGTGAAAAAATGTAGCTTTAGGGAGATGTTCCCCCTTATCAAAAATAAATGACTGATCAAAAAAAGGCTTAACCCACGGGATAAAACTTACAAGCATAATAAGCCCTATAATAACAGCAGGCCTTATTCCTGGCCACATATTATTATTTGCATTCTCATCTGTGCCTTTTTTATCCCTGTAAAATAGAATAATGCATACAAGCTCAGCAAATATAACAAAAAACGCAAAATAATGAGTATATAATGCCAGCATCAGTGTTAAGGTATATAAAATCCATAAATAAGGTTTTGCCTCTTTTATTATCCTGCATAAAAAATATACGGACAGAATTGTTAAGAATGTAAGCATGCTGTACATCTTTACATCTGTATCCGCGCCCGTTATTGAAAAAGAAGATATGGCGAAAAGGAAAGAAGCAAGAAGACCGTATTTCTTATCCGTAAATACTACATTAGATACAGCATAAATCAAACAAAGAGACCCCATGCTGAATAAAACAGATAACAGCCTTACTGCAAACTCCCCTGTGCCGAACAGCTTAACCCAGAAATGAAGCAGCATGAAATATAAAGGAGGGTGCGCATCTTTTGCTATAAACTGCACGAGGGGAACCATATCAAATTTCGCGACCCAGATACTGAATGCCTCATCAACCCATATGCTCGGCAAACCGAGATTGTAAAGTCTTAAAAATAATGCCAGTATGAATATATATACAATCAATGGAATATTAAAAATTCTGTATTCTTTCATTCTTAAATCCGTTCATATAGTATTTGTATTAACTTTTTAAATTAAGATAGGGGCGCAATTATCAGTTACGCCCCTATATAAACACAAACCGTAGCAAATTGACTGCTTTATCCGAACTGACCCACAAGCTGGTAAAGCGGCAGGAAGACCGATATAACAATAAAGCCTACTATCGCGCCCATGCCGACTATCATTATGGGCTCTAACATTGAGGTTAAAGAAGCAAGCATGTATTCTACTTCCGTATCGTAAAAATCCGCTATCTTGCCTAACATTGAATCCAGGCTTCCCGTTTCTTCACCGACCGCAACCATCTGGGTAACCATGGGGGGGAACATCCCGCTTGAACCAAGCGGCTGGGCTATGCTCTCGCCTTCTCTTATGCTATCCCTTATCTTATTTACCGTCATGGATAAAATTTCGTTGTCCGAAGCCTTGCCGACTATTTCCAGGGCCTGCATAATTGGCACGCCGGAAGAAAGAAGCGTCCCTAAAGTTCTGCAGAACCTTGATATCGCGACTTTCCTGTTAAGCATACCAAATACGGGTACGCTTAACTTTAACATATCGTACTGGCGCTTGCCGGTATCTGTCCTTACATACCGGCTGAGTAAAATAATTATAACAACAAGCGCCGCAAATATGCCCATAACGGCCCAGACATTATGAAACGCTTCCGTTATTGCCATTAAAATCTTAGTGGGGAGGGGAAGTTGCATATCCATACTCTTAAATAAATTAACAAAAGTAGGCAGAATATATGTAACAAGAAAACCGACTATTAATAATGCCATTACAAGTATAACAACGGGGTATGTTAACGCGGCTTTTACTTTCTTTTTTAAACTGAAGTCTTTTTCCATAAAATTGGCGACACGTTCAAGAACTTCGTCAAGAACACCGCCCATCTCGCCCGCCTTAACCATGCTCACATACAGGGTACTGAAAACCAGGGGGTGTTTCCCCATCGCGCTTGACAGGGTCGCGCCGCCTTCCACGTCTTTCCTTACGCTTATTAAGGTCTGCTGGAGCTTTTTGTCTTCGGTTTGCTCCGATAAAATATCAAGACATCTTACCATTGCAAGACCCGCATTAATCATCGTTGCAAACTGTCTGGAAAATACGGTCAGTGCCTGATCGTTCACCCTTCTGTATTTATTCATAAATGCAAAAACATCTGTTTGAGCAACAGAAGTTGTTTTTTCATTTAACTTAAGTATTACATAATTTGAATCCCGCAGTATCTGCTGAGCGGATTTCAAATTAGGGGCATCTATGCTGCCCTTTTTTAAATTACCGTGACTATCCTTAATTTCATAAAGAAAAGTAGGCATCTATACGGCCTCCATATTTATATTTTTGACAGGTTTCCAACTATTATTATTGCTAAAGGAACTAACCACCACCACATATATATCACCTCCGAGCTTTAAATTTTCATTATCAATTTAAAACACTAAAAAACAATTATTATTATATTCAATATTATAAAGTATTTTCCTTTTTTCTTATAAAATTATTTAAAACAATTCCTGTTTGGAATTTAACTCAGTTTATCTTATCCAGCATATGCTTGAATTCAGCCGGGTGGTTCGTGGCTTTTAAAGCGTCTTCCAGGGTTACCAGGTTTTTCTTATATAATCCGTAAAGGGCCTGCTCCATTGTCTGCATTTTATCCTTTGAGCTTGTCTGTATGGCATTGTAAATCTGGTATGTCTTCCCCTCCCTTATAAGGTTTTTAATGGCTGAAGAAGCCTGGAGGACTTCCAGAGCGAGAATTCTTCCTGTGCCGTTCGCATGGGGTATAAGCTGCTGGGAAAAAACACCTACCAGTACGGCCGCCAGCTGAACCCTTATCTGCTGCTGCTGGTGAGGAGGAAAAACGTCAATTATCCTGTCTATTGTCTGTGCCGCATCACAGGTATGAAGCGTTGAAAATACCAGATGCCCCGTCTCGGCCGCCGTTAAAGTATATGATATTGTCTCTAAATCCCTCATCTCGCCGACCAGTATAACATCGGGATCTTCGCGCAATGCGGACCTTAACGCGTTAGACCATGCGTAAGTATCCTGGCCGAGTTCTCTCTGGTTTATCATGCTCTTTTTATGGTGGTGTATGTATTCTATCGGATCTTCAACTGTAATTATATGCTGGGATGTTGTGGCATTTATCATATCAAGCATACAGGCTATGCTTGTGGACTTACCCATGCCGGTAGGGCCGGTAACCAACACCAGGCCGTTAGGGCGGTGGAGGATTTCTTCAACGGTTTCGGGAAGACCCAGCTCTTCTCTTGAAGGTATTTCCTGGGAAATAACTCTTAATGCGGCGGATACCGAACCCCTCTGCCTGAAAACATTTACCCTGAACCTGCCGTATCCCTTTAAACCGTGCGAACAGTCAAGTTCCAGACTTTTTTCAAATTTTTCTTTCTGCTTGTCGCTCAAAATAGAATAAATAAGCTTTTTTGTATCTTCCGGCATTAATCTGGGATATTCTGTCGGGGTGAGCTTTCCGTTTACCCTTATAATCGGAGGCAGGCCCATTGTAATATGCAGGTCTGAAGCGTTGCGCTGCATCGTAAGTTTTAACAGGTCATTCATGCTGACTTCTTTATGTTCTGTTGCCATAACTAAAGCTCCTTAAAACGCGTCTCCTTCAACATATACGACTCTTAAACAATCTTCTATTGTGGTCACGCCTTCAAGCACTTTTCTCAAACCGTCATCCTGCAGGGTTTTCATTCCTTCTTCAACGCCAGCCTGTTTTATCTCATTGGTTGAGGCTTTCTTTAAAATCAAACCTTTGAGCCTGTCCGAAACCGGGAGAAGCTCATAAACGCCGGTTCTTCCTTTGTAGCCTGTCTGCTTGCAGTTATCACATCCCACACCTTTATAAAAAGTTACCTGTGAATCAGACTGCGCGGCAAATCCGAACTTGCGCACGGACTCCGCCGGAGGATTATACGCCTCCTTGCAGTTAGAGCATATAACTCTCGGAAGGCGTTGGGCAAGGACACCGATAACGGATGAGGCGACAAGAAACGGCTCAACACCCATTTCAATCAGCCTTGTTATGGCGCCGGCCGCGTCATTAGTATGCAGGGTGCTTAATACAAGGTGGCCGGTAAGCGCCGCTTCAATGGCTATCTTGGCTGTTTCCGAGTCTCGGATTTCACCGACCATTATGATGTCGGGATCCTGCCTTAAGAAACACCTTAAGGCGTTCGCGAAAGTAAGCCCTGCTTTCTCGTTAACCTGAACCTGGTTAATTCCCGGAAGCTGGTATTCAACAGGGTCTTCAATCGTAATGATATTATTATCTCCCCTGTTCAGCTTATGAAGACAGGAATAAAGAGTGGTTGATTTACCGCTGCCGGTGGGACCTGTTACAAGTATCATACCGTACGGCTTTTCAACTATATCTTCAAATTCTCCCTGGATCTCCGAATAAAATCCTAATTTATCCAGTCCAAGCATTATAGAGCTTTTATCAAGTATCCTCATAACTATTTTTTCACCGTATATAACCGGGAGACTTGATACACGCAGGTCATACTCTTTCTTTTCGTGCCTTAAGTGTATCTTGCCGTCCTGGGGAATCCTGCGTTCGGCTATATCCATATTGGCCATAATTTTTATACGCGATACCATAGGGGCTTGGATATGTTTAGGCGGGCTCATAACATCGTGAAGGACTCCGTCAATTCTATATCTTACTCTTACGCTTTTCGCGTCGGGCTCTATATGAATATCCGAAGCTTTATCGTTAATCGCCTGTGATATAATTAAATTTACCACTCTCACAATGGGCGCTTCATCCACAAGTTCCTTTAATTTGTCAACCGATATCTCTTCTTCTTTGCCTTCCTCAATTTCCAGCGGACCGTGAGCGTCAATTGCTATGTCTTTTACAGTCTCCTCCGCTTCGGCAATATCCGTAACGCCGTAATATCTGGCTATCGCGGAATTAACGGCTTCTTCGGTGGCAATAACCGGATCTATATTAAGCCCGGTAACAAGCCTTATATCATCAAGAGCGACTACGTCTGTGGGATCAACCATTGCCAGAGTTAATTTTTCTTCCTTCTGGTCAACGGGTATAACTTTATATCTCTGTGCCAGATGGTCAGGCACGGATTTAACAAAATCAGGGTCAAGCTCCAGTTCGTTTAAATTAACAAATTTTATGCCCAACTGATCGCCTATGGCTTGGCTTATGTCATTTTCCGAAACAAAACCCATAGAAACAAGTATTTTGCGCAGGCTGGTGCCGCTTTTCTCCGCTTTCTCATGAGCTTTTTCCAGCTGCTTAACCGTAATAAACTGCTTGTCAACCAGAAGTTCGCCAAGGGTTTCAAGTTTTCCGCTTTGAGCCATAATGCACTCCTTTAATTTAGAATATTAAGAATTATTTTTTAATATTTTATATTAGATTCTATATTGAAAAATATAATCCTTTAGATATGAGGAAATAGATGTAAAAACAAGCACAAAAAAAATAAAGAAAGATATTAAATATCCGAATTAAGCTCGCCTTTTTTTCTTAAATTATTTAAAACTATTTTTTCCGCCATTCTCTGTATAATCGTGGCGCCGAATTCCCTTTTATCAACGGGATTTACCATGATAGTAAAAAGACCCATGCGGTTCCCGCCCAAAATATCTGTAAACATCTGATCCCCGACAAGAAGCGTGCGTTCCGGGGAACTGCCTAAAAGATCTAAAGCGCGCTTAAATGCCTTGGTCCTGGGTTTTACGGCTTTAGGTATGTAGGGGATGGAGAGTTTCTCGCTTAAATGCTTTACCCTTCCACCGAGAAGACAGTTTGAGACTATACACATTTTAAATTTTAAGCTTCTGGCGGTATCCAGCCACTTTATCACGCTATCGGAAACCTTTTTGCTTTTCCAGCTGACAAGCGTATTATCAAGATCCAGGATTATGGTGTCATATCCTTTTTCTTTAAATACTTTCAAATCTATTCTTTCCACTTTTTCTACGTATAAATCGGGTTTTAGCAGTTTAAACATAATAACTCCTGATATTAATACAGCTGGTGGCTGTCTATCGCTTTTAGATGTTCAATATATGTTTTACTGAAAATATGGCTGCCGTCGCCTTTTTTGTCATTTCTTACAAAATACAGAAATTGAGTTTTTTCCGGATAAAGACACGCTTCCACGGAAGCAATGCCCGGATTGCATATGGGCGTCGGAGGAAGTCCCGGATACAGATACGTATTATAAGGCGAATCTATGGCCAGATCGCTGTATCTTATATTTATCTTGCGTTCAGAAAGTATATATTGAATTGTGGCGTCACACTGAAGAAGAATATGCTTATTCAGCCTATTATAATATACAGAAGCAACTACGGGCCGTTCGGTATCTAACTGTGTCTCGGCTTCAACTATAGATGCAAGCTTAATAATATCCTCAAGAGACATTAATTTATCATTATCCTTCTTTGCCGCCTCATAAAGAGGCAGAATCTTTTTCTTAAACATATTCACAAACGTGTTTATAACATCCTTGGCGGGGGAATCTTTTGAAAAATAATATGAGTCTGGGAAAAGATACCCTTCTAAAGTAGGAGGAGTATAATCCGATATTGCAATATCGGTATTATTGGAAGCAAGATACAAAAAATCTTCTTCGGGTACTATTTTTTCATTTGCAAGCCTTTTTGCTATCTGTTTCAATGTAAATCCTTCCGGTATTGTTATAAGATGCATATACACCCTGCCATCCACAAGCTGTTTTAATATGTCCGGGGAAGACTGCTTCGGTGATATTTTATACTCCCCGAATTTTATCTTCTCTTCACTGCCGGTTAATCTGGCGAAATAGCCGAAAGCTTTTGACGACCTTATCAATCCTTCTTTCTGAAGCATATATGCAGTGCCCGCCAGGCTCTCGCCCCTTTCAATACACAATATTTTCTCCTGACCCCTTCCCGCCGGAGAAAGCTGGTAATAAAAATACAATCCAAAACCCGATAAAATAATGAGCAGAGATACTACAATAAAAGCAATAAGCTTTTTAAGATGCATTATTTAACCCTCGCTTTTGCATTGTTTTATACTAAGATAATTCTGTAAAATTAAAGAGGCGGCTAATTTATCTATTTTTTCTTTTCTTTTATTTCTTCTTACGTCGGCTTCAATAAGCAGGTTCTGCGCCTGCGCCGTGGAGAGCCTTTCGTCTATGGAATCAAAATCCACATTTTCTATGTTCTTTTTTAAAAAATCTAAAAGCTTCTCCGCTCTTTCTGTGGATTCGGTTTTCTCCCCCTTTAAATTATAGGGGATCCCCGCGACTATTTTACCTATATTATATTCCGATACCAGCTCTTTTATCCTTTCGCAGACATTCTTTTTGCCGGTATTAAGAATATAATCAATGGGCTGAGCGGTAATGCCTAAAGGATCGCTTACCGCAAGACCTATCCTTTTTTCTCCTATATCAAGACATAAAATTCTCTGCATTTATTACACCCCGGCCGTTTGCTTTTCTTTTAATTTATTTATAAAATCAATAGACGCTATTTTATAATTAAAATACGTCATATAAAACATTGTGTTTATCTTAAATATGTTTTTCATAACGTCTTCTGTCAGCTTTATCCGGTTTACTTTATTGATATCAAATTTTTGAAAATACCTCATTACTTCTTTTGTTGCCGGATATATGGTAAAACTGCCGCGGTTCTTCAAAAAACACTCCTGGCAGAGGAGCCCGCCCATGGTTACATTTATATAATCAAGTTTGGCGGTTCTTCCGCTGCAGGCAACACATCTGTCAAGAACCGGCTGGTACCCAAGCAGAAAAAGGAGTCTTACTTCAACCGCCCGCAGAATTATATCTAAATTTTCATGCCCTGATATAAGGGTTAAGGCCTGTTTTAAAAGAGCATACACCTTATAATCCTTTTCGTGGTCAATGATTGATTTATTAAAAATCTCCAGAAGGTAAAATCCGGCCGCCAGTTTTGTTAAAGAAGACCTTATATCAGAATGCGAATCAATCAATTCAACCTGGGTGATTACATCCATGCTTTTTCCCCTGGCCAGATAAAGCTTAACCATGCTGAATATTTCCAGACTGCCGGAGAGCTTGCTTTTAATAAGCCTGCTGCTCCTGGCTTTTGCCTCAAATTTTCCGTAATCAGCCGATAAAACGGTGTACACCTTATCAGATTCTCCCAGGGGCCTTGTTTTTATAATTACCCCTTCTGTAGAATAATATCTTGACATTTTGTTTCCTTTATATCCTTAACATATTTTAAGTATGGATTAATATTTATCGCTTCCGGACGGCTTATCTCCCTTTACTATGGCAACAGACGCGCTTGCCCCTATCCTTGTCGCGCCGGCTTTAATCATCTTCTGGGCGGTTTCAAAGTCGCGTATCCCGCCCGAAGCTTTAACTCCCATATACTTGCCGACTGTTTTTCTCATTAACGCTATATCTTCGGCTGTCGCGCCGCCGGGTCCGAAGCCGGTAGACGTTTTTACAAAATCAGCGCCGGCTTCTTTCGCAATCCCGCACGCCTTAACTTTCTCTTCATCCGTTAAGAGAGCCGTCTCTAAAATAACTTTAACAATATATCCTCCTGCAGCTTCAACAACACCGGTTATATCTTCCTTTACAATGTCATACTGCCTGGCTTTCAGCGCGCCCACGTTTATAACCATATCTATTTCAGTGGCTCCGTTTGCCACCGCATCCCTTGTCTCGTTTACTTTTGTCATTGTAGTTGTGGCGCCGAGAGGAAAGCCCACCACGGTGCAGACTTTAACAGGTGTGCCGCGCAGCATATCGGCAGCCAGCTTAACGTACGAAGGATTTATACATACACTGGCAAACGTGTATTTTTTCGCTTCCTCACAAAGCTTTATAACCTCCTCGCGCGTCGCGTCCGGCTTTAAAAGAGTATGGTCTATCATTGAGGCCATACTGTTATCCGGGCTTACGCCCACGGTTGACGATATCCTGTCTGCCCCGCAGGAAACAACGTTTTCAACCTGCCCTTTTAAAAACTCCACACAGCGCCCGCATGAAGAGCACTCGCCTATAACCGCGCTGCATTTCTCCAACCCCGGAGAAGAAACAGATGTATTTGATATACTCAAACACCTTATCCCGTAAGAATTAAGAATATTCATGGACTGCTGGAGCTTATCTCCCAAAGACGAATTTTTAAAAAGTTCATCCGGAATTATAAACACGTTTTTCTTTGAATTCAAAGCTTCCATAGCAAATTTAACCCGCGGATCCGAATCTAATACCGAAGCAAGGTTGGAAACAAGGGTAAATTCAAACAAAGGTATAACCAGAGTATCAAACTCGCTTAAAAGGGTTTTATAAAAATGGGCACGGGAAAGATCCCAGTACTCTACCCTGCCGAATACATCCTGCATATCTGAAGGGAGCCAAACCCTGTTGGGCCCCGTAACAATAAGCATGAGATTGTTTCTTATAACCCCGAGACCTTTTATTATCCGCAAAAGAGATTCCAGGTCCTCATACCGGCCCGAAAACAAAACTCCTACCCTGAGATGATTTGAAGGGCTGAAACAGCTTGCCTGCGGCTCTACGGAAGGCGCGCCTCCTTCTTTTGTTTTCAGCTTTTCTATAACCTGCCTTGTAATTTCTTCAACTAATTCTTTGTATTCCATAATAGCACCTCACATTATGATTGTATTATATAATTACTTTTTTGGAGTAAATAATATCACGATAATATCCGCGTCGGATTGCGTAAAATTTTTATACCTTACCGCTTCCCATTCACAGTTTTCATACAGCCATTTGGCTATCCTGTTTTCCGAATCGCTCTGCCATGCAAAACTCATAACCATCCATATCCTGCCGTGTTTGGCGAGTATTCCTTTTAATTCCGGAACATCTTTTCCCGTTAAATAATATTCTGTATGTTTCTGCCTGAAATAATAGTTAAACGGCATTGCCTGAAAAGAGCTCTGGATAATTATCGCGTCATTACTATTATAATGTTCCTGCAGATATTCCACGGCTTCTGTCCATCTCTGCACCTGAAATCCTTTAACATAATACTTATTATACAGCCCCGCGGCATTAAATACCAGAAAACTCCCTATTATTATAAAGGCAAGGAATGTGTTTATTTTTTTCTTTGTCACAAAAGACGATACAACGATTAAAAAATACAAGGGAAGCGCGTAATTAAAATACCTCAACTGGAATATAGTCTGCGATGTTAAAAGAGACTTAAAATAAAGAATTAAAAACGGGGTGTAAAAACCTATAAAAACCACCGCCAGAAAAAATCTGTCTTTGCGGTAATTTACAATTGAGAGAATCAGTATAAGCAGGCATAAGGCCGATATTATAAAGACAAACCACATATTGTATTTATCAGGATATAGAAGCATTGAAGAACTGAACAGCAGGTCCCATATATAAAGTATCGCGTTCCATCCGAAAGTGGCTTCCTGCGGACCTCTTGAGCAGAAAATCTGGTAAAACAGATATTTATACCACGGGATATAACATATTAAAATAATAAGCTGGGATAAAATCCAGTGTCTTATATTTATCCTTCTATAAAATAAAGCCACTATGATATTATGGCTTACGCTCACAAAGATACCTAAATAATGCAGATACCAGCTTGCGACCATGCATATCATATATAAAAACCAGTATATGGGTTTAGGATTATATTCCGATTCCGGCACCTCCCGGCGGTCAAAAAGTTTAACAAAAAAGTAAAACGCGAAAATAATAAAAAATGAAAGATATACATACATCCTTATCTCGCGGCTCATCATAACGCAGGACACGGAAACCGCAGTCATAAACGCGGCTATTAATCCGGCTTGCTTATTAATAAGCTCTTTTCCAAGAAGATAAACGCCTATCAGGCTCAACGATCCTAAAATTATGCCCGGGAGTCTCAAAGTAAGAGGGTTATGGCCCGCTTTAACCCAGAAGTGCAGGAAAAAATAAAAAAGCGGGGGGTGAGCATCCATATTGTATATATATTTTAAAATATTTGAAAGGGGCTGTAAACTTAACCAGTACCCGAAAGCCTCATCAAGCCAAAGATTCATGGTATCTGCTTTAAAATAACGCAGAATCAGCGCAAGCGCTATTACCATTGTTAATATGGCTATGTAGCTTTTATTATTTTTATTGTTTTCCATATTATTATTTCTTAACATTTATCTCGTCAACAAACCCGACAATCACCGCTTCCGCTGGTGTTGTACTGCATCCCAGAACCTGTCTTGCCGAATTGCCTTCGTAAAACAGAAGAACATTATCACCTATTCCCGAGCCCACCGTATCAACGGCAAGCACCGCAGTGCCTTCAAATCTGCCGGTTAAAGCGTTATAAGGTGTGACGAAAAAAATCTTTTCCCCGTTAAAATGCTTGTCCTGAATCGTCGCCCACAGATTTCCGGTTACTTTTCCGACTATCATAATGCTTCCTCATTAACAATCCTGTCTACTATGCCCACAATTCCCGCGTCAAGCGGAGCTCCGGGAATACTCCACGGCATTCCCGCTTCCCTTGACTTTACCAGGTAAACAATATCCCCTGTGTGAGAATGAACAAAATCTATCGCCACTATTGGCTTATCAACCGGTTTTTCAAACTGGTCCAGCGGCTGTACTATATAAAACGCGCCGCCTTCCAGTTTATAATATTTTTTCGTAGCTACCACTTTGCCTATAACTTTTCCTAAAAACATTTATATCTCCAGATTACGTTTTTCTGTACTTATCATCCACCTGCACTATTTTTTCCACGCGTCTTGAGTGCCTGCCGCCGGCAAAGTCGGTGTTTAACCATGTCTTTACTATTTCTTCGGCAGTCTGCGGTCCTATAAGCTTCCCTCCGAAAGTAAGCATATTCGCGTCATTATGCTCGCGCGAACTTTTCGCGGAAATAACATCATTGCATACCGCGGCCCTCACCCCTGGAACCTTATTCGCTACCATGGCGCTTGCGACGCCTATGGCATCTATCATTATGCCGCGAACATTCCCGTTTCCCTGTGAAACCGCCTGGGCAACAAGATGCGCGAAATCGGGATAATCCACAGCATCGGTTGAATATGTCCCGTAATCCCTTAATTTATAACCCATGCCCTCTATCAGCTTTTTCATGCTTTCTTTAACGGCATAACCGCCGTGATCAGAACCTATGACTATCTCCATAAAACACCTCACATTACAGTAACGCTTTTGATAATTCCTTATGTGTTGACGGTATAACCACGCTGTTTACTATAAGCCCTTTGTCTTTAAGCTCCTCTTCAGCGGCTTTCATGGCGGCTTCAACATCGTAAACTTCACCCGTCAGCGTAAAATATGATTTGCCGCCCATGCCGTTTGCGAGCCTTAAATCAATAAGTTCAACATTGGCGGCCTTAACCGCTTTATCCGCGGAGGAAATCGCCGAAGCGGCTGAGAATGTTTCAAAAACTCCCAGGGCTTTAATATCAGAAACTGCGGAAGAAGCCGTCAGCGCCGGGAATATACCCGGATGGATATTCGGAATAATTATTTCATCAACCATAAAGGAGTCCCCTGTCCTTTTCCCGACCTCTATGGAAGAGGCTACTTCATCCACACCGCCGGCTATTAATACCATATATTTACCCGGACATATGGGATGGGCTTCAAGAAGAATCACCTTGGATGTTTTCAGCATCTGATCAGCCGCGTTTATGCCTGCCGAAATACTTGTAAACTCCAGCATGCCTATGGCATTAAATTCCATAATAAACTCCTAGTTTTCCCTTATTATCTCAATAAATCCGTTTTTTATATCAGCAATCTTTCCATCTATGCTTGCATAAAGATTAACGCCTAGCGCCCCTTCAGGCGCTTTTGCGATAAGCTCGTCTTTTTTAACTTTTGAACCGATCTTAACAGAAGGCATTGAAGGTGCGCCTATATGCGCCTTTAACGGCATCTTCACCTTTGATGGTTCAATTTTAATATCCTTAAACTTTGCGTCTTTCTTGTAATCAGCCAGCCCTATCCGGGATATCAATCTACCCGTCGGGATACGCCTGTAATTTCTGAATATCCTTATCCTGTAATCATCCTCTTTTTTTGAAGTTTGTCTTTTTACGCCCGCGGACGCAAGTTCTTTTTTAAGATTCGCAGCTATAACACCCGGGGATAAAAAAAGCGGGCAGGAATAATACGCGCAGAGATTACATTCACAGCAAAGATAAGCGGACGAGACGGTATCCGAAGAAATATTTTTGTACGGCAGGGTGCGCATAATCATATGCGGTTCCAAATCGTGCCCCAGCAGGTATCTGGGACACGTGTCGGTACACATCCTGCACTGGTCACAGGCGGAACGCCCTATCCTTGCTTCTGTCGCTAATGCTCTTTCTTTTCTTCTTATAAGGACATGATCTGAGGGGAGAACAATAATGCCGCTGGTAGTCTGGGTAACCGGCTGTGACAGGTCATCAATTATCTTCCCCATCATGGGGCCGCCCAGTATAACTTTATAATCTCCGCCTTCAGGGCCTCCGGCAAGTTTTAACGCATCTTTTACAGAGATACCGACCGGCAGATACGCGGTATAAGGCTCTTTAACCCGGCCGTTAACCGTTACTATCCTCTCTGTAACAGGGATACCCTTTAAAGCATTATATATATTCACAAAAGTAAAGACATTATTTACAACCGTCCCGACCTTAATGGGAATCCCGCCTTCGGGAACGATTCTTTTTAAAACTTCATAAGTCATTACAAATTCGTCACCCGCGGGATAAAAATCACCCAGTATGAAAACTTTTATTCTGCTTTTATCTATTTTGCTTATTTCGCATTCCAGCGCTTTTACCGCGTCTTTATTCTTTCCCTTAAGCGCGATAAATGCGCCTTTTGCCTTTAAAAACTCAACGGCTTCGGAAAGAGCGCCAACAATCTCTTTTGCTTTTGTCTCCATTATATGTTTATCAACACATAATAACGGCTCACACTCGGCACCGTTGGCGATAATATAATCAACATCCGGCGACTGGTATTTAACATAAGAAGGAAAACCCGCGCCGCCCGCGCCGATAACTCCCGCGTCTTTTATTTTATCAACAAAATTACTCATATATTTAAACAATCCTGAAGTAATCCGCTAAAGTACATCTTCTTAACCTTGAGAAGGTCTTTGCGGATGTAAGCCCCTCGCCTGTCGGGGAAGCTATGGTCATTGTTGTATATCCTTCCCCGCCGAATCCAAGCCCCGCGTACGAAGGAGCGTTTTTGACAAATATGCTGGCATCAACTTTACAGGCCATCATATGAAGGTTTTCAATATTCTTAGAATGCATAACTGCCGTATGCCTTCCGCCGTGTTCAACTTCCACGGCCCAGTCTATTGCTTTTTTCACGTCAGGCACTCTTACAACCGGCAGAACGGGCATAAGCTGTTCCGCCAGAACAAGAGGATGATCTTTCTCAACTACACAGAAAAGAAGCCGGGTATCAGCAGGAACGGATATTCCGGCAGACTTTGCTATATATGACGCGGGCTTGCCTACAAAGTTTTTATTCATGACAGGATGCGCGCATCCCGCGCCTTTATCCTGGAATATGATATCCATAACTTTATCAAGCTCTTTTCCCGAAAGCTCGTACTGCCCCTGATTTTTAAAATTCCTTATAAGATCTTCCGCCACTTTTTCCACAACAAATACTTCTTTTTCCGCTATGCAACCTATATTATTATCAAATGAAGCCCCGTTAATGATGTCTTTAACCGCTTTCCCTATATCCGCTGTTTCATCAACAACAACAGGAGGGTTGCCCGGCCCTGCCGCTATAGTCTTTTTCCCGCTTCCCATGGCCTGCTTTACAACCGCGGGACCGCCTGTTACGACAAGAAGCCTTATTCCTTTATGCTTCATTAACGCCTGACTTGATTCTATTGTCGGGTTAAAAACACACGTAAGAAGATTCTCGGGACCGCCCGCTTCTTTTATGGCGTCATTAAGAATCTGGAGTGTTTTAATTGAAGTCTTTCTGGCGCCGGGATGATGGTTATACACAACGGCATTGCCTGCCGCCACCATGCTTATTGAATTATTTATAACCGTCGCCGCCGGATTGGTTGTGGGAGTTATTGCTCCGATCACCCCGTACGGAGCCATCTCTGTTAATGTTAAACCTTTATCCCCGCTAAACGCTTTTGATTCTAAATCTTCGACGCCGGGTGTTTTATCCGCGCATAGAAGATTTTTATTTATCTTGTCCTCAAGTCTCCCGAGGCCCGTTTCCCGGACTGCCGTCTCTGCAAGCATAACGGCATTATCGCGTGAGGCTTTTCTCATATTCTCAATAATTTTTTTCCTGGTTTCTAAAGATATCTTCTGGAATTTCCTGAAAGCCAGAGCCGCGTTCTCAACAGCCTGGTCAACAGTCTCAAAAGCCCCGTTTTCCATGGCAACCTCAGGCATAATTTTAATGCCCGCATCCGGAACCGCACCGGCCGGCGGGGTGCGGGTCATTACTTTTTCAAGTATGTCTTCCACTATACGCGAAACTTTTTTTTCATCCAGTGACATAAGCTCCTCCGGAATTTTTATTTCTTAGATCCCGAAATTCTCTCTTTGCTTTTATCGTAAAGGACGCTCCCGTCAACTTCTATGGTATCAAGAATGGCTATAATTGCCGCATCCGTAGGGGTATTGTTTGTTGTTTCTGTCTGCCTGGCAGAGCTGCCGGATACAAGCATAACAATCTCGCCCTCTCCCGCGCCTACCGTATCAATAGCAACAAGGCTTTTGCCTTCCAGTTTCAATGTATTCACGTCTATCGGCTGGACAATCTGCAGCTTAACCCCGTCCAGCCTGCTGCTTTTCTGGGTGCAGACAACAGTGCCTAAAACTTTACCTATTACCATAACTTCCTCCTTGTTATTGCCGCTCGGTTATCTCAATACCGTATTTTTTCGCCTCATCGCGCGCCAGCGGCGTAATTATATCGCCGGGATATAAAATCAGCTCTTTCAGCCCTTTCTGAAAGCCTTCTGATATGTCGTCTTTTATAATTATCTTCTTCTTTGCGGATAAAGAAATTTTTACCCCCGAGAGCCTTCTTAAAATACCGGGCATATCGTCCAGCTGAACAAAATTTATATTATATGAATTCAAGGTCCTTATATTCTGCAGGATAGCGTCCCTTACGGGAAAAGGCACGCTTGTCAATTTCACGGGATCAAAATTTTCGCCCCCTATGTAAATAAGGCGGTTATTAAAAATACAGTCTATTATAAGGGATGACACTTCATCGGCGCCGATAAGAGCAGCGGAACTTGAAAGCTGGCTTATATTTAAATCCGTTATCAATACGGCATCAAAATTACCGATAACGCTTTTAATATGAGATTTATCGCTTACTACATCAATATGATCTTCCAGGTACAGGAGTTTTTTGCTTGAAACTTTTTCGTCTATAAAAATAAAGGAGAAATCCCAGTTATCAGATTCCTCCATAGTTAACAAATTTTCCGTAAATTTTTTAACGCCCAACAGCTCATTCACAAGAACCAGCATTTTATTCTTGCGGACGGACTTATCTTTGTTTTTCCGGGTAGAATCAAATTTGCTGATAACTTCTCTGGTTATTATATCTACTAAATCCTTTTGATTCATTAAGCCACTCCGTATAAAACCAAAGCAATACCCTTATCCCGTCCGGGCATAACGCCGGGACGGGATATTTTTTTAAAAAATAACCAGCCGAAAGAAAAACTATTTTACTTTTTCTTTCGGAGGAGCGATAGGAAGAACTTCATCAAGGTCTTTATGGGGTCTCGGGATTACGTGGACCGACACCAGTTCTCCTACTTTTCTGGCGTTAGCTGCGCCGGCGTCTGTTGCCGCTCTTACCGCCGCGACATCTCCTCTTACCAGAACTGTTACAAGGCCGGAACCGACCTTTTCGTAGCTTACCAGCTTAACATTAGCGGCCTTTACCATGGCATCCGCCGCTTCAACTGCCGCCGTTAAACCTCTTGTTTCAACCATACCCAGAGCTTCGTAAGTATTTATCATTATTCTCACCTCCCAGCTTGATAAATTTATTTAATCAACTTTGCCCGCATTCCTGTCGTGGCTGCGGCTGCGTTAGCTTCATCGGTATCTATATGCAAATCCAGTTTAAAATCTTTTGAGATCCTCACGATAACATTATCAAATATTAATTTGCGCGGACCGGCAATCTCTACCGCGACAACCTGCTTATCCCGCACACCGAATAAATCCGCTTCCTCCGGGGTCATATGTATATGCCTCTTAGCGATAATGGCTCCCTTTTCAAGTTTTACAACGCCGCGCGGACCTGAAACGGATATCCCGGGCGTACCTTCAATATCCCCCGATTCACGCACCGCGGGGGAAACTCCGAGCTGGTAGGAATCAGTAATTGAAATCTCAACCTGCGTGTTTTTTCTTACAGGCCCCAGTATCCTTACTTTTTCCTTTACGCCTTTCGGGCCTATTAAAGTAACTGTTTCTTCGCACGCAAACTGCCCGGGCTGTGAAAGATCTTTAATATTTGTAAGCGAATACCCCTGACCGAAAAGAATATCTAAATCTTCGCGGCTTACGTGAAGGTGCCGGTTAGAAACTCCTATGGGAATATTATATTCGTTAAAACCGGCAGGGCTAACCTTGGTTTGCTCTGAAATTTTATTAACTACTTCATCTACTACTTCTTTTATTATTTTTTCATCCATAAGTCTTCTTCTTTCTTTTTTTTAATATTTAATTCCTTCTTATTAAAGAATAATTATTCTTATAGTTAATTAATACCTTCCTTTGAAGGAAAAATATAGAAGAAGGCCATGGGTATAATTAAAAAGCTCAATGGGAGCATCTGTCTTACTTCAAATATGACCCCTGTCAACATATGTATGATTATAAATAGGGGGATTATTAATCCTACTCTCCTGAGAAACAAAGGTTTTTCCTTATACCGCATAAACGCGTATACCCAGAAAAAGCCGAATATGAGAAAAATAAAAAAATAAATGTATTTATAAAAATGGAGAGGATTCAATAAAACCAGAACAATCTGTTCTTTAATGCCGTAAAGATTTTTATACAGGTGAAGCGCGCCTCCAAGGTGGGCGTTTGCCCTTGTTAGGTAACGGATAAAACCCATGGCTAAAAGCGCCGGCAAACTTATAATAAGCGTTCTCATTAAAAGCATAGACACACCCTTAAAAGACACCTCTCTGCAGCGGTAAAAAAAATACCCCGCCGGGAGTATAAGCATTGTTTCATTGTTTAATCCGCCAATAAGAAGCACAGCGGCAAGCCAGATATCTTTATTCTCGCGGATAGCCCAGAGACCGAGCAGAAATGTTACAAGAAGAAGAGACGAACTTTCCTGCAGGTAGTTAATATAGCTTAACGGCATAACTGCCGCGAGAAAAAGGACGCCCGCGAAACTTGCGGGGGGTAAAAACCACTTCCTTAAGAAAAAATGAAAAAGTATAAATGCCAGAGTTACAAATACAAGTCTCTGCAGGATATAAGCATCCGGTACGGATAAAGAAAAAAGATTCCTAAAAAATTCCGGGATATAATACTGCAGTACGCGGGACTGCTCGTTATTCGTGTAAATAAACCCCAGGAGCATATTGTGATTGCGTATAAGTGTGCCGTCAAGCCATGTCGTGGTAAGAAAAAGTTTGGTTTTAACCTGTATAAGGGCAAGAACGAAATAAACGGGGATAAATATCCATACCTCCCTTTTGGACGCGATATAGTTTTTAATTTTTTCCATTTTGCTCTTGTCCGTATTCTATTTTGAACTTATCTGAAACGCGACCCCTTAACAAAGTTTTTGGCGGTAGAAAATAACCTCTGGAATATAAAGTAATCAAGTCCGGTTGATATAAGACGCAGTTTTCTCTCCCAATTTAGGTGCCAGAGCATTTTCAAAAAACTCTTAACATAAGAAGCTCTGAGATAAAATTTATTAAACGCCATGCGTGTAAGTTTTTCAATCTCTTCCCTTGATAAGGTATCGGGCACCCATACTTCCTCTTGATCAAGAAGAAGCCTGTTCTTGTATTTGCTCTTTATCCACCTGCCCGAAGATACACAGTCCTGGTATATAGGCGTGCCCTCATAGGGTTCAAATATACCGAATATCCCTATATCAAGCCTGGTTTTAGCGGCGGCATTTATAGTATTTAAAATATCTTCTTTCGTTTCCCCGGGAAGCCCGATCATAAAGCTCGCGGAAGCTATCATCCCCGCTTTTTTTGTAACCTCAACCGCTTTTAAACACTGCTCTGCGGTGAATCCTTTTTTAAGTCTTTTTAAGGTTTTATCATTAAACGATTCAAACCCGTACATTACAAGGTAGCATCCGGATTTTCTCATAACAGACAGGGTTTCTTCATCAACGCAGTCAGCTCTCGACCAGCAGTTCCATACCATATTAAGCTTGCGCCTTATAATCTCTTCGGCTATGGCTACCGCCCTTTTCTTATTAACGGTAAAGGTATCGTCATATATCATGAAAGAATCAAAACCTTTACTCCTTAACCTCTCAAGGTTATCAACAAAACGGCCAACACTTATATTTCTGAGTTTTCTGCCTGTTATGCTGGCTGCCGCGCAGAACGTGCACTGGAAAGGACAGCCCCTCACGCTTAAAACATTTACGGCTTTCCTGCCCCTTACCTGGGCGGGCTGGTGAAATTTTTTTAAGTCATAAAATTTATCAACTTCCAGAAACGGTATATCATCCAGATTATCAACAAGGGAAAGTTCCTTACTGCCTTTTAAAGATCCACTCTCATTTTTCAAGCACCCTTTTATATGATCTATCTTTCTTCCGTTTTTCAAAGTATCAATAAAATCGGCAAAAGTAAAATCGGCTTCTCCCCTGAACACATAATCAATAAAACTCTGGTTAAAAAAATCGGGATCCAGCGTGGCCTGGGGACCGCCGACACATATAATAACGCCGGGATGTTCATCTTTTATTGCCCCTGCAAAAGCAAGGGTATTTTTAATTGTGGTTACATAAACAGAAAACCCCACAACCGAATAGTTTCCTTCACCGACGATAGAAACAATATCCTTTACGCCAAGCTCGTCAACATGAAGATCAACTATCCTGACCTTATGGCCTTTTTCGGTAAGAACGGTAGCCAGACTAGCGAGACCCAAAAGGGGAAGTTCCGGCGTGGCTTTGGCAAGAGCGCCGTAATCGGTAAGAGGGCCTCCAGTAGGGTTAATTAATAATATGTTCATATAAACTCAATAATAATAAGTATTTTAAGAAAAGTTTAACAAAATTTAACAATAGAGTCAATTAAGTTTTACAATGTCAGATCAAGCAAATAAGCTTGACACATTCTCAGTGGCATAATAGTAAATTTTTCTACCTTGTTTTCTGCGAATTAAAAATCCCGCATCTGTTAATTGTTTCAGATCTTTTATCGCTGTTTTTTTAGAAATCTTATTAATATTCTTGTAAACTTTTAATATGGTGCTCGCATTCTTATTTTCGTTATAAAACCGCAAAAGCTGTATTTGCCTGTCATTTAAATTATATTTCACCCTTAACGAATCCGTAATGCCTTGATTTCCTTCAATTTGTTTCTTTATATATTCTTTAAAATTTGCAAGAGCTAATTTTATTTTCTCTATGTTATAATCAATAAAATAAGTCAAATCTAGATCATCTTGCTCTGAATACACATAAGCCATCATATACTGTTGGGGTGATTTCTTTATCATCAATGATATGGGTAAATACGCAAAAGCCCAATAATTATTTCTCAAAAGATACCAATAAAATAATAAGCGCGCCAAACGCCCATTTCCGTCCGTGAATGGATGAAGGTACCCTACCCAAAAATGAATCATAATTGCCTTTATTATAGGGTGAATAAATGGCTCTCTGAGTTCATCGTTGGCAAATTTAATAAACTTTTTGATTTCTTTTTTTACAAAATCTATCTTTGGAGGACCATGATAAATAACATCTTCTTGATTACCCACGATAATTTCTTCCTCATCTTTTCTAAAACGGCCAACTTCATTTTCTGGTATCGTATTTTTCGTAATTAACCCATGCAATTCAAAGAGTAGATCTTCATTTAATTTTTTATTCTTATAACTTTCCTCAATCAATTGCATGGTTGTATAGTTATTTAAAATCATCTGCTCTGCTTTATTTTTAGGTTTTCTACCCTCTCTTAAGAACTGCTTGGCCAGCTTTCTTGTAGTATTTGCACCTTCCAGCTGCGAAGAAGCAATTGCCTCCTCAATAATTCCGCGAGAAATAAGTTTCTGGTTGTTAATTTTCTGAAGATCTTTGCCTTCTCCCACAAGAACGCCACCAGTATCTAAATCCATTTCATGAAGAAATTTATCAATACCTGGCAATTTCATGTAAACAAAATGTTCCCCGTTTTCATTTTCAATAATAAAATTCTTATTTTTAAAAGATGGTAAATTTCTAATTATTTTAACTAGCCACCAAAATTCTTCATGCGAAATATAGTCGGGAATTTTTTTATATTTAATCTTATCCCAATAGGCATAAGGAGAAAAAGTATCATACAGATAGTCAAAAATCTCTAGATGTTTTTGAAAAATATCAAATACTTTAACTTTATCAATCTTTGTTAAATCTGGTTTTTCTAACCTATAAAACATTTTTCACCATCTCTTTTTTGCATAAATAGGTGTACTCTATACCTATATTATACCTATTTTTAAAATCTTGTAAATAGGTGCACTGCACACCTATAGTACACCCATAGTACACCTATCCAAAAAGCAATAAACAATATAAAATAAAGCAAATCCAGAAACAGAAAACAATGAATGGACCAATAATATACCGTTCTGGCGGAGAGGGAGGGATTCGAACCCCCGAGAGAGCTTTGACACCCTCTACCCGCTTTCGAGGCGGGCGCGATCGACCAACTCTGCCACCTCTCCGAATGCCCGGCAAAAACCTATTTTACACTTTTAAAGGTTTTTTGGCAATCGGGTAGAAAGATTTTTTTATACATCAATTACAGTTAAAGGAGCTTTAAAGATATGAATATACTGGTTACGGGCGGAGCAGGTTTCATAGCATCTCATATTGTTGACGCATACATAGAGAAGGACCACAAGGTTGTTGTTATTGACAACCTGTCATCCGGCAAACTTAAAAATTTAAACACAAACGCGCAGCTTTTCCAGATGGACATAGGCGATGAACGCGTTGAAGATATTTTTGCCGAGTATAAATTTGATATCGTAAACCATCACGCGGCGCAGATTGATGTGAGAAAATCTGTTGAGTACCCGGTTACTGATGCCGATACCAACATACTGAGCGGAATTAAAATACTGGAACTCTGCCGGAAGTATGAAGTAAAAAAAATAATATACGCCTCAACCGGCGGGGCAATATACGGTGAACCGCAGTACCTGCCGTGCGACGAAAAGCATCCCGTGCGGCCCCTTGCTCCTTACGGTATAAGCAAACACTGCCTTGAACATTACATAGAATATTTTCACGATATGTATAAACTTGATTACACCATACTGCGCTATGCTAATGTATACGGGCCCAGGCAGGACCCGCACGGGGAAGCGGGCGTTGTTGCGATATTCACGGGCAAACTTCTGGAGGAAAAATCCCCGTTTATATTCGGCGACGGCGAACAAACCAGGGACTATGTGTACGTGGGTGATGTGGTTAACGCCAATACAGAAGCACTCGCAAAAGCAGGCGGAGAGATAATAAACATAGGGACGGGGGAAGAAACTTCGGTAACCCGGCTTTTTTATAAAATAGCGGACGCATTAAACTCGGACATAAAGCCCGTTTATAAAGACGCGAGGGCCGGAGAAGTATATAAAATAGCCCTTGATAATAACTATGCAGGAAAAGTTTTAGGATGGAAAGTAAGCGTAAGCCTTGAAGAAGGATTAAGAAAGACGGCCGATTACTTTAAAGAAGAGAAGAAAAAATAAATATCATTCTATTTCTACTGTTTGAGGGGTCTTTTTCATGGTGAAAATAGGAGTTGTAAATTTAGCCGCCACAACCCTTCCTTCATCATGACTCTCAAAAGAAAAAACGCCGTTCATGGACTCTATTATTTTTTTCGTTTTCTCAAGCCCCAGTCCGCTCATTTTTTCTTTGCTTTTAAAAAGCTCGCTGAACCTGTCAAACAAAACATCATCGGATGATTCCCCCGAATAAGCCGCTTCAATGGTTGTCTGCACGTTTGATTTTTTGAAATCATTTACCACATTTACGGCTATCCTGCCCTCTCCGAGATGAGCTATGGCGGTATTTATCAGGTTTATCATTATTAATTTCAGCTTTGCCCTGTCAACAAAAACCTCGGGCAAAGGTTCGTACGGGAAGCTAAATTCCAGCTCTATATTTTTATTAAACTCCAGGACATTCTGGTATATATTTTTAAGTCCGCTGTAAACCACAAACAGGTCTGTTTTTTTAGGGTTTAATTTTATCCTGTCTTTTTCAATTTTTAATAAATCTTCCAGGTTGTCTAAAACCTCCAGAAGATAATCGACATGCCTTTTTATGTCTTTTAAAAATTCTTTCTCTGTCTCAGGCGTTGAGCCGACCTTCTCTTTTAACATCTCGGTAAAGCCAGTAATGGACAGGAGGGGGTTATAAAATTCTTCGCTTAACCCCGAAAGATAAATAGATTTTAAACGCTGGGTTTCTTTTATCTGTTTAAATAATACTCTTAATTCATATTCCGACTCTACAAGCTGCTTGTTAAGGGATATAAAGCGGTGATTTGCTTCTACTATATCCTGCTTCTTTCTGAGAATTTTTTCCTTAAGAAGATTTCTGGAGCGCTTGAGACTGGAAACGTTTTTTCTCAAGCTTCTCATGTCCTTTACGGTAACAAGAACCGCGTAAGGCTTATCGTTTTTGTCCTTCATTAATGCCGTGTTAAACGATACCGGTATCTCTCTGTTTTTTACATTTACAAGCACAGCGGCCCGGTTATCAAGACGCCCTTTTTTCTTTGTCTGCTCTATGCCGTATTCAATCTGGTCAAGACGTGATTTACTCCAGTAATTAACTGCATAATCGCCTATGAGAATTTTCTTGTTTGCGCCCAGAAGAACGGCAAGAGGTTTATTCGCATCTATAATCCTGCCGTCAAAATCAATTAAAGCCATGGGCTCGTTTAAAGAATTTATTATCTGGTCAACGGTTATATTTTTCATCTGTATCCTTTATTGCGGCTATTTATAAAGCTTTGCGGCTAAAATATTGGCTCTTTCTATTATTTCCTCTTCGTTCAATTTTGTCAACCTCCCGTTCCTGACCACAATTTCCCCGTTAACTATTGTCGTATCAACAATATGTGTATTCCCTGTAAGAAGGGGAAGTCCCAGAGGTTCGGGATACACACCCGCATAACCCAGCTTATTTGTATCAACCATGAAAAGATCGGCTGCTTTTCCGGCCTCAAGCGAACCCAGCTCGGTTCTACCGAGTACTTTTGCACCGCCGCATGATGCTATTTTCCACACATCTAACGGTTTTATCCTGTCAGCGCCTTTTATCCTGTGCACTAAAAGAGCCTGCCTTGCCTCACCCAGCATGTCGGAAGAATCGTTGCTGGCACTGCCGTCAACCGCAAGAGAAACATTAACGCCTTTCTTAAGCATCTCCGGCACGGGGGCAACGCCTGATCCCAGCCGCATATTGGAAGTAGGGCAATGCGCGACGCCTGTTTTTGTCTGCGCCATTTTTTTAATTTCAGCATCATTTAAATGGACGCAGTGCGCGAAAAAGACATCTTCCCCCGTCCATCCGATATCTTCCATAAGCTCATAAGGGCGCATCTTGTAAATTTCTTTGCAAAAATCATTTTCGTCTTCTGTTTCCGCCAGGTGAGTATGCAGATAAACTTTGTCATGCTTGCGCGCGAAAACAGCCGTTTCTTTCATAAGTTCTTTCGTAACGGAAAAAGGCGAACACGGCCCTAAAATCACCTGACACATTGAAAATTTATCCGCGCTGTGATATTTTTTTATGACCCTTTCCGAATCAGCCAGAATCTCATCAACAGTCTGCACAACCGCATCGGGCGGAAGTCCTCCGTCTTTTTTGCTGCGCGACATACTACCCCTGCACGGAGCAAGCCTTATACCAAGATCCTGCCCCGCCTTTGCCAGAACATCAAAAATCTCACCACCTGCCGTTTTCGGAAATACATAAAACATATCAACAGCTGTCGTGCATCCGGTAAGAAGAAGTTCTCCGAGCCCCACAAGAGCGCTGTAGTAAAAATCTTCGGGGGAAAACCTCTTCCATACTTCATATAAATAAATAAGCCAGTCAAAAAGTTCGGCCGACTGCACTTGGGGAACATTTCTTGTAAAAGTCTGGTAAAGATGATGGTGGGTGTTTACCATGCCGGGATATATATATTTGCCCGAAGCGTTTATAACTTCATCAGCTTTAATGTCGCCAAGATTTCCTATTTTCTTAATCTCCGGGCCTTCTATATAAATATCACTGCCCTTTAAAATCTCATTTTTATCATTTAAAGTAACGATAAAATCAGCGTTTTTGATTAATAAGGTTTTCATGGTTAACCCCCTTATTTTAAATATTTGGATCCTTGATAAGATTTCCAAACAGAACCAGAAATACCTTTTTATTTAAGCATAAAGCCGCCTTAAGGGAGGAAATGTTAACAAAAAGTTAACATTTTGTTAACAAAAATTTCTTGCATCTGCAACAGAACTGGAATATAATTTATAAAAGGATCGGGAAGAAACAAAATTTAAAAACCAGGGGGCGTTATGAACATTATTAATAATGCCGTACAAACAGGGTATTTGAAAGGCATATTATCGCAATCAGAAACAAATACCGTTAAGTCCGTTAAAGAAAATAAAAAAGAAAACACCGTATATAAAATGACAGACGGGAATGCAACCTTAAAAATACAGTATGATTCTTCCAAAAACAAGAAAGCCCTTATAACATTGACCATAAATGCCAATTATACTTATAAGCTGGAGCAGGATGGGAACATCATCAAATTAAAGGATTTTTATCATGAGAAGGTCGTTGCTGTTTATGATAATGTCGAAACAGTATCTTATGAAAATGACTTATCTAAAGAAGAGAGCGATAAGTTTAAAAGCTATCTTAATTCAATGATTAAGGCAACGCCTCATCATAAAACAATCTTAAACTACGTTAAAGAAAAAACCAGTCCGGGCAAAGTTGTACTGGATAAATAAAAAAGGGAGGATTTTATGAATACCATCACTGGCAAACTATTCAATAACTTCACAGGGAGCATCAAAACGGGACTTTCCAAGGATATCCTGGCACAGACAAAAACAAATGAAGTTCAATCCGTCGAAGAAATCAAGAAAGAAAATACGGTAAACTATACATTTGAAGACGGCCGCGCAACACTGAATATAAAGCTTAACACGTCCAAAAGCAGAAAAACATTCATAACATTAAACGTAAACAGTAATTATACCTATGAGCTGGAAAAAGATGGGAATGTTATTAAGCTTACCGAATTCTATCATACCGCAGGCGTCCCTGTAGCAGACAATCTTGAAATATCTGATCTAACCTATTTGTCCAAAGAAGAAAGCGATAAATTCAAAAAATACCTTGATTTAATGATCAAGAAAACACCTCATCACAAAGAAATCTTAAATTATATTAAAGGAAAAACCAATTCGGGTGAAGTTGTATTAGACAAATAAATTAAGTTAAAAGCAGGGGGTTAAAAATTTAATCCTCTGCTTTTTATTTTATCTTCCTGTTATCCACTACCCTTTTAACCTTGCCCCTCTGGCCCGCGCCGGTTCTCGGTATTCTGCCGGGAGGCAGAATCTCAACAAACAAATCTTCAAGCCAGCGCTCCTGGAGCACCCATGCAAGTTCAAAATCCTGTTTTAAAATATTATCTTTTATCCTGGCGCTTAACGCTTTTTTATCAACTTTGCGGTCATCTTTAAGTTCTATTCTTACCGTAAGTATGTCTTTATTTCTTTTTGTATCCGCAACCAGCTGGTAGATATGGCTTAGCCCCGGGATATCACGGAAAGCCTGCTCTATCTCATGGGGGTAAATACTCACGCTCCCCACCCTTACCACATCATCGCACCTTCCGAGAAGTTCAAAAAGAACATCGCCTCTTGCGCAGTGGCAGGATTCGGCAATTATTCTCCCCGAATCCCCTGTGCGGTATTTTATAAGGGGCATGAATTTTCTTTTTAATAAAGTAACGGTGATCTCTCCTGTCTGACCCACGGGAACAGGATTTAAAGTTTCCGGATCTATTATCTGCACATACACATAATCGGATAAAACATGGTGAACGGTGTCTTTTGTATGTTCGCACTGGTATCCTATGGGGCCGGCGTCAACCGAAGCGTAGCCCGCCGACCTTATTATTTTTGTTCCCAGTACTTTCTTAAGATATTTCCTGGCCTCAACCGTAAAATGCTCGCCCCCGTAAAGTATCTTCTCTATTTTTATATTCTTGATCTTCTTTGCTTCTATATAATGGGCAAGCTGCAGGATAATGGAAGGAAGCCCTAAAACAGCATTCGCCTTAAAAGAAGAAAGAAAACTTATAATTGAATCCATGTCGGAATTACCTGCAACGGGCATTGTAACACAGCCTATTTTCTCGAGTGCCGCGTTTACCGCCATAAACGAAGCCCATAAGTTTCCCGCGACAAAAAGGTTGGCCACAACATCGGTATTCCTTATCCCGGCAGAAAGGTACGTATCTGTCAGGATATCGGTTACCTGTTCAAATTCTTCATAAGTATAAAAGCTGAATTTGGGAGCGCCTGTTGTTCCACCCGATGAAAATATATAGCTCTCTGAAAGAGAACCAGTAAGAAGTTTATTTCTCTTAGGAGGCGTATTCTTGTATAAATCATGCTTGTCAATAACGGGAAGGCTGTAAAAATCATCCCATGTTTTAATCTCCCTGCCCTTATACAGATTTTTATAAAAAGGGGAGAACTTTCTTGAAAAATCAAATATTTCGTAAATTGCGTGGAAAAGCGCAGGTTTTTTAACTTCTTCATACTGGAGATTTTTCATTATGTCAAATCTTTCAGGCAGGCTCTCTATATTTACCCACCTAAGGAGCTGTTCCAGTTCAAATTTGCCGTCATGCGGGGAGCCTGGTTTGCCGGAACTCATCTTCCCTATCTCAGTAACGCGGTCAATACCCGAAGACACAAGGCATGATACAATATGCATAAACTCTTTGGGGTTAGCAAGAACAGAAGCCGTCTGCATATAATATCTTATCTTTTTCAATTTACCGGCAAGCTTATTAATATCATCGTAGGGCTTTACACAAATAAATCTGTTAAGGGGTGAAGGTTTTTCTTTGTCTTGCTTATCATAAACTATCGTCCAAGACTGGTCTTTATCCGATTCTAAAACTTCGCACTCGCCGAAAGCCTCATCCATTTTGGATATAAGGCGGGCCTTTGTTATTTCAACTTTCTCATCAGAGGAAAGCTCGGGATACGGATAATTTTTCTTAATAGCGGAAAGCTCGGAAGCTAAAGCTTCTAAAAACGCGCCGATGGCTTTATTGCATTTGCTCTCTATATAAATTACCTGGGGGGAAGAACAGGCGCGCTGCTCCCACATAACTATATCTTTTGCTATAAGCTTTGCCGCCTGGGGCATGCCTTTTTTCTTTAATCCGTCACAGGTTAAAACCGAAAAACTGATTTTCGGCCCGTATTCAATAAGTGAGGTTTTTACCGGAAGCTCTTTTCTGTAGCTTTCAACCGTTTCATCGCCGCCCCATACAACAATGCAGTCTGACCTTTTCTTTAACTCTTTCTCAATATCTTTTGTGCCGCCCTTAAAAGCAACGGCGGCAATTGTTGATATGATTTTTTTATCTTTATCAACTTCTCTTAAGCTTTCCAGAAAAAGAAGCGGGAACACCGGATCTGCCGCCGATAATTTCAGGACATTCACGTTCTTGGTTAAAATTCCCTGAACAAGGGAATCAACGGGCCCCGCAAACACATTGCCCGCGCTTATATGCGACACAATGCCTAAACTCTGGAGTTTTAAATAATTTCTTTCTTTGAGCTGGAAGATAAATTTATCAAGAAGATACCTGTCCCTTAACTGTATTCTTATCTTTCTTTTTAAGTTTTTCTCATTCAAGCTCTGTGCCATCTGGTTTATGGCTTCGGCCGCCATCTCAGCGGAAAAACCCACAATGCCTGGCATAAGCTTTAACGCTTTCTTGCGCAGGTGATAGCTTTTACGGAGCCATCTTAAACCTGTCTTATGAAGTATCTCTATAATATCATCAATGCCGACAGCAGGCATATTGTCTCTTAACTTTTCCGCCCTGCTTAATATGCCGTTAAGCTCTTTTAAACTTACATAATCTTCTGTTTCTATAAATTCACCGAATACAAAATGAGTATGCATAATTCTTTCCTTGCGCTATTTTTTCGTGCTTTTTATTTTAAAATATCCAGCGCTGTTATCGCGCACCCTTTATGTTTATGGACGCCGCCTCTTCCCATAAGTTTTAAAACAGGGCTTTTTCTTCCGCAGGGGCAGTCATAATGAAGAACTCCCATATCCCCCGTCAAAATGGAGATAGCCGGTATGGTATTTATATAGGGTGTCTGGAGCTGTATTAACCCGGTTTTCCCGGGAGGCAAAACTTTAAGCGTGCCGGGATCCCTTATAATCACCCTTGAGTATATGCTTACATGCATATTGGCATATTCACACTCCGAATAAGGAACCCCGTGCTCAACAAGCCCGTATAAATCCCTTATATTTTCTTTGGGCATCCCTAATTTCTCCTCAATAAGCGCTCTGAACTCATCTTTGGGAATCTCTTTATCCTTAAGGGTTTTCCACCCGCCGCCTATAATGATATGACTTTTCCTGCTTAACTTAAAGCCCTTGCCTAAATCTTTAATAACTTCATATAAAAAAGCGGGAAGCCCCAATATCCTTACGGGCAATCCATCCTGCTCGTAATCTTTTAAAACTTTCAGGGACTTTTCTTTGTTAAGCCTGAAATCTTTAATTCTTTTATCAAACTCTATAGAGTAGTATATCTTATTGATTAAAGTTAATGTTGCTAATAATTTGTCGGAAAAAGCCGTGCCTACGTCAGCCGCATAAAGCGGGTCATAAGTAAAACAAAGGTAATTGGTTTTTTGAGATCTGTTATACATGCCGAAGTCATTGTAAATATTGTAAATTATCTTTATGATTCTCCTCAAACTTATATTATCCAGGTACATATAGGATTTTCTGCCTCCCGTGCCCGATGACGTTATTATCATCTGCACATCTTTATCTTTAACGGTTAAAAGCTTCTTCTGCTTAAAAACATTAACAAAGATAAAAGGCATTTTATTAAGATCGCCGTATTTTTTTAAATCTTTGGGGGTAAACCCGTAATTATCGCAGTACTTTTTATACACGGGAAGATGTAAGTAATGAAAAGAAAAGGCGTCTTTCATCGCCTTTAAAAACATGTTATCGTGATTTGAATCCAATAAAAAAGCAGCATTATCGCCGCAGAGAACATCTACATTATTTTTATGCACCCTCTAAATCCCCCCACAGCTTATCGCTGTAATTTTTATAAAACGCCTTGGCGTAAGCCTTGGCTTCAGAGAAAAAATGCATCCCCTGAAAATTCAAAGGGACAAAATTCCTGCAGAAAACTATATGATCATATCTTTTCCCGTCCATTCCAAAAGAAAACGCCGGAAAATACGCGCACGGCAGAAAGTTAGCAAGATAAAGCCGGTTCTGCATAACAGAATCATACGCAGGCGCCACAATCTCCAGATACTTTACCCCCATTGATTCTAAATATTCACATACAAAGTTTAAGAAAAGCACCGGATCCTGATCCGTTCTGAACCCCATAATGGACGCGTGCCCGTCAATCGCCAGGAAATGTATGTATACATGGGACTTCTTATCTTTTGTGTAAAGTTTAATCTGGGGATAATGAAGCGGGAAAAAGTCGCAGGAAAGCTTGCCCTTTTTCCTTTTCTCGTAATACTCCCATTCCACTTCAGGGCTTTTTTCTATGTATAACCTGTCAGCTTCAAGATTTGACCTTTCCGGCATATCAGGCTTAGTTTCATCAATCTGCGCCGGATCAATTGAAAGTTTTTCTCTTGTAATCTCATAAATATTATTTGCGGAAGGGATAAGGCAGGGAGGCGCTTTTCTCATGGCGAGGGTCCCTTTTTTGTAATAAGCTTTTAAGCCATGCGTTTCATAACTCTGCACTTTCCTTACATTGGGAAATATGCCAAGATCAACGTAACCCAGACTGTGCAGGTCTTCATGCAGGCTCAGGGGCGCAAATGTCCTTACAACCGCGTAAACAAGGTCGCATTTATCCTGTTCATCAAGCAGGACATCATTGACAATTTTAATTTTTGTCTTTAAAAGTTTATGCCCCCTGAAATCGGGATGGACAACGCCGGCAAATACTTTGCCGATCCTGTGATCCGGCTCAACAACGGCAATAACTGATGAAACTATCTCCCCGTTATCTTCACCGACAAGCCAGAAATAATTTGAATCATTTATAATCCATTTCATCTTATCGCTGTCATTTATCTCGGGAAGAGTGTATTTACCGCCGTAAACGGTATAATAAAGGTGCTTGATCTCATCCATATCGCCTACATCGGCCTGGCGCAGGATAATCTCTTTACCGCCTTCAAGCTTTATTTTTTTATTATATTTAGCCATATTTTCTGCCCTTATAATTGTTTTTATCTATCCTATATTATACTTTATTAAGCTATTGCCCGCAAATATATTATCACTTTAAATTTAAATGTCAAATATATGGTAATAAAAGGGATAAAAAGTTAACAGAAAGTTAACATTTTGTTAATATTCTGGCAATATTGTTATGTTATGCTGGTTATAAAGGTAATAGGATGATAATATGGATATTTATAATATAAATAACTTATCTTTCAATGAAGTTTATACTTCAAATATAATCAGTTATTCCAAAGAAGATAAAAAGAACGTCTTGCGGGATTTAGAAGGCAGAATAACAACACTTAAAACCATTGAAGAAGAAGAACCCAACAGCGATGCCTTTATAGAAAAAGTTATACTGCCTCCTTTTTTAGATCTGTATAAAAGATGGAAAGACGGCTATAATTTATTAATGAAATCGGATTTTGAAATAGGAATAATAAAATTTAAAGACGATGATTTCTTCAAAGAAGACAAATCCGAATATGAAAGGGCCGCCGCATCATGTACTCCTGAATACCCCGACAGGATATTGATACTTTTAAACAGATATGATGCTTTCAGCCATTCCAGTTTAAAAGAAGCCGTATCCCATGAGATTATGCATGCGATAGACGGTTTAATTTTAAAAGACGCCGGCGGGGAAATATCCGCGTTAAGCGGTTGCCTAGATAAAAAATATAAAAAGAAGGGCAAAAAAAACGGCAAGCTTACCCAGATCGCCTTGAAATATATGAACAACCTGCAAAAAGCCCACGATGAAATCTACAGAAATTATAAAGAAAATCATGAATTAAATCCTGAAAGTACAAAAAAAATAATGAATGAATACGGATGCTGGTCATATAAATACACTGACAAATGCTATCTGGATTTTGAAGACATGATTGATCATTTCAGTTACGCGCCCAAAAACGCTTCCGAGATGCTTGTTTCAGGCCTCCAGATGTATTTCGGCACAAAAGAAGAAAAAATGCGGCTAAAACAGATGGATCCGTGGCTTTACGGCTTAATAGAAAAAGAAGTAATACCCGCCGCGAAAAAGCGGTTAACCGTTAAACCCGTTGCGGTATATACCTTAAAAGGGAGAAAAAGTTAACATTTTGTTAACAACTTTGAGATATAATTATGTTATCCTGATAATAGGAATATTTTAAATATTAAGGGGGACATCATGGGAGGTACCGTTAGAGCGGCTAAATTAGAACAGGCAGCTGCCTCTTTAAAGGGAGGTATTGATACAAATTCAGCATTATTTAAGGAAACAAACAAATTTGTAAGATTCCTACTGCAAAAAATTAGCATGGCTAAAGAATCCGATGCTGCCTTTAAAGGAATGCTAACCAGATTCTCAAAAGTAACAGATCAACCTAAACATCCGGATTTTCAAGCACTCGTTAAAGATGTAGAGTCCCGCTTAATAACTGCTGCAAAAAATTCAGATTCAGCTGGTGGAAATTTTTTCAAACGATTATTCAATAATGATCCTGCACGATCATCCTTTGTTTTAAGCAGAAAAATAGCAAAATTTATTTGCTGGGAATTAGCAGATGCTGCTCATGGAAAACTGCTTAATGAAGAAGGCCATATAACAAAAAATATTCATAGAATAGCACAGAAACATTCTTTCCCCAATTATAACAAAAGTATAGAACCTCCGGTTGTTCCCGCATCAATCCGCAAAGAACCAGCTGGCGTAAAAAGCGGGAAATTTGCCGAAAAAGCCAGAATCGGTAAAGGCAAATCAAGATGGAATATAAGGAAGCTGTTTCCTAAATTTAGATTAAGACTTCCCTTTTAATGCCTTTTGAAGCTCTTTCATGCTTGGATTGATAATATGAGGCTTTGCGTTTACAGTGCTTAGCGCTGTCTTTATATCCTTTAACCCGTGGCCTGTTATTATAACAACGACTTTCTCGTTCTGTTTTATCTTTTTCTCTTTTACCAGCTTCTTTAGTCCGGCTATAGAAGCGGCGCCTGCGGGTTCTGCAAAAATGCCTGATTGTCTTGCAAGTATCTTTATGGCATCAAGAATCTCTTTGTCTTTTACAGATACCATAAAACCCTTGGAGTTTCTAACACCTTTTAATGCCTGCCCCGCGGCCCGGGGATGTCCAACACATATTGAATCAGCAAGTGTTTCGGCTTTCTCCGGTATAACATCCCTGTTTCCGTTAAAGGCTTTTACAAGCGGGGATGAACCTTCCGCCTGCACCCCTATAATCTGGGGTATCTTATCTATCCAGCCCAGTTTATAAAAATCGTAAAAACCTTTATATATCCCCCCTATTATGCAACCGTCACCCACCGAAACAATAACTTTATCGGGCACATTAAAATCAAACTGCTCGCATATCTCCATCGCGCAGGTTTTCTTGCCTTCAAGAAGATACGGATTGTATCCCGTATTCCTGTTGTACCAGGGGTACTTTTTTGAAACCTCCAGACAGAAATCAAAAGCCTCGTCATATGTCCCTTTTACCATAAAAACTTCCGCGCCGTAAATAAGGAGCTGGGCAACTTTAGCTTCGGGCGCCGTTTTCGGCACGAATATTTTTGCTTTCAATCCCTGAGCCGCGCACATGCCCGCCATTGATGATGCGGCATTGCCGGTGGAAGCACAGGTTAAGGTTTTGTACCCGAACTCCCGCGCTTTGGCGACGGCTACGGCGCTTGCCCTGTCCTTAAAAGAAGCCGTGGGGTTCCTGGTATCATCTTTTATATACAAATTTTTGAGATTAAAAAAATTATTTAACCTTGTACTTTTTATAATAGGGGTTCCCCCTACTTTAATCTGGGGAAGCAGATCTTTTGATTTTACGGGGAGAATAAAATCATACCTGGCTATGCTTCTGTCTGGGTTTTTCTTAAGATTGATTTTCTTTATCTTCTTCTTAATCTGATTGTAATCATAAAATATGTCTAAAAGACCGTCATTGCCGCATTTTATACAGGTATATTTCACTTCTTTAGGAGTATATTCCCTGCCGCATTTTACACATACAAGATCAATATTTACGGGCATATCTACCTCTCAAAATAATATTATGCTTATGGTATTCTCATAAATATGCAAATCTACCTTTTTCAAAAGCAGGAAAATTATTATTTTTTAATAATAACTACTTTACGGCTGTATTTATATAATCAGCCATTACCTTATTATATTTGCGGAGGATTGCATGAGCATTTTACTGGAATATAAATTTACACCTGGAGATGTTTTAAAATACCAGTCAAGCGTGGAAACCAAACAGGAAACAGTCATAGGCGCCAACACAACTTCGCAGGATCAGAAAGTTATTATGAATATCCGCCAGGAAGTTAAAGATTTCTCAAATGATATCTACCGTCTTGAAATATTTATAGAATCAGGCTCTTTAGTAAGACAGGACGCGGAAGAAGAGCTTCCTGCAATAGAAAAACCCACTATCGCGAGATTTAAGAAAAACGGAGAGGTTATAGCCGATCAGGCGCAGGCTCAATTCTCCCAGCAGTCCTTCCCCAAAAACCCCATAAACGTGGGAGACAGCTGGGCTTCACAGGTAAACCTGCGCTTCCCCGGCAGGGAAGAACCCATAGTAATCACCTATACCTATACCTTTGAAAAAGAAGAAAACATAGACGGTTTTGACTGCGCGTATATTAAAGTATCCTGCCCTTTTACAAGTTTTGAGCTTAAACCGGGCATGACCCAGAGCTTTGATATAAGCGGGGGGGTATACTTCGCTTACAATGAGGGCATATTGATAAAATCTATATTAAACAGCATAAGCGAAGTTAAGACGCCACAGTCCCGGATGAAAGCAGAGAATAAGACTTTAATGAAAATCAAAGAATACAAAGGCCGGGAAATATAATAATTTTAAAGAGGTAACTATGGCATCAAAAAATTTAACGAAAAAAGAAAGAACAAAAAAAGAACTTCCGAAAGTTAAAAATTTTAAATGGGGGTTTGACCCCATGCTCCCCCTAATAACGCTGAAGCTCTCCGTTGACGAACTCTTCAGCGAGATCTTCACAAACAAGGCATCCTTAAAAAAAGACGCCCTGCTCCACCCTAAATCAGCAACATACTCCCATAACAACAAATACTATATAGAGATAGAACTCCCCGGAATTGAGAAAGACGATATACGCTTCCATATAACGGATAATTACCTGATCCTTACGGCTGAAAGCGGACGGAAGGTAAATATTGACGAGAAAAAATTTCACCTTAACGAAAGAAAACTTGGCATGTATCTTAAAAACATACCCTTGCGCATGCCTATAGAATCAAAGAATTTTAAAGCAGAGCTTAAAAACGGGGTGCTTGAGATATCCGCTGAAATAAAGAAATAAAATTTGCGACTTATATCCAAAGGTGAATCATTATGAGAAATAAAATAATAACAGTGTTGCTTATAATTTGCGCATTTGTCTTTCTTTCAGATGCTTCCCACGCGGGACCTTCCTTTAACGAAATCTATAAAAAAGCGCTGTCAATAAATTCCGGCATGAAAGACTGCCAGGCCGATCTTAACATTAAAATACAGGCCAAATGGTCGTTTGTGCCCATACCCATAAACCTGCAGGGCAAATATTATTATAAAGCTCCGGATAAATTTAAAGTAGACTTGAAAAAGACCCCCTCGTTCTTAAAAAAATACCCTCAGGTATTTTCATGGGTGCTTCCCGAAGTAAAAGAATTTAATACCAAGATAGCCGGGGAGGAAGATACGGGCGGGAACGCCTGCTATATACTTGAGCTTATACCGAAACAGCCAATGGGCGACCTTAAAAGCCATAATATATGGATTGACAAAAAAGAATTTATCATGAGAAAACAGGTATTTTTATATAATACCGAAGCTGAAATAATCATAAACCAGAACTATATACAGAAAGACGGATACTGGGTTTTTAATGATATCGAAGCTTCTTTTGCGTTCCCTAAGATAAATTTAACCGCTACCTCAAAAGCAAATTATACAAATTATAAATTTAACCAGAATCTGCCTGACAGTCTTTTTGAAGAAAAAGATAAAAAATAAAAGAAAACATACCTGAATTACGGTTATAAAACAAAAATTCTCTAGTATTATGCAGTCTGAAGTTTGTGCCTGTTATTGAAGATATACACCCTGTAGTCGGTTAGTTCATTGAAGCTGATTTTTTTCTTGTTTATGCCCGCATCTTTAAGATCTTTAAAAAGTTGGATTTCTTCCCTTGGATTTAGCTTGTAATTCTTCTTTTTGCTGTAAAGAATGTTCAGCATATGGCAGAATGCTTTACAGTCTATATTAGGAGCCTTTCTTAAATTAATTAATATATTCTCGTCCTTTTTAGGGCCGTGAATAAGCATTTCTTTTTTTAATCCCTTTAATGGTTTCAATAAATCCAGCATATCGACCTCGTTTATTCGCCTTCCATAAAGTCTTTCATTACTTTATCAAAGGCGTTTTCAATAACAGATTCGTCCAGATAGGAGTCCTCTTCCAAGCGGGAAAACTCACTGGCCACTTCTTTGGTTATCTTCTGTTTTACATTGTTCACAGGAATATGGTGTTTCTGCGCGAAATCATTTATCCTGCTCAATATGTCCCATCTGTCCATTTTCGGTAAGCCCCCTTTTCTTTTCCCACTTTAATTTTAACATTAATAATATATAAAAAATATCGGTCAAATGGAGTATTTTTTAATGTTCCAAACAGCACAAAAGATAATAAAAATACCCCCGCATGTTCTGCAGGGGTATTTTCCTTATTTTTATGATTTTTTATCTTTGCATTAAGTCTTATTAATTTAAATTTTGTTAAATCTTATTAAACTAATAAAATTTAGCTTAATAATCTTTTCTAATCTTTAACTTTTAAAGCTTTCTTGGCTATATCAGCATAAGGCTTAAACTCTTTTATGTCATTATAGGCGATATCGGAGAGCACTTTCCTGTTAATATCAACTCCGGCTTTCTTAAGACCGTTCATAAGATTGCTGTATGAAATATCATAGAATCTGGCCGCCGCATTAATACGGGTAATCCATAACGCTCTGAATTCTCTCTTTTTATTCCTTCTGTCTCTGGTGGCATAAGCCATCGCGTGCAAAACCGCTTCCTGCGCGCAATTAACACGCCTTGATCTCGCGCCGCGGTATCCTTTTGCAGCTTTCATCAATTTGCGTTTTTTCTTTATAGCTATTTTTCCGCCTTTAACTCTTGCCATAATTTCCTCCTATTTTACTTCTAATTTTCCGTTAATTGCTGAGATACGGTAATGCTTTTTTGGTTCTCTTCACATCAGAAGGGGACATCAAAGCGGTTTTCCTGAAACCTCTTTTTCTCTTGGGTGACTTTTTCTCTAAAATATGGTGGCACCCTGAAAACATCTTGCATCTTCTTACCTTGCCGGTGCCGGTAGCTCTGACTCTTTTAGCAAGCGATTTTCTGGTTTTCATCTTTGGCATAATACTTTACCTCCTAAAATAAGCGTATTTTGCTGGTTAATATGTTAATTAATCCTGCTCTGGCTATGATTTAGACGAAATAATCGTAAACATTCTTTTGCCTTCCATCTTGGGTTCCTTTTCAAATGCCCCGCAGTCCGCTACGGCTTCCCTTACCCTGTCCATTATTTTTCTGCCCAGATCCTTGTAAACTACTTCTCTTCCCCTGAAAAATATGGAAACTTTAACCTTATCACCGTCTTTTAGAAACTCCAAAATCCTTTTGAGCTTTACCTGGAAGTCATGCTCTTCAATTTTGGGCCTCATCTCTATTTCCTTAACTTTAACGAATTTTTGCTTGGATCTCGCCTCTTTTTCTTTCTTGCTCTGTTCGTATTTATACTTGCCGTAATCCATCAGCTTGCATACTGGCGGCGCGGCATTCGGTGAAACCTCTACCAGATCGTATCCGCGCTCGTCCGCCATGTTCAAGGCATCCGCAATCGGCATAACGCCCAGCTGTTCGCCGTCTTCCGTGATTATCCTGACTTCCCTGGCCCTTATCTGTCGGTTAATCTTTAAGTCTTTGCTGATAAAATCCACCTCCCTTTACAGGTATCGTATATACAAAAAAGCGATGAGAAGTTCACCGCTTTTATTTTAATCAAACAATCAGTTTTAAAAAACTGCTACCTTATCAACAGCCTTACGCGTTATAAGGTGAGAAGCGGTGCGCTTCTGCTTAAATCTTATGCAAGTATATCAAACAAATTACCGCTTGTCAACATAAAATAAGGGTTAAAACCCGAGGGATTTTCAAAGGATACCCGGCCATATTCATAGAATAATCTTTTTTACCGGTATATTCGCGCTGTGGAGGGAATAATGCTGGATAAAATATTCCGATTAAAAGAAAATAATACCACGATCCAGAACGAGGTCCGAGGGGGCATTGTCACATTCATGACCATGTCCTATATAATATTTGTTCAACCCGCCCTGTTGAATCAGGCCGGCATGGATTTCGGCGCGGTCATGGTGGCAACCTGCCTCTCTGCGGCTCTTGCCACTTTCATAATGGGGCTTTACGCGAATTATCCCATATGCCAGGCGCCCCTCATGGGGGAGAACGCCTTTTTTGTTTTTACCGTAGTCATAGGCATGGGCATATCCTGGCAGGCGGCGCTCGGCGCCGTTTTTGTATCCGGCATAATCTTCCTTATCCTTACATTCGCGCATGTAAGAGAACTTATTATTAATGCCGTACCCGATACTTTAAAATATTCCATAGCCTGCGGGATAGGTTTATTTATTACATTCATTGGACTGCAGTTAAGCGGCATAATAGCAAACAGCGAAGCAACCCTTGTTAAGCTGGGCAATTTTAAAGAACCTGCTATCCTTTTAAGCATCTTCGGGCTTCTATTTACTTCTATACTGGTAGCAAAAAAAGTAAAAGGTGCGTTCTTATGGGGTATGCTTGCAACAACAGTTATAGGGTTAATTACAAAGCTTGTTGTTTTCCATGGAATAGCATCCATGCCTCCTTCCCTGGATCCCACTTTTTTAAAGCTTGATGTTAAATCCGTTTTTCACAGTTATGAGCTGGTAATAATATCTTTCGCGTTTCTCTTTATGCTTATATTTGACACAATCGGAACTTTAATAGGCGTAAGCACGCAAGCCGGCCTTCTTAAAGACGGGAAGCTTCCCCGCATAAACAAGGCCTTAATCTCAGACGCGGCAGGCACCATATTCGGGTCGCTTGTCGGCACATCAACGGTTTCAAGCTATATAGAAAGTTCGACGGGCGTCGCGGAAGGCGCGCGCACGGGGCTTGCCAACATGATTACCGGAATTCTTTTTATTGCCGCGCTTTTCTTTATGCCGATAATAAAAATGATAAGCGGCGGGGTGCCCGTAGGAGATATGATTATACAGCCGGTAATAGCGCCCGTCCTTATTCTTGTGGGATCAATGATGATGTTAAATATCACAAAGATAAAATGGGAAGACTCAACTGACGCTATACCTGCTTTTTTAACCATAGCGGGGATGCCGTTTACGTACAGTATTGTTGACGGCATGGCATTCGGATTTATAACATACCCCCTGGTAAAGCTGTTTTCCGGCAGGGGCAGGCAGGTCAGCATACTTATGTATATACTAGGGGGGATATTTCTGGCAAGATATATATTTCTGTGTTTTTAAGGAGGATTTAAGATGAAGAAAAAATACTTTTCTCAGATTGAAAGCGCAATAAAAGACAGGGCTGTAATGTATTACTATGTTTTTGAGGAAACAAGAAAAAAGTACGGTGAAAAAACGGCAAAAGAGATACTCGCAAAAGCCGCTTACAGGAGAGGGGAAGATAAAAGCAAAAAATATTTCAAATACAGAAATGACTTAAGAATCCTGGCGGATACTTTCGTAAAAACATCCCCGGGGGACAATACCGTATTTAAATCAAAAAAAATAAGGGCGGATGAGAAAAACGCCGTTTTAACAATGAGCTCGTGCCCGCTTGTAAAAGCATGGAAAGAGCTCGGACTTTCTAAAAAGAAAATTAAAACACTCTGCGATGCGGCAAGAGAGATTGATTTCGGCACATTTGAGCCGAACGGATTAAAATTAAAATTTGAAAGCTTAATCGGCGCCGGAGACAAATGCTGCAGGCTGGTTCTTGCAAAAAAACAATCATGAAAATACTGATAGCCATACCGACATATAACGAAGAAAATACCGTAGCGCTTGTCATAAACTGCGTAAAACAGGCGTGCGGTTATGATATCTTAATTTATGACGACGGCTCAACCGACGGTACATTAAAGACGGTTAAAAGCCTTAAAGACATTATTATAAAAAGGCATAAGAAAAGGAAAGGATACGGACAAACCGTAAGGGATATATTTAATTATGCCGTAAAACATAATTACGATTACCTTATAAAAATGGACGCTGACCTCCAGCATGAAACAAAGTATATAAAAGAGTTTGTAAAACACATGAAAAAATACGATGTAGTCTCGGGCTCGCGCTACCATAAAAGATCTCCAGTTATCTCGGGCGCGCCGGGGGAAAGAGAGAAAATAAATAAAAAAATAACCGGCATAATAAATAAAATAACCGGCTATAAGATTACTGACAGCTTCTGCGGCTTTAAGGCATATAAAGTAAAATTCTTAAAAAAGCTGGAACTGACAGAAAAAGGATACGGCTTCCCCGTGGAGTTCTGGATCCAGGCGTATAAAAACAAATTCACCCTCAAGGAAATACCCGTAAGCCTGATTTACATAAAAGACCGCAGGGATTTTACCGGAAAGATAAAAAACTCCGATTACAGATTGAATTGCTATCTTAAGATAATTAAGAAAGATAAACAAATAAAACGAAGGAGTTAAAATGCTAGATATACTTGTTGTCTCGGCGCATCCGGACGATGCCGAAATCGGGATGGGCGCCACCATATTAAAAATGGCCGATGAAGGATTTAGGGTGGGGATACTTGATCTTACGGACGGGGAGCCCACCCCTACCGGGAACCCTAAACTCCGAATTGATGAAAGCAAAGAAGCGGCAAAGCTTTTAAAAGTCAAAACAAGGATTACGCTGGACCTGCCAAACCGGTTCCTGGAAGATTCAATACCGGCAAGGAAAAAAGTAGCCAATGTTTACAGGAAGTTAAAACCATCCGCTTTATTCATACCTTACTGGCATGACGCTCATCCGGATCATGTTGCCGCTTCGCAGATCGCCGATGCGGCAAGATTTTATTCCAAACTTACAAAAACAACCCTTACAGGCGATCCCCATTATCCTTCAAAAATATTTTATTACTTCAGCACCCATTTAAGGATGATGGTAAAGCCTTCTTTTATCGTGGATACCTCTAAATATCACGAACAGAAGCTTAAAGCAGTAAAAGTTTATAAATCGCAGTTTAATAAAAAAAGAGGGAACCTGGAAGTTTTTGACAAAATTAACGCATTGAACCATATATACGGGCTTATGATAAGGCGTAAATACGGTGAAATATTTCTCTGCAAGGAAGAGATAGGAATAGAAAAACTAAAAGGTTTAATACTATGAGCTTTGATTATATAATACCGAAGAAAAATAAAGTGTATCTGTGCAAACCGAAATACAAAGAATGGCTTAGCATGGCCAATAAAAGCATGATTGACCGGCTTGCCTGGAATTTCAATGTCTGCGGTACAGAAGCTCCTAAATTTAAGGATGCCGTAAAAAAAGATATATTAACTTCCGCTTATTCTTTCTGCAGGGAAAAAAATATAAAATTAAAAGAAAAAGATTTTAACTCCTACGTCTTTACCACGGGTCACCAGGCAACATTCTATCACCCCGGGGTATGGATAAAAAATTTCCTTATAAATGAATATTCGAAAAACGATAATATCACAGGATTAAATATCTGGCTTGATTATGAAGAAGGGTGCCAGGAATCATTCTCTGTTCCCTACGTTAAATCCGGTAATCTGCATAAAAAAAACATACCCTTTAACGTTCCTTTCTGCGCAAATGTTTCTTACATGCTTGCCCCTCCGACCGGAAACTTATGGGAATGTTTTTACTCTCAAATAAAAGCATTATTAAAAACTCTTCCCGGGGACAAGCCCTTAAAAAATTTTGAACACTATAGAGAAAGCGCGAAATACGCTTTTGGAGTTTCTAAAAATCTCTCCGAATTCATATCCCTTTCAAGAAGGCATTTTGAAGGAGACAGAAATTATCTTGAACTCCCGGCAAGCATAATAAGCGGGCACGAAAGCTTCCTTGCCTTTTTCCTTGATATATTAAATAAAATTGACGTATTCAACCTTATATACAACGATGTTCTCTATAATTACAGGGAAGCGCATTCTATAAGATCAGACGCGAACCCCTTCCCCAGCCTGCGCCTGCATGACAACTTGTATGAACTGCCGTTCTGGGTTATACTGCCCGGCGGCCAGCGCGCGGGTCTCTGGTATGATAAGAGCAAAAACAGCCTGTACGCTAAAAACGAAAAAATATTAAAGCTATCCCGGAACAATGATTCCAGCATAGAAATATTAAAAAATTCGGAATACAGGATAATCTTTAAAGCGGTAACTCTTATGATGTACTTCAGAACTTTTGTGTCCGACCTTTTCCTTCACGGGGTTGGCGGGGCAAAATATGATGTCATAACCGATGAAATTATTCAAAAATATTATAAAATAAAGCCTCCTTCTTACGCCTCGGCCACTTTAACCCTTTACATGGACCTGCCGGACGTAAAATACAACGAAAAAGAAAGGTTTGAAACGGAAAAAAAGCTTATCCAGATTAAACATAACCCCC
>JBDRKI010000068.1:0-3407 GCA_043814095.1 Armatimonadota bacterium | reverse complement strand
ATGCGGCAAATACAGGTTTAATAAACTTGATTTCGGCGATATAGGGGGCATACCAAGACTTCTTGATATAGGGCAGTGCAATGATGCGTATTCCGCTATAAAGATAGCGTCAGCTCTCGCGGAAGCTTTCGGGTGCGGGGTCAACGATCTGCCCCTTTCCCTTATACTTTCATGGTATGAACAGAAAGCGGTCTGCATACTCTTAACGCTGCTTCACCTTGGCATAAAGAATATAAGGTTGGGGCCGTCACTTCCTGCTTTTATATCACCGAATGTGCTTAAAGTGCTTGTAGATAAATTTAATATAATGCCGGTTACAGATGCACAGGAAGACATAAATACTATACTCGGAGTAAAAGCTGCAAAATAAGGAATAACAGACAAAAAATTATATTAAATAATAAGGGCAGGCACCGGGAAAAAGGGTATGGTGCCTGCCCTTTATTATAAATATGGTAAGGGGGTAATAGAGTTAAATGTTAACAATTTGTTAACAAAAAATTAACGTTTTGTTAACATTTTTTTATTGTTGAAGACGGATTTCCAAGGTATAATTTAATTATATAGATAATGGGGGAGTTTAATATGGAAATTAATAAATTCATTAGTTTTCTGCCAGGAAAAGAAAATAATAAAAATGAGGCAAATAAGCCGGGTATACCCGTCAGGAAAGAGCTTATCAAAGAAAAAGAAGAAGAATGGTCTATAGGCGGGTATTCTATTAATACCATGAGAGCTGAAGATCTAGCTCTTTTGTTTGAATTTATCATAGTAGAGAATAAAATGTCTTTTAAAGATGCTTTGAATATGCTTTTAAAGCTGCCGAACAAGAAAATTTCCGAGATGCTTTTCTGGGTAAACACGAAACACGAAGGCAAAAATCTAAAAGCGGAATATTTTAGCCGTATAGCCGAGGCGGATTTTAATAAAGCCATTGAGATAATAATGCCGTGTAAAATTAAAGATGAAGAATCGGATAAATATATTTTATACGCTCATATGATATTAAAAGTGCTCCCGGATAAATTAAGAACAAAAATTATTGAAAAAATTCAATCTATAGATCCCGGGTATGTAAATGAGATAAATAAAAAAGGATTTTTAAGAAAAGAAGATGCGGAGTTTACTCAGGATGAGAAAAATCTCCTTGAGGACATGTTTGAGGAAGAAGCCACCAGAAGCTTAAAAGAAACGTTTTTCCCCAGGGAAAATAAATAACAAATAACATAAGTTTTTTTTATATTGTTAGTTTAAGTAAATCATGATTTAAAATTGTTATATACTTATTTTCCACTTTTACAAGTTTCTGTTTTGACATTTTCGCGAAAGTTCTTGACAGACTCTCGCTTGTGGTCCCCAGAAGAATTGCCAGCTGTGTTTTATTTAAAGGCAGTTTTATCTTAGAAGTTTTCTGCTCTTTAGAAAGCTCAATAAGATACTGCGCTATGCGGGCCGGGACTTCTTTTAATGATAGAGATTCTATGAGCCCCGCGAAAGTTTTAAGCCTCTGTGAAAGCACTCCCAGAAATTTTAATGAGATCTCCGGGTTTTCTTTTATGATGCTTATAAAGTCAGCTTTTTTAATGAATAAGACTTCGCAGTTATCTTCCGCCTGGGAATTGGCCGGGAAGTGTTTATCCATAAAAAGAGCCGCTTCCCCGAAAGGTTCGTTTTCCGATATATAATTTAAGGTTTGCTCTTTACCCCTGGGAGACAGCTTATATATCCTTATTTTACCCTTTACCAGGAGATAAAATCCGTTTGATTTATCCCCGTCAAAAAAAATAATATTTCCTTTTTTGTATGAATGTAAAGATGAGATTCCGGCTATCTGGTTTAGCTGGGGGCCGGTTAAAATATTAAAAAAATAGCTGTTTTTCAGTATTTTTTCTATATTTATATTTTTTTTCACTGTATTCTGTCCCATATATAGAATTATTTCGTTTTTTAACGAATTTCCCTTTATTTTATGAAAAATACTCCATTTGACCGATAGTATATTTGCTGTAAACATGTTTTAATATAATTAGGAGATGATAAATAAAAATACACGGAAGGTGAGTTATGAGTGCGCAAGATGCAAATTTTAGAGACATGATAAAGCAAAAAATACTGACCATGAAGAAAATAAAAGCTCATGAGCAGATAAAGCAGTTTGAAGCTAAAAAACTTGAATTTGATGAAAAATTTAAGAAATTAGTAAATAAATTTGCTCCCGAACTTTTGCTCCGTTTTGAATCTGCCAAGAATCTCCTTGAGGAACACGGTTCGGAGATCATGCATCTTTTAAAATCCGATCCCAATGCCTCAAAACAGGCACATGAACAGGCAGAAGGCCTAAGGAAAGAATATGATAAGCTGCTTGTGGATATTAAATATCTTAAAAGAGACCGCCTTCTGGCTAAAAGAGAACTCCAGAAACAAAGCGGCAAGATGTTCCCAAAAACCGATACCGCTTGATGTCCGCCCCATAATAGTATATAATAATATCAGCCGCTCCAAAAGGGCGGCTATTTTATTTATATATTTACTTCATCCGGTTATTGTTCTAAAAGTAACTGAATGATATTCTATAAGGGATGAAAAGTTAACGAATTGTTAACAATTTGTTAATAATTTGGCAATATTTAAGTGTTATAATAAAAATGGCGGAGTTTATCTAAATTTATTTTTAACCGTTTATAGGGGGCGGTATGGGGATTAACGGTCCAAGCATTAATAAAATATCCACTCCTTTTAATTACATTTCAAAAGAAAATTCTATTTCTTTAAATAATGATTCTCCCGAGAAGACATCCGAAAAACTAAAAGAGTTATCATCTTCTCTGGTTTGTGATGTTTTAAGCGATGATCCCGTTGTAAATGAAGCGCTGAAATTCACCAGGAGTAAATGGGTAGAAAAGTGCAGGAACATGGAAACAGGCGATCTTGTAAGGCACTCTGAGAAGTTTTTAAAGAAAATAAAGTCCGGAGAAACTAATCCCGAGGAACTTGAAAATTGTAGTATAAAATTAAATATAGTGCTTATAGAGTTTGAAAAAAGAGCAAGGGAGAATCCCGAGAAATTTTACGATGATTTGAAAGCTTATTACAAAGAAGAAGATACAAGGATAGTTTTAAGAAAAGCATATGATTTATTCCTCCGCTTAGCATCGGTTTCGGATAAAGATCCCTTTATAATAAACATTTGCAGAAAAATTCTATGGTCTATAGCCCGGCCGGATACGGAAGTTAAACTTGAAGAAGAAAAAGTCCGTTTAAAAGATATTAAAGGAGATAATTTTGACGAATGGGTTAAGAATTCCAGAGAATTGAACGCGGGCAACCTTTTAAACTGTGCCGAGAACTATCTTTTGCAGATACAATTTAAACCGGCAAAAATGACGCCGAAAGAAGAACACGCATAT
>JBDRKI010000067.1:0-23526 GCA_043814095.1 Armatimonadota bacterium | reverse complement strand
GCTCCAGTGTTCGCCTGGAAAGCGAACCCGGCAAAAGCACAAAAATTTGCTTTAACCTGCCAAAAGGCAATAAGCCGGAATAAATGGCCGGAGAACCTTATAACCCTTAGCTCCCCTAAAACGCAATCAAAGTTCTTGTCCGTTATAGGGCCAGGACTTGATTTATTTTTCAGGAAAAAATATGCTTTGCCTGGTTAATGCCGACAGTAACGTTTCTTCAATGTATTTACAAAATTTAGGATCAAATTTTTTCAGTCTTTCTTTTTTGGATTCATCATTTGAAAGATAGAACTGCATAGAATAAGCCAGATATTCTTGTAATAATTCATAACGGTCTCCGGTTTTATTTATATCCATTCCTTTTGCCAGATAAGATATAAAAGGCGCTATAATATATTCATCAGAGAACTGATACCAGCACCATGTATTGTCTTTTAAAATCTTTATCTCTTCCGGCGAGTTAGGGTCAATTCTATGAATGGGGCGCGTTTTAAGGGAAATTTCCATTAAATTTTCTATGCTTTTCTGACTTATTTCGAAACCCAATGATTCAGATCTTTTAATTAGTTGATTTTTCCGCGCTTGTTTTAATTCTTCGATTATTTTTTTATTGTTTTCCCATTCTTTATGTAAAGACGGGATAATTTGTTTTGTTAATATATGTGAACCAAATGCGGGTTTTTCAGATTTGGTGTCTAATACAAATAAATCATCTATGGCATGAGTAAATTCATGGCATAAAAGTTCTTGAAGTTTTTCAATATCAAAATCTTTACCCTCTATTACATCAAACGGGAAAGTAATACCCTTACTTTGTGCGCCATATGCTCCGCCAAAGTTTTTATCGAAATTTTTTAAAGCGCTTAAGCCGTCATTGTCCGCGATTGCTAAATAAAAGTATGGCGTGCCGAATAGCTGTTTTGTAAAATGCGCCGCGCTATCTGAACTTTTTGCAAACTCTGTTAATTTTTCCTGAAGAGTAACGGAGATTTGGCGTATTCTTTCTAATTCTTCCTCGTTATCGTTAGACTGAAGTTCTTCTAAAAGCGGCACAACAGCCGCTTCGCCGTTTTTATTTTTGAGAATGAGAAGTCTATATAAGAATTGTTCTATTATAATATTTTCAGCTTCTTCTTTCATTTTGGATGTTTTTTTAGGGGTATTTTCAAAAGCCAAATAAGCTTTATCAAGCTTATCTTTTGTATTTTTAGGATTTGCGCTGAAAGCTTTATAATCAACTTTATTTAAGAATTGTTCTAAGCCGTTAATTTTCATAAACTTTACTCCTGCAAAAGAGGCGTCTATTCCTATTAATATTATAACTTAAAAAATACTATAAAGTGTTGCTAAAATGTTAACAGTTTGTTAACAAATTGTTAACAAAAACAAATTGAAAATTGTATATTTTTAAGAAAAAATAGGGGCAGCGACCTATTTCTAAGGATGTACCCTCGTCTCCTCCAAAATCATTCAATTTTGAAGATTGGCGGAAATTTAGATTGATGCAAAAATGCAGTAAAATAAGGGCTAAAATAAATGGTCGGAGGAAAAGGCTTTAAACCTTATAACCTACTATGAACCTCCGCACAGCAAGCTGACGCGGAATAATCAAGTTTAATTTATATACTTTTATTATTTTTATTTTACTAGAATGAATTCTTTATTTCCTACAGTATGCTTTGACATTATAGTCAAGGAGCAAATATAAGATAATAGCTAATACTACAATTAAGTCAAATAAAGACCTTTGAAAGGTCATGTATGCAATAAACAATCTGTGGAATAATGCTCAAAGTTCCTAATACAAGAAAAACAATTCTAGCCCACTTGTATCCTTTCCAGATATAAGTAATAACTATTAAATAAAAAATACTCCAAGCCATCCCTATTATAGTTTCTACCTTCATGCCAGAAACTATATTTTTCAATATAAAAACCCCTACAAATATAATAATGCTCCATACTAAATTCCAAATAGCAAAACAAAATAATAATCCAATTAAAAGCTGAAACAATAACGGCATTTTTGTGCCTTCGCTTATCTGAATTGGCTTAACTTTCGGCTCTTCCGCCTGCTTATTCTCTTCTTTAACTTCAATTCGTTTTTCTTCCATATTATGCCTCAATTACTAAGCAATTCCAAATATTCCCACAAAACAAACATACGGTCTCTGGATCGTCCTGTTTTTTCACGGAGTATACCTGCTTCAATAAATTTATTTATAATGCCGCTTGCCGTATTAAAAGCAATGTTTAAGTCTTTACTAACTTGTTTTATATTAACAACAATCTTGGAATTATTATACATATAAGAAATGAGCTTATATCCCAATTCCGCCTGACGCCCAAAAGACTTTATTATATTATCATACTTTTCCCTTAATATATTTATTTTTTTAAGTGTAATTATGCCCCTTTGAGACGTCCATATTATTCCTGACAGAAAAAACTTAATCCAATGCTCAATATCATTAGCGGCCCTGACATTGCTGAGAGCATTATAATAAGAATCTCTATGCTTATCAAAAAAATCAGAAATGTAAAGTGACGGGGTATTTAAAAATTTATAATCAATCAACTGCAAAACAATAAGCAAGCGGCCTATCCTTCCGTTTCCGTCTAAAAACGGATGAATGGTTTCAAATTGATAATGACTCAAAGCTGTCTTAATAAGAAGGGGTACTTTTAATGCATCATTGTGCCAAAATTTTTCAAGATCACTTAACAACCCGGGCAATTCTTCCTGATGGGGCGGCACAAAAACCGCATCGCTTAAACTTGAACCGCCTATCCAGTTTTGACTTTTTCTTATCTCGCCCGGATATTTTTTACCGCCCCGGACCCCTGAAAGAAGAATTCCATGTGATTCTTTTATTAAGCGCATACATAAAGACAGTTTTTTTAATTCCGCCACGCTATAATTCATTGCTTTAATATAATTTTGCACTTCTATCCAATCATCTTTTCTTTCCGGCTGAATGTCTTTCTCCTGCAAAATAACCTCATCCATACCGGTCTTTGTTCCTTCTATATGACTCGAGGTTACTGCTTCTTTAGCTACATGCATCCAGATAAAAAAATTTACATCCGGTATCAACCGTGAATAAGTATTAAGTTCGCTTAATAATTTTACGGCTTCTTCCAGATGCATGTTTATCTGCTTATCCTGCCAGGCAAACGGTTTATTAATAAAAGAAGGGCTAAAGCTTTTATATTGATAGTCTTTGCCGTAATAATACTGTTTATATGTGCCTGCATTAAATTGTTCATATTTCATATTTAATCACCTGCATGAAACACCCTGTATTTTTATTTCAATTTTAACATAAAAATTGAAATAAGTCAATTTACTATTTCAGGTTTTGCTATTAATTTGAAATAAATTTAGATTGGCGCAAAAATGCAGTAAAATAAGGGAGAAAATAAGTGGTCGGAGCGAGAGGATTTGAACCTCCGACCCCTAGCCCCCCATGCTAGTGCTCTAAACCAAGCTGAGCTACGCCCCGACGTTAATTGTGAACTTTTAATTCTTTAACTTATTTAAAATATCCTCTTTTGTCTTTGTTTCTTCCGGATATATAAATATATCAGTCATAATCCTCTTGGGAAGCGTCAACACACTATACCCGTCCATAAATGTTGGAGAATCTATTTTCTGTATTATTCTTTCAAGAATTCTTTCCGCCTGCACGCGCTTTATGCCCGGCAGTATTATCAGTACGGAATCTTTTAATTTTACCGCGTAATCAATATTTCTTATCTGGTTCCTTATAATCCTTGCTATGTCTTTTAATCCCAGATTAATTAAATCCCTGTGCTCCTGTTTAAGGAAATCAATCTTTAAATAAATAAAAATTATATCCTTAGTGCCTGTTAAATGCTCGTCTAATCCTGCATTTAAAAAGTCTTCGGTATACAGCTTAGTTGCTTCATCTATCTGGTGTGCAGCCATTTCAGACCTCCGTAATTAATCCGGCCATAGATATATTGTAGCGGCAAAGGGGGCTTCTGTCAAAGGGTTATTTTGCTATTTTTTCCATACCATATCCTTGCCCAGAAGCTCTTGTATTCTTTCCTCAAGATTGGAATCCTTCTTAACCCAGTAATTTTTACCCAGGGGTACAATTGATTTATCTTTTGTGCTTTCTATATGGAAATATACGGGATTTTCTCCCTTAAAATCAGTTAAAATAAGTTTTAATTTTTCTAAAATCTGCTTGTCTTTATCCGCTATTTTTATGTGATATTCGGTTATATCAAGCATCCTGCCCCTGGGCTCCTGTCCGAAAGATTTACCGTACCTGAAAGAGCTTTCCGGCCCTGCTAAAGATTTATAATCTTCTATCGGCTTTATATCATTTGCAATTATTTTAGCGCCTTCAGGCTTATCGTCGCCTTCAAAATCAGAAGCACCCCTTGAATCAATGCGCCCGCCTATGGCTATTATCGCATCCTCTTTTAAATACTGCATTGTCTTTTCATAGACGCGGGGAAGAACTATTACTTCGGCAGAACTTGTAAAATCTTCAAGCGTTAAAAATGCCATGCTCTGATTGGTTTTTGTAAATATCTTTTTAAAAGAGGTAATCATACCCGCTATAACCACATTACTGTCCGGCTTTAATTCCGTCAGTTCTTCAATTCTTGTATCAACACACTTTTTCCAGATATTGAGGACTTTATCAAGAGGATTCTGAGATACAAACATCCCCAGAAGTTCTTTTTCATAAAGAAGCTTGTTATGGTCGGAAAATTCCTCCATGGGTTTAATTTTGGGAATAAATTCTTCTTCCCCTGCGGAGTCTTCCCCGAAAAGGGAGAACTGCCCGCTTTTCTCCTCTTTCTGAAATTTCGCACCGTATTCAAGGGCCTGATCAACAACCTCTATGAGAGTCGCGCGGTTATGCTCAAAAAGATCCATGGCACCGCTTTTTATAATACTTTCAATCACTCTTTTATTAACAAGGCGAAGGTCAACTCTTGAACAAAGATCAAAAATATTTTTATAAAGCCCTTTTTCTTTTCTGCTATTAACAATAGACTCAACTGCGGATGCGCCCGCGTTTTTAATGCCGCCGAGCCCCCACCTTAAACCTTTCTCGGTAACGGAAAATTCCACTTCGCTATCATTAACACACGGCGGGAGTATTTCTAACTTTAACTTCCTGCATTCTCTCACAAGCGGGCAGAGTTTGTCCGTGTTATCCGCGACCGATGTTAAAAGAGCAGCCATATATTCTTTCAGATAATTGGCCTTCAAATACGCGGTCTGGTAGGATATTACCGCGTACGCCGTGGCATGGGATTTATTAAAACCGTAACCTGCAAAGTATTCTATGAGCTCAAATATCTTTTCCGCGACTTTTTGATCAACTTTATTTTCAAGGCTCCCCTTTATAAATATTTCTCTTTGTTTAGCCATGACCTCGGGCTTCTTTTTGCCCATGGCTTTCCTTAATTCATCCGCCTGTGCCATGGAGTAGCCGGCAAGCTCGTTGGCAATCTGCATAACCTGCTCCTGGTATACTATAACTCCGTAAGTTTCTTTTAAAATAGTCTCAAGAGCGGGATGCATATAATTAACTTTCTTCCTGCCGTGTTTTATGCTTATGAAATCGTCAACCGTGCCGCCGGATAAGGCGCCCGGCCTGTATAAAGCAATCATCGCTATTATATCTTCAAACCGTTCGGGCTTAAGCTGCATTAAGTACCGCCTCATCCCGGAACTTTCAAGCTGGAATACCCCGTAAGTATGCCCGTTCTGTAACAGTTTGTAGGTCTTTTTATTGTCTAAAGGCAGTTCGTCAAGATCAATATTTACCCCCCGCTTTTCCCTGATTATCTTAACTGCCTTATCCATAACCGTTAAGTTTCTCAATCCCAGAAAATCCATCTTTAAAAGGCCTATATCGGCAAGAGAGTTCATCTCAAACTGTGCGACAATTTCATTATTATTCATCCTCTGCAGAGGAACACATTCGGTTAACTCTTCTTTGGAGATGACAACGCCGGCTGCGTGTATAGACGCGTTTCTCGCAAGCCCTTCAACGCCTTTGGCTAAATCTATAAGGTTTCTGGCTTCTTTATCGGAATTATATATCTGTCCGAAATCCGGGGTTTCAAGCGCCTGGTTAATAGTCAGGCCGAAGGGTACGGCTTTCGCTATCCTGTCCACGTAATTTAAAGGAAGGGCGAGCGCTCTTCCCACATCCCTTACGGCGGCCCTTGCCTTCATCCTTCCGAAAGTTATAATCTGGGAAACTTTGTCTTCACCGTATTTTTCGGTTACGTATTTTATTACTTCGTCTCTTCTTTTAATGCAGAAATCTGTATCTATATCAGGAAGGGACTTTCTTTCGGGATTTAAGAACCTTTCAAATATAAGGCTGTATTTTATCGGGTCTATGGTTGTAATGCCCAGAAGATAAGCGATAAGACTACCTGCTGCGGAACCCCTTCCCGGCCCCACGGGTATACTTATGTTTTTAGCAAACCGTATAAAATCCCATACGATTAAAAAATAAGCGGCAAGGTTCTTCCCGCTTATAACGGAAAGCTCGTATTCAAGCCTTTCTTTTATCTCGGGACCTGCTCCCGGATAAAACTTTTTTAAGCCTTCCCCGCAAAGCTCCCTGAGATAATCGTTAAGACTCAGCCCTTCCGGGGCTTTAAAATCAGGGAGGTATGATGCTTCAAAATCAAATGACACATTACACATATCCGCGACTTTTCTGGTATTAAAAACAGCTTGCGGCGCTTCCCTGAAAATTTCCTTCATCTGGTCTTCGTTTTTAAAATAAAATTCCGATCCGGGGAAGCGCATCCGTTTTTCTTCCTGCACGGTTTTCTGGGTCTGGATGCAGAGCAAGATATCATGAATCTGAGCTTCTTTTTCCGTCATATAATGATTGTCATTTGTTGCGATTAAATCAAGACCGAACTCTTTTGAAAATTCTATTAATTGTTTATTGACTTTTTTCTGTTCGGGTATATGGTGATCCTGGAGTTCCAGGAAAAAATTCTCTTTGCCGAATATCTGGATATAGTCGTCAACCGCCTGGCGGGCCATATCTAAATTATCATTCATTATGTGCTTGGGCACTTCCCCGGCAAGGCACGCCGTCCCCGCGATTAACCCTTTGCTGTAGCGGGAAAGGAGCTCCTTATCAACTCTCGGCTTGTAATAAAAACCTTCTAAGTTTGCCAGGGTAACCAGCTTTAAAAGATTTTTGTATCCTTCATTATCTTTGGCAAGAATCAGTAAATGATACTGATCGTCATCTATCCTGGGAGATCTGTCAAACCTTGTGCGCAGGGCCTGGTAAAGCTCGCATCCTACAATAGGCTTTATGCCTTCTTTTTGCGCTCTCTGAACAAATTCAACCGTGCCGTACATCGTGCCGTGATCGGTAACGGCAACCGAGTCCATGCCGAATTCTTTGGCTTTTTTTATTACATCCTTAATACGGCATGCGCCGTCAAGCAGGCTGTATTCCGTATGAAGATGAAGATGTACAAAATTATTCATTGATTCCCCGTTAATATAAGGATTGAGATACAGTGTAATTATAGTATATTTACCGGATTTCCTGCAACATATTAATTATTACCGCCCGAATAACGCAGTATAGTACTGTTATTGCCTACAACATATATATATGATGAAGATATCCCTTCTATATCATACAGATTATTTGTGGTTCCTGAAGTAGTCTGACCCCAGAATTTACCGTTATTCCCGTCATAATGGAGTATGGTCCCGGAAGCGCCTACCGCATAAATATTGGTATCCGAAGTCCCCCATACGCCGTATAAATTCTGGTTTGTGCCGGAATACATTACACCCCACCCTGTCCCGTTATAATAAACTATTGTGCCCCCCATGCCCACGGCATAAACTTTGCCGGTTGCGCTGACCCAGACATCATTAAGCCTCTGGGTAGTAGATGAAGTTACGGGAATCCAGGTATCGCCGTTATTGCCCGAATAACATATAGTGCCTCCCGCGCCCACATAATATATCTTACCCGCACTATAGCCGTGTATGGAATAAATCGGTTCTTGGGAAGACGATACCTCAGTCCATTCAAAACCGTCATATTTATAAATTTTGCCCCCCCAGCTTGTCACTCCTAGCTTGCTTACGGCCGCAAAAATGTTCTGATCCGAAGTGCCCCATATTTTCATTGTTGAGGCGCTTCCCTCAATATCCGAAATTGTCTGATACAGCCACATTCCAGTTGTATAATGTGACAGCCGGTGAACCGGCAAATTACTTGTCAGCCCGACGTATATATTTTGATAACCGGTTCCCCATATTGAATTAACCACTGTCACGTCCTCCGGAAATACAGCTACAATGCTGCCATCACTGCCGCCGGAAAGTTTATGCACAAATCTATCCGGATAACTCTCGCCTATATATACTTGTCCTGTCTGTGCAACCCATACAGAATAAAGAAATTTACCTGCCGGCATAAATACCGATACCCAGTCTGCCGCGGTTTGCGAAACAGTAAAGTACACGCCGTTTGAAGAAACATTGTTTACCGTTACCACAACATTCCCCGTTGTCGCGCCCGAAGGCACCTCACACACAATACGCCCGTTCCCCCATTCGGTAATATAATTTGTGGCAGTACCGTTAAAGGAAACCGTTGATGAACCCTGCAAAAAGCCAAACCCGCTGCCCAAAATAGTTACGGAGGCCCCCGCAAGCCCGCTTACGGGAGATATCCCGTTTATATAAGGGGCGTTTGTCTGGTAACTGATCTTAAAGGGAACACCGTTGGATTCGTTCCCGTCAACTGTCACTATGATGTTCCCGTAAAGAGTACCGCCTGCAGGAACCGTACATTTAATATACTTATTCCCCCAATAAATAATATCGGTAGCTTCGGCTCCGTTAATCGCTACCGTGGAAGATCCTTGTTCAAATCCGAAATTGTCACCCGAAATCGCTATCGAATCCCCCGCGTAGGCTTGTTCGGGATAAACTCTCAAAACATAAGGATTAGTTGGGGTTACCCCTTCAACGGGCGGGGATGCATCACTGATCCCGAATATATCATAACCAAAAACACCGTTTGCAAGCGAAACGCTCGCTTCATCATTATCGCCCTGCTTAATCTCTACCCGGGAAGTCGCGTACCCTAACTCCGTTGCGTTTGAATCATACGCCTGAACTATTAATACTTTCTGCCCCACGGGTATGGCTTCTAATCTTTTTGATTCCGTGCTGGCCGAAGAAGACTGTCTTTTCATAATATTAGCGGGGATCTCGCGCCTGTAGATAGTTACCCCCGATAAATCCCTGATCTGGGTGCATACATTAAATTTTAAACTGTACGCGGAAGAAAGAACCGTGGACTTTGCGGCCTCCGGCCAGTGAACGGTAATTGACATACTGCCGCTGCCGGATTTTGCCTGATCCTGAGACGTGCCGCCGCCAAACATACTGCCGCCAGAACATCCGAATAAAATAAATGAAAGGATGAATAAAAATATGATTAAAAATACTTTTTTCATATAAAACCTCTATAATGCTTTTGATAAATATAATTTTTCTTTTTAAGAATAAAAAAACCTCTTTAAAAAATTTAGGATTTGCCGATATTTAACAGGATTTTTTCTAATTCAATAGAATTTATCTTTATATCTTGGAGATTTTATATGTCTAAAAAAGAAACTTTTGCAAAACAGGGTACTCTGCCGCCGACTTTTCTGGAAAAAGATCTTAGTTATTATCTAAGGACTTTAAAAAATGATTTTTCCGAAAAAGCCGAACCCCAGGCCTTAAAGCTAACGCCTTCGGCTTCGCATAAAAACGTAGTAATACTTCTTACCTCAAACATTCTGGGACGAAGCGACGAGAAGCTGGGCAAAATGCTTATGAGTAAATTTCTTATGGCTTTATCACAGAACAGGATAAAGCCCAAAGCCCTTATCCTGATGAATGAAGCGGTATATCTGGCGAAAAAAGAATCCGAGACCGTGCCGTTTTTAACATCCCTCATTGAACAGGAAGTCGGCATACTAATATGTGAAGAAAGCTTAAAAGAAAAAAAGCTGGAAAAAGAGATCAGGATAGGAAACAACGTAAACATGCATACGATATGTGACAACCTCTTAACAGCTTGGAAAGTGGTAACCATATAAAATGATATCTATTGTCATACCTACATACAATGAGAGCAACTCAATAAAACTTCTCATCCCTAAAATTTTTGATCACGCGAAAAAAGCAGACATAGACTGTGAAGTAATAATCGTTGATGACAATTCTCCCGACGGGACAGGCGCTGTTGCCGATGAACTCGGCCAGAAGTATAATGTAAAAACGGTGCACAGGAGGGGAAAGCTGGGTCTATCTTCCGCGGTTCTTGAGGGATTTAAGATCGCCTCCGGCGACATACTCGGGGTTATGGACGCGGATCTTTCACATGATCCTGCCGTTATACCCGGACTTGTAAAGGCGATAACCGAGCAGGGAGCTGATATATCCGTGGGCAGCAGGTATGTGCCCGGGGGGGATATAAAAAACTGGCCGTGGAGAAGGCTCGTAACTTCAAAAGGAGCAATACTTCTCTCGCGGGTGGTTACAAATGTAAAAGACTCCACTTCCGGATTTTTCTTCGTGAAAAAAGAATGTATTGACGGGGTAAAATTAAATCCCATCGGATTCAAAATAGGGCTTGAAATCTTCGTTAAAGCCAGGGCGAAAAAAATCACGGAAGTGCCTTATGTTTTCACCGACAGGGCTTCCGGCACGTCCAAATTCAATTTCAAAGAAATTATAAATTACCTTGTACAGCTTCAGGACCTTGTTTCCTATAAATTAAGCGGCAATAAATAAGCGAATATAATAAATCCTCAGCATTTAAGTACTTATATATACTGAGGATTTATTATTTAATTATACTGTATGTTTTTAACTCTTTATCGTAAGGAAAACCCCTCCACAGATTAAAAGAACGCCTAAAAATCTGAGAAGTGAAACTTTCTCTTTGAAAATTATTAAGCCAACCAGGACCACTAATATATACCCCAGGCTTATTAAAGGATACGCAAAACTTAGTTCAGACTTAGACAGAACAACCAGCCATGAAGCCGTAGCGGCCGCATAACAAACCAGTCCCATGAGGATTAAAGGCTTAAAGAAATATTTTATTATCTGCCAGTCAAAATTAACAATACCTACCTTACTCATGCCGAGTTTAAAAAAATACTGTCCGGCCACGCCCATTACCACGGAAAAAACAATCAAAATTAACGGTTTCTGCATATTGCCTCCATTGTTAACTTTAAATATTCTACTTTTTTTACAAATTCCTTTTAAATGCCATGTTAAAATTAATAATATTTTTAAATATAATAACAATCATGCAGGAAGGTGTTTGTATTTTTATAATAGAATAAATAATACATATTTATACACCTAAGATAAGTTAATAAAGGACGGTCTTATGAATATATTTGAGATAAATACGGATATAACACAGTTTGAACTTTTCTTCAGGCTCTTTGCCGCAGCTGCCCTGGCAGCTTTAATCGGCCTTGAAAGAGAACGCTCGCACAGAGCGGCAGGTCTCAGGACCTACACGCTTGTGGCAATAGGCTCGGCATTGTTCACTCTTGTAGGCATATACGGCTTTTTCAGCGATGCCATAACAAGGGATCCCGCCCGTGTCGCCGCTCAGATAGTAACAGGCATAGGTTTTCTGGGCGCCGGAACAATATTAAGACATGGGCTCGCGATAAGAGGATTGACAACAGCCGCAGGATTATGGGCCGCGGCCGCCATAGGCATGGCATGCGGCGTGGGCTGGTACAGCATATCTCTTTTCTCCACCCTGCTTGTAATATTAGTACTGGGACTCTTAAAAGTACTGGAAACCGCCAAAGGCGAAAGAATACCTATCATGCTTTACTTTAAGATCCCGAGGGACGCGAAAAACATGGATAAGATAAGAGAATTCATGAAAAATAATAAGCTGGTAACGATGAATGTTGAGATAGAAGAGGACGAAAGCGACTGGGCGTATAAAATCACGGCCGATGCTCCTCCTAATATAACTAAGGAGAATTTTATAAACAACCTTTCCTCATGCGGGGCCACGGGAATAAAATGGAAAGGCATCCGGGTGTAGCATGTTAAAAAATTACCGCTTAATATTCCTAGTTTTACTGATATTTACGGCGGCTTGCGCTTGCGCGTACTCCTCTACCGAAGAAGATATAATAAGAGCGGTGGATATTAATAAGCCCTGTGTCGTTAATATTGATACTTATCAGGGATCAAATACCGGTATAGGCAGCGGTTTAATAATAACCGAAAGCGGCTATATTATGACCAACGCGCATGTAATAAACAGGGCAAGCAATATAATGGTTACCCTCAGCAACGGGGAAAAGTATAAAGCAGTTCTTGTAAAAGCATCTCCCGAACAGGATCTCGCGATATTAAAAATAACAGCCCAGAACAAGCTTCCCGTCCCTAAGTTCGGAAATTCAAACAACTTGAGACTGGGCCAGACCGTAATAGCTATAGGAAATCCGCTCCATTTTACATGGACAGTAACCGCTGGAGTCGTAAGCGCTTTGGGACGCGAATTCGGCGTCATGAACATAAAATACAAAAACCTTATACAAACCGACGCCGCCATAAACCCCGGGAACAGCGGAGGACCGTTAATAAATTCAAGAGGGGAAGTAATAGGAATAAATACCATAGTATACTCCGGCACATCTGCCGTGGCGCCGGCACAGGGACTGGGTTTCGCGATACCCATAAACGACGCCCTTTCCATAGCGAGAGATATTATCACAACAAAAAAAGATACCCGCCTAAAACCATGGATCGGGATTAACGCCGTAGACCTGACTCCTTCGATAGCGAGCAGATATAATTTCAACGTAAAGCAGGGAGTGCTGATAATATCCGTTTTCGCAGAAAGCCCCGCATTGAAAGCCGGCTTAAGAAGGGGAGACATAATTACATATGTTAACAATAAGCACGTGCCAAACAGGGCAACTCTTAAAAAAATTATAGACGAACTCCCGCCCCGAGCCACTGTTGAAGTAATTTTCTGGCGCTCAAACAAACAGAATAAAACAAATCTGGTTATAGAGCAGATAAGTCAGTAATAATCATAATTCAAAAGGATATAAATATATTTATGATTAGGGATCAGATAAAACAAAACATAATTAACGCGCTTATAAAATCCGGCTATAAAATTCCGGAAGAATTCACGCCTGAGATTGAAATACCGAAAGACCGGTCCCACGGCGATTTTTCCACTAATGCCGCCTTGATTCTTTCCAAAGAGCTGAAAATAAACCCGCGTGATATAGCCGCAAAAATTACAGAAAATATAGAAAAGGGGATTTTTGAGAAAGTTGATATTGCCGGTCCCGGCTTTATTAATTTCTTCCTGAAAAATAATGCATGGCATAAAATATTAAAAGAAGTCCTTGAAAAAAAACTGGATTACGGGCATCAACATGATAATCCCGGGGCAAAAAAAATTAACCTTGAATTTGTAAGCGTTAATCCCACCGGTCCCATGCATCTGGCTCACGGCAGATGGGCTGTGCTCGGCGACACGCTTGCCAATGTCCTGGATTTTGCAGGCAACAAAGTAACCCGGGAATACTATGTTAACGATTACGGCAACCAGGTTAACCTGCTTGGAAAATCATTAAAAGCAAGATATCTCCAGTCCCTGGGGGAAAAATGCGAATTCCCGCAGGACGGATACCACGGTGAATATCTTATTGATCTCGCGGATAAGCTTAAAGAAGAAAAGGGTGATTCTTTAAAAGATGCTTCTTCCGGTGAATTTAAAAATATCGCCATAGATTACATGTTAAACAAGCTTATTTTGAAAGCTCTTAAAGCTTCAGATGTGCGTTTTGACGTCTTTTTTCATGAATCCCAACTCCAGAAAGAAAACAAGGTTAATGAAGCTTTAAAGAAGCTGGAAGAATCCGGACATACTTACAAAAAAGACGGGGCAGTCTTTTTCAAAAGCACGGATTTCGGCGATGATAAAGACAGGGTTATTATAAAAGAGGACGGGGAGAGCACTTATTTCCTGGCCGATACCGCATATCACCTTAACAAAATGCAGAGAAGCTTTGATTTGCTCATAAATATATGGGGAGCGGACCATCACGGCTACGTAAAAAGAATGAAGGGCGCTTTCCAGAGCTTGGGATATAATCCGGATGATCTTTTAATCATAATAGGACAGCTGGTTACGCTTACCAAGGGCGGGGAGATAGTAAAAATGTCAAAAAGAAGTGGGCAAATGGTCACTTTCCAGGAACTGCTCGATGAAGTCGGGAAGGATGCCGTAAGATTCATATTTTTGACAAAATCCGCCAACACGCATCTGGAATTTGACTTAGAGCTCGCCAAGAAGCAGTCTCAGGAAAATCCCGTTTATTATGTCCAGTACGCTCACGCAAGGATATGCAGCATATTAAAATCAGCCGAGAATAAGTCCGATATCAGCTCGGCAGATTTAACCCTGCTTACCCAGAAGGAAGAAATAAATATCATAAAAAAGCTTGAAACCCTGCCTTTTTTAATCACTCTCTGCGCCAAAAACTTTGAGGTTCATCAGTTAACGCATTATTCCCAGGAACTGGCATCGCTGTTTCATTCTTTTTACAATAAGCACAGGGTTTTAAATCCGGATAACCCCGGATTAACCCTTGCAAGAATATATTTGATTACCGCTATACAGATTGTATTAAACATAACAGGCAGGCTTTTAGGCGTAAATATGCCTGAGAGCATGTAACCGGGAGGGAAAACATGGCAAAAGAAAAAAAGAAAAGCGCGTCATTCCTGTCAAAAGCCGATATAGTTATAATTTCCGGCAAAGATTTCGGGGTCGCCTTAGAACATTCAGGAGATGAAACCCCTGTGGTTCTTAAAAAAGCAGTTAAAAACGAATTTGAGGGTCTCCTTTTTGAAGCGGAATCCTTAGGCATACCGGTAGTAGAAAATTCAACTTTTACCAGGGGTATGCTTGCAAAACTTAAAGAAGGAAACCCTATTCCCAAGGACTTTTACGTTCCCGCCGCGCAGTCCCTCGCTTTCATTTATAAATCAAAATCTTCTCCGAAACAGATAAAGTTTGTTAATATTCTTCCACTCGCCAAAAAACTGGAAACAGATTATAAAAAGCTGACATCCGATATGTTAAAATCTTTAGAAATTGACACCGTCAGGGTCGAAGCCGGACAGGAAATATTCAACAGAAAAAAACTCCTGGAAGAATCATTTTTAAATCTGAGACAAAAAATAGCATTGGACCTGGGGCTTGCCCTTCCTCCTTTTAAACTGGAACTTAATACATCCCTCGGGTCATGGCAGTATAATATTTTTATCAAAGAAGTTTTAGCTTCAAAAGGAGAGATTGAAAAAGGAATAAGCGGCGAAGAAAATATTTTAACCATAAAAAACAAGCTGGGCCAAATACTTTATTCAAACGCGTCAGGGCTTTTAAGTTATACCGACGTATATAACCTTGTTTTAAACCTAAAACAGACAAACGAGGCTTTGGTTAACGAGCTCTTCCCCCGGTATCTTTCGGTTGCTTCTTTAAGACTGATATTAAAAAATTTACTAAAGGAAGAAATAAGTATACGGAACCTTGCAAATATACTTGAAATAGTACTGGAAAATCTCTCTGCGACAACAAATCCCAATATACTTACGGAATACATAAGAATAGCCAACAAAGCGTATATTACCGAAAAACTTAAAGATAAAGATGACAATATAAATGTTCTTGCTCTTGATCCTTCATTGGAAAAACTTATATTTGACAAAGTTGACGAAAAAAACAACACTTTAATGATAAACCCGGGCGAAGCGCTTGAAATTTTAAAAGGCATTGACGAAAAGCTGAAAACCATGGAATCGCTGGGAATAAAAGCAGCCATACTCACAAGCCCTTACCTTAGAAGGTTTGTGCGTAAAATCATTGAAAATACGTTCCCTTATGTGACTGTTGTATCTTATTCGGAGATAATGCCAATGAGCAAAGTCAAGACCGTAGCCGCAATAAAAGTTTGAGGTAGATATTTATGAAACCTAAATCCAACAGAAAAACGGGAGAATATTTTTTCCAGATACCCACGGACGCCAATAAAGACTTGGGAGCGTTTCTGCTGTTTCTGGGCATCATAGGCTCTGCGCCTATATATTATCTTGCATCTCTGGCTATTGACCAGCCCACATTGGACCTGCGCCCCGCGATATGGATAGGAGCTTTTTTCGTTGTCCTGGGGCTCTATTTTATCATGTGCTCCAAAAAAAGCTTCTGGGTTTCCAAAAACAAACTGGTTATAAAAGACAGCTTTTTCAAGAAAAAACTCACTTACAAATGCGATTTTCCGGATAAAGCAATAAGCTTGAAAAGCTACGAGATAGAATACAGGGCCGCGCCGGTGGAAATATGGCAGGTTTTTCTTACCGGGGACAAAAAGGAATTTTTAATCCACAAAAAAGCCAATGCACAGCTAGAGATGAGGCAATTAGCGGAAACTCTCGCAAAAATACTTGAATGCCCCTTCCAGGACCTGGCATTTGAAGACGAAGGCATAACGATTAACTCCAGTGATCTTGACCTGCCGTACAAAGACAGGGTCCTAAAATACCCGCAGCTGCTGGGAAAAGCCATAAAAAAACCTCAGAAAGTTTATTTTACTACGGAACAGGTTAATAATAATTTAATTTTTTCATGGGGTATTATGACCCCCAGGCTGTTAATGGATATTTTATTTATATCCGGCATAATGCTGCTCTTATCAATAATACCCTGCTCTCGCGGAGGGCACTCATTCTTTGAGATATGCGTTATGAACAAGCAGTTCTGGTCTTATTATATCTTTGCCGGAATAATTATAGCTACGGTATTCATATTAAGCGGCTACAAGGTTTCTCTGGTATTAACGCCAAAAGCCGTAAACTTTAACGAATACATATGGGCGATAACCTACAGGCGGATATGCATTGAAATAGATAAAATTGAAGAAATTAACACTTTCGTAAGCATAAGAGGTGCTAAAGTTCAGATAATCTCGGACAAGAAATTAATAGATATACATATATACAATCAGGAAAACGCCAGGTGGCTGGTATACCAGATAAGACAGTACCTGATGAACGCATAGTTCTCATTCAACCTCAATGCTGTCTATAAAAAGCTCTCTGCCTGACGTTAATTCCACGTCTTTTGAAGAGCATTCCGGACACGCAAAAACCATATTCTCTTTAGAAAGGCTGCTTTCTTTACCGCAGGACTTACATTTAATTTTAATGGAAACTTTCTCGTATTTTATAACAGCGCCTTCAGCCGGAGTATCTTTGGATATCTGTTCAAAATAAAATTTAACGCATTCCGGGTCAACATATGTAAATTCCCCCACTTTAAGAAGGATCTCCGTTATTTTCGCATTATTATCGGGAAGATTCCCCAAAGCTATATCGAGTATATTCTGCGTAATTGATAATTCATGCATAAAAATACACCTAACAGATTCTCGGCAGCTGATCTGATGTAAGCATATCTATAATACGCTTACCGCCGATTGATGTTCTCATATACGCTTTCCCGGGATATGATGATACAACTTCACCTATAATCCGGGCATCTTTGCCGTATTCATGTTTTTTCATTAAAGCAAGTATATTCTCCGCGTCATCCCGCGGGACAATAAAAAGTACTTTGCCTTCATTGGCGATATAAAGAGGGTCAAATCCCAGAAGCTCGCATACCGCTTTTACTTCTTCTTTTACAGGAATCTTATCTTCATATACTTCTACCCCAAAGTTTTCCTCATTACAAACTTCATTTAAAACTGTTGCAAGTCCGCCGCGCGTTATATCACGCATAAACTTAACATTGGGATATTTCTCAAGCACACTCAAAATCAGGCCAGATAAAGGCGCAGAGTCTGAGGTTATATTTGATTTGATATTTAATTTCTCTCTTGCACTGTATACAGCAATGCCGTGATCCGCTAATGTGCCGTTTACTATTAATTTATCTCCTGCTTTAATTGTATTTTCACTTATATTATATTTAATCTGCCCCACCCCTGATGTATTTATGAAAATTTTATCCGCGGAACCCTTATCAACCACTTTTGTATCACCAGTAACAATTTTAACACCAGATTTCTGGGCTTGGTCTTTCATAGAATCTATAATTTTACTTAAATCCTCTAAGGAAAAGCCTTCTTCTATTATAAAGCCGCAGGAAATATATTTAGGTTCCGCCCCCATAACAGCTAAATCATTGATTGTGCCGCATACAGCCAGCTTGCCAATATCACCACCAGGGAAAAAATGCGGTTTTATAACATAGGAATCTGTCGTGAAAGCAAGTTTTGTCCCGTTAATGCTTACCAGAGCGGAATCCGTCATCTTATTTAAATATTCATTACTAAAGCCGGAAACAAACTTCTCTTTTATTAATTTCTGCGTCAATCTCCCGCCGTTTCCGTGGGCGAGGGTAATGATTTCTTTATCCATTTTTTTCTCCATTTATTGACTTTTATAAGTCAAATGCTATAATATAGTTGAGCAGTAAGACCGCTGTGAGTTGTTCTCGGTGTTCCCATCCATCGGTTGGCTAAGCCGAGGCGCAATAATCTCACAAGGCGTGCTCTTTTTAATTATGGCAAATATACCTCATCAAACTTCACTTTTTCTTTAAAAACCTCAAACCAATCTGATTTTCTTCTCTCATATTTTTCAAATATTCCCCAGCAAAATAGATCAACGGCCTGCAATCCCTTGCATTGTTGAGAATCATAATGACGAATATATAAGGGAATCTTCGGATTTATACGGGCTTTAAGTTGATTCCATACATAATTATTAAAATCTATAATTTCTTTTTTATTCTTTGACTTGTCCAAAATCAGCTCTATATTAGCTCCAGCTTCTTCAAAAGGAATCTTATCTAATACCTGCTTGGCTATAAAATTGTATATTCTGGCCTTATCTTTCACTAAATAATCATATACTCTGCGTTTATTTAAAGTAATGCTGTAAATTTCAAAGTTCAAATTTTCCATCTGATTATAAAAATACTTTTTTATATCGGCCCGGATTTTTGTAGCCTTTAATTCTTCAACAATTCTTTTTCTTTTGCTCTTTGGATTTAATTTGCGCCGCAATGTTTTAATTGCGGCTTTTATTAAAAACCTATTATTTTCATTTCCTTTTACAACTAATATAGTTATAGTAAAATATCTTGAAGGGTTTTTATTAACAAAATCAAAGCCCAGATCCCCGCTTTCATCAAGATACAAATACCACATTTTTTCTCCTACTGGTTATACTTATAATAAGCCGCGCAGGTGCCTTCCGATGACACCATGCACGCACCCACGGGATTCTCGGGATTGCAGACCTCTTTAAATAATCCGCAGTCTTTCGGGGTTTTTATGCCCCTTAAAATAAACCCGCATATGCATCCCGGATTCTCCTGAACCTCATCAATTTTAACCGGCATTATTCTTTCTATATCAAACTCTTTGTATTTCTCTCTTAGCTTAAGTCCACTTTTGGGTATATCGCCTATGCCGCGCCAGTTAGAAGAGGAGATCTCAAATACCTTATCCAGCATATCCATCGCGATTTTATTCCCGTCATGCGGAACCGCTCTTTTATACTGATTTTCAACCTTCGGAGTGCCTTCAACATTCTGCTTTATAAGCATATATATGCCCTGCAGTACATCTAATGGTTCAAAACCCGTAACAACACACGGTATATTATATTTCCCGACCAGTGGCTCATAAATTCTTGTACCTGTTATGGTGCTTAAATGTCCCGGGCATATAAGGCCGTCAAGTTTAAGCTGTGGATCATTTACAAGAATCTCCAGCACATCAGGAACAACCTTGAACGCGCTTAGGATATAAAAGTTATTTATATTCTGCCTTTCCGCTTCAAGTATAGCGGCGGCTATCGTGGGGGCCGTTGTCTCAAAACCGATACCCATAAACACGACTTTTTTATCCGGATTCTTCATGGCGATATCAATGGCATCCACGGCCGAATAAACAATCCTTATATCTCTGCCGTTCGCTTTTTCTTTCGCCAGAGATGAATAAGAACCGGGGACTTTAAACATATCGCCAAAAGTCGCTATAACAACATCATCGCAGCGGGCATATTCTACAATTAAATCAATATCTTTGTTCCCGGTAACGCAGACAGGGCAGCCCGGGCCTGATAAAAGATGAATGTTTTCAGGAAGTACGGATTTTATCCCGTATTTCGCTATGCTCATGGTATGAGTACCGCATACTTCCATGAAATTAAGATCCGTGCCGGGATTAATCTCATTAATCTTATCTATAAGTTTTTTTGCAAGTCCGCTTCCCGCAAATTCGTCTTTATATTTCATACAACCCTCATTAAGAAAAGAATTGCCCGCTTTAGCTGACAATTCTTTTAGTCTTTAATTTTATTTTACAATACTTCCTCTATAAGTTCCAAGGTTTCCAGCGCGTCTTTCTCGCTGAGCTTGCTTAACGCGTAACCGGCGTGCATAATAATCCAGTCGCCGGGCTTTACGTCTTCTAGAAGCTCTATTCTTACTTCTCTTTCTATGCCGCCGAAATCAGCCATGCCGGTAAATCCGTTTATTTCCTTTATCTTTACTGGTATGCCTAAACACATATTTTTACGCCCCCTGTCTTTTTTTCGCAACCATTAACTGCCCCAGGCTTATACACCCGTCATTGGGCGGGAAAGTTGAATGGGTATAAACTTCAAAATCATAATTTGAAAGAAGACTATATACCCTTTCCAGAAGATACATATTCTGGAAAGTGCCGCCGCTTAAAACAACTTTATTTATATTTTTCTCCTTACTGAGCCTTAGTACCACATCAAATATTATCATAGCAAGCGTATTATGGAATTTAGCCGAGATACTGCTTACCTCCAGCTTATTTATGATAATATCATTAACTATCTGCGCGATTATCTCTTTATATGATATCTCGTAAGGATAACAGTCATAGCTGTTTTTATAGTTATAATAATTCTTATAATCCTTCATCTGGGGGTTAATGGCAAGTTCAAGCTCTATCGCGGCCTGACCTTCATAATTAATCTCTCCGCACAAGCCCAAGAGAGCGCTCACCGCGTCAAATAACCTGCCCATGCCCGATGATTTAATAACATTTACGTTTTTCTTTAAAATATCCAGCAAAAATTCTATTTCATCCCTGTTTTTCTGCTTTAAGAATTCAAAATTAAAATCAAGCAGGTCTTCCCTGTACACGTCATACAGAATCGAGAAAGCCATCCTCCACGGCTCCTGTATGGCTTTCTCTCCCCCGGGCAGGTTCATATAATCAAAATGGGCTACTCTTTCAAAATTATTGTAATCGGCAATCATAAACTCTGATCCCCAAATATTACCGTCAGTGCCTAACCCTGTACCGTCCCACGCTATGCCTATAACTTTCTCATCAAGATTATTCTCGCACATACACGCGGCAATATGGGCATGATGGTGCTGGACCCCTATCTGGGGAAGGTTCTGTTCATAAGAATGCTGTGTTGATAAATAATCCGGATGAAGGTCATGAACCAGAACTTCCGCCTTTACATTGAATATTTTTCCCATATCTTCAATGCCGGTAGTAAAGGCGTCATAGGTTTCAAGATTGTCCAGATCCCCTATATAATGTGAAACCACGGCTTTGGATCCGAAACCGTAAGAGAATGTATTTTTAAGGTGCGCGCCTAGCGCCAAAACGGTTTTTTTAAAGTTTCCGGGAACCAAAAGAACATTTGGGACATATCCCCTGCTTCTTCTTAAAGTCATTGCTTTTCCGTTAAAGGCCCTTACAACCGAATCATCGCATCTTCTGACTATATCGCGGTTATGCATAAGGAAATAATCGGCAATATCGCGCAGGTGGTAAAACGCGTCCTCATCTTTATAATAAATAGGTTCATTTGATTTATTGGCGCTTGTCATGACAAGATAAAGTCCTGATTCTTCTGCTATAAGCTTATGCGCAGGGGTATAAGGGAGCATAAATCCTAATGTTTTATGCCTCGGGGCGACAAAGTCGCTAAGGATTCCCTTGTTTTTCTTTTTCAGTAAAACTATGGGAGAAGCAGGGCTTTTAAGCAGTTCTTCTTCCTTTTCACTTACATAACAGACCTGCTTTATCATATCTATATTTTTAGCCATCAATGCAAAGGGCTTGTCTTCCCTGAATTTTCTTTCACGCAGCTGCTTTACTGCAAAATTATCCTGAGCGTCCACAGCCAGATGATATCCGCCAATACCCTTTACCGCTATAATTTTACCAACCTTAAGCATATCTACGGCCATTGTAATGGGATCCCCGTCATTTATTTTATGTTTTCTGTTGTCATAAAGGGTAAACACCGGACCGCACTTGGAACACGCGTTAGGTTGAGCGTGAAAGCGGCGGTCTTCGGGGTTCCCGTATTCATTCTCGCATATATGGCACATCTTAAAATCTTTCATTGATGTATTGGCCCTGTCATAAGGAACATCGGTAACGATGCTGAACCTCGGACCGCAGTTGGTGCAGTTTATAAAGGGGTATCTGTACCTGAAGTTTTCCTTGTCAAACAGCTCCTCTGAACAGTCCCGGCAGATGCAAAGATCTGGAGAAATATTAATATCCTTAACTTCCCCTTTTCTGCTCTCTTTTATTTCAAAATCAGAAAATTCACTCAAATTTCCGTCATTAACCAGAACAGAATCAATCCTTGAAGCTGCTGGAGATTCTTCCTTTACGGAATTAATAAATTTATCAATAATATCACCGGCACCTTCAACCTCTATAAAAACACCTTGATTATCGTTTAACACGTAGCCTTTTAAATTGTGCTTCTTCGCAAGGTTAAATATAAAGGGGCGGAAACCCACACCCTGAACAACACCCGTAACGCGGATATTTTTATTGATAAATTTTTGGCTTAATTTACTGCCCATAATCAACCCCCGTAAAAATATATGAAAAATGAGGAAATATCATAAAAACGGCTTCCCAAGCCAAATTATAACCTATAAATAAGACAAGTTCAAGTTTTTTATAAAAAAGGATGTTTGCGTTTTTTTGTCGTATCTTATTATTATAATGAATATTAAAATTACTTTAAATAAAAAGATTTTTTCTTTATTCCTGTTATTATGTGTTTTATTTACCTTAATTACTGTACAGGCCCAATACCCTCAACAGCAGACACAGCAGCCTCAGTCACTGGAACAGATGCTTCTATGGCAGGATCAGCAGGTTCTGTATCAATTCAGTAACCGCTTTCTTGCAGATTACCGGTATAATAATTTTGGTTCTTTCGTAAATAAGTTGCACTGATATAGCTAAAAGCGTTATGGAATAAGGAGAAAAAGAAAGCATCGACTACGCAGTAAAACCTGATATAGTTTAGTTGAAGAAAAAAACAAATCAGGTGGTAGCCGATGCATA
>JBDRKI010000066.1:0-13305 GCA_043814095.1 Armatimonadota bacterium | reverse complement strand
TAAAAAAGGCATAGTATTTTCCATTAATCCCAAACTTCATTATGGTGGGTTAATTGGCGCCAATATAGGTTTTGAAGAATATGGTAATGATATAAAAGTAAGCTGTACCAAGCAGAAGTTTGGTGTTTTTGGTTCACTCAGCCCCATGGAATATATAATTCCGACAAAGGGCTTGAAGGAAATAAAGGTTGAAGGAAGTTATTTCCCCGGAGCAAGAGACGTTTCAAGTTCTTCATCATTCTGTTTAAAAGCCATATATGAAAACGGCTGGGAAAATACCATTACAAAGTGGCGTTATTCCGGCAGCTAAAGAATAATTTGGATTTAATATCTTTATAGAGACAGGTTAAAATCTGTCTCTATTTGTTTATAAAGGTTTTTGCTTTATAAAAAACGAATTATTCTGTTAATTATGAAAAAATATAAGGTGGAAGAACATACAGCTGATATAAGCATAAGCGCTTCGGGGAAGACAATTGAAGAGTTGTTGGTTAATACAGCCGAAGGTTTGCTTTCTGAATTTGTAGATATTGCTTCATTTAAGAAATCTGATTATAAATCTGATTTATGTGAAGATAAATTCTTAATTGAATTTATTGATTATGAGAATTGTTTAATACAATTCTTAAATAAGATTATATATCTGGTTGAAGTTGAAGATAAGGTTCCTGTTAAATTTAACCTTTCTTTTTTGAGCAAGAAACTGGAAGTTAACTGTTTTTATCTTTATATCGGGGAAAAAGATAATGTAAAGAAGAGAAATATTAAAGCCGCTACTTATTATGATGTTAAGATTGTGAAAGATAAGGTTGATTATAAGGTTAAAGTTGTATTTGATGTCTGAGGTGGTTATGAGCTGGCGTGATAAGATTAAAAAAGTATCTGATTATAAATGGGTTTTGGGTAAGGATTATAAACAAGGGATGAATGTGCCTGCCGTTGTTTTTGCTGATGATAAATTGATGAAACAGATGGAAAAAGAAGAAGCGGTCCAGCAGCTGGCAAATGTAGCGTGCATGCCCGGGATAGTAAAGCAGGCTGTTGCCATGCCCGATATCCACTGGGGATACGGATTTCCCATAGGAGGGGTTGCGGCATTTGATATGGATGAAGGCGTAATATCTCCGGGCTCGGTTGGTTTTGATATAAATTGCGGGGTAAGACTTATAAGGTCCCATCTTAGTTATGATGATATTAAAGATAAGCTTGATGTGCTTTTAAACTTGTTATTTAGTGAAATACCGAGCGGGGTAGGGAAAGAGAACAGGAAAATAAGGCTGGATAGCTTTGATGTTTTAAAACAGGTTTTAAAATACGGGAGCAGATGGGCGGTTAAAAACTCTTACGGTGCCGAAGAGGATATCATAAATACCGAGAGTTTCGGATGTATGGAGGAAGCTGATCCAGATAAAGTAAGCAGTGCTTCATATAAAAGGGGGATTAACCAGTTGGGTACGCTTGGTTCGGGGAATCATTTTCTTGAAATTCAGATAGTTGATGAGATATATGATATTGGTGTGGCTGATGCTTTCGGACTTTTTAAAGATCAGGTTGTAGTTCTTCTTCACAGCGGTTCCAGGGGGCTGGGCCACCAGGTATGTACGGAATACATAGAAGTTATGATAAGGGCTTTGAATAAATATAAAATAGTTGTTCCTGACAGACAGCTTGCCTGCGCTCCTTTAAAAAGCAGGGAAGGTCAAGATTATTTAGGAGCTATGGCAGGAGCCGCTAATTTCGCGTGGGCGAACAGGCAGTGTATGACCCATTTTATAAGGGCAGGTTTTGAAAAAGTGTTCAGAAGTTCTGCCCGTGATTTAGGGATGGGGCTTGTATATGATGTATGTCATAATATAGCTAAAATTGAGACCCATATAGTGGAGGGTAAAGAAAGAGTTCTTTGTGTGCACAGGAAAGGCGCAACCCGTGCCTTCGGTAAAGGCCATAAAGAACTGCCGGCTGATTATAAAGATATAGGACAGCCTGTTTTAGTGCCCGGCGATATGGGAAGATATTCATATGTCTGTGTTGCAGGTGAAGGCGCGGAAGAACTTTCATTTTCCTCATCCTGCCACGGGGCGGGAAGGGTTCTTTCAAGAAAGGCCGCTAAGAAGAAGATACATGGCCGTGATTTAGAGAAAGATTTAAATTCCAAAGGCATACTTGTAAGGACTGACAGTTATTCCGGACTGGCTGAGGAAGCTCCTATGGCGTATAAAAACGTGAGTGATATAGTTAATGTATGCGAAGGTGCCGGTATCGCTAAAAAAGTTGCAAAAATGCGTCCTCTTGCCGTAATTAAAGGATAACTTTTTAATAAATACCCTTGTTATATAGGTTTAAGCCGCTCTGTTAAAAAAAGAACAAATAAGGTATAATAAATGTATATATGTCTTATTTTTACGGAGTATGGATGAAAAATAAAGCGGTTTTTATAATAACGCTTATCATAATAATCATGGCCGGCCTTATATATTTGTCAAATTCTTCAAGCAACGAAGAAAAATATTTTGAGAAAGCCCGCATCCAGATGGTTGAGACCCAGCTTATAGAGCGCGGGGTAATAGATAAAAAAGTGATTGATGCCATGAGCAAGGTTAAACGCCATCTTTTTGTTCCCGAAGCAGTGAAAGACCTTGCTTATACCGATAATCCCCTTCCCATAGGCGACGGGCAGACTATTTCTCCACCGCATACTAATGCTATGATGGTAGAACTTCTTGGTCTTAAAGGCGGGGAGAAGGTGCTTGAAATAGGCACGGGTTTTGGTTATCAGTCGGCCGTGCTGGCTGAGATAGCAAAAGAGGTTTACACGATAGAAATACGGGAGTATCTGGCTGAGTGCGCCCGCAGGAATTTAAAAGCCGCGGGTTATAAAAATGTTTATGTGAAATGCGGCAACGGCTGGCTGGGCTGGCCGGAGCATGGACCGTTTGACGCTATCATTCTGCGCTGTGCCCCGGATGAGCTGCCGAAAGAGCTTATAAAGGAACTGGCAGAGGGCGGGAAGATGGTTCTCCCTCTGGGAGAAGTCCCCCACCAGGAATTAAAGGTTATAACAAAGAAAAACGGCAAAATAGAAGAGGAAAGTATTACGCCCGTTACTTTTGTTCCCATGATAGAAAAAACGCAAAATAAATAAATGGAGTATGGATGAAAAATAAAGTCATTTTTATAATAGCGCTTATCATAATAATCGCAGCCGGGCTTATATATTTTTCAAATTCTTCAAGCGATGAAGAGAAAAAATTTGAGAAAGTCCGCATCCAGATGGTTGAGACCCAGCTTATAGAGCGCGGGGTAATAGACAGAAGGGTGCTTGACGCCATGAGTAAAGTCAAACGCCATCTTTTTGTTCCCGATCCCATGAAGGATTCGGCTTATGCCGATCATCCTCTTCCCATAGGCGAAGGGCAGACTATATCACAGCCTTATGTCGTAGCGCTTATGACCGAAATGCTTGCTCTTAAGGGAAACGAGAAAGTTCTTGAGATAGGCACCGGATCAGGCTACCAGGCGGCGGTGCTTGGAGAACTGGCAAAAAAAGTCTATACCATAGAGATATTTGATTATCTTGCGGACAGTGCGAGAAAGCGTCTTAAATCAATGGGGTATGGAAATGTTTATGTGAAATGCGGCAACGGCTGGCTTGGGTGGCCCGAGCATGCTCCGTTTGACGCAATTATCGTAACATGCGCGCCGGATGAACTTCCCAAAGCGCTGGTTTCCCAGCTGGCAGAAGGCGGCAAGATGGTAATTCCAGTGGGGGAGCTTCCTTATCAGGAATTAAAGATTATAACAAAGAAAAACGGTAAAATAGAAGTAGAAAATATAATACCGGTTAGTTTTGTCCCCATGCTGGATAAAACCCAGGACGTGAAACTTCCCGTTAAAAATAAATAAATAAATAAATAAATATTTACATTGAGAAAAAGTCGGTTATCTTCTTTAATATCTGTTTGTGCAGTATTTCAAACGCGCCCGGCGTTTTAGAATCAATCATCTCTTCTTCTTCTTCCAGTGAACATTCTTCTATGGATTTCTGCGTGCGTATCTGGCGTTCGGCGAGTATCTTTGATATGCCGTCCCTTACATTTTCATTTTTCTCAAGAAGCTCTCTTAAGTCTTCTTTATCCAGTACCAGTACCTCGCAGTCTTCTATGGCAGATACGGTCGCGGACCTGGGATCTCCTGTAAGAAGGGACATCTCGCCGAAGAAATCGTACTGCCCCATTTCTCTTACGAGGACAACTTCACCGCATTTGTTTTTAACAGTAACCTGCATATGTCCCGAAGTTATTATATAGAAAGTTTTACCCGAGGCGCCCTGGTTAAATATAACTTCGCCGGCTGCGAATATCTGGTGTTTAACTTTTGAAGCTAAAGCTAAAAGGTCGTTCTCCGAAAGTTCCCGCAGAAAGTCTACCATTTTTAATATATTTACGATGTTATCCAGTCTTTCTTCATAAGTTTCAACTTTATGCTGGTATACGTTTCTTATCGGGAACGGGATTTCAATCCCGTCTCTTTTAAACCTGTACCAGATTCTTTCTTTTGCCTGTGATTCTATGGCCCTGTGCGAAGCAAAATTATCTATCCATAACCTGACTTTGTATTTTACGGAAAAATCTCCGAATTCTTCCAGGAATATTTTAGGGAAAGGATCATGTAGCACGCCTTCTGTTTCCAGTACGGATTTCAGGATGGATTTTTTAACTTTATTGGGCGCGTATCTGTAATGCACGCCTACTTCTATATGTCTCGCGTGTACTATGGATGGCGTGGAAAAATTTTCTATTTCCACCTTGGATATATTACTGTTGGGTATGGTCAGATAATCATCGGTAAAGGTTTTTATTGTTGTTGATCTCCAGTCTATTTTTTCAACTTTTCCCGTATTATCTCCGACCTGTATCCAGTCTCCGATAGAATAAGGCTTGGACAGGTGCATTGCAAGTCCTGAGAAAAGGTTTCCCAGTGTATCCTGCAGAGCTAGACCCAGGATAATCGAGAATACCGCTGATGTGGTTAAAAGCGTCTGTAGATTGAGTTCTAAAGCTTCACCTAAAATAACCATGAATAATATAAAATAGAGGGTGAATTTTACAAGGTCCTTAAACAGGTACGGGACGCCGGTTTTTTGTTTCTTAACGATAAAAAGGTCAAAAAAGAGCGTTAAGACTACTTCTATTACTAAAATAACGGTTACCAGTATTGTAAGGTAATAGAAAGTTCTGAAAAGGAAGTCTCCGAAATAAGCGTCAGGCCAGTTAATCGCGATCATAAGAAGCGGTATCAATATGACATAAAAATATGCGAGTATCCTTATTTTATCAAACAGGTATTTTAAGGAAAAATTCCGCATACGCAGTTTCTTGAAAATTATGTTATAGATAAGACTGAGAACCAAAAAGGTTATTACGGGAAATAAAAAGATGCTTAAAAAGACGCTTTCCGTGGTTATATCTGAATACAGCTGTTCGATTTTATTATATATCTTGTCTAAGGTAAAATGCATTTTAGTTATAATATTACACCCCCGTCAATCAAATGAAAATGGTAAAGTAATTAATAAAATTTCTATAAAATTTATATAAATCCTTTAAAAAAATAAAGAAACAGGATTAAAAAGCTTAGAAGAAGCACTAGGGCGTAAAAAAGGAAAAAATATTTATATATAAAATAAATATAGGTCAAAACATTTATTTAAAAGAGGTGGCATCTATGATAGCTAGAGACATAATGGGCAGGGACTTAATATATGTTTCCCCGCAAACCAGCGTTAAGGAAATATTCCAGATTATGATAAGTCTGGACACACCGTTTTTACCCGTTTTAGATAATAATAATAAAGTTATAGGGTATATTCTGGAAAAAAATCTTCTTTCCAGAATGAAGCTGCATAAAGCCCAGACGGGCGAGGAAAAGATAGAGATACACCTTGACCATAACGAATTTATTAAAGAGCAGAAAAAATTATACGGCGGTACCGCCAAAGACATTATGGAAACGGATATTATTTCCATAGACGAGAATACGAATGTGGTTGATGTCGTGGAGCTTATGTTAAGCAAAAATATATACCGCCTTCCCGTTGTAAGGAAAGACAGGGTAGTGGGGTGCGTAACTTCCCACGATGTTCTGGAGGCGTTATATCATCTGGAGGAAGGCAAGAAACTTGAAAGTGTGCCTGTTAGCAATGAAGAGTTACGTTATAAAGTATACAGTGCGATAAAGAGGAATTTAGATGTTCATGTCTCTAAACTGGATGTGAATGTTAAAGAAGGTCATGTAAATCTATTAGGATCTGTATCGCGTCTTGAAGATTATAAGGCGGTGGAAGACATAGTAAGAAGCATGCCCGGAGTAAAGTCGGTATCGAATTCTTTGATAATTGAGCAGATGCTGCGTTAATTTACAGCAAAATAAATAGAGCATAATATTTTTATGATTGATAAAGAGGAAATGGTAAATAATCAACTCCTAAAGCGCGGGATAAAAGATCCGCGCGTTCTTTCCGCGATGAGAAATGTTCCCAGAGAGAAATTTGTACCTGAAGATCTCTGTGACTGCGCATATCTTGACGGCCCCCTTCCCATAGGAGAGGAACAGACCATATCCCAGCCGTATATTGTCGCTTTAATGACCGAACTGCTTGAGCTTAAAGGCGCAGAGAAAGTTTTAGAGGTAGGTACGGGCTCCGGATACCAGACCGCGGTTTTAGCAGAAATTGCGGAGAAAGTTTATTCCCTGGAAGTTATTGAGTCTCTTGCGGCAAAAGCCGGCGAGACTCTTAAAAAGCTTGGTTATGAGAATTTTGAGATTAAGGTAAGCAGCGGTTATAAAGGATGGGAAGCTGCCGCGCCGTTTGACGCTATCATTATTACGTGCGCTCCTGAAGAAGTTCCGCGCGTGCTTCTTAAGCAGTTGAAAGAAGGCGGCAGGATGGTAGTGCCTGTCGGCGGGAGGATATTCGGTCAGAAATTATTACTCCTTAAAAAAGAAAAAGACGAGATAATTGAACAGGACTGCGGCGGGGTTATGTTCGTGCCTATGGTTGATGATGCCTGATTAGAAAACCTGGGCTTCATTTATCAGCTTGCCTTCTTTAAATCTTTCATAACGTAGTTCCGATACATCAATATCCGTTTTTTCTCCGGTTATTATCTGCTGTATGATTTTTCCTACGGCAGGCGCCTGCATAAAGCCGTGTCCCGAGAAACCGTTTGCGAGTATGAAGCCTTCAACCTGCGGTGTTTTTCCCAGTATTGCGTGGTGGTCTGGTGTTATCTCGTAAAGTCCCGCCCAGCCCCGCATTATGTTTGATTTTTCCAGAACGGGTATTCTGTTAAGCGCGAGCTCCACGACTGTAGTCATAAAATCCCAGTCCACATGAAGGTTAATTCCCGGCGGATCATTAAGGTCTGCCTTGCCCATTAATACGCCCCCGCTTTCTTTGCGTATGTACAGCCCGTTATCAAAATCAACAATCATGGGTATTACTTCGGGAATTTCTTTAAATGGCTCTGTTATGAAAAGCTGTCTTCTGTAAGGCAGTACCGGGAGGTCTATATTCACCATTTTAGCTATAAGGTTTGACCATGCTCCGGCGGCGTTTACTATAACGGGTGTTTCTATTTCCCCCTGATTAGTCACAACAGATTTTATTTTATTCTCACCGCTTAGTTTTATCTCCCTTGCTTCTGTTTTGTTGTATATGCTGACACCGTTTTTTCTGGCCGCCGCGGCAAATGCCTGGGTAACTTCGTTTGGATCGGCAAAGCCGTCAGACTGACAGAATGTGCCGCCCAGAAGATCGGCAGTTTCAGCGAAAGGTATTTTTTCTTTTATTTCGGAAGGTGATAATATATGCACGTCAAGACCTAAAGATTTCTGCATAGCCACGTTATTTTTGAAATGATTAAAAGTTTCTCCTTTGGATAAGATAAATAAATAACCGGCCTGGATAAATTCAATATTTTCACCGGCTATTTCTTTGAAATTTTCAAATATTTTTACCGATTCCATACATAGCCGGGTGTTAATTTCGGTGCCGAACTGCTGTCTTATGCCCCCTGCGCATAATCCCGTAGACGCAGCTCCGAGAAGTTCTTCTTTCTCTATTATTATGATATCCTTAACACCTGCTTTTGAGAGGAAAAAAGCTATGGAAGCGCCTATTATACCGCCGCCTATAATCACTATATTTGCCGTATTTTTCATTTTTAACCCCTTCTGACAGTAATTTATGCATAGAGTATTTTTAAAGCCCCTTAAAACAGTAGATTTTGTTCTTTAAAAGGGGCGATTTTTCCTGCAATTAACTCAAAAATACAAAAAAACGGCTTAAAATAACAAAAATAAAAATACTCCGTTTGATGGATAGTATAAATATGTAATCTATTTTATAATTATATTAGAAAATAAATTTAACACACATATAAGCTTCCGTAAAGGTGCGCAGTATGGATATAAGACAGAGAAATAAGTTCCGAATAAAAGCTAAAAATTTGGTTAATTTTCCCACATTTAAAGAAAATACGAGAGATAATTACAGGTTATTTGAAGGGTATAATGAGTGTAAAAAATTAGATTTAGAAGATTTTTCGGATAAAGTGGATTCCACATATATATTATTTAATTTTTATGGTTTAATATTAATGATAACAATATGTATAGCGCTGGCAGTATTTTTAATAATAGTTATATTCGGTAATGATCCTGTTTTTGGGCTTTTCATGATGGTTGTGCCGGCAGGGACATATTTTAGAATTAATTTTTTCAAGAAATTTACAAATAAGACAATTCTGTACTAGCTTTGGGGCTCTCTCTCCAAGAGGATCACCCGCCGGGACAAATGCTTCGGCGGGTGTTTCCTTTTTTTTGACATATTTTATCTTTAAAATCTATGAATTTTATGATTTAATCCCCCAAAAGCATAAAAAACGTTTAAAAATAAGGAAAATAAAAATACTCCATTAGACCTATATTATATATATATATAATAAGGTATAATAATAGGGGGAGAATGGATGTTATATTTCGTCTTTTTGAGGAGGTGAGTTAGATGGCGGTGAAGCTTGCCGAAAGAACTAAAATAAAACTTGGTCATATTGTTAAATTTCCTACTATAGAGGAAAATACCAAGGATAATTACAGATTATTCAACGGTTACGGTGAAACCAAAGAATTAGATTTAAAGTTTTTTTCGGATAAAATGGATCCCGTTCATACGTTATTCAGTTTTTACAGCCTGATTCTAATGCTCACCGCGCTTATAGCAGTTATAGTATTTCTAACGATCGTTATATTCGGTAAGATTTCGGTTTTCGGATTTTTTATGATAATTATACCTGTAGGAATAATTTGTAATGGCAGCTTTTTTAAAAAGGGCACGAATAAAGGAACTTTATACTAGCTTTGGGACTCTCTCTCCAAGAGGATCACCCGCAGGGGCGGTACGCTCCGGCGGGTGATCCCTTTATGTACACCCTGTTGACAATATACCATTTAATAATTAGAATATACTGTAACCTAAAATACGTCTGAATTTAAGGAGAAAATAAATGATAGATGCTTTTATTGAAAAAATACCCTTTGGCGTGGAAGAAAATAAATTCCTGCTGGTAAATGTGCTTTTTAAGAGAATTAAACAGCTTACCCAGAGGAATGTAGAGCAGGTCAGTCCTCTTTCTTCGGATGAGATAATTACGAGAGCTTATAATGAAGTCAGGGACGGAAAGATTAAACCTCTAATTAAAGAAGAAATAATTCCCGAAAAAATAAAAACAAAAAGAAAACTTAAAGAAGTGCCTATATCCGAGAAGCCATTAAAAGGAAGAAAGAAGCAAAAGATCAAGAAAGTATCTAAAAAGAAATAATAAAAAAAAAAGCCGCGGGCAAAACCTGCGGCTTTTTTAATAGAGAAATAATCAGTTAATTCTTTTTCTTTATTTTAGCTTCCTTAAGCTCTTTTTTCTTCGCGGCCTCCGCTTCCAATTTAATCTTTCTTGCTTCAGCTTGTTTTCTTTCTTTGTTTTTCAGGTGTTTGTCAAACATTACAAGCAGAGGGCTTGCGACAAAGATAGATGAATAAGCTCCGGTCGTTAAGCCGATTAGAAGAGCGAAAGCAAAATTCTTTAATGTTTCCCCGCCGAAGAAGTATAACGCGAACAGTGTCAAAAGCACCGTAAGAAGCGTGTTTATGGAGCGTGTCATTGTCTGGTTTACCGATATGTTTACAATGCTTTCAAAATTTTCTGATTTAAATAATCTTAAATTTTCGCGTATCCTGTCAAATATGATAATAGAATCCATAATAGAATAACCCACGATGGTTAAAAGGGCGGCTAAAAACGGTGAATCCGCCTGCCTCCCGAAGAGTGAGTATAACCCGACAACAAGAACGAGGTCATGCGCCATCGCAAGATCCGCGGCAAGCCCGTATCTCATCTGCCTGCCGAATCTGAAGGTGATATAAAAAAGCTGGATAATAAGCGCTATCAGCAGCGCGTAAATTGCTTTCTGTTTGAGTTCTCTCCCTATAATAGGCCCTATATGCTCAACCTTATATATTTCTATGCCGCCGTAATTTGTTTTAAGAAAGTTTGTGAGTCCTTCTAAACTCTGGGATGTGGACATACCGGCTTGCTTGTTATTAAGTTCTCCCCTGACACTTATAAGGACTTTCTGATATGATTTTGCGTCTGTACCGTCCGAAGTGCTGGCAAGCTGTATTACCGCGTCGGAAAAATTAGGGTTGTAATTAGAAATGTCTTTGTGCAGGGTGTCCACATTTGGTTTTTTAGCGAAACCAAGCTGCATTATTGTTCCGCCAGTAAAATCCAGACCGTAGTTTAATCCTTTCGTTGATAAAGAATATATGCCGGCTATAAGGATTATTGCCGAGATGATAAATACCCATCGGCTGTTTCCGATGATATTATAAGTTTTCTTTCTGAATGTCTGCGCCCATATAACTATCGCGAACATTATTATAAGCCATATAGCCATATGGCTTATTTCACTGATTGTAAAGTTAATTCCGAATATCTGCATAACTCCTCCTTTCTCTTATTCTCCGAATAATTTTCTGTTCGTGCAAATTTGGTTATTTAAGATAAAGTTAAAAAATACCCTTGTCACAAATACCGCTGTAATTAAACTCCAGAAAGTACCGAGCATAAGGGTTAAACCGAATCCTTTTATTGAACTGGCGCCGAAATAATACAGTACTAATGCGCCCATAAAAGTGGTTACGTGAGAATCCCAGATGGAGCTGAATGCTCTTTTAAAAGCCGTATCCACCGCTCCCCGCAGGGATTTATCGGTTCGCAGTTCTTCTTTTAACCGTTCAAATATGAGAATATTGGCGTCTACCGCCATACCGATTGAGAGTACGAAACCGGCGATACCCGGCAGGGTCAGTACGAACTGCCCCATACTCATGGATGCCAGGACTATGATGCTGTAGATTATAAGAGCAACATCCGCAAGTACGCCCGGCACTAAATAATATATCCCCATAAATATTATTACTATTGCCAATCCCAGCCCTCCGGCGACTAAACTTTTCTTTAAAGATTCAGCACCCAGAATAGGGCTTACAGTCATGGATTCAAGGATTTCAACAGGCACGGGAAGCGCGCCGGCATTTAAGAGAACCTCAAGATTTTTACATTCGTCAAGATCCATCTTTCCGCCGCTTATCTGGCCTGAACCGCCCAGTATAGTTGACTGCACTACTGGAGCGCTTATCAGGTTTCCGTCAAAAAATATTGCTATGGGTTTATGCAGGTTTCTTGTGGTTATTTCGGCGAATTTTTTCGCGCCGTCATTGGTAAGCGTAAAAGAAACAATAGGTTGTCCGTTCGGGTCATAAGTGGCTCTGGCTTCTTTTATGGCCGTGCCCTCCATTACGGTAACCCATTCCACCTGCTTTAAGGAAGGGTTGACTTTCTGTTCTTTAAACTCCAGGTGAGCTGTTTTTTTGATCAGGTCCTCAACCTTTTTCAGGTTTGTTTCTTCAGGTATCTCAACAATGATCCTGTCAAGGCCTTCCTGTCTTATAATGATCTCTTTTGTGCCCTGGGGGTTTAGCCTTTTTTCAAGCACTGTAATTGTTTGTTTTACGGTGGCAACACTTATATCTTTCATTTTCCCTGTCTCCAGATCGGGTATCGGGACAAGGCGCAGGGTAAGGTGCGAGCCGCTTCTTAAGTCAAGCCCGAGTTTTACCGTAAACTTTTTTTCCTTAAAATTATAGAAGGTGAATATGCTTGCTATTGTTACTGCGAATATAAGTATAAGCAGAATCAGATTTTTTGTCTTTGCGTTCATACAAAAAAGCTCCTTTCTTTAAAGTAATTTAGATTTATTGATTTCCAGCGAAAATTCGCATTTTAATAACCTTGCGGCTTTTCTACAGACCAGCATTCTGTCTAAGAATATCTCAAAATACTCCATGACAGAGGCAAATTCCGTATCAATGGTCAGCTCCAGTTTAAGTATTCTTTCTTCGGGATTTACTCTTAAAAACGAATACATGGCGGCATAATTTACCCGGTCATGTATATCAAAGTTTTTCATCTCCGGATTTGTCACCCTTGTTCTGTGAACATCGGTTTTGTCCGCCAGTATTACCGTCGCACCGATAGGGCTTATGGGATGCCCGCCTTCATATTCTTCATGGTTGCCGATGGCTGATATTATGGAAGCTATCTCTTCCGGGTCCATGGAAAGCCGGGTCAGTAAATTATATGTTAAAATCGCGCCGGACTGACTGTGGTTTGTTCTGGCCACACAGTTTCCTATATCATGCATGTAAGCCGCTATTGCCGCAAGTTCAACATCGCGCTGTGTGTATTTTAAGTGCTGGAGGATATTCTTGGCGATGTGAGAGGTAAGGTTCGCGTGCCGCAGGCCGTGTTCCGTGTAGCCCATGGCATTCATAACCTCATCCGCTTTAATGAGGTATGAAATAATCGTAAGGTCTTCTTTTATATTTTCAAGCCTTACGGGCCTGTTATTTTCTAATTTTGTAATTATTTTTTTGCCTTCCATATTTTTTATTCCTTGTTAATCCAAGTTAATTCAAATTAATCTAATATAAAGATAATATATTATAATACTACATCAAGAAAAAGTCAAAGACGGGCAATTTATTTGTCAAGGCAATTTAGAAATGTCCTATTCTTAGCAAATTAGAAATGTCACATTTTCACATCTAGGCCACCTTTCTATCCTCTCCGGCTTTAGCCGTATTTTTGGTTATTGGAAATCTCTTCCATGGATGATCCGCAGAGG
>JBDRKI010000065.1:0-9007 GCA_043814095.1 Armatimonadota bacterium | reverse complement strand
GCCGCCTGAAGCAAATTTAATGCTGGTAACGGTAAATTTCATATATTTGTAAATCGCGGGATTAAGGTTAGCCGCACTAAGCGAGATGCCGCTGCTTGCGGTAGCGGATGTATCCAGCACATTTATTGTCGTGGCATCGGTAAAAAGAGTGTACCAGTCAGTGCCGTTATCCGAGAGCGCCATATTTGAAACTATTATATTCAGTTCCAGATCAGCGGGAAGAGGTTTCGCGGTCAATGCTTTGCCCCTTAAAGAAAGAGCGGCAGCTCCGCCGTACGCGCTCTGGTTAGTTACGGCAAGCGCCGTTGCCGTTGCGGATGTGCCTGTAGCCGCAAGAAGTGAGGCTATCGCCCCGCCGCAACCTGTAACGGAAAATGCCAGCAAGCTTGCAATCAAAAGCAAACCGGTTATGAGAAAAATCTGTTTTTTCATTTTTCTCCCTCCTTTTATATTTTTATCTGCAAAATAAGTTTTATTTGCATAATATTTCTTTACTTTTTTTAAAAAATCCTTCCTCTTTGTAATTAAATACAATTATTTTTTCATTTTCATTTTAAGATATTGCAGGATTGGGCATTATATAATAGAATAGTCCTTAGCAATTAAATAATAACGGAGGATGCTCATGAAGGGTTTAGTATTGGCAGGCGGTAAGGGATCAAGGTTACGCCCCATAACACATACAAGCGCAAAACAGCTTATCCCTATAGGAAACAAGCCCATACTTTTTTATGTCCTTGAAAATCTTGTGGAAGCCGGGATTAAAGAAATAGGTATGATTGTTGGAGACACCAAGCAGGAAATAATGGATGCATGCGGCGACGGTTCGGAATTCGGCGCTAAAATAACATACATACCCCAGGATGCGCCATTGGGTCTTGCCCATGCCGTATTAACAGCGGAAGATTTTATTAAAGATGACCCGTTTGTCATGTTTTTAGGCGATAATTTCATTAAAGGCGGGATAAAAGATTTTGTTGACAGGTATACCAATGATAAACCTAACTCATTAATACTTTTGACTGAGGTGAAAAACCCTTCTGATTTCGGCATAGCGGTATTAAAAGACAGTAAGGTCTCATGCCTTGAAGAAAAACCCAAAAATCCCAAGAGCAACCTTGCTCTTGTAGGTGTTTATCTTTTTGATAAAAACATATTTAAGGCCGCTAAGAAGATAAAACCTTCATTCAGGGGTGAGCTTGAGATAACAGACGCCATACAGACTTTGATTGACGATAATTTTGCGGTAAACCCGTATTTAGTTAAGGGATGGTGGAAAGACACCGGTAAACTGGAGGATATCCTTGAAGCCAACAGAATTGTTCTTGAAACCATAGAGCCGAAGATAAAAGGGAAAGTAAGCAAGGACTCGCAGATAGAAGGCAGAGTCTATATAGCTGAAGGAGCTGAGATAAAAAACAGCCTTATAAGAGGGCCTGCCATTATAGGAAAGAACGCTAAAATAATAGATTCATATATAGGACCTTTTACTTCCGTTTATTATGACACTTTAGTAGAAAAAAGCGAAATAGAGAACAGCATCATTCTTGAGAAAAGCCAGATAATTGACATAGGCGCGAGAATGGAGAGCTCCCTTATAGGCAAAGACGTAAAAATATTTAAGACAAACTTAAAACCCAAAGCGATAAAAATGATGGTCGGAGACCACGGACAGGTGGGACTGGTATGAAATATTTAGATAATTACAAAGATAAAAGAGTCCTTATAACCGGAGGACTCGGATTTTTAGGAAGCCATCTTGCTGAAAGGCTCCTCCCCCATGCAAAAGAGATAATATTATACGATGCAATGCTCCCTCTTTACGGCGGCAACCTTTTCAATATAGAAGAGTTTAAAGATAAAGTCACCGTAACAGTAGCGGATATAAGGGATAAAGATAAAATGGAAGAAGCGGTTAAAGGTGTTGACTATATCTTTAATATCGCCGGACAGGTAAGCCATGTCGATTCCATGACAGACCCCCTGCTGGACCTTGACATAAACTGCAGGGGAAATCTTGTTCTTTTAGAAGCTTGCAAAAAATATAATAAAGACGCGAGGATAGTTTATGCGGGAACACGCGGTCAGTATGGAAAACTTGATTATATACCGGTAGACGAGAAGCATAAAATGGAGCCTACCGATATTTACGGAGTAAATAAAATGGCGGGAGAACATTACCACCTTATTTATTCCAAGGCATTTGATATGTGGGCATGCAGTTTAAGGATAAACAACTCCTACGGCCCTAAACACCAGATGAAGCACGGTAAATACGGTATATTAAACTGGTTTATACGCCTGGCAATGGATAACCAGCCGATAAAAGTATTCGGCGACGGATCACAGCTTCGCGATTACAACTATGTGGATGATGTAATAGACGCGATGATAAGCGCCGGCGCAGACGAGATATGCAGAAGTAAGGTTTATAATCTCGGTAGCGGGAAACAGATAAAGTTCCTGGATCTTGTAAAGCTGGTAATTCAATCAGCCGGATCAGGTTCAATAGAGATGGTGCCGTGGCCGCACGAAAGAAAGGTAATAGAGATCGGCGATTATGTTGCCGATTTTTCAAAGATAAAGAAAGACCTCGGATGGGATCCTAAAATAACACTTTCCGAAGGATTGAAAAAAACCTGCGATTATTATAAAAAGTATAAAGAGCATTACTGGATACAGGAAAAGGTAAAAACAAAGTAAAAACTAAACGAATCAAGCAAAAAAAGGAGAATATCATGAACATATTAGTTACAGGCGGTGCCGGATTTATAGGAAGCAATTTCATAAGGCATATGTTTAAGACCTACCATAATTACCGCATTTACAATTTTGACGTGCTCACTTACGCGGGAAACCTTGATAACCTTGAAGATATTTCCAAAAACCCCAATTACCATTTTATACAGGGCGATATAAGAAACTTAGACGAGGTAACAGAAGCCGTGAAAGGCAAAGACGCGGTTATACATTTTGCCGCGGAATCGCACGTTGACCGCTCTATACTGGGAGCTGATGATTTTATAACAACAAATGTTTACGGCACATACTGCCTACTTGAAGCCGCGAAAAAGCATAATATTAAAAAATTCCTTCATGTTTCAACAGATGAAGTTTACGGGAGCATAGAAAAAGACTCATTTACCGAGCAGTCCCCCCTAAATCCCAGCAGTCCTTATTCGGCAAGCAAGGCTTCTTCCGATATGCTTGCATTAAGCTACTACATAACCCATAAGCTGCCCGTACTTGTAACAAGAAGCTCGAATAATTACGGACCTTACCAGTACCCTGAAAAATTTATACCTCTGTTTATCACAAACTGCCTTGAAGGAGAACCGCTTCCTTTATACGGCGACGGTTTAAATGTAAGAGACTGGCTCCATGTTATAGATAACTGCAAAGCAATAGATACGGTATTCCATAAAGGCTCTATAGGCGAGATTTACAACATCGGCTCAGACAACGAAAAAAACAATCTGGAAACCGCAGAGTTAATTGTTGAACTGCTCGGAAAAGATAAAAACTCAATCCGCCTTGTAAAAGACCGTTTAGGCCATGACAGGCGCTACAGCATAGATTCAACCAAGACTAAAAAACTCGGCTGGGAGCCCGAATATGATTTTCATAACGGACTTACGGAAACTATAAAATGGTACCAGCAGAATATATCCTGGTGGGAAAAGATAAAAACAAAAAAAGAAGAATACAAAGCGTTCTATAAAAATTACTACGTAAAAGAATCAAGAGTTTAAGGGAGTTACAGTGAATATACTCATAACCGGAGCTAAGGGAATTTTAGGCTCGGCATTAATAAAAGCTATACAGCCTAAACATAAAGTATCTGCTTTTGATATAGAAGATTTTGATATAACTGATTATGAAAAATCACTTGATATTATAAAAAGCAGCAAACCGGATATCGTAATTCACTGCGCCGCTTACACAAATGTAGACGGCTGTGAATCCAATAAAGACACAGCACTTAAGATTAACTCAGGCGGTACAAAGAACATCGCTTTAATCTGTAAAGAACTTGATATCCCCATGGTTTATTTCAGCACCGATTATGTATTTGACGGTGAAAAAGGCTCATCCTATTTCGAATCAGATACACCCAACCCTTTAAGTATTTACGGAAAAAGTAAATTTGCAGGTGAAGAACACGTTAAACAGACCCTGAACAAATACTTCATAGTAAGAACCGCCTGGCTTTTCGGCAAAGGCGGTAAAAACTTTGTTAACACGATAATAAATCTAGCCGAAGAAAAAGACGAACTCTCCGTTGTTAATGACCAGACCGGCTCCCCTACTTACGCGGAAGATCTTGCATACGCGGTATCACAGCTTATAGAAACAGACCATTACGGCATATACCATATAACAAACGAAGGAGAATGCTCCTGGTATGAATTCGCGAAAGCAATTCTGGAAGAGGCAGGATTAAAAAATACAAAAGTTCTGCCTGTGCCAACTACCAAGTTCCCCAGGCCCGCAAAGCGGCCTAAATACTCTGTTTTAAGCAAAGATCTCTATAAATCAAAATTCAAGCCTTTAAGAACATATAAAGAGGCTCTTTCCGCTTATCTTAAGTAAAATAAATATTAGACAAGGAGAAAAAATTCATGTCGAATATTCTTTTTGAAAAAGTTAAAGTGGGAAACCTTACCCTTAAAAACAGGATATTTATGTCAGCAGCAGCGGCCTATGCCGCGGATACCGAGGGCGATATTGAATCAGACAAACCCCTGCTTCATTACCGGGCAGCAAAAGGCGGATGCGCGCTTGTCCCCACAGGCGGGACCGGCGGGACCCATCCTTCGGGACGCATGAGTGCCAACAGGCCTATGTTTAACTCAGATGAGAGAATACCTTCTTTTAAGAAATTCGCCGATAAAGTACATGAAGGCGGCTCAGCTGCAGTCCTGCAGGTAACTCATTCCGGAGCATCTGCCGCGCCCTACCAGTTATCAATCGGCAAAAAGCCCTTTACCGTATCCTATTATTTCAAAAACCCTAAATCCGGTTTTGCAGAAGAAAACAGAATTTATCTCCCCGCAGAAAAAGAAGAAATACTTGATGTAATCTCCGCTTACGGCGATGCCGCAGAAAGAGCAAAAAAAGCCGGATTTGACGGCATACAGGTTCACGCGGCTCATGAATCACTGCTTTCGCAGTGGCTCTCCCCTGTTTATAATAAACGGAATGACGCATGGGGCGGCTCTCTTGAGAGCCGGTGCAGGATCCACCGTGAAATATTAAAAGACATGAAGAAAAAAGCAGGAAAAGATTTTCCTGTAATAATAAAGCTGGGAATAGAAGACTGCCGCCCGGAAGGATTAAAAGCCGAAGACGGCATAAAAGCAGCTGAACTTATCGCTAATGACGGAAATGCTGATATCATAGAAGTAAGCCAGGGCCTTCAGGATATTACCGATATGAGTAAAACTTCCATGAGGCCGAATATTACTTCAATTGAAAAAGAAGCCTATTACCGCACCTGGACAAAAGAAGTAAAAAAAGCAGTCGGAGATAAAGTTTTTGTAACCATACAGGGCGGTATGCGCACACCATCCCTCATGGAAGAAGTTATTAAAAACGGCGAAGCTGATTTTGTCTCAATGTGCAGGCCGTATATACGCGAGCCTGAGGTTGTAAACCGCTGGTTAAGCGGGGATAAGTCAAAAGCAACCTGCATATCCTGCAATCAATGCATTATTAACCATGTCATGCACGGCAAACCGCTGGAATGTGTGTTTAATACAAAATAATGGGACTTATCTTAAGGACTCCTCTCTTACTTCCCCGTAACCTCTGGGACAGCTTCTAAAAATATTAGACACTACATCCTGTTTTTGCCTCGGGTTTTGCAGGATTTTCTCGATCTCTTGTTCAATTCCTATACTTGGTTTCATTTGTGGCATGACTCCTTTCTTAATATTAAATATTTAGTGTTTAAATATTCTAGATTGGATTCATGCCTGCTTCTTTTTACAGGATATTTTACTCCATTATCGTTTTTCGGTGATTTGTTAACAAATTGTTAACAAAATATTAACATTTTGTTAACAATTTAATCTTTGATATATAGTAAAATAAAGATAGAGAATATGCATAAATTGTGTTCTCTCTCTGAAACAGCCCGGAGAGAGAGCATATGAGAAACGACATAAATCCCCAAAATATAAATGACCCTTATTACACCGTGCCAGAAAATTCTAATCCCCTTCCTAAAAATAAGATATTATCCATTCAACAAATTGATCAGGCAAATCTCTCATCCTCTTCTATTACACACGCAAAAAAGACGCTTAACGTTTTAAAATATTTTGCTTTCGGCAAAAAAACGAATAATTTAAAATTCGAAAACAGCGCGAGAGGCGCCAATTTTTCGTGTAATTTTGAAGAAGAAAGCTGCGGCGGAGGCCTTCGGGCGAACAAAACCCTAAATTATTCTAATCTTAATCCTGTTATAAATACTAATGTCGATTTAAAGCAGTCCAATACCTCATTTCATTTAAACGCCGGCAACCGGGGCGCCGATATAAAATTCCAGAAAAGCATTATGCTCGGTCCCAAGTCCGATTTTATCGATATTAAGCTCGGCTATACCCCTTCAATAGCAAACCCCGCAAAAATATCATCGCATGATGACCGGTCCGACTTTATCCCGCGTTTAAACCGCGAAGCAATGAATACCAGCCGGAACGCGCAAACCAGCGCGGAGGTCTCCGCACTGGTTAATCTTCATCATTCCGATTCCGGAATGGACATAAATTATAAATACAGGGGCGACGAACAAAATCCAAAAGAATCGCTTTTTTCTTTAAATGCGCCTCAATTTAAAATAAAGACCCCTGTAAAAAACGGCAAACAACAATGTTTCGCTGTTGATGCGGCGGTAACCGGCGGCCGACGCGATAACCTGCCATACACAAGCGCGGAATTTGGGTTTTCCGGCAAAACTGTATCTTACACACCGCGAAATGGAGAAAGCTACCCTGCGGGCGAACGGTCATTATTTAAGCTCAACGCGCGTCTTGAAAGCGCGCAAAGAAAATTCGCGAGATACGATGAAGCAGGCGGCGAAACGACTTTTTCCGCGCCCGTAAACACATTCTCATTAAACGGCAGCTTATCCGCCACCCCGACTACAAATATCTCGGGTTCATACAGTAATACTGTTTATCCTGAAAAACCCGCTCTGAATAGTTCCAATCTGGATCTCTCGCTTGAGCAAAAACTGGGACGTGGCTCAAATCTTGATTTAAACTATAATGAAACCTCATCCTCCGGAATAAATACCCGGACATATTCGGCAACTTACAGAAATCCGCGCTTTGAGGTCAGCGGCAGAAAAACCGAGACATCCTTTGGCGAATACTGCCCTGATAAAGAGTCCTCGTATTCCCTGTCATCAAGTGTCCGGCTCGATCCGTCTTCCTCCCTGTCGCTCGGCTATGAAAATGACAGCAGGGATACCAAAACCTACTCACTGTCATACAGAAAAATGATGAGGGACTTTCTTCTGGACTTTAGCGCGAGCCAGACAGAATATTCCTCGGGTGAAAAATCTAATTCCGTATTCCTGAACAGCGGTCTAAGATTTTAGCGGGTTACTTATTTCATTGTTCACATTATCTATTATAAAATTTAAATTCCTAGATTAAGGTTCTGCCTGTAGCAACTACCGAGTTCCCCAGTCCCGCAAAGCGGCCTAAATATTCTGTTTTAAGCAAAGATCTCTATAAAATCAAAATTTAAGCCTTTAAGAACATATAAAGAGGCTCTTTCCGCTTATCTTAAGGACTCCTCAAGAATACCGCACATATAATCCATATCTTCTTCTGTTATTCTCACACCGAAAGGCAGTGATATTATGCGCTTCCATACGCTTTCGGTAACGGGAAGATCCCCTTCTTTATAACCTAGATGAGCAAATACAGGCTGCATGTGCGCGGGCGGGAAATAAGCTCTTGCCTGGATTTTATTGTCATGTAAATACTTTAAGATAGTATCTCTTTTAGAAATAAGCTCCTCATCAAGAAGAACAGAATAAATCATAAAAGGATGAGTCCTGTCAGGCGCTTTATAAGGGGTTTTTATGCCTTTTATCTTATTTAATTTTTCCGATAAATATTTTGCATTCTCATTCTTTGTTTTAAATATCTTATCAAGCTTTTTAAGCTGTTCTAACCCTATAGCGGCCTGCACGTCATTAAAACGGTAATTATATCCGAGTATCTCGTGCCTGTAAGGAGCGGTCTGCCCGTGGTTTCTTAAAAGCTTTATCTTATCATGAATATCTTTATTGTTTGTGAGTATAAGGCCGCCCTCGCCCGTTGTTATAATTTTTGTGCATGTGAAGCTGAATACGGATACATCGCCCAGGCTCCCTGCACATCTTCCTTTATACTCCGCGCCGTGAGCTTCAGCGGAGTCTTCTATCAGAATTAAATTGTGTTTACCGCATATCTTTCTTATTTCATCCATATCAGCAGGCTGTCCCCCGTAATGAACAACCGTAACGGCTTTTGTTCTGGGGGTTATCCTTTTTTCAATATCTCCGGGATCAATATTAAAGGTATCTTTCTTTATTTCGGCAAATATTGGTTTGACGCCAGCATACATTAAGCTGGTTGCCGTGGACACAAATGTAAGCGACGGGAGTATTACTTCATCCCCCGGACCTATCCCGTAAGCAAGCAGGATCATGTGAAGAGCAACGGTGCCGTTGCTGCAGGCGGCCGCGTATTTCACGCCCATATAATCCGCGAAAGCTTTTTCAAATTCTTTAACTTTTTTGCCTTCACCCAGCCATCCGGACATAACAACATCATAAGCCGCTTTTGCTTCTTCCTCCCCTATGTCCGGATTTGAGAGCCTTATTTCATGATCTATATTCATAATCCCCTCTTGCCTTTAATATATATTCTGCCAAACACATCCTCTATAAATGCCGTTTTAATTTTTCTTCCTTTATAATATTTATTAATATAATTTTCTGCTT
>JBDRKI010000064.1:0-24499 GCA_043814095.1 Armatimonadota bacterium | reverse complement strand
CGGGGGCATTGTCATTAGTCCGCATATTTTTATATTTTTTAACTCTTGCGCGCTGTTAACAAGCTTAAATAATCTTTCTTCATTTAAACCGAATTTCGTGTCCTCACCTGCTATATTTACTTCCAGAAGAATTTTCTGTATTTTATCTATATTCTGCGCGCTTTTATCAATTTTGGTTATAAGGTCAAGGGAATCTACTGAATGAATAAGTTCAAAAGATGATACAACATGGTTAACTTTATTCTTCTGGAGGTGTCCTATAAAATGCCATGTTATATTCTCCTCTATATTCGGCATCTTATCTCTTGCTTCCTGGTAGTAGCTCTCCCCGAAATCAGTTATGCCGCAGAAAAAAGCTTCTTTTATTTTAGAAGGAGGAGCTTTTTTTGAGGCCGCCAGTATAGTTACATCTGCGGAGTTTCTCCCCGCTTTATTACAGGTTTTCTCTATATTCGCGCGTATTATTTCAATATTTTCCTTTATATCGGCCATGGTATCTTACATCCAGTCAATAAGAGTTTCTTCCTTGTTAAAAGTTGTGCCTGTCTGATGCCCTTCCACATCCATCTTAAATTCCGTAGGCTGGTCGGCATGATAAAGAGCGTCTTCCTTGCTTATCAATCCCCTATCGTATAAATCAACAAGAGACTGAGTAAAAGTATACATGCTCGCGTGCTTGCCTTCACGCATAAGCTCGTAAATCTCACTGAGATTACCGTCGGCGATATGGCTCCTTACGGTTGAGGTGGGTATAAGAACTTCCGTTGCCGCCACTCTTTCTTTGGTATCCACTTTATTAATAAGTCTCTGGGAAATTATACAGCTAAGCACATTGCTTAAAAGAGCCCTGAACTGGGCCTGCTGGTTCTCCGGCAGAGCGTCCACTACCCTTCTTATAGCCTGGATTGTGTTAGGTGTATGGAGAGTGCTTAAAACAAGGTGGCCTGTTTCGGCGGCTAAAATCGCAGCCATAATAGTCTCTGAATCCCTCATCTCACCTATCAAAATAACGTTTGGATCCTGGCGGAGAGCCATCTTTAACCCTTCAAAGAAAGTGAAAGTATCATCCCCCACTTCTCTCTGGGTAACATAGCCGAATTTATTCTTATGCAGAAATTCAATGGGTTCTTCCAGTGTGACAATATGGGCTCTTTTGTTTGAATTTATATGATCTATCATCGCGGCAAGGGTTGTGCTTTTGCCGCTGCCCGCCGGGCCGGTTATAAGGACAAGCCCGTTATGCTTTAAAGCCACATCCTTTAAAATCTGGGGAAGCCCCAGTTCGTCTATTGTGGGTATTCTGGAGCTTAGGTGCCTGAAAGCGGCGCAGAGCTTGCCTTTGCTTAAAAACATATTCACCCTGAACCTCACCCCGGAAGCTTCATACGCGAAATCAACTTCATGGCTTATCTCAAGTTTTTTTCTTGCCATATCATTAAGGCAGGGCACAAGGAGAGCGGCTACATCATCCTCATCTAAAATATCCTTACCCACGGGAACAATATCACCGCTTACCCTTAAAGCTGGAGGAACACCGCTTTTTATATGAAGATCGGAAGCTCTGTGATCAAGCAGGAGTTTAGCAAGTTTTTCTATATTATAAGGGATTTTTGACTCTTTAACATCAGGAATCTTGTAATATCCAAGCGGTATCTGACCGTTTATTTTATCATCTGACATATACGCCTCCGGTTTTACGTTAATTTTCCTGTTTCTTTTTCCACCGCTTCAATTATAATACCTTTAGATAAGATATTCCTGGCTTTTTTAATATCGTCACTTATAATCTCATCGGTTTCTTTAAATGTTATATACTCCCTGAATTTTTTATACGCCGCTTTTGTAGCGGGAGAACACCTGCCGGGCCTGCCCAGATCAAGAGCATGAACCGCGCAGAGCATCTCAATTGCCAGGACATTTTTTACATTCTCCAGTATATTAACAAACTTTCTTGCCGCGGTTGTGCCCATACTCACATGGTCTTCAAAACCGCCTGATGTGGGTATGGAATCAACGCTTGCCGGATGTGCAAGGACTTTATTCTCTGAAACAAGGGATGCAGCCGTATACTGTGCTATCATAAACCCTGAGTTGATACCGCTGTTTTTCGCAAGAAACATGGGAAGATCATTTAAGCTCGCGCTTAAAAGACAATCTGTTCTTCTTTCAGATATACTTCCCAGGTATGAAAGCGCTACAGCCAGAGAATCCGCGCATAAAGCCATGGGGGCCCCGTGGAAATTCCCCCCGCTTAAAACTCGGCTTTCTGCGGGATTAACAAGCGGGTTGTCAGTCGCGGAATTTGACTCTATGGTTACTTTCTCCATGGCGTAATCAAGCTGATCATTTACCGCGCCGTGAACCTGGGGAACACATCTTAAACAGTACGGCTCCTGGACTCTTGAAGAAGCTTTTTTGTGTACTATAAGCTTGCTGCCTTTTAATATCTTCCTTAAGTTGCTGGCTGTATTTATCTGCCCTGGATGCATCCTTACTTTCTGTATAAATTCATCAAGATGCTCATCCGTACCGCCTAAAGCCTCTAATGTCATGGCAGATATAATATTAGCGTTTTTTAATAATATAAATGATTCATAAAGCGCAAGCGCGAGAATCGCTGTCATGATACATGTGCCGTTAATAAGGGCAAGACCTTCTTTAGCCGACAGATCTATCGGTTTTAACCCTGCCTTCTCAAGGGCCTTAGCCCCGTTATATACCTTACCTTTATATGATGCTTTGCCTTTGCCGATTAAAACAAGTGAAAGATGGGCAAGAGGCGCAAGATCACCGCTCGCGCCCACGGAACCCTGTGAAGGAACAAGAGGGATAACTCCTTTGTTAACCATATCAACCAGCATCTTAAAAAGCTCAAACCTTACTCCCGAATAACCCTTGGCGAAAGTATTAGCCCTTAAAAGCATGGCGGCCCTGACCTGTGCCTCTGATAAATAGGGCCCCACACCGCAGCTGTGGCTTAAAATAAGGTTTTTCTGAAGTTTTTTTAAACTACTTAAAGGTATCTTAACCCTGCTTAACTTGCCGAACCCCGTAGTTACCCCGTAAACAGTCTCATTATGACTTATTACTTTATCTATAATGTCCCTAGATTTCTTTATCTTGGTTTTAACATTCAAAGGAATCTGGAATTTACATTCACCGTGAGCTATCTTATATATATTGTTTAATGTAAGGTTTTCTCCGTTTATAAACAACTTTTCCATAAACTAATCTCCTCGTATCTTTTTATATAATCAATGCCCGCAAGTTGAACAGTTTCCCGAAGAACATCCCGAACAGCCGTCTAAGGATGCCGAAGACTTCCCCGAAGATGAAAAACCGCAGACAGACATAACTTTTTCCGACTTGCCCCCGCATTTCGGACATATTTTAATGCAGGTGCCGGACTTGCAGATATCTTCAAATTTATTCTTGCATTTTTTGCATATAAATTCATATATGGGCATTATTATATGCTCCTGTTTTTTATTAATTTATTATAATTCCAATCATCCGTGCCGTATTTTATTTCTATCAATTTATCCCTAATGCCTTCTTCTTCCTTATTTAACTTATCTTTATATAAACTGATTCCCCAGACCTTCTCAAAACCTTCCTTTACGCCTTCCGCCAGATTATCAAAATTCATATCAGAAAAAGGCGCAGCTTCTTTTAAAGACGTCATTATATTTACGGATTCTTCCGCTTGCTTTTTCCTTTCCTCTTCACTTTTAAAGTTAAATAAATCATAAAGCTTATTTCTGTCTATGGTTATAGGCACGGAGCCGTGCTGGAGCACAAAATTACCCGCTCTTTTCTGGGCTGACCCTATTATCTTTTTATTATCCACCTTTATTTCATAAGAAGAAGGCACCGCGAAGCAGACCGCAGTATGTTCTTTCGGGGAATGCTTCTTAAGGGAAACAAGCTGTGCTTTAACACCCATTCTTTTTATGGCGTAAAGCAGTGCTTCATTAATCTTCTTAAAAGCGTCTAGAATTGTCCATCTGTTCGGATCATCCATCTTGAAGATAAAGCAGTAAGTAAGCTCATCATCATGGAGTACTGATTTACCCCCCGTGGGCCTCCTTATAATATCAACACCGTGCTTCCTGCAGTTATCAATATTTATTTCCTTTTCCGTTTTCTGGAAATACCCTAAAGAGATACCTGCCGGAGACCATGTATAAAGCCTTAAAGCGGGAATAAAATCTTTTTCGTTGTTAATGGCATACTCAAGCAACGCCTCATCTGACGCCATATGATGAGAAGCTTTTAAGTCTTTTTCTATTATTAATCTTGCTTTCTGCATATCCACCTATTCTTTAAAAGTGTAAAAATTCCTATAAAATTAAAAAGAGGCCGGACATTTTAAATCCAACCTCTTATTTTTAAATATTTTTCCTAATTCCTTGTTTTCTGTTCCGCTTCACTCCAGAGCTTCATCACATATCTTAAAATACGGTCAACCCCTGCACTTATATCGGCTTCTTCCTTCATCTTGCTGTCCGCAAAAAACTTCTTTATGCGTATATTTGTTTTTACCGAATCCGCCAGAAAACCCTTATCGGCTTCCGGCATTGCATTATTATATTTTTTAAATATTACTTTTCTTTTTAATTCCAGTACCGGTTTTTTAAATTTTGCAAGTTCATACTGCTTCTTTTCATCGGGTGTTGCCGGCTTATACTCATACATAACAACAGAGTCGGACTTTCCGGTTACTATATTATGCTCACCCGGTGTTTTAATAACTTTTTTTACCATAAGCACACCGCCCGGAAACTCTTTAGCATCCCTTATAATAATATTATAAAGGTTTAGTTCTTTATTAATGCTGTTAAAAAGTTTAATATCTTCTATTTTATTTAAATCTGAATTATAATTACCGGTAAGCTCAATTGTACTTAATGAATCTGCTACAGTTTTTAACTTATTTAAATTATCCCTTACTTTAAATAATAGTTCGGCTCTGGCTTTCTCTCCCTGGAATAATGGGCTATACTCTTTAACTTTAATAGGCTTTTCTCCCTCTAAAGCTAAGTTAACAATCTCAATCCTGCAAAGTTCATTATCATGTTCATCAATACCGTATACCGAGAGTTCCTCATCCAGTTTTTTTAGTTTATTATCTATTTTTTCTTTAAGAGCTTTAAGCTCATTGTCTATGTCGCTTTTCTGCGCTATATTCAATGAAATACAGCTACTCGGGTTTACTTTCATATAATTATCCCCCTTAATTTACCGTGTCCCATACCGCCTTCATACTTTTAAGCTCTTCCCTGGTTTTTATACACCACTGGATCTCACCCTTTAAAATAATCTCCGAAGTCGCATTTTTCAAATATTTTTCAAGTTTTTCAAATTCACGTATCTTTTTACTTAAGGCTTCCGCAAACTCGGTTCTGTTTTTAAAGCCGCATTCTGCTACTGCTTTCTGCTGGATTCTTTCTTTCTCTTTTTGCAATCTATTAAACCTATCCGCTACCCTCTTTTCTTCTGCCGCACTAAGAGGTATTAATTTTTCTTTGGCCTTTGAACTGCTAAGTATTATATTTGTGCCCGGATATCTCTGTCCCGGAGTATATGTTTCAGATACTAATTTAAACCATCTGCCGCTTACATTCCTGTATGAGCTATGGATCAAGCTTAATTCCTTATCAATCCCACCGGCACACAGTTCATAAGAACACAGGGTGGCTTTATACTTACACACTTCCGTCTTTATATCGGAAGTACCGCATATTGAACTAAAAGGAGCACATCTTACCGCCTTAACCTGCTCTAATATCTTTTTAGGTACCGCTATAAGCTCCTTTTTTTCTTTAAGTAAGCTATTGTAGCTATTCTTTTCAATATCGCTTAGAACCTTATACTTAACAACCGGACTGGATCCGCCGTATGTGCTCCCCGTGCATGGATCTATCTGCCCGGGCATTACTTTAACGGTTACACAAAGCTTTCCGTCTCTAAAGGTATGTTTGCTTAAAGCCTCGTCAATAAATTTTATTCTTTCATTTACCTTAATATTCAGCTTCGCAAAATTTATGCTTCTGTTAATATTAATTGATTTTTCTCCGGATTTTTTTGCTCCGGAAAACTCCGTCAAAGAATAAGCGCCGATCCTGCTTACTAAATTCATAAAAAAATCCCCCTTGAAGATGATTGACTATTACTATGTTATAATAATTCCTTGATAATCACAAGGCTTTTTATGCTAAAAAATGTTAAATTTTTGTTAACAATTCTTCCTTTTATTGATATATTACTGACATAAAACATTGTATTATAGGATATAATGGAGCGGAGGAAACAAAATTGGCGGTATATTTTTAATAAACATACCGCCAATTTTACTTTAAATAATGGTTTTTATCTTTCTTTGTTCAATACAAGGAGGGTCCCTTCGCCTACCTGGCTTTTTACATCCACCTTGTCCATAAGAGCCTTCATTATATAAAGGCCGCGTCCACGCTCTGAGAAAAGATCTAAAGGAAGATCTATGCCTTCTTCCGGAGGAGTAAAACCCCTGCCGTAATCCTTAACCTCAACAATAAGGTTAGACGGTGTTATATGGTAGTGAACATCGACACCGTTTCTTGATGAACCGTGCTCAATGGCGTTCGCGCAGGCCTCGCCTACCGCCAGCTTAATATCCTGCACTTTTTCCTCGTCAAACCTTAACCGCCTTGCCAGAGATTCTGCCTGCATACGGGCAACAGCAGCATAAGCTTCCCGGCATGGTATGTTAAGCTCAATATTATGAGCGCTTTTCACGACTGTTTCCCATTTTTTAAACGCGGCTTCCTGTGAACGCATGAACTCTTTCTGAACTTTCACATAACTGTCAGTTATATCAATTATGTGGAGCATATAGAAAGTATTAATCCTGTCTTCAAGGACAAAGAAATCCTTAAAGGTAAAATTATGTTCATGGGAGATATAATAATCCTTTATGAACTTCCATACCTGATTTTTATAAATATAGACAGCGCTTAAAAGATCCTTAAGGTCTATATCGGATCTTAACCTTTTTACTGCTATCCCTTCTTCAAATTGAATAATATCATTTATAAGTTTATCTTTGTCAATCTGGGTAATTTCTATCTGATGCTTAAGGTAGGAAATAAGGTATCCTAACGAGGTTTCACATGTGCGTGCCGATTCTTCCTGGGTTATTACGCCTTTCCTGTAAGTATTTATGCTTTCAAATATTGCGCGCGAGGCATCGCGCGAGATCTGCTCCTTATTTTTCTCAAGAAGCCCGGCTGTTTCTAAAATCAGTTTAGAGCTTTTATAAGAATCCATTTTATCACCTGTCTTCTAGCTTATTGCCGCTGTCACGGCTTCTGTATATTCTTCATCTGTAAGGTCTCCGGGGTAATTATAAGGGATTGATCCCGGAGTTTCATTATAATAAGGGCGCGTGCATAAAGTGCACCCGCAAGTATTAAAAACTTCTTTGTATTTAAATTCTTTGTTATTCATATCATCTTTCAGTAATTTCTTAACAGTATCCGGCAATTTAAATTTATCATCTTTAAATTCAAATTCCGTTAATATGTTTTTTTTGATTAGATAGTATATTAACTGTATCCGTCTATAATAACTAAGCTCAGGGGGTATCTTATCCGAAAGGGGTGTTCCTTTAATGGGCGTAAAAGCGAAAAGCCCCGTATTTATACCTTTAAGGTGCAGGATATAAAGCAGTTCTATAATCTCTTTCTCAGTCTCTCCGAGCCCTAGAATAAGGTGTGTTGCAGTCTTCCCGGGATAGTTTACAGCAGTATAATCAAGAACATCCCATATATTATCCCATTGACAGCCTTTATGCTTTTTAAATAATTCTGGTGTTGCCGCATCCAGCGGTATTGATATATTATCCGCCCCGAGCAGCATAAGTTCATCAATAAATTCTGCATCTCTGGTATTTACCGAAACACTTATTTTAACATTAATATCTTTACTTTTAATCTCTTTAATAAGCCATGTAAGATCCCTATTGGAATCTTTACCGGCTACAACCTGGAAGCATACTCTTTCTGTTTCAGTAAGATCCGCTTTTTCTTTCAACCTCTCAAAAACTTTTAAAGTATCCATCTCCGGCCAGCTTATCCTTGATAAAAATGATGTATCCGCGCATGAAGATGTGGACTGTGTGCAGAAAAGACAGCTGTTCTCGCATCTTTCACCGACCATAAAATAAGCAGTCCGGGAAGGATGTTTCTGTACCATGTTATTTAATCCCAGCACGGATGCGGTGCCGGCTGATATCCTTATCTTCTGTTTTATTTTATCTTTTACGGTCATAATATAATCCTTAAACTATCGCACAGCATTCGTATTTCTCAACAATATCCATCTTCCGTTCTTTCGCGTGTTCCCTTGCCTTTGGATGGGGCATTACCACTTTATCAAAATAATTATTAATCGCGGATATATCGGTTAAATACCTGTAATTGCCTCTGGGACGCATACACCCTAAGGTAACTCGCTTATTGCTCAAACTTTTTCTCGCGTAATAAAAAAGCTTGCTTACCTCCATTACCGGCACAGGAGCCCTGTCTTCATAAAAAGTACCCTTGGTCGGCATGAATATTATAAGGATGACTTCCCGGCAGGGCAGATCCTTAAGCGCCCTTATGGCGTCATATTCTCCTTTTATCTTTCCGCCGTGTATGCCTATTGTCACATGGGGCACAGCGTTTATCCCTTTTGAAAGCATGCTTTCCAGCAGTTCATAATACTTAGCGGGGTTTACATCCAGACTGTAAACTTCGTTTATCGTTTCCTTATCCGTTAAAAAATCAAAAGATACACTGTCGGCTATGGGTTTTATATCATCAAGCAGGGACTTATCAATCAAACCGGTATGAAGGTTAAGCCGGTACCCCTGTTTTTTTAAATCCCTTAAAAACTCCAGATGTTTCTTTATCGGGACTCTTCCCTTTTTATCGCTCCCCCCGCTTATAAGAAAACTTTTTTTATCTTTTATGGAAGATATATCTTCCATGGTTTTCATAAAACTAAGATAATATTTACCGCAATGTTTGCAGTTCAAACTACAGTCTCTCCCCGTTAAAGAAACAGGGTAAGTATCATTGGGATAAACAAACTCTATTCTCCGGTTCATAAACCTGCCTTAATAGGTTCTTTCCTGCAATTCTCTTCGGTATACTTTAAAATAGGGTTCCTCGCGGCCATAGTTTCATCAAGACGCATTACGGGAGTAGTATGGGGCGCTTCTTTTAAAAGTTCAGGAGTCTTTTCCGCTTCTTCTGCAATTTTTTTCATAACAGCTATAAATTCTTCTATTTTCTGTTTGCTCTCTGTCTCTGTAGGTTCAATCATAAGCGCTTCTTCCACGATTAAAGGGAAATATACGGTAGGAGCGTGTATCCCGTAATCTAAGAGTCTTTTTGCTATATCAAGCGCCTTAACGCCGTGTTCTTTCTGCTCCTTAGCCGAAAGAACAAACTCATGCTGACATATCCTTCCGTAAGGCAGATGATACCAGCTTGCCAGGGATTTCATTATATAATTAGCGTTTAAAACTGCTGTCTGGCTTACTTTTTTTAAGCCCTCAGCCCCTAATGAAAGTATATAGGCATAAGCCTTAACAAGAACAAGGAAGTTGCCGTAAAAAGCTCTTACCCTCCCTATTGAAGAAGGGTTATCATAATCCATAAAATACTTTGAAGCACCGGAATCAAGCTTAACACGCGGTACGGGCAGAAATTCTTCCAAAAAGCTTTTAACCCCTACGGGCCCGGAACCGGGGCCGCCGCCCCCGTGGGGAGTAGCAAATGTCTTATGGAGATTAAGGTGGATAAGATCAAAGCCCATGTCCCCCGGCCTTGCTATGCCCAGTATAGCATTTGCATTAGCCCCGTCATAATAAATAAGGGCACCTTTTTCATGTGCAAGTTTTTCTATCTCCAGAATATTTGTCTCAAAAAGACCCAGTGTATTCGGGTTAGTAAGCATAACAGCGGCTACCGTTTCGTCTATCTTAGATATAAAATCTTCCATATCCATATTACCCAGGTAATCGGACTTAACCTGAACAACATCAAAACCCGCCATTGCCGCGCTTGCGGGATTTGTGCCGTGCGCGGAATCAGGCACTATAATTTTAGTACGGGCTTCTTCTTTTTTGTCAAAATATTTCTTTATTATGAGAAGGGCTGTAAGCTCCCCGTGAGCGCCTGCGGCAGGCTGCATTGTAAATGCGTCCATACCGGTTATCTCGCAAAGGCATCTCTCAAGCTCGCTTATGATAAAAAGGGAGCCCTGTGTAAGGCCTGTATCCTGGTAAGGGTGAATACCGGTAAAGCCGGGAAGATTTGCTACCTGTTCATTTATTTTAGGATTATATTTCATTGTGCATGAGCCTAATGGATAAAAATGGGTATCCACGCTGAAATTCTTCCTTGATAAACTGGTAAAATGCCTTACTACATCAAGTTGTGAGACTTCGGGCAGATCTTTTAATTCTTCCGCCTGCATTGATGAAGGTATAATATCTTTTATATCCTTAACGGAAACATCTGTATCAGGAAGAGGTATGCCTTTTCTTCCTTTAACACTGAGTTCAAATATTGATTTATCGTACATATTTCCTCCACCTGCTTATTTACATTCTTCCAGCAGTTTAACAAGATTATCCATCTGCTCTTTAGTATTTAATTCGGTAACACAGAAAAGCATACAGTTCTCCATACCCTGGAATACACCGTCAAGGTTATACCCCCCTATAATTCTTCTGTCTGCAAGATAAGCGTTTATCTCTGACGGATTTTTCGGGCACTTTACGACAAACTCGTTATAAAAAGGAGATTTAAAAACAAGCTCATATCCCTGAATAGATAAAATCTTATCAAAAAGGTAATGCGCTTTCTGCAGGTTAATATCCGACAGATGCTTAAACCCTTCTTTGCCGAGCAATGAAAGATAAATTGTCGATGCCAGCGCGCATAACGCTTCATTAGAACATATGTTGGAAACTGCTTTATTTCTCCTTATATGCTGTTCCCTTGCCTGCATTGTAAGGACATAACCTGTTTTTCCCTCTTTATCAACTGTTTGTCCCGCAAGACGCCCCGGGATCTTTCTTTTAAGATTATCTTTTACGGCTAAAACACCTAAATAAGGGCCGCCGAATGAAAGCGGAAGCCCCAAGCTCTGACCTTCAGCCGCGACAATATCGGCGCCGTACTCCCCGGGAGATTTTAATACTCCCAGAGACAAAGGCTCCGTAATACAGACTATGAATAACGCTTTTTTATCTTTTAATATTTCTTTTATTGAAGGGCCGTCCTCAATTATCCCTAAAAAGTTCGGATTCTGGATAATCACGCCGGCGGTCTCATCGGTTATATTCTCTTTAATAAAATCCGTATCAAGCACGCCGTCTTTATGAGGTATGAGTGTTATCTGTGCTTTATTTCCAGTTGCAAGGTATGTATTAAGCACTTCCATGTATTCCGGGTGCAGTGTTGAAGAAACAAGTAGATTGCTTTTCCCTGTTGCGCTGCATGCTATAAGCGCGGCTTCGGAAAGAGCTGAAGCGCCGTCATACATTGAAGCATTCGCGACATCCATTCCCGTAATCCGGCAGATAAGACTCTGGAACTCGAATATGGCCTGAAGGGTCCCCTGGCTTGCTTCCGCCTGGTAAGGAGTATAGGCGGTAAGAAACTCAGTCCTGCTTATTATGGAATTAATTGCCGCGGGCACGTAATGGTTATAGGCGCCGGCCCCGAGATATACGCCTTTATCTGCAGCAGAAAAATTCTCCGACTGGATACGGTTAAGTTCAACGGCGAGCTCCTGTTCTGATAATCCTTTAGGAAGAGTAAGATCCTTTTTCAATTTAACCTTATCGGGAATATCCTTAAACAGTTCTTCAATATGCCTTAAATCCAGAAACGAAAGCATATCTTTTACTTCTTTTTCCGTGTGAGGAATATAGCTCATAACTCACCTCTTGTTTTATACTTCAAGTTTTATATAAAAATATTTCTTAGTTATTTTCTCAACCTGTTTAACTTATGATCTTTTCATAATCTTCAGGCTTTAAAAGACCCTCAAGCTCAGCTTTATTCTCAAGCCTTGCCTTGATTATCCAGCCCTTCCCGTAAGGATCTTCGTTTATAAGCTCGGGGGTATCCGAAAGAGCGGAATTATTCTCAATTACCTCTCCCGTAACGGGAGCGTAAAGATCTGATACCGCTTTTACCGATTCCACAGCCCCGAATGTGTTTGACTGCGTTATTTTAGCACCCGGCTCGGGCATCTCAACAAAAACTATATCCCCGAGCTGGTCTTTAGCGTATTCGGTAATGCCTATTAGGGCGGCATCTCCTTCGGTTTTAACCCATTCATGTTCCTTTGTGTAAAGAAGTTCTTTTACAATCATTTCTCCTCCTTATAATTTTTCTTCTATAAATTTTTTAAGTTTTAAAAAGTCATATTTAAGATCTTTTACAAGTACCGGATTATATAACGCGGCGGCGGGGTGATAGACGGCAAAAAAATACAATCCGCCTTTTTTAAAGACCCTGCCTCTTGACGCGGTTATCGCAAGGTCCTTAGATATTAATGTTTTTAAAGCAAAACTGCCCAGGGCGCATATAAGTTTGGGCTTTATAAGTTTAATCTGATCCCTCAGGTAAGGCATACAGATTTCTATTTCTTCGTCTTTAGGATTCCTGTTGCCGGGCGGCCTGCATTTTATTATATTTGTTATGTAAACATCTTCCCTTTCAAGGTTTATTCCTTTAAGAAGCTCGGATAAAAGTTTGCCTGCCCTGCCCACAAAAGGACGGCCTTGAATATCTTCATCTGCGCCCGGACCTTCACCCACAAAAACAATATCGGCTTTAAGCGACCCCTCGCCCGGGACGGCATTTTTTCTTCCCGAACATAAGGAGCACTTTCTGCATCCGGCTATATCATTTATAATCCGGATGATGTCTTTTTCTCTGGTAACCATAATTATTTCACCGGCCCTAAAACCGCAACGGCAAATCTATCTTCCTTTAAATATTTATTGGCTATATAAATTACATCTTCAAGATTAACATTATCCACTTTCTTTAATATTGTATCAAAATCAAGCAGTTTACCGTTGTAAAACTCGGATTTAGCCAGTCTTAGCATCCTGCTTACGGTATTTTCGTAATTTAATATAAGGTTGCCTTTTATATGTTCTTTGGCCCTGTGTATTTCTTCTTTGCCCGGGCCTTTCTTTTTTATCTTGTCTATAATGTTATATGTTATATCCTGGAGTTTCTGCAAATTTCTGACATGCGTGCCCGCGTATATGCCGAAAACGCCGGCATTGTAAAAAGAGTGCTGGAACGTGCTTATATTGTAAACAAGCCCTCTTTTCTCCCTTACTTCCTGGAAAAGACGGCTGCTCATACTGCCGCCAAGTATGCTGTCAAGAACTATAAGTTTGTATTTATCGTCATTTTTCTGGGATGTGCCTTCGCCTCCCATGCATATATAAACCTGCTCCCCTTCTTTATAATTCACAGTTCTCTGTTTTGAAGTGCGGATAAATTTCTCTTCTTTATGTTTTCTGCCTTTTTTAAGTTTGCCAAAAATTTTATTTATCTGCTCAACCAGCTTATCATGTTCAAGCTGTCCCGCCGCCGCTACTATAATGTTGGAAGGAGTATAATATTTATCTATAAATTCTATGACGTTTTTGCGCTTAATATTTTTTATTATGCCTTCGGTACCCAATGTAGAGCGACCGAGCGCGTGGTGGGGCCACAGGTTCCTGTAAAAAAGTTCAAACACGTATTCATCCGGAGAATCCTGGCTTAACCTTAACTCATCCAGAACAACATCTTTCTCCCTTTCAATCTCATGGGGGTCATAAACGGAATTAAGAAGAAGTTCGCTTAAAAGATCAACCGCTTCGGTTAAATGCTGGTCTGACACCTTTGCGTAATAGCAAGTCTGCTCTTTCTCTGTAAAAGCGTTTAACATCCCGCCCAAAGTATCCATAATTTTAGCTATATCCCTTGCGGAATATCTCTTAGTCCCCTTGAACATCAAATGTTCTATAAAATGAGAGTAGCCGTTTTTGTCTTTCGGCTCATATTTACTCCCTATGTTTATCCATATGCCCAGAGATACCGAACGGAAACCCGGGATATATTCGGTAAGAATCTTTAATCCGTTGTCCAGAACCGTCTTTTTATACATATTTACCCGTCCTTTCCAGTTATTCCACCCATTTTAATTTGTCCCTTATAATCTCATAGAAGCCTTTTTTAATCCTTATAATCTTCGTGCTCTTACTGCTCTTTTTAACGGTTATCTTGTCTTTTCTTAATGAACTGAATTTAATCTGCCCGTCAATTATTATATCCACTTTCTGCACGTTTTCTTCCTCAATATTCACAACATCGTCTTTTGAAATAATTAACGGCCTTGCAGATAATGTGTGAGGGCATATAGCTGCCATAACAATACAGCCCGTGCCCGGAGCGACAATAGGGCCTCCCGCCGAAACAGCGTAAGCCGTAGAACCTGTCGGGGTACTTACTATAAGTCCGTCTGAAGTAAAAGAAGCGGCGTAAGAGCCGTTAACATATGTCTTAATTTTCAAAAGATGCTCAAAAGAGCCCTTACTCATTACAACATCATTTAACGCTGTCCCTGAGAATACTTTCTTTTTATCCCTGGTAATGCCGCAGTCAAGCATCATTCTTTTTTCAACTTTATACCTGCCGGCTATTAAGAGTTTCAGATATTCATCAATTTCTTCAATGGAAATTTCCGTTAAGAAGCCCTTCCTTCCAAGATTTATGCCGAGCACTCCTATATCATGCCCGCAGAGGTACCTTGCGGCCCTGAGGAAAGTACCGTCACCTCCGAGACTTAAAACAACATCCGCATTTTTAAATATTGTTTTATCAGAAGCTGAAAGTTCTTTAAGGTTAAAAAACTTAGCGCAGTCGGCGGGCATATACACGCTTATGTTTCTTGCCTTTAACCAGCCTGACACCTTGTTTATAAATTCAAGGATCTCCGGCCGTTTACCGGGGTAGATTACAACATTTTTTATTCTTCTTCTTTTTTCCAAGCTATCACCTTATTTCTGCCTGATTTTTTGGCTTTATCCAGAGCCAGGTCCGCGTAATAAAGCAGGTCTTCATCTTCACCCACTTCAGTGGATGATACTCCCATACTAACGGTTACATTTAAGGAAGCTCCCTTTATATCTATATTTTTATTCCCGATGGTTTCACGCAGTTTTTCCGCAACCGTAAGCGCCCCTTCTAAATCGGTCTGGGGAAGAACTATAACGAACTCTTCACCGCCGAACCTGCCAACTATATCCTCAGCCCTCACGTTTTCTTTAATCACAAGAGCTGTCTGGGTAAGAATATTATTGGCGCATTCAACCCCGTAAGTATCATTTAACGATTTAAACTGATCAATATCAAAAATAACACACGAAACAATATGGCTGAATCTTTTAGAGCGTGATATCTCTTCATACATTCTCTCTATTATGTAACGGCGGTTGTATAATCCGGTCAGCTCGTCACGCAGAGCACTGTCTTCAAGGATCCGCGTTCTCTGCTTTAATACGTCCTTTGAAATTTTGCTTCTTAATATAGATCTTATCCTTGCGTTTAACTCTTCAAGGTTAAAGGGTTTGGTCACAAAATCATCGGCCCCGCTTTCAAGAGCTCTTAATTTTTCTTCCGTTTCCCTGTGAGATGTGATAAAAAGAACCGGCAGGTCAGAAGTCTGAGGAGATTTTTTAATCTCCCTGCATATATTAAGACTATCTACGTCTTTTAACGTTAAGCTAAGTATTAAAAGGTCAAATTTTTCTTTTTTGCATATATCCTGGAGTTCTTTCCCCGAAGTCACCCCTGTAATCCGGTACCCGTAAGCCTGCAGGTGTTCTTTTAAAAACTCCACGCTTTTAACCTGTTCATCGGCTATCAGTATTTTAAACGCTCTGTCACTCATTTACACACCCCTATATAACAAATTCAGTTATTTTCTTTTCAATATCGGCAATTCTCTTTGTTTTATCAAAACCGAAAAGAGCTAGATATTCTGTATTACCTGCGGGTCCTTTTACGGGAGATACGGTTAATTCATAGATATACAACCCTATATTTCCGGCAAAAAGCGCTATATTTTTTATTATATCCCTGTGGACCTGCTTATCTTTAACAACTCCGCCCTTGTGTACAAATTTTCTTCCCGCTTCAAACTGCGGTTTAATCAGGATTAAAACCCTGCCATCCTCTTTTATAAACCGGATTAAGTTCTCCAGGAACTTAGTAACCGATATAAAGGAGGTATCTATTGTAACAAGGTCTGCTTTCTCCTTAACATGTTCTTCTGTTAAGTTCCTTACATTAAGTCTTTCTAAATTAACTACCTTATCACTGTTCCTGAGCTTGTAATCAAGCTGTCCGTATCCCACATCAACACAGTAAACTTTTTCCGCCCCGTTCTGCAGCAGAAAATCTGTAAAACCGCCGGTTGAAGCCCCTATATCCAGGGCAATACCCCCCTTTATATTCAAACCGAACTCCGTAAATGCTTTTTCTATTTTAAGCCCCCCGCGGCTTACATACTTTAATTTTTCCTTTAATATTATCTCTACATCCTCACCTACAAAAGTACTCGGCTTTATTGTTTTTACGCCGTTTACATAAACCGCGCCGTCCATAATCAGCGTCTGCGCGACGGTTCTGGATTCTACCAGATTTTTATCCAGCAGCAATATATCAAGCCTTGTTTTGTTTTTTTTCACCTGTCCCTCTTGCTCTTATACCATCTCCATGCTGTATTTAACTATCTCTTTGATCTTATCGGGTGAAAGATTATACTTCATTCTTAAAATACTTGGATGCGCGTGCTCTATAAATTCATCCGGCAGGCCAACGCATTTTACATTAACATTTTTAATGTTATTCTCGCTTATAAGTTCAAGAATAGCACTCCCAAACCCGCCGGCTTTCGCGTTCTCTTCAAAAACAATTACATTTTTATACTTCTTAATCTCATCGCACAGAAGTTCTTTATCTAGAGGCTTTACAAACCTGGCATTTATAACACCTATATCAAACCCGACCCCGGCGAGCTCTTCGGCTGCAAGAAGGCAGGGATAAACCATATTGCCTATGGCGATAAAGAGCATATCTTTGCCCTGCTTTAAAATTTCTGCTTTGCCTATCTGGATATTCTCAGGCTCGGTATCTATTTTCACCCCCACGCCTTTACCGCGCGGGTACCTTATGGCCGCCGGCCCGTTATAATCAAGAGTAGTTTTCATCATATGCTGGAGTTCATTCTCGTCTTTCGGGGCCATTATCACAAGATTGGGGATAAGTCTTAGATAAGAAATGTCAAAAGAACCCTGGTGCGTCGCCCCGTCTTCTCCCACAATGCCGCTTCTGTCAATCATAAATTTAACCGGAAGCTTCTGCAGGCAGACATCATGTATAAGCTGGTCATAAGCCCTCTGCAAAAAACTTGAATAAATGCATACAAACGGCTTAAATCCTTCAGATGCTAACGCGGCAGCAAAAGTTGCCATATGCTGTTCGGCTATCCCCACATCAAAGGTTCTGTGTGGAAATTTTTCCGAGAACTCAACCAGCCCCGTACCGTCAGTCATTGCCGCTGTTAAAGCCACGACTTTATTGTCTTCTTCAGCCAGTTTTGTTATTGTATTTCCGAAAACAGAAGTATATGAAGGTATCTTTACTTCACCCTTCGCATATTCACCCGTCTCTATATTAAAAGGTATCGTGCCGTGGAACTTAGTGGAATCCTTCTCGGCGGGATAATATCCTTTGCCTTTTTGAGTGATTATATGGATAATTCTCGGCCCTTTCATGTTTTTTACATTCTCCATTATAGCAAGAAGGTCTTCCATGTTATGGCCGTCAAAAGGACCAAGATAAGTAAATCCCAAAGACTCAAAAAAGACTCCGGGAACCATTAGGTATGTAAGGTGGCTTTCTATCTCCCTTGCCTTATTGAAAAGCTTATCCCCTATCTTAGGTATATTTTTAATAAGCTTCTGCAGGTCCTGACGCATCTTAACAAAACTTGGCTGCATCCTTATCTTACTTAAATAAGTTGATATGGCGCCCACATTCTTAGATATGCTCATCTCATTATCGTTTAATATAACAAGAAGGTCAGAATTTAAATGTCCTGCATGATTTAAAGCCTCTAAGGCCATCCCGCCTGTTAACGCCCCGTCCCCTATAACGGCTATAACATTATTGGATCCGCCTTTTAGGTCCCTTGCCTTAATAAGGCCCAGAGCGGCCGAGATGGATGTGCTTGAATGCCCAGTACCGAAACTGTCATACTCGCTCTCTGCTATTTTTGGAAACCCGCTTATGCCTTCATACTGCCTTAAAGTATGGAACCTGTTTTTTCTGCCCGTTAAAATCTTATGGGCGTATGACTGGTGTCCCACATCCCATACTATCTTGTCATACGGAGTATCAAAAACTTTATGCAGTGCTACGGTAAGCTCTACAACGCCTAAACTCGAAGCAAGGTGACCGCCTGTTTTTGAGACGGATTCTATTATAAATTCCCTTAATTCATCTGATAAAGTTTTTAACTCCTCAACGGATAAATTTTTTAAATCCGAGGGTAGATTTACTTTACTTAATATACTTTCCATAATAACACCCCAATTTTTACTATTTCTTTCTCGCTAAAAGATAATGAACAACATTTTTTAAATTCTCACCGCGCGTGCCGAAACTTTTAACATTATCCAATGCGGAACCTGCCAGTTCGGCAAGAAGCTTCATGGACTCCGACAAACCGTAAAATAAAGGAAAACTTACTTTTCCCGATTCTTCGTTCATATCTAAAATATCATCTGTAATCTGAAAAATCAACCCTATATGCTGTCCGTATAATGTAAGATTCTCAAGCTGTTTACCCGTTGCACCCGATAAAACAGCACCAGTCCTTACCGCGCATCTTATAAGGGCTCCTGTTTTATGTGAATGAATGTAATTTAAAACCGCGTCATCTATCTGGGAAGGCCTTATTGTTATATCCTTAACCTGCCCTGATATCATCTTGACCGTCGCGTCGGACAGCTCGCTTATTATCTTCTTAAAATCCTTCTCGCTTACCCCTTTACAGTTATCCGCAAGGAGCTTAAACGCGTAAGCAACCAAAGCATCCCCCGCAAGAAGCGCTACCGCTTCGTCAAACTTCTTATGGCAGGTAAGCCGCCCCCTCCTGTAATCATCATTATCCATACAGGGCATATCATCATGTATAAGTGAAAAATTATGTATAAGCTCTATAGCGCAGGCACCGGGCATAACCTTATCCGGTTTTACCCCTAAAGCCTCAGCTGTAAGCAAAGTCAGAACAGGCCTGAACCTTTTCCCTCCGGAGAAAACGCTGTACCTTAAAGCATCTGATAAAACTTCCGGCAGTTTAAGGTTTCTTACCGAAAGATACTTCTTTAAAGCGTTATTAACCAGGGCCTGCTTCTTCTTTAAAACACCTTTAAATCCCATAATACACCTTTATCGATTAATTTTTCTTTTTGGCTTCATTTTCAAAATTAAAATCAACCTGTTCTATCTGCCCGTCATCTTTTTCTATAAGCTTTTTAATCTTCTCTTCCGCGACCTTCAGCTTCTCCGTGCACATATTGGCAAGGAGTGTCCCTTCCTGGAATTTCTTTATGGATTCTTCAAGAGGAAGATCTCCTTTCTCAAGATGCTCCACAATCTCTTCCAGAGATGTAAGGCACTGTTCATAGTTCTTATCTTTTAGTGTCTTTTTCATAGTACCCCCTGCTATAATACCTTGCTCTCAAATTCCCCGTCTGATACCTGTACAAGTACCAGATCATTTTTCTTTACGTCATTAACGCTTTTTATAACCTTCTTGCTTTTTTTATCGGTTATTATTCCGTAACCCCTGTCCAGTATATTATAGGGGTTAAGGACTTTAAGATGTGTTTTTAAAAACTTAATCTTTTCTCTTTGCTGTCTGAAATATTCTTTTATCTTGTCGTATAACTGCTCTGTCAACCTGTCCAGATCCTGATACATAAGATTAATCTTCTGGAAGGGGTTTCTGAATATATATGAATTCCTAAGCCTTTCAAGCAGTTTCCTGTCATAATCAATCTTTTTTAATAAGTTAGTCTTCAGTTTGCTTTTTAAATTTTCAATGTTCCTGAACATCTCAAACTTGTCAGGCACGCAGACCTGAGCCGCGCCCGTGGGTGTCGGCGCTCTTCTTGATGATACAAAATCGGCTATCGTAAAATCGGTCTCATGCCCTACCGCGCTTACAACAGGCTTACCGGAAGAAAATATGGCTCTTGCAACCTCTTCCGAGTTAAAAGCCATAAGGTCCTCAAGGGAACCCCCGCCCCTTGCGACAATTATAATTTCAACTTCAGAAAGCCTGTTTAACCTTTCTATTGCTTTAACTATAGAAGGAGGCGCGTCTTCCCCCTGCACTTTTGAGGGAGCCAGAATCACCTTAACGGAATTATTCCTGTTCTTTATCGTTGTTAATATATCATGGATTACCGCGCCGGTCTCTGATGAGACAACGCCTAATACTCTGGGAAAATAAGGGAGGGGCTTTTTGCGGCTTTCGTCAAAGAGACCTTCTTTTTCAAGTTTCTCTTTTAACTGCAGGAACGCAAGGTAGAGTTCTCCCAGTCCCTCCGGCTTTAAGCTGTCCACATAAAGCTGGTAGCTGCCTGATCTTTCATAAACACTTACCCTGCCGGTGGCGATTACTTTCATCCCGTCTTTTAAATCAAATTTTATCTTCTTGGCATTGCCTGCAAACATCACACAGCTTATCTGGCTTTTCTGGTCTTTTAAGTTGAAGTAATAATGACCTGAGGTATGTTTTTTAAGGTTGGATACCTCTCCGCTTAAATATATAAAACTTAAAAAATCATTATAATCAATAAGATTTTTTATAAATGAGGTAAGCTGGGTTACCGTTAAAATGTTTTGTTTTTTATCCTGTATTACTTCTTCCATAGTTCCGCTTATTTCTATTAAAAATATATCAATTCCTTTATTTATATAGTTTAATTCATATAGCTTATTATAATAATAAATATATATAAGAGTCAAATGGAAAATTAATATTAACAATTTGTTAACTTTTCCTTCCCTATGTAAAAGGGAAATAAGCATAATAATGGAAGAAAAGATAAGATATTTGAACAGGAGAGATGAAAATGAATAATAAATATATATATTTAAGCCCTATATTATCATTATTTTTAATGTTTTTTCCGCTATCTATAGGGGTAGTGCAAGCTGATACGGATGAAAACTTATGGTATGAGAATGCCGTCTGGTACCAGATTTTTCCCGACAGATTTTACAGGATTGATACAGGTGAAGATAAAGTCATTACCGACATATATGATGTTGACGGAGATCCTGTATATATTGAGTTAACCTCATGGGATAATGATAAGCCGACATTAAACAGTAAATACGGCGGCAACTTTAAAGGAATTATGGAAAAGATACCTTACCTTAAAAGCTTAGGCATAAATGCCGTATGGCTCAACCCGGTATTTGCTTCCACTTCAAGCCATAGATACAACACATCAGATTACGCCAAAATAGATCCCCTTTTGGGCACAGAAGAAGAATTTAAAGAACTCATAAACAAGCTTCATGAAAATGGCATAAAAATAATATTAGACGGGGTATTTAACCATACCGGATATGAATTCTGGGCATTCCAGGATATTATTAAAAACGGGGAGGCTTCAAAATATAAGGACTGGTATAATGTAAAAAGTTATCCTGTGATAAAAATCTGGGAGCAGTCTGAAGATTTCCCTCCTAACTATGAATGCTGGTGGGGATTAGGAGGACTGCCTAAAATAAATTTTAAATGTCCCGAAGTAAAAGAATATATTTATGATATTACAAAAAAATGGATGGATCTCGGGATTGACGGCTGGCGCCTTGATGTCGCGGATGAGATAAATGATGACGAGTTCTGGATAAAGTGGTGTGCGCTTGTTAAAAAATGCAATCCCGACGCCTTAATAGTCGGAGAAATATGGGGAGACGCATCCCCCTGGTTAAATGAAGGCAATAAGTTTGATACCGTTATGAATTATTACGGTTTCCGCGCGCCTGTCTTAAAATTTTTCTGCTCGGAGAGAATCAGCGTATCGGAATTTGATAAAATACTTAAAGCAAGAAGAAATCTTTATGATCATAAAGCAAATTATGCCATGCTTAATATTATGGAAAGCCATGACACGGCAAGAATCTCCTCCTCTGTCTATAATAAAGATCATGTTGATCAGGCAAAAAACAGCGCAGATTATTATAATGGGGCAGTGGACAAAGAAGCTTATAAGAAGTTAAAACCGGTCTATCTTTTCCAGTTTACCTATGTGGGAAACCCCGTAATATATTACGGGGGCGAAATCGGGATGTACGGGGGCACCGACCCTCACTGCAGGAAACCCTTTATATGGGATAAAGCTTCACAGAACACGGAACTTTTAGAATGGATAAAAAAGCTTGCTTCCATAAGGAAGGAGAATCCTGCATTAAGAACAGGGACATTTGCAACTCTTCTATGTGATGACGGTAATAAAGTTTATTCATATATGAGGGAAACAGAAGATGATAAAAATATAATTGCAATTAATTACTCTCCCGATGCGGCAGAAGTTAATATACCCTTGCAGGATAAATTGCTTAACGGTGAAATTATAGATTTAGTATCGGGCGAAAAAGTAAATATTAAGAATCAAGTCCTTACTTTAAAACTAGATCCCTACAGCGGAATCATACTAAAATCAGGAGGTAAATAAATTATGAAAAAAACTTTAGGAATTTTAATTATCTTATGCCTGCTTTTTGCTTTTGTAACTATGGCTGTATCTGCCAAGGAACAGAGCAAAGGCAACCAGCTTTATTTCAAAGGCGCCAGCCTTGAAAAACAGGGCTCGTATATAGAAGCAGGCAAGGCATACAAAGAAGCAATGGACTGGTTTATTAAAAACAAAGAAGAAAGAAAAGCCGATTTCGCGCATTTAAAGATAATCCAGATGAAAAGAATTGTCCTTGAATACCCCTTTACCCGGCAAGAAGCCGATAAAATGTTAAAGGAAGTCTTTAAGGGTTTCTCGCAGGAGCAGATAAATGAAATCCTTGCGGATGTAAAGCTTGATCATCTGGTTATAGGCGGGAAATCATATTATTTCCACGGATTCTTAGATAATATATATTACAGGTATCCTGAGCTGCGTAAATATTTTCCCGAAAATATTAAGAAAATGAGAGAATTTTCGGACATGTATAAAAGTTATTTTCTTAATCAACTCCCTTCTGTTTATGAACTGCAGAAGTGGAACTCCTTTGTTAGCCCGTTAAGCTACCTTGCAAAATTCAGCATAAATATTCCTCATAAAAAATTCCCAAAGAAAGGCACATTAAAAATATGGGTCCCGGCGCCGATTCAAACCGCATGCCAGCAGAATGTAAAGACGACCGCGATAACTCCTCAGGAATACTTAAAATCAGCGCCTCATACAGACGAAGATATCGGGATAGCCTACTTTGAAATACCTCTTGAAGAATTAACTAAAGACATAGATATAGAGCTTACTTATTCATTTGACCATTACGAACAGTATTTCAGGCTGGATCCTAATAATTTAGGACTATATAACTCTAAAACCCAATTATACGGAACCTATACCGGCTACACCAAAAATATATGCCCGGGCCAGGAAGTAAAAGATAAGGCTCTTAAGATTGTAGGCGATGAAAAAAATCCCTACCTGCGCGCCAAGAAAATATATGACTATATTATTGACAATGTATCCTACAGCTATACCCCCCATGTATACCTTGACCAGCTTAATATCTCGGAAACGGCTTTCGTGCTTAAAAACAATTTCGGTGACTGCGGGGCGCAGTCCATGTATTTCGCCGCGCTCTGCCGCTCCCTTGGGATACCCGCAAGGGCAACCGGAGGGATGCTGCTTACACCGGGCAAGCCCTCAACACACTTCTGGGCCGAGTTTTACGTGCCGAGCTACGGATGGATACCGGTTGATACAACTATTGTAGACGCACTGCTTGCTTCAGACTCTCTTACCCCCGCGGAGAAAAAGAAAGCCCGGGAATATTATTTCGGCGGGATGGATCCTTACAGAATGGTAATTCAAAGCGATGTTGATATCTCCCTATCCCCCCTGGAAAGAACAACCCCTATTTTTTCAACAACCTTCCAGACCCCCAGAGCGGAATGTCTTGAGATGCAGGAAGATCCCAACTATATTATTTTAGAAGGATTTAAAACAGAGATTACTCCTTTATATTAGAAATAAATATAGAATACAAAGATAAAAGTAAAAAAAACAGCTCTGAATGGAGCTGTTTTTTTTATACAATTATATTTTCTATTTATTTATTTATTTATT
>JBDRKI010000063.1:0-8864 GCA_043814095.1 Armatimonadota bacterium | reverse complement strand
GATATTGTACCCAAGAGCATCCTGTTAATTTCTTTTTCAACAGGAGAAAGATCTTTAAAAAATTCTTCAGTTTTTTCTAAATATTCTTCCTGTGCCTTTTCAACCGCCTCCCTGAACCTTTTCGGCAACGCATAATTTAACTCGGCTAATAATCTATCAATCTCATCTGTACTGACACCTAACTCTGTTAATTTTGAGCGGATTCTTCCGTTTATTTCCATTGCCCGCCGTTCTCTATTATAATGATAAAAGTATTTATCACCTGCATCCCTTGACTTGAGATTATTTTCTCTGACAATACTTTCTGACTTTTCATCCAGCTTTCTAAGTAATTCACGGCGTGATAAATCATAATCGGTACATTCTTTAGTTACTATTCTTTTAAGGTTTTCAATACAACCCGAAAGCGATTCATCGTGTCTTCCGGCAGGAGAATCTACTGCTTTACCTCTATTTTTTTGAGTTCTCTTCCCTTTTTTCGATTTTCCGCCCTTACCACCACCGCTCATAGCCATTACGGCCGGAGTCCGGGGTCCGGATACTCCACCAACCTTATCAAACACCGGCATCTGTATACCCTGCGGTGTTACGGGTTGCGGCATAATGCCCAGACCCACTGCAAAATCTCTTGCCGCATTATTTAATTTTTCATTAGCATTTTTAAAAAAATTATCCCCAGTGACTTTCGTACCGGAAGTACCGGGACCGGGAGTTCTTGTAGCCGGAGTATCTCCCGGGCTGTCTCCTCCGTTTTCTTGGTTTGCAATCCCTTTAAGCAAATTTCCAAAATTTCTTTCTGCCTGACCGTCTTTTAAATTATCCGAAAAATACAGTTCAAATAAACACTGTACAAAAGTCTTTTTACCTCTCGCAATATATTCTAAATTTACATACTCACGGGGTGTATTATCATATTTTAATTTTCCTGATTCTGTATATTTTTCAGTTAATGATAAAAACAGCTCAAGAGCAAGTTCCTGCCCTGTTTCAGCTTCACGGACAGGCGGAAAAACTTCCTCTTTAAACTTAAGTAATACTTTAGCCTTACCGGAATCGGACAGCATATTGGCTTTCTTTAGTATAATATGGTAGTAGTCAAAAGTCGTACTGACAATATTTCCTTCTAAACCCTCACACTTTCCAGTCCTGGCTAAACTCATTAAATGACTCAGCATAAAATTACATCTGTCAAGATTCCTCAATACAATCTGGCAGTCTACAGATTCGGATCCTGCAAATTTTAATGTTGCTTTTTCAACTTCGTCTAGAAGATCTTTAGCAGGTAGTATTTCATCAAGACCTTTAAATCCAACCCCTGCAAATTGACCGCTTTCGCTGTGTTCTTCTCCGGTAATTTTATCCGTTTTCTCTGCCGGCTTACCCTCACCTGAAGGGAACATTCCCTCTCTTGCCTTTGAGAAACAGGCCGCTCCACCCCCCGGAGGCCTTGGATTTAAAGGATCATGCGGTATACCCGGACCGAGGTCCTTACCTATACCGCCGCGGACAATTGAAGGATGTGTGGTTTTATGCATCCGTGAAGGCCATGCCCCTCCCTTTATATCAGAGCCTTCTTCCCGCGTGCCGGATGAAAGCCTTTCATGCATCTTTTGCATAATAGAATAGAGTTCACTCTCGCTTCTCTGAAAATTATTACTTATATCAACGGATTGATCTACTATCATTGATTCACCTGCATAATAGGAAGCAAAGAGCCTTCCTATAACAGCCCTGTAGAAACCTTCGGGGCGCGGCATGCCGGTAGATTTACTTAACAGCTCCATTCCATTTATAATACCTCTTAAAAAATCAGAACAGCTTCCGGCGTCAGCTTCAGCTACAAGCGCTTCGGTCTCTTTATAGATATCTTCTACCGATTTAAAAGATTCTTTGTCATTGTATAAAGCTTCAAATGCACCGCTGAAAAGAGAAAGCTTGTAACCGTATTTCTGCGGATCTTCGCCTTCTTTAAGATTCAGCAGTTTAAAATGGTTATTGTATCTTGTAAAATCTGATTCTACTTCTTCACCTATACTTATTAAGAAATTACTCTTTTTAAGATTTCCAAGAAGCTCTTCCGGCAGTTTAGCTAATTCACGTCTTAAAGGAGCCCTTGCCTCCTCAGGGACAGTGCAGAGTATAAGGTTATCTGCTAAGATTTCTTTAGCGGATAAACTGACATTTTCTGTTTCATATATTACATCACGCAGCTCAATATAGAGTTCCTGGAGAGAATGGAGCAGTACTCTTGCTTCTATTGTAAGAGTCATTCCCTGGTAGCTTTTTATATAACTGGAAATATCTTCATTATCGTAAATTTCTTTAATTACGCGGTTTAATAATTCAAGCTTGTATTCTTTCTTTCTGGACCTGTTCTGCAGGATTTCAATTATATTTGTCCTCTGGGAGTCGGGTATCATCTGTCTTGCAGGCACCTGCGGTATATATTCCGCGGGAAGCGCTTTTAACTGACTGCCTGTTTCCCTCTTAGACCTCCCTGCTGCCTGTGATTGTACAGGAGCATGGCTTCCGAATTCATCACATACCCTTTCCCTTTGAGTTATATAATCAAGTATCTGGTTAAAAGGAACTAAATCAGCTTCTGCTGTTACCTGCTGCGGTAAACCAACCTCTATTACCTTTTTCCTGTTATAGAAATAATCAGCAGTATTAGCCATGCCTGCTACATCCATGTAGCTGTCTCTTGTTACGAAAATAACGTCGCATGAATCAAACATTCTTTTATCAAAAGGTACTGTCTGGTAGCCTGCGGGTATGGTTACAGCTAGACCCTCGGGAAGAGTAGAATAAATATACGGTTCTCCTGTCCGCATACTATCCTGTTTAGAACTTGCTGATTTTACAACTATTTCACAGTTATTCCCGTATTTCTTTTCTAACATTTTTTCTAAAAGGAGCATTGACCCGGGGCTTCTTACCTCGTTACCGATACATACAACAAGAATCTTTCTTACCGGATTTCCGGGAAGCGCTCTTTTAAACTCATCTGCCAGCTCTTTATCTGCATTTTCCAGAAGCGCTATTATCTTTTTAAAGAATTCAATATGGTGCTCCTCGGGAAGCATACATTCCCCGCTGCGCCTTGAGAGTATAAGTTCCCTTAAGGACACTGCGAAATAAGGGATTGTATATTCTGTTTCTTTAAATATGGAGGATATGCGGTTAAAACTGTATTTCTTATCAAGACCGTATTCGGTCATTACATTCTTTACGGCTGTTTTAATGAAGGTAAGTTTAAATGTGGCAAGCTCAAGAGGACTTAGATTATGCTTCTGTGCCTGCACATCTGTTACCAGATTATAGAATTCAGCGGCTTTCTCCCAGCCGTAAGTACTGTAAACCTGTGCAAGCATCCCGTGAACAGAGCCCGAGCCTTCAACATTAACATCTATAGCATCCATTATAGCGTACAGATCCTGTTCAAGAGCCTTTTTGTATGCTCTTTCTATTGTGCCTTTAATAACCGTTCTTTCTTCATATGTCAGAAGTTTACAGTTGTTCTTATTTTCAGCTATTTCTATTTCGCTTAAGAAAAGATCCGCTTTCTCGATATCATATTTTCTGTATATACCATAACAGATATCAAATATGGAATCGCCTTCAACGGCCTCTTCTATTCCGACAGCTTTTAAAGCTTTATTTATGATTTCTTCTCTGTCCGGACCCCCGTTTATATTATTCCTCATGCCGGGATAATGTTTTGCTTCCTTATCTATGAAAGTATCTGAAGTCCTGTTTTCTTCAAATACGGCATTACCGGGGTCTTTCCCCGGTTTATTACCGTGGGTATGGCTTCTTACTACAAAGCTGCCGGTACCGCCCGACGGCATAAATTCTTCTCTTACCTTATCCCTGTAATCTATATAATCCAGAATTCTATTAAATACTTCTAAATCTCCGTCACTGCCTACAGAACCGGGCAGTTCTATAGTAAGAACTTTTCTTGTATCTACCCTGCGGTCTTTCGCCATGGAATGTATATCTTTGGAAGCATCATTCGTGGCAATAACAAGATCGGCTTCATTAAGACTTGCAAGGGTAAATCTCTGCCTCTGGTAACCGGCAGGGGTCCTTACCGGGAATCTTCCATGTGTTGAATAAGTATAAGGCTGTTCGTTATGGGTTGATTTTATAGCAGTACCGCTGGAAGCTACTTTAAACCTTCCTGCATCTTCCCCGTATCTTTCTTCCAGCAGTTTTTCAAATATTAACTCGGCTCCCCTGCTCCTTATATCATTAGCTGAGCAGGTAAACTCAATACTATTAACAGGTTCTCCTGCCAGCTCTTTTTTAAATTCCAGTGCAAGGGAAGAATCTACACCTTCTAAGCTCTCAACTATATCACTGAAGAAGTCATTATAATTACCTTTAAGCCCGAGTTCAGGAAGCCTTAATGCAATCTCTTCTCTTATTCCTACCGCAAGTGCATTAACAGACGTATTTATATCGCCTAATCTTACTCCCGTAACATTATATTCTGCCATTACTTTTTTAGCAGATGCCTCAACAGCCAATACTTTAATGCCCGATAATTCTGTAGGAGCCAAGAAACTGCTCTTTTTGTGTGTGTTTATAAGATCATGGCATAAGGTTAATACCTTATCATTATCAACATTTTCCCTTAACGATTCTAATAAAGCATAAACATAAGTATATTCAATACCTTCTATACCAGCTGATCTCATTGCAGATTCAACTGTGTTCTTTTTAGAACCGGCAGCTGCGCGGCCATCATTAAGGTTGCCGCCTCGGGTTTCTCTGAAAGAGCCGGGATCTCCCGGGCGTTTAGGGAGTGTGACAGAGTCTTTACTATCTGATACTTTCCGGAAGGCAAGCTTTTCAATCATATTTTTCATATATAAATATAACCTGGGTTCTTCACTTTCAAAAGCTTTTCTAAGATAGCAACCCTGATTAAACGCGCCTGCTATAATCTCATCCGAAAAATATATAGAAAACAGCTGAACTATTATTTCTTCGGCAAGCGTATCATCCTCTATATTCCTGCCCCTTAAAGCCTCTCTTTCAATAGCACTCCTTGTAACACCCCCGATAAATCTGTTAAATCCTGCAAGTTCAGCATCTTTACGAGTCGCACCCTTTGAAACATCTGAAATAATTTTCAACCTGTCTTTTATAATTGAAAGCATACCTTCATACTCATAACTTATAATCCCCCATATTTCTTTATCTCTGTGCAAAACTTCAAAAGCCGACTTGAGTACAAAACCTTCATCCAACGTATCAGCAACAATAACATTAGCTTCGGTAAGGAAGGCACTATACCCTGATACGGGAGCTTTATTGTCGACAATAATAAAGAAACCTTTTTCTTTAAGTTTATTCAGGGCAAATTCCGGCAGAACAGACAAAATATTCCTTACGTCTTTTCTTTATATTTACTGAAAGATATAATCAAATAAAGTTCATCTATTAATTTTTCTTTAGATGTAAGACCGGAATATTTTCCCGGAGCTTTGGCGCGTGCCTGAAGAGCCATCTCCCTAAGTTCAGAAACGGGTGCACCTAGCTTTTTCTCTATTAACTTGGACTCTTCATCCAGATATTTTATAAATTCTTTATCGTCCCAAGAATCAACCAGGCTTTCAAACCGTATCGTTGAAATTTCGAAGGTTTCATTGACAATACTTAAAATATTATTTTTATAATATTTTTTAATTCCTTCAAACGCGACTGCATACTGCTCTTCTTCGGTAAGGACTCTTTCCCTGAAAATGTTTCTTCTTATACCTACCGCAACTTCATCCGAAGCGGCTTTTGTTGAATCAACCAGAACAACATTTAAGTCTTTAATATATTCAACCGGGGACTGGGTCCTGCCGTTAGCGATAATTAAAACATTTTTATTGCCCAGCCTTGAAGCCATATCGCCTGATACTTCAAGAAGGGACTCTTTTACAGTCTGCCTGTTTCTTTCGGGAAGACCCGCAAAAACTACATCATCAAAGACTTTATCTTCAGGGGAAAGATCTTTAATAAGGTCTCTCATATTTATATATAAGCTCTGGAGCTCGTTAATTAAGGATTTAATTTCACCGCATAACTCCGCGGGTTTTTCCGCAAGATTTATAAAAGATTCCAGTTTCGGCTCTATTTTATCTTTATATATCTTATTTAATTCAATTAGCAGCTCTTTAAATTTTTTATCGGCTCCTTTGGATTCAGACTTAAGAAGCTTTGTAAATTCTTTCTTTTTCTTCTTGGAAAGGATAGAACTTTCTCCAATAAATAGAGGTACGGTATCTTCAACCTCAACAGGCTTCTCTTTCTTTTCCTGTTTAACCGGCACCTCTACCGGTACCTCTTCCCGCGCAGGAAGTTTTTCAGGCGCGAGAACTAGCTCTTCGGCTTCTTTTACATCCAGTGAAACTTCGGTAACAATAATCTTCTCTTCAGGCGCAACTTTCTCTCTTGCCGCAATCTCTTCAGCGGTAAGTTTTCTTATCTCAAAATCAGGGAACTGCCCTTTGAAATATAAGTTTGCGGCATATTCTTCGGGAGGGAAACAATCCCGCAGGATACTTCTCAATCTCGGCAGGCTTGTTCCTATAAAACCGAATATCTCATCACAGGCATTATTAATCCTATCAGGAGTAATCCCGAATTCCGCTCCGTATCTTTTTACCTTATTATACCAGCTGTCTGCTCTTAACATCTGTCCGGCAGTCCTGCTCATAACACCGTGAAGTTTATTTCTTTCCGGCCACATTGAAATCTTTCCGTCAAGCACCTTGTCGTAAACCTCATGTGAAGTAAAATACCTGTAAAGTATAATGCTGGTCTTTCCGCCCTCTTCCGATACGGAGAAAAGAACTCTCTGGCTGCCGTCACCGTTTTTCCCGTTTATTCTAAAAGAACCGTAACGCTTCTCGCACTCGCCTCCGTAAGACCTGCGTTTTAAAGATTTAATCATATGGGGATTAAATCTTTGATCTATGTATCCGCCTGCTTTTCTCTCAAAATAATCTTTACGGAGAACTTCAAGAGTATTCTTGCCCGGATCAAATATCCCGGCAAGCTCTGATATAAGGTGGTCCATGGATTCAGGAGAAAAGTTTCTTATATCGCTTACAAAAGTTCTACCATCTTCAATAACTATGCTTAAAGGTATTTTTTCTTCTTCCAATCTCGAATTAATTTCTTTAAGCCCTTCATCCAGAACTTTATAATTCCGGTATTCACTTTCATCAAACATCGCAAATCTTGCAAGTTTGCCGTATAAAGCTTCCGGAGAAATACCGCGTACGGAACCCCCGGTAAATTCCTCAACAAATCCGGGACTCCTGAATTTGCTTATAAATTGTGCCAGGTCATCAATTGTAAATAATTTTCTTTCAAGTCCTCTTTTAATCGGTTCGCTTAATTTTAAAATATTATCCTTAAAACCATTGTCTTTCCTGGCTAATTTTAATCCGGACTCCAGATAATCCGCTAAATCCCCTAAAACTTTTGAAATATTACCCTGATAAATACCGTATTCAGCGGCTATTTCTTCAAGAATATCTAATTTTGTATGCACATCGGGAATATCTCTTACCCTAAGCAGCTTTGTCTCTAATGCTGCGATAATTTCCAAAACTTCGGAATCATTAAAAGCAGAACCGGCATTTTTAAGAGATTCTAAAGCATCAGCAAGTCTACCTGAAAGCTCCCGGCGCTTTCCGTTACCCGCATCCCCGACTTGATCAGTTATCTCCCAGCTCAGCCTGCGCGCCAGAGTATATATTCTAGCCTTTAATTTAGCCCGTATAAATTCTCCCTCAAAATAACGTGCGCGGACTGCATCCAGTTCTGTTTCTTTATCATCAAATATTTTCATGAATAAGTCATTATCGACTATCATTCTGTGGATTAATTCTCCGCGGGTATTCCTGATTATATCCTTCGTATTTTCACTCAGGAACGGCTCAACCATCTTAAGGCATGTCTGTACAACAGGTGAAGTAGAATCTCCCAGGCAGGTTAAACCGGAATAAGAAACGGATACAGATCCTGTACTTTCCATAGCCAGGTTAGATCTTGCAGCTGTTTTTTTAACATCAGGAGTACTTTTTACTGATACGGGAGCAACGCCTGCCCCTGCTGCGGCAAATGCGAGAGGAGGCGGGAAAAGAACTTTTACGGCATCCTGCATAATCTCTATAATCCCAGCACCTTGTGAAGGTCTGCTAACAGCAGGCCTTACAATCTTCGGAGGCTGAGGATTAACCAAAGCTTTCCTTGCCGCATCAATTAAAGTCTTAGAAGGTTTCAACCTGGGATCCATACCGTTTACTGCGGTATCAACTAAACGGGTATCAAGCGCTTCTTTAGCCGCAACGGGCATTTTTCTTTCAGGTACTCTATGCGGAGCCGGTTTATCAGTGCCTGTAACAGTAGGCGCGGAAGGAGGTCTTCCACCCTTATCCTTATCTTTCTTCTTCTTAGCTTCCTTGAATTTATTAAAATCAACAACATTATCAGGTTTTGCTTTTGCTTTGGTTTTGCTATGCGTTCTTACAGATTCCGGAATAGCGGTATCCGTAGGTGCTTTCAGGTGCATTACTTTTACTACTTTGCCGTCTGATGTAAGAAGGGCTAATCCGCTTCTTAAAGTTATATCTATATTTTTAGGCTTTAAACCGTGCATTGTTATTAGTTTTAAGACAGCATCGGTCTGTTCTCCGGTAAGAGGAGTGTTATTAATGTAGAATTTGAGCCCTTCTTTAGTATCCCTTACTTCAAGAGCGAAACTGCCTCCTTTAGGTACAATACCCAGCTCGCCTAATTCTGTGAATATTGCTTCTGTCTTATGGGAATTCAACCTTACATTACCCGTCTTA
>JBDRKI010000062.1:0-3113 GCA_043814095.1 Armatimonadota bacterium | reverse complement strand
AGGCTTGCCGTAGATGACCTTACCTTCTTCAGGCAGATATGTCATATTTTCAAGAGATATCGGAGGTCTTGCTAAATACCTTGCCGCGGTTTCTTGTGCGTTTCTGTTTTGCGGTGAAATCACACCGCCGAAATGGACATTGAAGCCAGAATGATGCCAACCCATTATCTTCTCGGCGATAACCTTTGTAATTTTGTTTTCCTTCATCATCATTTCTAAAACCTTAAGCCCGAATATATCTGAGATTTCCTTGTTATCCGGAATTTCGGGAAGAAGATAAAGCTTGCCGTCTTTGTCAAAACAGCCGTCCGTGATAATCCCGTGAAGGTGTGGATGATGATTCAGGAGATTGCCGAAGGAGTGAATGGCGATAACTACCCCCGGTAAAATATCTTCGCTTTCAAAGATAAGCTGGAAAAATTCAAGTATTGTTTCATAAGCGCACCTGCAAAGTTTTGAATAAAGTTTGTGGTCAAATTTAAAATAAGGTCTCAACATTTTGGGGATAGTAAAAGTGCAGGTTTTTACGGGAACATCACCGAGAATTTTATCTGCAATAAGTTCTCCAAATTCAAGGGATCGTCTTTGATTGCAGGAGGGGCAGAAACATCTAGTTTTGCAAGAGAAAGCCAGAAGATATTCGCTGCCGCAGGCATCACAGCGAACTCTTGCAAAGCCTTGATGCAGGTTGCCGCAATCCAGAAATTTATATAGAACATCGCGGATTATAGGTCGCCAGAACCCGTATTGCTGCAGGTAAAGTTCATCATAGCGGTTTATGAAAGTCTCATGATAGTCTTCTACTAGCCGGTAGAGCGGGGAAGTTTTCGGATTGCGGGGAGAATAAACGTTCATGGCCGCACTCCGTAGAATTTAGACGGCTAACCGAACCTTGTATACATAAGTATACAGAATGTATACTTTTCTGTCAAATTATGGTGCAACACTATCTATCATCAATATTGACAAAAGTTCCTTATCCCGATGAAGCTTTAGCATAGTTGGGTAGCCGCGGCTCTTCAGAGCGCGCAAATAAATTGATTATGTAGTAGCACGCGGCGGCGTGCTCTTGAATACCACCCGCTTTGCGGGTGGTATTTATTGGGCAGGGAATAATAAATAAAAAGTCGAAGCACAATTACAATCAGCAACAAACAGGGATGTTTTCAGGAGTGTGTTATTATGAAGAATAAAGTACGAATTATATTGTTTTTTATGGCAGTTCTTTTGTTTTTGTTGCCGTGCGCTTATTCACAGGAGCAGGTTGAATATATTATTGACATGCCTCAGCCGGCAAGCCATTTTTTTGAAGTTACGGTTAAATTTAAAGCTCCTGATAACGGTTACACACAGGTTTTGTTTCCCGTTAATGTGCCGGGACATTATACGGATGAAAATTTTGTAAAAGACCTTCAGGAATTTTCGGCTTTTGACGGGGATAATAAACCGCTGAAATTTGAAAGAACGGGGTTAAACCAGTGGAAAGTTTATCATCCCGAAAATTCTTCCGTTAACATTAAATACAGAGTGTACGCGAATAATCAGGACATACATTATTCCTATTTAAACTCCCAGAGAGTTTTAATTAACCCGGCTTCTTTATGCATGTATATAAAGGACAAAACGGATGTACCGTGCCGTATGACCGTAAATTTTCCGGGATACTGGCGGGTCGCCACATCTCTTAAAAAAACGGAAGACGGGGCTTATTACGCGCCATCTTATGATGTGCTGGCAGACAGCCCGGTAATGGCAGGTTTTTTCAAGACGGATAAAATAATTTATAAGGATGTTGTTTATAATATAATTCTTGATTCCGTCATCAGGCTTGATTTGGGTAAGTTTACTCCTGATCTTGAAAAGATTATAAAACAAGAAGTTGATATGATGGGCGGGGTGCCTTTTAAAGAATACTATTTTTTCATTCTCGGTTATCCTGACCGGAGGGTTAACGGAGCTACCGAGCATACCTCTTCGTCAATAATAGGGTTTTCTACGGAGAATATTAATTATATTGACGAAAAGCTTATGAAATCGCTTCTGGGAGTATGCGCTCACGAATTTTTTCACCTTTGGAACGACAAATGCATTCATGCCGCGAATATTTATCCGTATGATTATAACGACACGAATTTAACCCGCTTATACTGGTTTTTTGAGGGGTTTACGCAGTATTACGGGGATTTATTTACCGAAATGGCCGGCATAATTGACAGGAAAGAATATTTTAATAAATTGGAAAACAATATTGATTATCTTAAAAATGTCGCTTCCGCGAAAATTATTTCGGCGCAGGAGGCGAGTTTTGCCGGTAATTATTTAGAACCCCAAAATAAAGACGAAAATATTTTGAACTTTTATTCCAAAGGAGCGGTTATAGCCTTACTTGCGGATATGGAGATAAGGCATAAAACAGGGAATAAAAAATCGCTTGATGATGTTATGAGGTATCTGTATCTGAATTACGGATTGAAAAATATAAGCATTAAGGAATCCGATCTGGAAAGTATTTTCCAGCAAGCATCGGGCGTGGATTTAAAAGATATATTTAATAATTACATAAAAGGAACGGAAGATATAGATTACAATAAATACCTGAATTATGCCGGATTGGAGCTAAAGGAGAAAAAAGGCGAAGCCGAAGTTTTTGCAGGAATAAAGGGTGATTATTCCTATAAGGGCTTAAGGGTTAAAAAAGTTGAAAAGGATTCTCCCGCGGATAAGGCGTGCATATATATAGACGATCTTATTGTAGCGGTAAACGGCATTAAAATTCCGGACGCCGATTTTTTGAACGGCCGCAAAAAAGATGATAAAATATCAATACAGTTATTCAGGGATAATATTCTTGAAGAGGTACAGCTTGTGCTGGAATCAAAAGAGCCGGAAAGTTATACAATAACGGAAATAGAAAATCCCAATGTTCTTCAGAAAAAGATACTAAAAAGCTGGCTTGATTAAATTTGGAGGATATTATGAGTGCGCCAAGAAAGCGCATCAGTTCTTGTCAGTGAAAGTCTGAATTAAGTAAGGGCTAACCACCCGCTTAACACCGAATTTCACATATGCTTTGGCAACAAATCATATGAAGCTGGAAAGAGGGAGATATCGAG
>JBDRKI010000061.1:0-4423 GCA_043814095.1 Armatimonadota bacterium | reverse complement strand
GGCTCATAGGAACAGGATTAGCAGGTGGTGCCGCATTACCGCTCATTGCCATATTAACAGGAGTTACAGGCCTAGAAGCTGCATCCATCACAGGAACAGACAATCCCTCGACAGTTACAGGCCTTGGAATAATACCCAGACTGCCTGCTACAAACCTTGCCGCTTCATTTAACTTATCCATTACCTTATTAAGAGAAAACGGACCTACCTTATTATTTATAGGGCTGCCTCCCGCAGGAGGTCCGCCCAATGAAGGTCCTCCTCCGTTAAAAAAAGTGGGGCCGAACCCGCCATTAGGAGCATCCCCGTCAAAAGGAGGAGGCGGAAAAGGAGGGTTTCTTCCTTCATCTATATTTATATCATCCGGCTCTGTAATATCATCAATAAGCTGTTCAATATTCCTGCGCATCTGCGGGTTTTTCATGCCTTCTTTATCTGCACAGTAATCCACAAATACTGCCTCTATAAAATCCACAGCTATATTTCCGGACACAGACCCTATTTTGTCAACATTTTCTTTGCTTATGCTTTTAAAAAGGGCATTAAGGCAATTGCCGCATGATACTTCATTGCCCTTCTTATATGAGTTATAAAGCTGCCAGACAAGCAATGTTAAGTTTATATATGACTGGGAAGTATTCCCTATTTCTATGTAAATTTTAAGAAGTAAACTGAAGGTTTTAAGTGACTCCTTGCTCAGTTCCGCGGGATAATCCAGCCTCTTAATTTTGGTTAATATATCCTTATAATATTCTCTTAAAACCACCAGGACATAAGCAGATTCGGTCTTGCCGATTTCTGCTTCTGAAAATTCTGCCTCCCGTGCTTCCATTTTGTCCGCTATTAATCTTGAATGAGATTTAAACAGCATTCTGGTTTTTCTGAAATATGCCTTAATAAAATTAATATTAGGTTTTCCTACATTTCTATACGGTTTCAATATCATTATAATTTCATCAGCCGTTTTGCCGTAAGCTCTTTTAATAACACGCTCTTCCGCCAGTTTAGCTACTTCAAGTATGGTTAACCTGACAACTGTCGGCACATGACTGCCGACGGGAATATTTTCACCCAGCTTGGTAGACAGCTCAATCCAGAAACTATAGTACGGTTCTTCGCCTAATTTATTTAAAAATTTATTCAGCACGGTATTATCCGGCATTTCTCTTGCTATCTCTAATATCCTGACAGCCACCCTTCCCAGCAACTTAACATTATCAGTCCATTCCTTGGAAACGGGATCTAGACCGTACATATCTTTTACCGCATAATCATGAACCCATTCATACAGCTGTACTGCAAGATCAATCTGCTCCGCTTTATATGCTTCATCGGCTAAACTTATTCTTTCGAGCATTGATCCGGCTTTATAGAATCTGTCTCTTATGTTTTTATATAACTCCGCTTGATCATCAGCAGCATTATCTTTCTCTTTTTTAAACGCTTCTTTTATAAGTTCCCTAATATTAATATCACGAGGCGGGATTTGCGGCAGATTTGTATCTGAACGAATGCCGTCCAGCATATTTGGTTTTTTCCCTATAATTTCTTCTATAAAATCACCTGTTACTTTATGGATCTTTTTATCTGCCAGTTTTCCAAGACAGTAGTCCTTGAAAAGGTGCATTATCGCCTGATCCATAACTCCAAACACATCTTCTATTTCCATTAAATCAAAATACCTGACTAAAGAAGGACTGCATTCTTGTTTCTTATCCATTTTATAAAGACGGTGCTGTTCCGAAATAAGCGCGCTTAGATCCATATATGCTGATGAGCGGGGAGCCAATCTATTTTTCAGTGCCCTTATCTTCTCAATCTCCAGCAATCCCGAAAACGCCATGTCTATTTCATTGACAACACTGCGCGGATAACCAAGTTTGCGGGCCATAAACAGTACTTCCTTGTAAAAGCGCTGCAATATCTCCATCTCGGATCTGTATCCAGCCCTGGCGTATCCCCTGCTTCCCAGAAGTTCTAAGCCGTATTCATTAGCTTTCCTGGCATACTCTTTTACTAACCCCGGGGTAGGCTCTTTTTCTCTGTAATATTCAAAAGCTTCAGCAGGATTATTGCGCAGATCAGGGCCTTCTTTTCCGTTTGAAACCTCAACCGGATCCTCGGGCAGCCTTTCTTTTCGTAAAAAATCGGGCAATTCTTCTTCCTCATAAAATTCAGGCGAAACTTCTCCGTCACCGTAAAAATCAATAAGATCATCATCTCCCTCGAAAGGTGCATAAGCTTCACTTCTATAGGTTCTAAGAGCATCCTCAAGTTCTTCCATATATGATTCAACGGCATCCCTGTTCTTTACATCATCAAGAAGTTTTCCTATCTCTTCAATAACCTGCCCTATGAGTGTCAGCGAATAATCATTCTGTTCTTCCGATACCGGGGATGTTTCTAAAATATCTATCTCTCTGCTTCCTATCTCATAATAAAAGTCCGCCGCAAGATCATATAATCCGCTTTCACGGGCTTTCTCTATAACAGTCATCTGTTCAAGTGTTGTTCCGGCCTGATTAAATTCATGGGACAATTTATCCTCAAGCGCCTGTGTTCCCGTATCCTGTTCTTTTTCCGCAGTAGCTGTGCCCTGCTGTTCTCCTCTTCTTGCTGTAGTAGGACTGTCATCTATGTCTATATCACGGGGTTTTGTAACATGATCTACAAGTTTTTCCAGATTTTCGCATATTTCAGGATTTTTTATACAGGTTTTATCCATATAATAATCCGCAAGCATGCTCTCAATCATAGTTGCCGCCATATTTTCAAAGCTTAAATTTTCACCCGGCAGCATCATGGCATCGAAAAACTTAAGAATAAACGTACCGCAGTTTACAGGGCCGCCGTTTTTATATACTTCATACTGCTCTTTTATAATTCTTTGCAGTTCCGTATAAGCTTTGGATGTTCTGCCCGAACGAAGGTAGGAATACAATAGCCTGTCAAAAATTATCATAAATTCTTTATGCAGTTCTTCGGGCCAGCCGATCTTCCTGACTTTAGCCACGGCATCTTTATGGTATTCTTCTAAAACACCGGACGCATAACCGTATTTTGATGCTTCTATATTTGACAATACATCTTTAGATGCTCTGGCCTCTTTTTCATATCTATAATAAGTATCCATTAACATTTTTATTCTTCTGAAATATATTCTCAGTTCTTGTGGTGTAGGATTAAGAATATTTTTATAAGGAGAAAGCTCTTCGGAAATTTCTGCCATTACTTTTTTATAGGCATCCCTTATAAGCGCGGAGTTTATCATATCTTTTAATAACCCCGCCGCTTCCGCATCGGATTCCACTAATTCATCCATTGTCATGAAAATTCCGTACTCAGATTTATCAATACCCGGAACTTCCCTTGCTGGTTGAGTTCCTGAATCAAGGTGTTTGCCGGGCAAAGAGGGCTTATCCTGCTCTTTTGCTTTACTCGTAAGTTCATTTATAAATCTATCCATTAATCCGCGGATTTTTTCATTCTTCAAATCTTTCGAACAGTAATCTTTAAAAAGAGCCTGTAATGCACTATCTGCTATTTCAAATAAATTTATTTCTTTTGTGTGCTCAAAAAATTCTTTAAGAAATCTGCCGCAGGTTACAGGCTGTTTATCCATATAAAGTTTGCGCTGCTGCCCGATAAAGAAGTCTAATTCCATATGCAAGCGTACTAAAGGATTAAAAGTCAACGGTGCGTCTTTTTTACCCCTGCTTATATTCTTTATAAGTTTTAAAAATACAAATGCCACTCCGTCAAGTAAGTCAGGAGAATAATTTAAACTCCGCGCTTTATTTATAATATCTATATAGTACTCTGTAAGTTTAAGCGCTTTTTCTGAATTTTCATGCTCTTTAAAAGGTATATCTTCTGTCCCGGTAATTCCCTCAAATAACAGATTGTCATAAGTTTGTCTGACTTTATCTACATACTGCCTTAGTACTTCCGGGGTACATTCTTTATTTCTGTATTCATCTAATAATTCAAAGCTGACTTCAACGGCGGTGTAAAATAAATCTTCCGCGCCTTCTCTGATACGGGTCTCCGTTTCACTGCTTGCATCGGCCAATGTATACCTTGTCGGACTGTATCTATTATAACCGCCTATAAGTTCGCTTATACGGTCAGAAATAGTTTCTACCGTTGAAGATTTTTGGGTTAAACGGGCTGTGGTTTTAAGCTCCTCAATTGCCAGCTTTACAACCGCCAGAGATGAACCAATATCTTCCCGGGATAAACGGCTTCCGGTACGATCCAGCTTATTCAGCTCTTTTTTACCTAAAAGATAAGAAAACTCTCCGGCTAAGAGATATAATCTGTTTGAACGGGCCACATCTATAATGCTGATTTTTTCAGGCAATGAATCTGTAGTATGAAATCTGCTGACCAGCTGGGCTGTAAGCTGTAAATCACCGTCTTC
>JBDRKI010000060.1:0-25948 GCA_043814095.1 Armatimonadota bacterium | reverse complement strand
ATATATATTATTAAAAGGATAATTTAATATTATTATAGAATAGTTTTATTGAAAAAGAACAAAAATTGTATTTTATATTTAAGGAGGGCAGTCTATGAGAAAAAATAAAGGTTTTACGCTTGTGGAATTATTAATTGTTTTAACTATCCTGGGCATTTTAATGTCTATTTTTGTTCCCCAGTTTACAAGAGTAAAGCTCAGGGCGCTTTTGTCCAGCTGTCAGATGAATGAGAAAAATATTGCCACGGCGCTGGAAACTTATGCCGCGAATGATTCCATGCGGTATTATCCGACAGACGGCAATCTGAATATACTGGTTAATTCAACGCCTAAATACATAAATACTATGCCTACATGTCCGAGCAATGGCGCGGAATATGAGTATAATTCGGAGCTCCCGACATTCATGTATACGATTACATGCAAGGGTGATCACACGGCGCTGGGAGTTCCCCTGGACCGTCCGCAGTATACGAACAAAACCGGCTCGTTTAAGCTGGATTAATAATTTATGACAGTTATTCAAATTGTTTTTGTCTTTATTTTCGGCTCTATAGTCGGGAGTTTTCTGAATGTCTGTATTTACCGGCTTCCGGAAGAACAGTCAATAGTCTTTCCCGCGTCAAGCTGTCGTAGGTGCAAAACAAAACTGAAGTTTTATGAAAACATACCGCTTGCAAGCTATATTATGCTGGGCGGAAAATGCTCTTCGTGCGGAGTTAAGATTTCTTTTAGATATTTTTTCGTAGAACTTTTAACGGCCGTGCTTGCCGTATTACTGTTTCTGTATTTTAAAAATTATTTTTTGTTCGGTTATTATTTTTTGTTTACCGCGCTGTTAATAGTCGTATTTTTTATTGATCTGGATCACAAAATAATACTAGATGAGGTTACATATCCTTTTACCGCGGTTGGTATTCTGGGAAGCCTTTTTATGCCCGAGCTTGTTTTAAGCAACTCGCACGGCATATTTTTCTGGGGATTAAAAAATGTTATGCTTTCTAATTTTCTTAATTCTGTTGCCGGTGCGTTTCTGGGAATGGCTTTTTTCTTTTTGATAAGGTTTTTCGGAAGCATGTTATTAAAACAGGAAGCCATGGGGCTGGGTGATGTTAAGTTTGCCATGTTGATCGGGGCGTTTCTGGGGTGGCAGAAAGCATTTCTGTCTTTTTTTATTTCTTTCTTTTTAGGCGCCGCTGCAGCCATATTTTTGATAATATTTTATAATAAAAAAGGCAGGGACGAGGTACCCTTTGGTACATTTATGGCTGCGGGAGCATTGACTGCGGTTTTCTTTGGAGATATAATTATTAAAATATATATTAATCACTTATTTTTATATTAATAGCAGGATTAAATATTAATATATAGAAAATAAAGTTATAAATATTAAATAATTATTTAAGAATAGGTATAACATATATTAAGAAAGGAGTCTGCCAATAAATGTCAATTTTTAAATCATTTCTGTCCACTAAAAATATTGTTGGCGGATTAGATATAGGAACCCAGTCCATCAAGATGGTGCAGATGAGCAAAACCGCTTCCGGTTATCAGATAGACAAAATGGGTTCTATCGCTACGCCGGCCATGTGCATAAAGGACGGGACCGTTATCAATCCTGAATCCTTAAGCGAGAGCATAAAGCGTCTTATAGAGTTAAATAAATTTACTGCCAATAAGGTTGTTACGACCGTATCCGGTCCGTCAGTTGTTATGCGGCCCATTAATATGTCGGTAATGACGGAGAAAGAGCTGCAGAAAGCAATAAAATTTGAAGCAGAGAGATATCTTCCTTATTCGGTGGAAGACGCGTCAATTCAGGGCACCGTATTGAGAAAAGCCATAGAGGGCGATGAAAAAAATATGGAAGTCCTGCTGGTCGCCGCCCCGAGCGAATTAATAAATAAATGCACGGAAACCATAAAATTAAGCTCTCTTGAAATTTCATCCATAGATCTTGAGCCGTTTGCTTTAATGAGGGTTTTCCAAAATTACGCGGATCCGGAAATCTTTAAAAAAACCGTAGCCCTGCTTGATATGGGTTCAAGCACGAGTTCTATAAATATTTTCAAAGAAGGTATTTTAAGGCATAACCGCACGGTCAACATCGCCGGCAATAATTTTACCAAGGCGATAAGTCAGGCGTTGAATTTAAGTTTTGAAGAGTCCGAGAAGATAAAAAAAGATAAAGGAGCGATAAAGCTGGAAGAAGATAATTCCGCGACGTCTCCCACTGCCATGAGAATTTTCAATGTAATAGTACCGGTATTAAACGAAATGCTTACTGAGATTCAAAGATCTTTTGATTATTACCGTTCAAGATACAAAAATGAGAATGTGGATTTAATTGTTCTGTCGGGCGGCACATCTAATTTTACCAATATCGAAGCTTATATCGGCAAAGAACTGGGGTTCCCCGTCCAGAAAGCCACCCCGCTTGCAAACATATCAACGGATAAGCTTGAAGGCTTTACTCCCGAACAATTGCAGGAGATTGCTCCCGAGTTCATGGTCGCGTTAGGTCTGGGCATGAAGCCTTTTGTATAAAAAATATTTTTTAAATTTATTCGCGCAGAGCGAATCTGTGGAGGTAAGGGTATGACCATAAAAGGCGTAGATTTATTACCTGCAGAAAAGAAGAAGATAACTCTGGATCCTCTGATTTTCATTCTTATCATCATTATTATTTGTTCTCTTGGTATTTTCTGGGTTGTAGGAAAGCAGTATGAACAGAAAATTAACGCTGCCAAAGATCAAATAGCGCAGGTTGATGAAGAAATCAAGCAGATAGAAAGCAGGCTCCCCGAAATAAACAGCATTAAAAAAGATATAGACATGCTCCGCCAGCAGATTTACATAATTGAAGAGAAAAAACGGGATCCTTTGAAGTACAGGAATATATTGAAAGAAATAGCCACAATAATGCCGGTAAATTCTTATCTTACACGCATGGATATAGAGCCTTCTTCCAGGAAGGTATCCTTAAGCGGTCTTTCGGTGTTTATGCCGGATATACCGCCCCTTAATTCAATAGCCAACTTTATAAGAAATCTGCAGTCCTCGGATATATTCCAGAATGTTAATATGGGTTCTGCGGGACAGGTTGAAACAAAGGGCGGGGGATACGGTTATAACTTTAGTTTGGATGTTAATTTCATTCCCGAAAAAGCGGCAGGTATTGATAAAGAAGAACTTCTCAAACAGATTCAAGGGGGTGCAAGATGAATGTGAATACTCCCACCAAGATAATTTTAACCATAATAATCATAGGGCTTATCGGAACTCTCTTTTATTTTACTACCTATCAAAAACAGATAAAAGAAATAGGAACTTTAAAAGAAGACTTAAAAACAAAGCAGACTAAATTAGCAGAGATTAAAGAAAAAATTAATGATCTGCCTAATTTAGTGGCCCAGAAAGAAAAACTTGAAGCAATGGTGAAAAAAGCCCTGGAAGAGGGATTGGTTGCGGAAAAGACCGAAGATTTTGTTCCTAATTATCTAACCCAGATAGAAGAATTAACAAAAGAAATACGATTGAAAACCGGAGACCTCAGCTTTGTTCTTGTTGAGATAAGGCCAGGTGCGGTAGGTGTTGAGCAGACGCAGGCCCCGGGCGCAGCTCCAGGAGAACCGCCGGCGGAAGAGACCGGCGCGGGCGAAGAGGTTTTTGCCGGATTCCCGACAAGGACATTTGAGATGTCCATGAAGGGCCGCTATAACACGCTGATTGAATTTTTAACACAGCTTAGCGATTTAAAATTAAAGCGCCTGGTTGAGATAAATAGAATAGGATTATCGCCCGAAGGGCAGGATAAAATAGGCGGTTCGCCGATTTTGAATATTACGATACCGATTAAGGCGTATCTGAGACAGGGGGGTTAAGCGATGAGTAACAGTATTAAGATCAGATTAACGTTAATTTTGGTTGCGGCTTTTACCTTTATATGCGTAATATCTGCGGGCTGGGTTATTGCCCAGTCAGTACAGCAGGTTAACCCGTCCGGCGCCAAGAAAGCCGCTGATGGAGCCGCTTTGGTTGTTCCTCAGGCTCCGCAGAAGCTTTACGGCGAGACAGGAAGAGAGGATCCTTTTATACCGATAGGAGCAGCCGGAGGAAGCACCGGCAAGCCCGGCGCGAAAACTCCCGGATCTGCCAGCCAGGGTGAAGGTTTTTCCGCAGGCATGATGCTTACCGGTATATTTTTCGCCAATGGCGACAGATATGCGATTATAAAATCGGGATATGAAGGATTTATAGTAAAAGAGGGAGAGAGATGTGCCGGGTATACGGTAAGCAGGATAACCGATAAAGCCGTTGCTCTGGTAAATAATAAAGGAAAAACAACTTTGGAACTGCAGGAATATACTTTTTCGGCAAAAGACGAGCCCGTAGAATCAGCGGCGCCGTCCAATTTAATGCCCCCGCAGATGCAGCCTCCTACGCCGATGGGCGCTCCCGAGTCCTCGGGAGGAAATAACATGCAGCTTTCAACTGAAAAAGTGGATCAAAATCTCACGGATCAACAGCTGCAGCAGATACCACAGTCGGTACAAACCCAGACTAACTGATAGATTTGACGAAAGTAGGTGAGGATATGAAACTGCGAGTTTTAATAGGGATGATTGTAATAGGAGTAATCCTTGGCGGATTCAGCCCCGCATTTTCAGGAGAAAATCAGAATACCGCTTATATACAGAATATAACCGTAAGCGATATGAGCGAGCTTCTGGAAGTGCAGGTATATGCCAGCAAGCCGGTAGAATATAAAGTAATAACCATGAATGACCCCTATACGTGTCTTATTGTAGATATATATTCTGCGGAACTGACAGCCAGCACCATGATAAATACACAAATAAATAAGGGAATGATAAAAAAAGTAAGGACCGGTCAGTTTTCTGATAATCCTAAAATTGTTAGGCTTGTCATAGACCTGGAAAAGCACGTAGATTATAATATAAACACGGCCAAAGATAATTCCACTATAATGCTTAGTCTTAATTATGAAGACAAAACTAATCATATGGCAGTGCAGGCAGATAATATACAAACCGCAGAATCTTCACCTGTTACAGCAAAAGAGATTTCAACTCCGGGTACTGATACTGCCGCATTTGAAGCTGTTTCTGAGAGCGTTGAAATATCTTATTCGGGTGCAGCTGCAAATCCCGATAATTCTAACATTAATGAAGCGATAGAAACTGAAACATATACTGAAGTTGTGGAAATGTCTGCGCCGCAGGAAGAATCCACCAAAACAGTATCAAGCACTGTTACCGAAGGTATGGAGTCTGAAACATATACTGAAATTCCCGAAATACCCGTATTAGAGGAAGAATCCACCAAAACAGTATCAAGTACTGTTACCGAATCAATTGAAACTGAAACATATACTGAAATTCCCGAAATACCTGTACCGGAGGAAGAATCTTCGGTTGCGTATACATCAACATTTACCGAGAAAAATACCGAGACAGCATCAGTCACGGAAAAGTCCGTTGAAACCCCGGATGCGAATCCGGTTACCATAAGAGAAATTCTTGACGAGAACCCGGTAGAAACTGAAATTTCCGTGAGCTCCTATACTGATGCAGTCGCGGTAAATAAAACAACTGATATATTAAAAGAGATTCCAAAAACCGAAAAAATTCCGGTTCCCGAAGAAGCGGTAAAGAAGTTAAGTAATAAATCGCCTAAGCAGGAAACTTTAAATCATTTTGCCTATACTGCTCCGGAAGGAAAGAAATCAAAAAGTACAAAATCAAATAAAGCGGCAAATGAGCCGACTTTAGATGTAAATTATGTTAATGAAGACATAGTGTTTATTTTAAGGGAGCTGGCAAAAAAGACCGGTAAAAATATTGTTACGGATAATTCCGTAACGGGAACAATAACCGTGTCTCTTAAAAAAGTCACTCTTGACAGGGCTTTGCAGGTTATTTTAAAAACCGCGGGATTAGGATACAAAAAGATAGATAATATAATAGTAGTGTCAAGCAATAAAAATTTAGCCAGGATCTCACCCGTTAACATAAAAAAGGGATTCGGAACCGATACATTTGATGTTATTCCCATAAACTATTCAAAAGCCGAAGATGTTCAGAAATCAATACTCGCCATACTGCCCGATTTAGAAATTACGGTTGATAAAAGATTAAATGCTTTAGTTGTTTCGGCATCGGGAGATGAACTTAAATATGTTAAGAGCCTGGTTGAGCAGCTGGATCAGCTTCCTTCTATTTCGCAGGATCCCAATACGGTGACTAAAGTAATAAAAGTTAAATACGGAAAAGCCGTGGACATTAAGGAGATGGTGGGTAAATGGTACCCGCAGATCAGGATTGTAACGGATGAAAGAATAAACGGATTTATAGTAAAGGAAACCAAGGATAATATTGAAAAGCTTGAAAAGTTTATTAATGAGGTTGATGCGCCCAAAAGACAGGTTGAGCTGGATGTTAAGATAGTTGATCTTACTGAAAGCGGATCAAAATCGCTCGGCGTAACATGGAACAGCGGCGGCAGTATATTTACAACGACATTTAATGAGGTTCAGTACAACGGCGTGGCATGGCAGGATGTAAATAACGCGAACTGGCCGCCGATTCAGACCCCCACCTATGTTGATCTCCCGTTCGGGACCTTCGCGAGAACGCCCATAACATTAACAATGGCTTTAAACTATCTTGTTACAAAGGGTGAAGCTAAAATACTGGGATCGCCCAAAGTCGTAACTTTAAGCGGAGAGAAAGCCATTATAACTGTCGGCCAGAAATATCCCATAACATACAATGATCCCCGCGCCGGAACTACACAGGCGGAATATATTGATATAGCGATTAAACTTGAAGTAACCCCGCAGATAACCCCCGACGGCTTCATTATGGCTGAAGTAAAGCCCGAGATAAGCGAGATTTCAACTACCCAGCTGGGCAGCGCGTTCCCCGAAACAACGACAAGAAAACTAAATACAAACGCCATAGTTAAAGAAGGCGACACCATAATACTTGCCGGTCTTTACAGAAAGAGTTTTTCAAGTACAAGGAATAAAATACCGCTTCTCGGAGATATGCCTTATGTTGGAGAATTTTTCAAAAACACTTCGGATCTGAGCACAAAAGACGAACTTGTAATTATGATAACTCCTAAAATAGTAAATCCGGAAACCGAATAAGGAGGTGAGTATGCAGAATAGATTTTTAAAATTAACAATCACAGCAGTACTTTTCTTAATGATTATCTGTATAGCCGTGCCTAAAGTTTACGCGCAGGAAAAAACCATTAAACTTCTGGATTTCTCCGGCGCTGATCTGGTGGATGTTATTAAGCTTGTAGCTAAAGAGTGTAAGTATGATTGTGTGATTGCAAGCTCTGTTCAGGGCAAAGTTAATATGCACTTGAAGAATGTCCCGTTAAGCGTGGCATTGGGAGTAATTCTTAAGACAGCCGGCTATGATTACAGAATAGTAGATGATCTGATTGTGGTTGCCCTGCCAAAAGAACTCCCGCAGATAGCGTCTAATCTTTATTCCGGCGGCGGTGCCGATGCTTACCAGGTGATAATGCTGGAACAGGCCAACTGCAACCAGATAGTGGAAACCCTGCGTGCAGCCGTGCCCGGAATTTCTCTGAGCGTGGACGAGAGGGTTAACGCCATAGTCGCGAATGGATCTGTAGGGGCCATTAAAAGAGTTAAAGATCTGATCGCGAAATTAGACGTACCTGCCATAAATGTGTTTACTCCGGATGTGCAGACAAAGGTCATAAGTTTAAAATATGCCCAGGTTAAAGATATAGAATCACAGCTGCAGATTTTAATGGCCGGGCTGGACTATCAAGCTGACGAGAGAACCAATTCTTTGGTTGTCAGGGGCACAAAACAGGTTTTTGATGCACTGCAGTCATATCTTGATAAGACTGATATTCCGCTTGAGCAGGTTGCGCTTGAGGTAAAGGTTTTGGTTTTAAGTAAAACCGCGCAAGCAAATATAGGAGCGAATTTTTCTACCGGCGGAACCTCCACGTCAATAACAACGACAATCCAGGAAGTGTTTAATAATCAATGGAGCGCGACCCCGGGATATCAGGCGCCTCCGACAAACATAGAATTGAGATTTGGTCAGTTTTTCCCGTTTGTAAGATCGCCTATATCAATGAATTATGCCATGGACGCTCTGGTTCAGAGAGGCATTGCCGAAATTGTTGCCAATCCTACCGTTACCACCTTGAGCGGCAAGGAAGCGGATCTTATATCAAGCCGTAAGTTCAGATATGTAAAATATGATTCTAGAACCGGTGAATATTCCGTTGACTCCGTGGATGTAGGTGTGACTGTTAAGGTAACACCCACAATTACAAGTGACGGCTATGTTGTGGTTAACGTAAAGCCCGAGATAAGCGATTTTATAAGTCTGGTGGCGAATTTATACCCTTATACCAACGAGCGTTCCGCCGACATTACCGTTAGAGTTAAGGACGGGGAACCCATTATAATAGGCGGACTGCGCAGGAAAGCTTATACAAATACCGTGAATAAGATCCCCCTTCTGGGAGATCTGCCGATTGTGGGTTCATTTTTTAAGGGCAAAGCGGTAACAAAAGCCGATAATGAAGTAGTGATTATAGTTACACCGAGGATAATAGCAAAAACATCGTAAAATAATCAATTTTTGACAAAAAATATGCTGTATAGCCCGGAAGTTATACGGCATATTTTTTATTGACCTTATTATAGCTATTCTTATAATTATTTTTTTAAAATATTAAAGGAAAAAATATATAAATAACTAATATATTATAAAGATATAATTGTTGGACGTAATTTTTAAACAGTTAAGTCCTTTACTTTGTATTTATACATATATGAGGTTGTAAAATGCCCGAGAATATATCTGATTTATTAAACACGGCGGAGAATGATTATGATACCGGTCAATTTGACGCCGCGCAGGAAAAGCTTAAACAAATAATAGACCAGGATCCTCATAACGAACAGGCTGTTTTAAAGCTGGCGGATATTTATGCCGTCAGGGGCCTTATTTCCCTTGTCGTAAACCAGTATTTTATTCTTATCAATATAATGGAATCTTCAGGAGATCTCAGGCGCGCCCTGGAAGTGTGCAGGTGGATTCTTAAGCTTGATCCCGAGAATATCAATGTCAGAATGAAGATTATACTGCTTTATCAGAAACTGGGCGACAGGCAGGAAGTTATAAGGCAGTCGCTCGGGCTGGCAAGGTTGCTTATTGAACTGGGACAGGGAGATCAGTCAATAATGCTGCTCCAGAAAACACAGGAATCGGCGCCGGAGAACCTTGAAGTAGGGTCTGAACTCGCGGAAATATATATAAGTTACGGCCAGATTCAGGAATCGGTTGCTCAGTATAAGAAAATTGCTTCCGCTTATCTGCAGAAAGGCCTGCCCAATAAATCTATTGAGACCTATAAACGCCTTAAGCTGGTTGTTCCCGAAGACAAAGACATAATGATAGATCTGGGCAAAGTCTATATTAATACTGGACAGTATAAAGAAGCGGAAGTTGAGTTTAGATCGGTTCTTCGTTTAGATTTAAACAATGTTGAAGCCCTTATGCTTCTGGGTGAAGTCTGTCAGAAAAAAGGACAGTATAAAGATGCCGTGCTTGCTTTTGGAAAAGTCCTGTCGCTGGACAACCAGGAAGTACGGGCCATGGAGAAACTGGGCGAACTTTACCATGAACAGGGCAAGGTTAAAGATTCCGTTAAGAATTTTATAGATGCCGCGCAGAACTACCAGATTCTGGGAGATGTAGACAATGCCGTTAAAATATATCAAAAAATACTGGTAATGGATCCCACGAATCCGGTGGCATGCAGGGAATTAACTAATCTGGGAGCCCCGCTTACCTCTGCGGAACCCGAAGAGATTGAAGTTAAAGAGCCGGAAGAGATTCCGGAAGAGATCATTGCTTCCGAAGAAGAGATAATTATAAGCAGTACTGAAGAAGTTCCGGAAGAAGAGCCTGAAGAAGAAAAAATACCTGAGCAAGAGATTCCGGAAGAAGAAGTTCCGGAAGAGATCATTGCTTCCGAAGAAGAAGTAATAATAAGTGTTGACGAGGAAAAAACCGAAGAGCCCTTTATTTTAATAGAAGCAAAGGATGAAGAGGCGCTTAAGAAGTTAAAGAAAGAAGAAATAAAAGTAAAGCTTGACAAACATCTTATTAAAACAGGGCTTATTAAAAAAGACAAAAAAGATAAAACTCCTCTCGGACTCATAAAGGATAGGGCGGAAGCCGGTTTAGATATAAAAGCAGGCTTAATATCCAAGCAAGACCGAGAAGAAGCCATAAGAAGAAAAACAGGATTAATAAAGGGCAAACTTATACCTCCGGAAGCCATGGTGCAGGAAGAAGTAAAGGCAGAGCCTGCCGAAAGCGTAATTTCCGAAGAGAAAGAGCGTATTGAGTTTGTTGAGACTGCGTCGGAACTCGGAGAAGTTATTGCTCCTGAAGAAGAAGTAATTGTAGGTGATATTGAAGAGGTTACTGTTCAGGAAGAAGTTCCTGAACAGATTTCCGAGGAAGTTATTGCTCCTGAAGAAGAAGTAATTGTAAGTGATATTGAAGAGGTTACTGTTCAGGAAGAAGTTCCTGAAGAAGAAGCGGAAATATCTCCTGAGCCTGTAGAAGAAAAGATACCAGAAGAACCCGCTGTTCCCGAGGAAGAAGTCACTGTTAGCGGTATTGAAGAGGTTCCGGAAGAGGAGGCAGTTCCTGTTCCTGCTGCTGCCGAAATAAAGACTAGAAAACTTTCTCCCAAAGTAAAAGAAAAAGTTCTTGAAAATATAGACAAGTTACTGGTATCAGGCAAGGCGGGCAAGGCGATAGAAAAATGCATAGAATTATTAAAAATTAATCCGGATGACGATTTCGTAAGATTTGAACTTGCATCTATATATGTTGAAATCGGATTTTTAGATGTCGCGCTGGAGATATTATATTCTTTAAAAGAAAAAGACAAAGAAAACACGGAATACAGAAAAAATATTTTAGATGTATTAAAATGGAAAAGCGCCCCCGAGCAGGTTTTGGTTGAGAGCAGACAATTGGCCGATATTTTTAAAAAGCAGAAAAAAACTCCCGAATTAATCAGTCTTTACCAGAATATTATCCTGTTAGAAGATGACGATCTTCTAACAAGAAGGAAGCTGGCTGAGCTGTATCTTGAATCCGGCCGCAAAGCGGAAGGCGTGTTCCATCTTGAAAATATAGCGGAAGAATACACCGTGAAAGAGGATATAGATAAAGCCATAGATATATACAACAGGGTTTTTACCGAATCCGGCGATTTATCTGTAAAAGAAAAGCTGGGTAATTTATACAGTGTCTTAAATAAAGTTAACGAAGCCGTTGCCCAGTATGCGGATCTGGCCGCTGTTTACCGTGATATGAAATATGAAGATCAGGAGAAAAATATCCTTAAAAAAATTATTAAACTTAGTCCGGAGAACCTTGCGGCCCGTATCAGATTAAGCGAATTTTTTGCCGGCGGTGATTCAGAGGAATCTATTGATAATCTGTTTAAGATAGCCGGTATTTTGCTGACTTCCGGCAAAAAAGAACCGGCGCGTGATTATCTGGAAAAAATAGTCAGGATTAATGAAAACTTTATACCGGCTTATGATAAACTGGTTGATATATATTTTGATTTAGGCGACAGGGAAAATGCTTTAAAATACACAGACATCATTATAAAAACCTGTTTAGCCGATAAAAGATACGAAGACGCCGCGAATATTTATAAAAAGATTATTGATCATGATCCTGATAATCTGTCCGCCAGAGAAGAGCTTTCCCGTATATATATACTGTCAGAAGAGAAAGAAAAAGCGGTAAATGAATTAGTGCATCTTATAGAAACCTTATCTTTGAAAAAGCGCTGGGAAGAAGTCGTAAATATTTATAAGAAGCTTATTGAACTGGATGACGAAAATTTTGACTTTTATTTTAATCTGGCGCTGATTTATCTGGAAAAGATCAGAAACATACAAGACGCTGTTTTGAATTTTGAAAAAGCCGCGAGATTATCTCCCGGGGATGTTAAAGTTTTACAGTATTTGCTCAACGCTCACCTGAAAATGAATAATCCCGGAAAAGCGGTGGAAGTTTACAAGGTCCTGGTAAATATAGATCCCTCTTTTAAAACTCTGGAAAAAGAAATTACCGGTAAGTATATTGAGAAAATACAAAACGATCCGGAAGATTTCCGCTCCCAGTATGATCTGGGCGTTATGTATAAAGAACTGGGAAGATTAGATGACGCGATTGAGCAGTTCCAGCATGTTAAAAAATGTCCGGAGCTGCTGATAAAGGCGTATAATATGCTTGCTTTATGCTTCAGCCAGAAAGAGGGTATGGGAATGTTTGATCTTGCCGTCAGACAGCTTAAGAAGGCGCTGTCCGTAGAGGGATACTCCAGGGGAGATTATCTGCAAATCAAGTATAATCTCGGAACGATATATATGGATAATAAGATGTATAAAGAAGCCGAATCTTATTTTGTCCAGGTATCAGAGGAATACCCGGGGTATGAAGACGTTAAGGAAAAAATTAAAGCTTTAAAAGAGAGAAATAAATAAGGTAAAAAGCACAATTTTGAGGGATAATTTAATGGAAGAAAAGTTTCAAGAGTTGATTAAAAAAGCGGATCAACTTGTTGTAAACAATGATTTTGAGGGTGCTTTAAGTTTTTATTTGGAAGCGGATAAAATATCGCCCAATAATTCTGTTGTTATGCGCAATATAGGCAATTTATCCTTTAAGCTCGGAAGATTTTCAGAAGGAGTTCAGGGATATATAAAATATGCCGCCGTTCTTCAGAATTCAGGCAACACAGAAGAGGCCGGAAAAGTATATAAAGACATTATAAGCTTTAATCCGTCTTCGCCAAACTTGAGTTTTGTAGATAAGAAAATCCTTACTTCTTCGCCGGAAGAGATAGGCAGAGCAGTATTAAGCTTTTTGAGCCCGGCCGTGATTAATCTGGCTTCCATGTATTTTCAGGCTTCGTCTTTTGAAGCCGCGGCGGATGTTTGCAAAAAAGCACTGGAGGTTCTACCGGAAGAGGCCGATATTCACATGCTGCTCGGCAGGATTTATATGCAGATGAACGACGTAAAAAGCGCGGTAGGAGAATTTCAGGAAGTTATAAGGCTGTCGCCGCACCTGTCGGCCCCTGCTTATGAATTTCTGGGAGATATTTTATCCGCGGGCGGCGGCAAAAACGAGGCCCTGTCAAGTTATAATAATGCCGTATTGTTTTATAAAAAGTATGAAAACTCCGAAAAGGAATCGGAAATCTACAGAAAAATACTGGCTCTTGATTCCGGTAACGAGAAGGCTCTTGCGGGTCTTTCCGAAAGCTTAATAAGATCAGGGAAAAAACAGGAAGCTTTAAATATTATAAATGAACTTGTCTCGGTGTACGAAAAAGAGGGATTAATAGATAAGAGCATTCTGCTTTATGAAAAAATGCTTGAGATGGATAAGGAAAATCACGAAATAGCGGAAAAACTGATTAATATTTACAAAGATATTTTAGACAGAGATCCTTCTAATTTATCGGCCAGCCATAAACTTATTGCCCGCTTGATTGAATCAGGCAAAATAGACGAAGCAGTGCCGATATTTATAAATTTAGCCACCGGTTATATGCAGAGCAACCTTACCGATGAAGGAATAAATATCTGCAGGAAAGTTATAGAAATAAGTTCGGACACCACCGAAGCTTATAAAATTCTCGGAGAATTATGTCTTAAAAAGGGCGATAAAGAAGAAGCAATGAGCGCCTATATCAAGCTGTTTGAAATTTATAAAAAAGACGGCCGGGATCAGGAAGCGCAGGAAATATCCGAGATTTTAAACGAAAATTTCCCGAAACAGAGCGGCATGCATTACCAGCTGGCTCTTTCGTTTTTTGAAAAAAATCAGTTTGACAGAGCGGAAAAAGAAATTATATCTGCTTTAAGCGCCGACCCTTCGGATTTAAATTCCATGAAGCTTTACGCCGGACTGCTTAACACTCAGAACAGAAAAGAAGACCTTGTCAATGTCAGCCAGAAAATACTCCAGCTTAACCCAATGGATGTAAGCGCCCGTGAAAGGCTTGTAGAGCTTTATCTCGGCAGCGGAAGGATAGAGGATGCGGTTAAAGAGTCTAAATATCTGGGTGATGTTTTATGCGAGAATAAGGATTATATTACCAGTGAAAAAATATTCAGAAACATATTAAGTTTCTTTCCCGATGATATAGAAGTCAGGGAGAGAATAGCGTCAGTGCTTTTTAACAGAAATCAGGTAAAAGAAGCAAAAGCGGAGCTTTTAAATATTTTAGATTATGATTTAAAAAATGAAGACACCGGACACGCGCTTGAAATATGCCGCAAAATAATAAAGATCGATCCGCAGGATTTTAACGCGTATAATGTTCTGGGGGATATCGCGCGGGAAAACGGTATGTTTAAAGAGGCTCTGTCCTGCTTCATGTTTCTGGCAGATATGTATATTTTAAATAAAATGCATCATAAAGCCGTGGAGATGATAACACGGGTATTGAAGCTCTCCGGCAAGCAGACAAGGTACAGGGCCGAGCTTATAAAATTGCTGGTTGCCGATAATCACATGGATTTGGCAAAAGCTAATTATAAGGTTCTTATAAGAGATTTGATAGAGGAGCAAAAATATGATAAAGCGGAAAAAGCAGCCGCCGAACTTATAGAGCTTTTGCAGGATGATTACAAAACAAGAAAAGATCTGGCTGTTATATTTATTAAAAACAATCTTTTAAATGAAGGCCTGAATATAATGGATGAGCTGCTGGATCTATTGGAGAAAAACGGAGATTACAAGCAGGCTTTGAATATAATCCCGCCGGTTCTGGATCTTTTGTATGACGGCGGCTTTTTTGACAGGTACTGGGAGTTAAGGACAAGAAGAGCTCACTGGTATGATAAACTGGGCGATAAGGAAAAGAGCGTTTCGGAAGAGTTTGAAATAATCTCCGGCCTGCTGAAGCAGAATATGGTAAAAAAAGCGGAAACTTTGATTGCCGGATTTATTAAGCATTCCTCCTCATCAGCTCCCGGATATCTTGGTAAATTAATGGATTTATCAAGGTTATTGTATGATGAAAATTTGAATGAAGCATTGATTGCGCTTCTTGAGCCGTTAAGCGCCCATTATTTTAATAATAAAGACTATGATTCCTTAAAGCCCATTTTAAATATGCTTGTGTCTTTATATAATGAATTCGGTTACAGTGATAAGACATATGAATGCTATAAAAAACTTGCAGAAGTTTATTTAACCCTGAATGACCGTGAAAACCTGATTGATACTTATTTTGACATTATAGGGTTATTTGTTTCCGGTAAACAGTATGATAAGATTGACAAATATTACAAAGAGATAGTTAAGATAAAAGATACCCCCCAGGTAAAACTTAAGCTGGCAGATATATACTTTAACGCTGAAAATTACTTAAAAGTTAAGGAACTGCTGGAAGAGACGGGAGAATATGTTAATGAAGACCCGGGCTCCCTTACTAAATTAGTTATTGCCTGCATAAAATTGAACATGTTTGATTCCGCCGTCTCTTATATTAAATCAGCGGCCTTTAAGGGCGGCCTGCACGCAGTTATAGGCGAATTCAGGCAGGCCATCAAAGACAATTTTTCTCCGGGTGAACAAAATTTGCAGGTTGCCGGATTATACCGCGACATATCCTTTTATGAAGATGCCATCTTCCTGCTTTTTAACTGCGCGCGGGAAGACGGGTCAAGGGAAATTAAAAGACTTATCGCCGGATACCTGAAAGAGTACGGGCTTGTTGATATGGCCGTAAAGCAGTATTTACGGATAATTAATGAAATTGAAGACGAAGACGACCAGATTGAGGTTAAATACGATCTGGCCTCGCTTTATGAAGACACAGGCAGGTATAAAGAAGCTCTTGAGAATTATCAGGATTGTTACGCGATTGACATAAGATATAAGGATGTAGCTCAGAAAGTTGAGCGGCTTGGCAAGAAAAGCAGATAAAGGGGATAGATATGTTGGATCAAAAATTGCTGGATATTTTAATTGAAAACATATATCTGGTTAAATTCAGCCTCTTTTTCTTTTCCGTAATATTCGTAGCCTTAATATTGTGGGAGCTGGGGTTTTTAAAAGGAGCGTCCAAAGCAGAAGAAGCATCCGCGGCTGCGCCTGAGAATAAAGAGCCGGTGAAAACCATATCCGGTGCGGAGGTTAAAGAAGAAAGCAAAGCCGATAAAGAAGAGGAATATGACCCTTTTAGGACGCTGCTCAAGCAAAGAGAAGAATTAATCGGAGAGGTGGAAGTTGTGGAATCTTCGGTTTTAGACACAATTAAGACTCAGCAAAAGTTTGACGGCGGGGAAGAAAAAGACCCGGAACCCATGGTTATTAAAGATCATTTAAATACGGATGATTCATCCGGTGGTGAGCCGTATATAATAGAGTTCACAAGCAAGAGCGAGCTTGAGAAAGCAGCAGAAAAAGATACTCCGGAAGATCCATGGCAGTCCATGCTGGCAAGATCCGTAGAAGAACACAAAGTTGAAAGAAAAAAAACAATTAAAATTGACGAGGATGAGGACGCCGGCAGCAGTGAATCTCCGGGAGATAGTACCGGCGCTCAATAAAAAGCATTTTATATACAAGAGGTAATAATGTTTCTTCCAAAAGGAAATCCCTTGATTGAAAGCATAAAGCTGGATTATACGGATATTAATATAATGATTAATAATCTGGAACAGGAAGGATTCAGCGGTTATTTATATTTAGAATATCAGGAGGGGGCAGGAGTTTTTTTCTTCCTGCATGGCGGAATTATTAACACGATAGAGATAATAAAGGGCGAGCGCGAAACCTACCATTGCTGTCTTGCGTCTAAATTCTTTAACCGCATAAGAAAAAAACAGATGAAGGCAAGCACATATGTTCTGACCCCGAGTGTCACCAGTGTTTTATCAAATATTTATTTATTTAAATCAATTTATGAAGATTACAGCATTCAGAAAAAGGATCTTATGGTTCTTTTAAGCGAAATTGAAGACAAATCATACACCGGGTTTTTAAAAAGCTTATCCATGGGCGCGGCTTCATATATCTTATTTGATAAGGGAAAATTTTTAGTTGATAATTTTGCCGCGGAAATCGGCCAGATATCGTGTTCTTCGGATAAAATACATGTATTTTTAGACGAGATGTCGGTTAACGGCGGAAAAATATCTTTCTATGCGGAAGAAAATTCGGTTTTGGAAGAAAAAAAGAAAGAAATCCAGGTAAAGCTTAATAAGATAAAACAGCTTATAATAAAAGGAGAAAACCGTTTTTTAGGCAGAGGGGATATTGTAAAAATAGACGAGTATATTGTACGGGAATGGGGTATAAAGGAGCCTTCTTTTGTTGTAGAAGTTGAAACAAGCCAGGGCGCTTCATATAAACTTCATGCCTCCCCGGGTAAAAAGCTTGGCGGGTATATCGGTTTTTCAAATTCATTAATTAAGAAGATGGGCTTAAAAGAAGGAGATCTGGTAAATATAAATCCGGTAGATCAGGATTAATAATTTATAAAAAAACGGACGGTTATTTATGGATAGTCTGGAAATAATTTTAACGGAATTTACTAAAATAGACGGCGTAAAACAGGCTCAGGTTTCAAATTCTAAAGGAGAAGAGATCTGCACCGTTCTACGGCAGGGTTTAAGCGCGATAAGTGTTTCTGAAGTATTGAAGGAGCTGGGAAGCTTGTCCGCGTCCGTCATAGAGCCGCTTTTTAAGAAAAAATCCTTAAAGGACGTTTTCTTAAACGCTGATGATTTAAGCATCAACGCTTATTTTTTTAAAAATGATATTTCTTTGATAATAGTATTTGATGAAAAAGCAAATCTCGGAAGAATAAGGCTTCTGGTGAGAAAAAATCAGGAAATTCTTGAAAAAATGAATGCAGATAAAATTTGAGGGGGCTGTGTGTCTAATAAGTCCGAAATAAACATTCTCAAAGAACAGATTAAAATTCTTGAAGGCGCGGTTGCCGGTACCCCGGGAAATGTCACAGCCTGCTTTCATCTGGGTGAGATTAAATCAGTGCTGGGATTTTATCTGGAAGCTTTAATGTGTTTTGAAAAAGCAATTAGCAAAGACCCCCGCTTTTTAAAAGCTTATATAGAGATTGCAAAAATATATCTTCATAAAAAGATGTACGGGGATACTTACAGGGTGCTTAATAAAATAAAAGACATATCGCCTAAAAACATGGAAGGATATCTTTTATATAAATTATTAAAGAAAGAGTCAAAGGATAAAAATCAAGTTATTCAGGATTACGAGGATTTCTCAACTTCCGAAGAGGAGATTGCATCTCTGCAGGTTAATTACCAGTTAAAATTAGGCCAGTACGATAAATTAATAAAAGAATACGAAGATTTATTAGGGCAAAATCCTTCTTGTATGCGGACTGAGTTTGCTATCAATGTTCTTAAAAGAGGCAGGGATTTTAATAAATCCATATTAGGCGGTCAAACAATAACCAAAACAAAGACCAAGGCTCCGCTTAAAAAAGCTAAACCCAAAGCGGCTAAAAAAGATGTGCATCAAAATGCGGAGCTTTCAGGACCTTTAGAAGAATTTTTAAAACTCCGGTCGGTTATGTGCGCGGCGGTATTTGATAAAAAAGGTGAAATTATAGCCCAGGTCAGCCTTAAACCGGCGTATAAAAATACGGATTATATTAAATTAATTGACAATTTAAAATATCTTGATAAATGGGCAAAAACCATAAACAAGGAGCCGAATTTTGTCTCGTTTGAATATGATAACGGTCTTGTTTTTATCAATAAATTAAGTAAAAAATATTACTTTATTTCCGCGGGAGAAGGGCTTGTGAATTTCGGGTCTTTAAAATATACTTTTGACAAAAACAGACAGGATATGCTGGAAGCCATAAAATAGACAAACCGCGGCAGGCGGCAACCTATGCAATTATTAGTTTTTATAATACTCAGTTTTCTTTTGTTTTACCTGCCTCTGGATTACGGCGGACACAGCATCAGGGCCCAGGCTGTTCTTATGGTTTTCGCGTATCTCAGCGCCGCGCTATATGCGGTTTCATCGGATAAGAAAAGCTTATCTAACCTTAAAAGTTTTATTTGGCCATCTATTTTGTTTTTAATCGTATTTTTTATTTCCACGATTAATTCGGCCTGTGTTTATGAAAGCCTGTATTCGGGCCTTTTATTTACGGCGTATTTTCTTGTTTTTATCGTTATCGCGAATATGTTTAAAGACGAATATTCCGGAAAATTTGCTGTTTTTCTTGCCTTTGCCGTTATGCTTTTTAGTATTGCCGGCTTGTTTTTTTATAAATCAACTAATCTAGCGGGATTTGATTCGGATTTTTATTCAACTTTTTACCAGAAAAACACATGTGCCGGATTTTTAATATTAACGCTTCCCGTCATGTTGAGCTTGTTCCTGGCTGATAAAAGAAGCTCTAAAGTTATTTTTTTGGGCGTAATAGGTTGTTTATCTTTACTGGGGCTTTTATTTACCCTGTCCCATTGGAGCTGGCTCATATTATTTATAGTTGCGCTTATCTTTATGTTGGTTGCGAGCTATGAGGTTATTCTTTTCGGGCTAACAGGATGCTTATCTCTTTTGGGGCTTTTATTTACACAATCCCGCTGGAGCTGGCTTGTATTTATTGCCGTATTTATTTTCATATTTGTAAGTATATATAAATATATAGATGATAAAAAAGCCGTATTTAAGAAATTATTTATACTTTTATTTGTTTTTCTTATTTTCATACCCGTTTTCTCTGCCAAAAAGAATCAGGAAAGGAAAGTTGTACCTTCTTTTATTAAGGAGGAACTTACTTCCATAGCAAATACAAAAGAGCCTTCAAAACTTGCAAGAATAGAATTCTATAAAATTGCATTTGCAGAATTCAAAGACCACCCCCTTACAGGTGTCGGGCTTTCTAATTTTCCCGCGCATCTTCCCAAGTATGAGAAAGATCCGAGATATTATTCCAAGTTTGCGCATAATTTTTATCTTAAGATACTATGCGAGCTCGGGATATTCGGTTTTGTTCTTATGTGTATAATTTTATTTTTAATATTAAGGGAGTATATAAGAGCGTTAAAGTTATCAAGAAATACCCCCCATTATCCCCTTATTCTGGGATTATCCACGGGGTGCGTCTGCCTTCTTATGCATATTATGGCCCATGTTGACTGGCTTTTCTCAGCGTCCTTTTATTATTTCTTCTTTTTCACGGGCATCATATTTTATTATTCCAGCTTCTTAAGCAATAAAGGGAAAGATGAGAAACCCGTAAGCATAAAATATTATGATTATTTAATTGTTATACTGCTTGTAATTATATCCGCAGGTATTATGGTTATGTATTTCGCGCAGAATAAAGCTGATATAGCGCAATATTACCAGAGAAAGGGCTCTTTTTCCGATGCAGTTTTAAATTATAAAAAGGCGGTCGGTTTAAATCCCTGGAATCCCGAATACCGCAGGGAGCTTGCTTCGGCATATTATTACAATTTTTTGAAAGATCCCGAAAAAGAATATCTTAATAAAGGAATAATCCAGGCAACAGAAGCCGTAAATCTTCAGAAGTTAAAAGTCAATAATTACATTGTGCTGGCAAAGTTATATAAAATAAAAAGCAGGAACGATTTATACGCGGAAAACCTGCAAAAAGCCCTTAATATTGATCCCGTTAATTACCCCTCCCTTTATAACGATCTTGCCGTTTATTATCTGGAGAACGGCGATATAGCTAAAAGCCGTGAACTTATAGAAAAAGTTTTGTCATTATACAAAGATGAATATTTCCCCGTTATGCTTTCTTTTAGAAGGGAAGAGCTTAAAAAACAGGTTTCAGACTCATATGTCATATATGCAAGTATAAATACAATTGAGGGCGGTAATAAAAAAGCCAAAGAGTGTCTTTTTAAAGCTCTGGAATTAAATGAGAATAATTTATCCGCCATCATAGCTCTTGGTGTTGAGTATTATGATGATAAAGAATATAATGAAGCGGTAAAATATCTTAAAAAAGCGGTTGAAATGGACCAAAGCATTGAACAGCTTAATATTATGCTCAAAAAAGCGTTATCAGAGGTTAAAAAATGACAAAATGCGTCTTTCTGGACAGGGACGGCACCGTAATATATGACAGGGGCTACTTAAGCGGGATAAAGGGCTTAAGACTGGTAAAAGGGGCCTCTAAAGCCGTTAAAAAGCTCAATAAAGCCGGTTTTCTGGTGATTATAGTATCTAACCAGTCAGGTATAGCAAGAGGCTATTTTAAAGAAGACGCTGTCACTAAAATAAATACGGAACTGCAGTACCGTTTAAATAAAGAAGGCGCCTATATAGACGCTTTTTATTACTGCCCCCATTTTATAAAAGGCAAAAATAAGAAGTATGTAAAAAAATGCGTATGCAGAAAGCCTTCACCCGGCCTTATAAATGCCGCAAAGAAAGATTTTAATATCAATCTTAAGAAATCTTTTGTGGTAGGTGATAAGATATCAGATGTCATGCTCGGAAAAAAAGTAGGTGCTAAATCGATACTGGTTTTAACAGGGCAGGGAAAAGAAGAACTTAAAAAAACGGACCCTAAAACAGAGCCTGATTTTATAGTAAAAAGCATTAAAGAAGCGGCAGATAAAATTTTATCTTGAACAGCCATATAAATCATATCAAGCTTGGATTTTTGAGAATTTTTTATTAGAAAAATGGTGTTTTTCATTCATCATCCCTGTTCGGCGGGTTTTCTGAATAATTCGGATATTTAACTAATTGACAATCTCAAACAATGTCCCGAATCTTATAATTCACAAGTAGGAATAACTTGAAGTGTCATAGAATAAGTATCGCGTACAATTTGCTTTGCGAGGTAGAAATGTTTAAGCCGAAATTTACTTATACAAATAAAATAGTAAAAATTTTAACGCAAATTTCTTCGGCAAGGGAGTTAATTCTTAATTCTCCTTTGATTCCGAAGTGGGAAGTATCCCTGCGTAGGGATGCGATAATCCACAGCGCTCATTCTTCCACAAGAATTGAAGGCAATGCTTTGTCGCTAGAAGAAGTAAGTGAATTAGCGCAGGGCAGAAAAATAATGGCAGTCCGGAAAGATAAAGACGAAGTTTTGAATTATTTAAAAATATTGGAAAAACTCGATAAATTAACCAATGGCAAGGTAATTACCGGAGATGATATTTTAAATATTCATAAAGCGTTAACCAGGAATACATTGGAAAATCCGGCAGATTGCGGTGCTTATCGCAATCGTTATGTGGTTGTGGCAAACAGGTTAACCCGGGAAATTATATTCAAACCGCCGGCCAACAAAGAAGTGCCTAATCTTATTAAGAATTTGATCGATTGGTTAAATTCCAAAGAAGTTAAGGAAGTTGATCCGGTAATTGAGGCCGGCATTACCCATTATGAATTTGTTAGAATTCACCCGTTTATAGACGGCAACGGCAGGAGCGCAAGAATTTTGGCAAGTTTAATACTTTTTTTAAGAGGATTTGATATAAAACAGTTTTTCTGTCTGGACGATTATTACGATTATAACAGGCCGGCGTATTATAAGGCGCTTCAAAGCGTAAATCCGAAAACTTTAGATTTGACAAAATGGCTGGAGTACTTTATTGAAGGCGTAAAGATAAGTATTGATAAAGTGAAAGAAAAAGTTATACGATTAAGCAGTGAACGCATAAAAAAGACGGAAAGAGGTCAAATTGCGCTTACGGAAAAACAGATGAAAATAGTAGGAGCAATAAATCAAAACGGTAAAATAACGGCTGGCGACATTTCAAAGGTGTTTAACATATCAAGGCAGGCCGCGTTGAAAGAAATATCCAAAATGGTAGATTTAAAGGTGCTTAAGTTAATAGGGAAAGGCAGAGGCGCGCATTATGTGATATCTTGAGCTGGTTGTCGTTTAGGTTGTCGTTTAGGTTGTCGTTTAATCCGTTGGAATGCATGAATAGCGAGGTATAAAAATGGAAATAAAATTTACAAAAGAGCAGTATGAGGCATTAATAAAAATGCTATATCTGGGTAATTGTGTAATAAATGGCATACACGCGGACAGGATAAAGGAATTTGATGAAGTCGAAAATTATATTTTTTCTTTTGCTGGAAATTTTGGACTTGAAAATTATGTGGATTTTGACCGAAAATACAACAGATTTTTCCCCTCGAGGCAGTTTGAGGAAAATGCCGAAATTATGAAATACGAAGATGATTACAATAATGAAACTTTTTGGGAAGAGTTAATTGACAGGCTGGGGGATCGGGATTTTATAAAAAAATACGGGATGGAGGCAATTGAAAAAATGGGTTGGGAAGAACGGTTTGTAAAACAACAGCGTTGTGCCGATAAATACGCGAAGGAATTTGAGACAAACGGAATTAAAAGCCTGACGATTAAAAAACAAGAAACAGAATCCGCATCCAGTAAAATTGAAAACGAAGATGAAATAGCGCGCGCAAGAGAAAAGAAATATACAAAAGGATTCATTGCGTCAAAATATTTCATCGAACTGCCTGTTAATTTACAGAAAACCGCAAAAGGCGATGTAGAGATGTTTTTAAATTTTCTGAATAATTATGAAAATGTTAATCTCGAAAACATTCGCCATTGTAATGTGGAATTTATTCTTACGGAATTATTTCCGAGAAAAGTTTCCGCTGAACCTGAAAAATTCCGTGATTTTGTTCCCGTTTTGTCCGCATTTTTTAATTATTTAAAGGAAGACGGCATTATAAAAAATGCTGATGGTATAATTAAAGAAATAAAAAAATGTGAAGAAGCAATGGTGAAAAACGCGGCCAATCCTGAATATTACGGCATGGGTAAAACAATGGTTATGCAGATGTTTAAAGATAATGTAGATGTAAATGATCAAAACGCCGTAGAACGCTGGATTGCTGAATTTAACGCTCGCCCTGACAAAGAAAGAGACTCGCTGTTCGACCGCTTTATGCCCCCGTCAGTAAATGCTCAAATTGCCCCCAAGGCAGGCAGAAATGAACCGTGTCCCTGCGGAAGCGGGAAGAAGTACAAAAAATGCTGCGGGAAGTGAGTTGTAAAAAATGAGGGTATTCGAGATATGAATATAAAGCTCGAATTTGTAAATACAGATTTTATAATACCGGTTTTTTCCGGATTATGTGATAATATAAATAAATTATCAAAAATCAACAAAAAGAGAAGAGTTAATATAATTGATCTAATTTTGAGGTTCTGCCGAATCTTCCAGTATAAAAAGGTTGGCTGTATCATTCAGAAGATCTTCGTTGAAGTGCGCTTTATTTAAATATTTTCTCTCTGTGAAGGCGGTCAGCTTGACTTTAATAAGTTTATCGTTAACTTTTTTTTCTTTCCCGTTATAATAAACCGTATATTTGCTGCCGTCTTCAGGGGGGATAATTTCAAAATTAAGAACGTTTTTAGCCACGGTTTTGCCTGTTCCGCTGTTGGTCATATGGTTTCTTAGCTGATCGTATATGCTCATAGAGTGGTTAATATCTGCCAAACCCAGCTCCTTTTTTATAAGCAGTTTATGGGGGCAGTATGTGTCTGGGTTTGCGCTCAGCGATACTTTCTCTTTTTCGTCGTAAACCGGCGAACCGTCGGGATTAAGTTCCGGCGCGCATATATCGTTTTTTGGACGGACAATGTAATACAGGGTATAACCGGTACAGACGGGGTTCAAGGAAGTATCTATATTGCAGGAGCCGTCTTCGTTTAAAAAGCTCTGCAGCAGCAGGGGATGGCGGTAGTCTTTATCCCCGTAATAATATATGCCGTTAATTCCCGAATTTATAAAGCCTTCCCAAGTGGAATTATGAACGGATTTTAATATTTTCTGGTGGATAATATTCATATCGGATTGGTTCATGCTGTTCTGTACGGTTTTATTCATGTTCCTGCTGATTAAGTTAAAAGCCAGATACGAAAAGACAAATACTATAACTAAAATTGCGACGGCTGTCAGCAGTTCAATCCCGGTAAATCCTTTATTCCTATTATTTGTCCTGTTATTCATATTTCTTTAAATTAGACATAAAGAGCTTAAACCCTTTTTATAACATAAAGGGTTTAAGCTCCGCTTTGAAGAAAAATAAAGGTAATGAAGAGTGTAAAAACACATAAAACATTAAAAAATAAACAGTTCTGCAGGGGCGCGGTCCTAATAGAAGCCTTTGTAATTGCCGTTCTTCTGCTTATTGTCCTGCTCGGGCTTGCATCCGTATGCGTGGTTGAGAATAAAACTATTTCATATGCGGGCGATAAAATTCAGGCTAAGAGACTCGGCCATTCTGTTCTGGAAACTTATAAAAATACCTATAACTACGATGAACTGCCGGCTGATGCAACCACAGAATCCGGTAATTTTACCTGCAAGGTTAAAGTTCTGGGGGAAGTTTCTCCGAATATTAAACTTCTTACGAATAAAGTTACATGGATCAAAGGCAAATACGGCGGCAAAAACGAAGTTGAAGCCTATATGTACGTGAGAAAAGAATAGTATTTAACTGAAGGAAAAAGACGCAGGGATAAAGAAAAACGTTCATACGACCCTGTAATAAAAAGTTTAAAACTGGATTAACTTGCTATGGAAAAGAAAAAACATTCAAAAGGTTTTATCGCCACAATAATGTTCTATCTTGTTTTAAGCATTATACTTGCGTTTACTGTACAGATGTTCGTTCCCCGTCATATGCAGTTAATGAGAGTAAAGGAAGACAGGATAGACGCGTACAGCGCCGCTATGATGGGAATTGAGTATATAAAGAATGAGATAGAGAAGAATTATAAATGGGAAGGCGGA
>JBDRKI010000059.1:0-14258 GCA_043814095.1 Armatimonadota bacterium | reverse complement strand
AAGATGACAAGGAATAATATTGAAATTAAAATTAACGGTATATTTTTTTTCATGAAATTAACTTTCTTCATTTTTATTTTACCGTTTCAATTATTCTTTATTTGTTTTTTCAGCGCGCGTGCAGGCGGCTTTTATAAAATCTTTGAAAAGGGGATGCGGCTTATTGGGCCGCGATTTAAATTCCGGATGGAACTGCACTGCCGTGAACCACGGATGATTTTTAATCTCTATTATCTCAACTAAATTTCTTTTGGGATTTATGCCGCTTATGATCAAGCCGGCCTTTTCAAGTTTTTCCTTAAAAAAGTTATTGAATTCATACCTGTGGCGGTGCCTTTCTTCAATGACTTCCTTTTTATACGCTTTGTAAGCGGATGTTCCTTTTTTGATTTTGCAGGTATACGCGCCCAGGCGCATTGTCCCGCCCATATCGGTGATTGATTTTTGTTCGGTTAAAAGACTTATAACAGGATTCTTTGTGTTTTTATCTGCTTCGGTTGAATTCGCGTCTTTAGTTTTTAATACGTTTCTGGCGAACTCAACTACCGCCCACTGCATCCCGTAGCATATCCCCAGAAAGGGCACTTTATTTGTCCTGGCGTATTCAATGGCTTTTATTTTGCCTTCTATGCCGCGCGTGCCGAACCCGCCCGGCACAAGTACGCCGTCTGCTTTTGAGAGGAATTTTTTAGCCCCCTCTTTAGCCAGTGTCTCCGCGTCTATCTTAATTATTTCAATTTTAACTTTGTTCGCTATCCCGCCGTGGTTAAGGGCTTCGGTTATGCTCAAGTACGCGTCTTTAAGCTCTATGTATTTGCCGACCAGCGCTATTTTTATGATCCTGGAAGATTTTTTTATTACATTGTTTATTGTTATCCATTTCGCGAGGTTTACTCTCGCTCCGAGAAGGTTAAAATGCTTTAATATTGTTTTTTCAAGGTTGTTTTTCGCGAGGATAAGGGGTATCTCGTAAATGCAGTCAACATCTCTTGATTCAATAACATTTTCAGCAGGCACATCGCAGTAAAGGGCTATTTTTTCCACCATATCCCGTGTTAAGCCCTGGCTTGTCCTGCACACGATTATATCGGGCTGGATTCCTATGCTTCTTAATTCTTTTACGCTGTGCTGCGTGGGCTTTGTTTTTAGTTCTTTGGCGGCGCCGAGGTGGGGAATAAGGGTTACATGGATATATAATACATTCTGATGGCCCAGATCCACCTTCATCTGTCTTATCGCTTCTAAGAAAGGCAGTCCTTCTATATCGCCCACGGTGCCGCCGATTTCAACTATTGATATATCGGCTTTGGAATCTTTCGCGCTTTTTAAAATACAGTGTTTTATCTGGTCAGTTACATGCGGTATAACTCTTACCGTGTCTCCGAGGTAGTCGCCGTGTCTTTCTTTGGAAATAACCGCACCGTAAACTTTTCCCGTTGTTATGTTATTGTCTCTTGACAGGCTCTCGTTTATAAATCTCTCATAATGGCCGAGATCAAGGTCTGTCTCTGCCCCGTCATCGGTAACAAACACTTCACCGTGCTGGTAGGGGTTCATTGTGCCTGCGTCAACATTTATGTAAGGATCCAGTTTCTGTATATTTATTTTTAACGAACAGGTTTTTAAAAGTCTGCCAAGGGATGCCGCCAGTATTCCCTTTCCTATAGATGAAACCACTCCGCCTGTTATAAAAATAAATTTTGTCATATTTCCTCACAGCATGATTAATATTTTTTATTCTGAGCCCCCGGCATGTTCTTTAAAAGTAAATACCGTAGTTTCCCCGGGGAGCGAGTCTTTATCAAATTCAACTTCTTCCCGGTCCAGTTGTTTTTCATAATCAATTTTGCCTATAAACCGCGCCAGATCTTCTTCGGCCAGATTTAAGTTTTCAATTACCGGTGTTTTATAATGCATGGGAAAAACAGCTTTCGGTAAAATCTTTCCGGTTAGAATTTTTGCGTCTTCGGAATTTAAAGTGGAAAGGCCGCCTACCGGTATAAACAGAACGTCAACTTTTCCCAGCATTCTTATTTCTTCATCGGATAATAAATATCCCAGATCGCCGAGAAAACAGAAATTTATCCCGTCAAGAATCCATGTAAAGATGTTGTTTATCCCCTTTATTCTGCCCCTGTCGGCGTCATGATGAACAGGCATGCTTTTAAATGTTAATGTCCGGCCAAATTCGGGGAAGTTAAGCTCGGATTCGGCGCTGTAGCCGGCGCTGCCCTTTACTATTTTCGGACTGCCTTTTATTCTGTTCGCGGCGTTATGATCATAATGTTCATGCGACTGTATGACTATGTCCGCTTTGATATCTTCGGGCAGGGGGTATTTCACTATTTTTGAATAGGGGTCTGTTATTATGGTGAGCCCGCTTCCGGAACAAATAAAAAAACAGCTGTGTCCAAAATATTTAATTTTCATTGTTACTACCTCTCCGGGAGTTATTTTGATTGGTTTGCGGGGGCGATTAAGAGTATCTGGTTTTTGTTTACGGCAATAAATTCCAGCGTGTCTATTATGTTCTCGCCGTGCATATCATAAATAGTGGCATCCGTTACCGGAAGGAAAACCCTTTCCTTGTTTATTTCATCTAAAAGTCTCCCGCCCGGAATAACATGCATCTCGCCTTCAAGGCGCAGGTGAGTTGTTATTATTACAACCCTTATTTTCTCTTTGGCTGTTACAATCGGCACCTTTTGTTCTCCCTTCCTCATTAATACAGGGGGTTTGATTGTTGTTTCAAACTAAATTTATCTTTCTATCCGCAGGATAAAAATCCTTTAATGTGAAAAGAAGAAGATGGATGTAGGAATCTTATAGCCGGAGTATATATAATGAGAACGTGTTTGGACTGTATACCCTGTTTTTTCAGGCAGGCTCTGGAAGCGGCGAGGCTCGCGGGCGCAGGCAAAAAAATGCAGAAGAAAGTTTTAGACGAGCTTGCGGATACCCTTCCCGGGATACCGCTTGATTTAACTCCTCCCGAGATAGCCAGGATTATTTATAAGCTTATAGGGGATGTTACAGGGGTAAGAGATCCCTTGAGAAAGATAAAAGACCAGAGCAATAAGGAAGCCATGAAGCTTTATCCTTCGTTAAAAAAGAAAGTAAATGCGTCAAAAAACAAAATTTTAACAAGCATACGGCTTGCGATAGCCGGCAATATAATTGATTACGGATCACAGCAGAAATTTAACGTGGAGAAAGAAATAAAAGAATGTTTAAAGAAAAAATTTACGATATTTGATTATGACAAGTTTAAGAAAGCATTAAAGAAAACCGATACGGTATTATACCTGGCGGATAATGCGGGAGAGATAGTTTTTGACAGGATTTTAATTGAAGCTTTACACAAGAAAGTTATCTTCGCCGTAAAGGAAAAACCCGCGATAAATGACGCCATGAAAAGGGACGCTTATTTCTGCGGGCTTGATAAAGTTTCCAGGGTCATCTCTTCTGGTTCTGATGCCGCGGGCACCATATTGAATTTGTGCTCCCCCGAATTTTTAAAGATTTATAAAGAATCAAAAATGATAATAAGCAAAGGACAGGGCAACTATGAAGCCCTTGCCGGTGAGAAAAAACCCGTATTTTTCCTGATAAGGATAAAATGTCCGGTAATTGCCGGACACATAAATTGCAAGGTGGGTGATATAGTATTAAAGAGTGCTTTATAAAAACCTTTATTTTTAATGATTTTCAATGAATTATATTATATTAAAAGTGTCCTTTAAAGTGCTTTTAATATAATATATATAATTTTCATAATAAACCTTGAAATTTTAAGATTAAATGTTATAATTTAAAATAAGTTAAGTATAAGAAAACGGGGATGGTAAATGAGTAAAAAAATAGTATTATCCGCTTTTATAATGTTATTCGCATTATGTTTTACTTTTGGAGCATCTGCCGAAAATCTGTCACAGCAGGCAGGCAAATATTCTCCCGATAAAGTATACGAGATAGCGAACCAGAAGCATATACCTCTGGTTATGGTTTTTTACGCTGACTGGTGTTCCGAGAGCAATGCGTATCTGCCGGTCATAAATGAGCTTGAGAACACATACGGGAATAAAATAATATTTTTAAAAATCAATGTGGAAAGTGCGGATAATAGAAGCTTTGTAGAAAAATACAAGAAAAATAAATATCTCCCGGAGACTATTATTTACAAAAGAGATTTTGAAAAATTAGTTAATTTTACCGGCAAGAAAAATAAGCAGGAGATGATAAATTATATAAATAGCCTGTAAATCAATAGAAAAGGAGAAAAAATGAACAATACAATAAGCTTAAAGGGAAGAAGCCTTACCTCAAACCGTGACTTCAGCAAAGAAGAGATGGAGTATCTATTTGACCTTGCAGCCCAGCTGAAAGAAAAACAGAAGAACGGCATAGAGCACCATCTTCTAAAGGGCAAAACTCTGGGAATGATTTTTGAAAAATCTTCAACAAGAACAAGGGTTTCTTTTGAAGCAGGCATGTACCAGCTTGGAGGGTATGCGCTTTACCTTTCATCATCGGATCTTCAGCTGGGCAGGGGCGAGACCATAGCTGATACCGCTAAGGTTTTGTCAAGATACGTGGACGGTATTATGGCAAGGACTTATTCGCATAAAACAATAGAAGACCTTGCGAAATACGGCACGGTTCCGGTGATTAACGGGCTCTCTGATCTTGAGCATCCCTGCCAGGTATTATGCGATTACTTTACCGTTTTAGAGAAAAAAGGAAGGTTAGAGGGGATTACATTAACCTATATAGGAGACGGGAACAATATGGCGAATTCCCTCTTGCTGGCCGGCGCCGATCTGGGCGTTAATGTTAATATCATACATCCCGGCGGTTATTCGCCGGATAAAAGTATAGTAGAGATTGCCAGGGAAAAAGCAAAGATAAGCGGTTCTGTAATAAATATAGGATCGGATATAGACGAGTATATCAAAAATTCCGATATTATATATACTGATGTATGGATAAGCATGGGTCAGGAAAAAGAAACGCAGGAGCGCCATGAAAAATTTAAAGCTTATCAAGTAAACGGCGCGCTTCTGGCAAAAGCGTCTAAAGATGTGCTGGTTATGCACTGTCTGCCCGCGCACAGGGGCGAAGAGATAACCGATGAAGTTATGGACGGGCCGCATTCAATAGTTTTTGATCAAGCGGAGAACCGTCTCCATATACAGAAAGCAATAATGGCTACATTAATGGAGGGATAATTATGAAACAGGGCACATTTAAAGTAAAATCAGGACTTGCTCAGATGTTAAAAGGCGGGGTCATAATGGATGTTACAACCGCCCAGCAGGCGGTTATCGCGCAGGAAGCAGGCGCTGTCGCCGTAATGGCTTTAGAGAGAGTGCCGGCTGATATAAGGGCGGAAGGCGGGGTCGCCAGAATGGCAGATCCTAAAATAATAAGGGAGATAATGGATGCTGTTACGATACCCGTTATGGCTAAAGCAAGAATCGGTCATTTTACGGAAGCGCAGATTCTGGAAGCTATCGGCGCGGATTATATTGACGAGAGCGAAGTCTTAACTCCTGCGGATGAAGAATGCCACATAAATAAATGGGATTTCAAAGTTCCTTTTGTATGCGGCGCCAGAGATATAGGCGAAGCGTTAAGAAGAATAGGCGAAGGAGCCGCCATGATCCGCACAAAGGGTGAGGCCGGTACCGGAAATGTTGTTGAAGCGGTAAGGCATGTGCGCACAATAAACAGGCAGATAACGGAAATAATAAATATGCCGGAAGAAGAATTAATGGCTTACGCTAAAAATACCGGTTCTCCGTATGAACTCGTCAAAATGGTTAAAAAAATGAAGCATCTCCCCGTTGTTAATTTCGCGGCAGGCGGCATAGCGACACCGGCTGACGCGGCATTGATGATGCAGCTGGGAGTGGACGGTGTATTTGTGGGGTCGGGTATATTTAAATCAGACAACCCCAAGGCCAGGGCAAAAGCCGTAGTTGACGCGACAACCTACTATAATGATCCCAAAGTTCTGGCTGATATAAGCGCGGGGATAGGGGTGCCCATGAAAGGCTTAGACATAACCCAGCTTGACGAAAAAGAACTTCTCCAGACAAGAGGATGGTAGGCGTAAATGAGAATAGGAGTACTTGCCCTTCAGGGGGCAATATCGGAACATATTAATTTATTGAAAAAATGTGGCGTAGAACCCGTGGAAGTAAAATATCCGGACCAGCTTGACAGTATATCCGGACTTATTCTGCCGGGCGGTGAGAGTACAGCCATAGGCAGGCTTCTTGAAAGATACAGTTTTATTGAAAAGATAAAGGATCTGGCAAAAAAAGGCAGGATTGCTCTTTACGGCACCTGCGCCGGAATGGTTTTATTAAGTACTGACACTGGGTGCGGGGAAGTTTCCCCGTATACGCTGGGGCTTATGGATATAAGAGTTAAGAGAAACGCTTTCGGGCGCCAGCGCGAGAGTTTTGAAGCAGGCCTTAAGGTTTCAGGGCTCGGGGAAAAAGATTTCCCCGCGGTTTTTATACGGGCTCCAGTTGTTAGCGAGGCCGGTAAGGATGTTGAGATACTTTCAAAATATGAAAACAGGATAGTAGCGGTAAGGCAGGGCAATATTCTGGCCGCATCTTTTCACCCCGAACTTACCGGGGATAAGAGATTTCACGAATATTTTATAAAAACAGTCGTAGGAGCCGATAAATCGGCTCCGGTATGAAAGAGGGGGTACGAATTATGACAACGGAGGTAAAAACCATGGCGGTAGAGACGCACCGGTTTGAAGTTTCCACGAAAGGGAAGGGCCAGATTATTGATATTACGTCTTTCGTGGCCGGTATTGTGGAAAGAAGCAGTATTAAGAGCGGAACAGTTACCGTTTTTATACCGGGATCAACAGCCGGGCTCACAACGATAGAATATGAATCAGGACTGGTTAAAGATTTTACCAGGTTCTGGGACAGGGCTGTTCCGGATGATGTTGAATATTCGCATAACCAGAAGTGGCATGATAATAACGGTCATTCTCACGTGCGTTCAAGTCTGCTGGGACCGTCTTTAACCGTGCCATTTACGGATAAAAAACTTTTGATCGGTATTTACCAGCAGATTATACTTGTGGATTTTGACGTAAGATCAAGGGAGAGGGAGATAATCTGCCAGCTGATGGGAGAAAATTAGCAGAGGTGATGTATATGATAAAAACCAGCGCTGTCACACATAAAAAAGGGGAAGATTTCTATAAAAGACAGAAAAGAACCCCTTATTTTGATGTCCTGCGCAAGTATGTTGATGACAATATACTGACTTTTCACTGCCCGGGCCATCAGCAGGGGAAAGGCGCCTATTCTGAATTCCGCAATTTTTTAGGGATTAACGCTTTCCGCGCGGATGTCTGTCCGGTTTACGGCATGGATGATCTTCATCAGCCCAAAGATGTCGTTAAAGAAGCGCTGGAGCTGGCTGCCGAGGCTTACGGCTCTGATTACAGCTATTTTTTATTAAACGGCTCCACTTCAGGCAACCAGGCGATGATAATGACGGTATGCAACCCCGGGGATAAATTAATATTATCCAGAAACGCGCATAAATCAGCCACAAGCGCTTTAATTTTAAGCGGCGCGTGTCCTGTATATGTGCTTCCCGAGTTTGATGACGAGATGCAGGTGGATCATACTATTACGGTAGAGAGTACGAAAAAAGTTTTAGAAGCGAACCTTGACGCCAAAGCTCTTTTTATCTTAAGCCCCACATATTACGGCGCGACGGCGGATCTTAAGAGCCTTACCGGACTTGCTCATTCATACGATAAAATAGCCGTAGTGGATGAAGCATGGGGTCCCCACCTTCACTTTAATGACAAGCTCCCGATGTCCGCTATAGATGCGGGCGCCGATATATGCGTGAACAGCACTCATAAATTAATAGGCGGCATGTCCCAGGCATCAATGATGCACCTTAAGGGAACAAGAATTGACAGGGGAAAACTGCAGGCAGTGTTAAGGATATTTCTTTCAACAAGCCCTAACAGCTTTTTAGTCTCGTCCCTGGATGTTGCAAGAATGCAGATGGCAACTGAAGGCGAAGAGCTTTTAAATAAAGCCATATTCGTTGGAGATTACCTGAGGGAAAAAATACGGGATATACCGGGCTTTAAGGTTTACGGAAGAGATATTATAGGGAGGCCGGGTGTTTATGATTATGATCCCACAAGGGTGGTATTTACCGCTAAAAATCTGGGATTCTCCGGATATACGGTAGAGAAGCTGTTAAGGAATAAATATAATATTCAGGTGGAGATGGCTGATTTATTTAATATCGTCGTACTTATAACATTAGGCCACTCGGTAGAGGATGCGGATAAACTTATTAACGCGCTGGCGGATATATCAAAAAAATGCAAGGAGAATGTGGAAAAGAGTGAGCTCTTTCATAAGAAAATAGGCAAACCCATAAAACTGCCGGATTTCCCGGCGCTTGTACTGACGCCGAGAGAAGCGTTTGTTTCGGACTTTAAGACGGTTAATTTTAAGGAATCGGCCGGAATGATAAGCAATGAAATTATTACTCCTTATCCTCCTGGGATACCCCTTATCTGCCCGGGTGAGAGGATAACACAGGATATTATTGATTACCTGCAGATAGAGATTGAAGCGGGTGTTCATATTCAGGGGTCCGTGGATCCCGGTCTGGAAACAATAAGAGTGGTTAAGTAACTGATAATCGGAGGTTTTAATTGGAAGATCATAAAAAAGTTAAACTGACCATAGAAGACGATCTGGATAAAATGCTGGTTATTTTCCCGCCGGATATACTTGAAAACATAAAAAAGCAGAAAGATCTTCATCTGCTTGTTGAAATTGTTATGGATCTGGGAAGAAAACCGGAAGCGCGCTTCCCGGGAAGTTTTTCATATCTGAGCACTGATTTTGTTACCAGGAACGATATCCAGTATGTTTTAAACAGGGTGGGTACTTTCGGTAAGGACAACAGGGCAGGTATAGAGAGAACCCTTCACAGGATATCAGCAATCAGAAACCGCACAGGCGATATTATAGGGCTTACATGCAGGGTCGGCAGGGCTGTTTACGGCACCATAGATGTAATAAGGGATATGGTGGAAACAGATAAAAGCATACTTCTTTTGGGAAGACCCGGTGTAGGCAAAACAACGATTTTAAGAGAATCCGCCAGGGTGCTCGCTGATGAGCTGAAGAAAAGGGTTGTTGTTGTAGATACTTCAAATGAGATTGCCGGTGACGGCGATATACCCCATAACGGCATCGGCGACGCCAGAAGAATGCAGGTAGCCGAACCTTCATACCAGCACGCGGTTATGATAGAAGCGGTTGAAAATCATATGCCCGAGGTTGTTGTAGTAGACGAGATCGGTGTTGAGGAAGAAGCGTACGCGGCAAGGACAATAGCAGAGCGCGGCGTGCAGTTAATAGCCACAGCTCACGGCAATGTTCTGGAGAATCTTCTTATGAACCCGACTCTTTCCGACCTTATAGGCGGAATAACAACGGTAACCTTATCGGACGAAGAAGCAAAGAAAAGAGGAACGCAGAAAACCGTTTTAGAAAGAAAATCTCCTCCCACGTTTGACGTTGTTATAGAGATACAGGATAAACATACCTTTGTAATACATGATAATGTCGGTCAGGTTGTGGATCTTATGTTAAGAGGGGTATCTGCCCAGCCCGAGATAAGAAAGAGAAAGTCTTCAGGGGAAGTTGAAGTTCTGCAGACTGCGAATGCCGGAGAACTTACAAAGCTTTCGGAAACCTCAACGGCGGCCTACGGGGAAGTTATTAAGGATTTTTCAAAAGAAGTGAGGATTTTTCCGTATGCGGTCAGCAGAAACCGTCTGGACCAGGCCATAAAAGAGCTGAAGATATCCGCGAGAATCGTGCGCCACTGGAATGACGCAGATATTATTTTAACGCTGAAGGGTTATGATAAACGCGAAACCCAGAAGATGAAATCTCTTTCGGAAAGGGTCCCCGTTTTTGTAATAAAGAGCAATACCATAAGCCAGATCCAGAAGTTTTTAAGAAATTATTTTAACCTGCCCAGTGTTGATATGGAAGAGTCGGCGGTAAGAGAAGCCGAAGACGGCGTGGAAAGGGCTATCCAGAATAATGAGAATGTTGAGTTAAATCCTCAGAATACCCATATTAGAAACCTGCAGCACAAAGTTGTGGAAAAGTATAAATTAAAGTCCCAGGCAAAGGGAGAAGAGCCGAACAGGCGTGTTGTGATTTTTAAGAAAGGTTAAAGATGCGCGGTAAATTTATAACTTTTGAAGGCACTGAAGGCGCCGGAAAAACAACTCAGGTTAAGCTTTTAAGCCGCTACCTGAAAAGCAGGGGGTGTAAAGTTTTAATCTCCCGCGAGCCCGGCGGGACAAGAATAGGCGAGGCCGTAAGGGAAATTTTAGCAGACAAGAAAAACAAAAAAATGCATCCACTTACCGAATTCCTGCTGTTTTCCGCATCCCGCGCCCAGCACATAAAAGAATTAATAGAGCCGTATCTTAAAAAAGGGTATATAGTCATATCAGACCGCTTCTCGGATGCGAGTTTCGCGTACCAGGGCTCCGGCAGGGGGCTGGATATTTCCTTAATAAAAAAAAATAACTAAATCCGCGACTTTTGAAACATGTCCCGATCTGACAATCTATCTTGATCTGGATCCCAAGGGCGGTTTTAAGAGAGTGCATAAGAGAAATACGGGTAAAATTTCAAAATTGGACAGGATAGAAAGAGAAAAAAAATCTTTTTTCTCCCTGGTAAGGAAAGGATACCTTAAAATTCAGAAACTGGAGCCCAAAAGGTTTAAAATAATAGACGCATCAAGATCCATAGAAGAAATACATGATGATATCATTAAACTGGCGGATAAATTATTATGATTATTGGTCAAGACAAAGCAATAAATTATTTAAACAGAATCATTGATGAAAAAAAAGTTGCCAATAGCTATTTATTCTTCGGGCCCGAAGGGGTAGGAAAAAAAACCGCGGCCGCGTGGTTTGCTAAAAAAATAAACTGCAGGTCGGCATCTTCCCCGTGCAATGAGTGTTCTTCATGTACAAAAATAAATAAAAATATTCATCCCGATATATTATATATAAAGCCGGAAGGGAACTATATTAAAATAGACCAGACAAGGGAAATATTAAGCAGTATTTCCTTCAGGCCGTTTGAGGGAAAATACAGGGCATATATAATTGAAGACGCGCAGTACCTAACCGATGCCGCGGCCAACCAGATGTTGAAAATACTGGAAGAGCCGCCTTCTTACGCGGTTATAATTTTGATTATAAGCGACATTACGCATCTTGCCCCGACGGTAATATCAAGGTGCCAGAGGGTTCCTTTTAACTATGTTGAGAGCCGCCTTATAAAAGAGTATATACACAAAAATTTTGATCTTGACCAAGCCAGGACGGAATCTGTCGCGAAGCTTTCAAGGGGAAGTTTAGGGCAGGCCGTCAGTTTTATAAATAACGACCGCTTCTGGGAAGTAAGGGAGTTTACGCTCCGCCTGGGCTCGGAGCTTCCTGATATGAGCTATGACAAAGCATTAAAAGAAGCACAGAGCATAGAAAATCTTAAAGGATATGAAGAAGCTGTTTTAGAGTTTCTGATAGACTGGTTCAGGGATCTTATGGTATTAAAAGAGACGGGAAACCCCGGTATGGTTATAAATTATGACATGAAAGATAAATTAAGCGCCATGGCGGGCAATTATACCGTCTGGCAGATAAAAAAGATAATGAGAAAGATTTTAGAAGCGAAATTTCTTTTAAGAAGAAACGTGAACAAAAAAATAATATTTAATAACCTGGTTTTAAATATTGCTTCTTTAAAACCGGAAGCAGAGTATGTAATACAGTAAGCATAAGAGGTTTTTATGGTAAAAGTATGCGGTATAAAATTCAGAAGAACAGGTAAAATATATTATTTTGACCCCCAGAATGTTATATACAAAGAAGGGGATGAAGTAGTTGTTGAAACAGTAAGGGGCCAGGAACTGGGACAGGTTATCCAGACTCCTTTTGATATCGATAAAGAGAAGTTAAAAGCTCCCCTTAAAAAGGTTTTATCTCTCGCGACCGAAGAACAGAAAGACCAGTATTCAAAATATAAATTAATGGCGGAAGGCGCCTTTAATACGGCGCATGATAAAATAAGGGAGCACAAGCTGGATATGAAGCTTGTGGATGTTGAGTATACCTTAGACGGATCCAAAATAATATTTTATTTCAGCGCCAAAGGCAGGGTTGATTTCAGGGAGCTTGTAAAAGATCTGGCCGCAATATTTAAAAAGAGAATAGAGATGCACCAGATAGGCGTAAGGGATGAAGCAAAAATATGCGGTGCTTTAGGGCCCTGCGGCATGCAGAACTGCTGTACAAGATTTCTTTCAAATTTTACTCCTGTTGCCGTGAATATGGCAAAGGACCAGAATATCTCGCTTAACCCCACCAAGATATCGGGCGCATGCGGCAGGCTTATGTGCTGCCTTGTGTTTGAAGACAGTGTTTACAGGGAGACTTTAAGCAAGATGCCCGAGATAGACAGCGAAGTAATCCATCAGGATAAAATAGCAAGAGTTGTGGAATTAAACGCGGTTAAAGAAACCATATTAATTGAAATTTTAGACAGCGGGGCGCGGCTGGAAGTTAAGCTGGGAGATATAAGGCGCGCAACGGATAATGATAGAAAAAAGTTTGCTTCTCTTCTGCGGGATGATGGCGGGGAATAATTAACCTATTTTGTTATTTCTAAGTTTTATTTATTTTTACTTTTTTTATTATTCTATTATTTTATTTCTTTTTAAAAAATGTAAGAGCAAAGAATATTCCTATAACGAATCCCCCTATATGAGCCCACCATGCAACATGGTCCTGCGGTCCTGCCCCTGTACCGCTTAAAAACTGGAATAAGAACCATGCTCCTAAAAATATTATTGCCGGTATTTCAATTATTGGGGTTACGAATATTAACGGTATAATTGTTGTGATTTTTGCCTTTGGGAACCATATAAAATAGGCGCCCAGCACCCCCGCAATAGCCCCGCTTGCCCCTACAGTAGGCACAGATGAATGAATATTCATAAAGGTGTGGAAAAGGCCTGAAGCTATGCCGCATAGTATGAAAAAGAAGAAATACTTTATATGCCCCATGCTTCTTTCAACATCTCCCCCGAAAATGGCTAAAAATAACATATTTCCGATTATATGGAGCCACCCCCCGTGCAGGAATACCGAAGTTATATAGGGGTAAAGTATCATCCAGCAGTCAATAAACCTTATTTTTTTAAGGAATAAGTCAGGTATAACGCCGTATGTATAGAAAAGATCTTCCACCTTAACAGGGGATATATTAGAAAGATATATCTCATATACAAATACACCTATACAAATAAGTATAAAAAGTATATTTACAAAGGGAAAACCCCTCTTTATTTTCTTTGATTTATGTCCTGTTTTTAATGGAATCATAGCAATTTTATAAAATATACTGCATATAAATATTTTTTCCTCCGACCCGCAATACCATATACATAGTCAATTCTAACTACATATAATAATATAATTAACTATGTTATAATATAAGGGGAGAGGTTTGGGGGTAAAAAATGAAGGTTCTGCTGGTATTTCTAATAGCAGCGGTTTTTCTTATCTCAGCAGTATTTGCCGGCTCAACCGACACCCAAACCATATACTATGAAGTAGACCCCATTAACAATTTTCATTTTCTTACGGATATTACCTTAACTGTTAATATTGCATCAGCAGGTTCAGAACCCAGCACAGACTCCACAATCAGCACTTATAACCTTACCACAAACGAAACGGCAAAGAAAATAACCGCTGTAATCAATGCAAATATGCCGGATTATACTTATTTATCGGTAAAGCTTGATGCGCCAACAGGCGCAGCCTCTCTTGGGGAAGTAACCTTAAATACCGGCGTGCAGGATTTGGTAACCGGCATTAATACAATCGCGGAGCCGGATATTAATTACTCATTAACCTTAATGGCCCAAGTAGCGGCAGGTCTTCCCGCAGACGGATTAAGAGTTATAACCTTTACATTAACAGATGAATCCTAAACAATTATTTTAGCTCCAACCCCCTTATTTTATCACCCTTTAAATATCTCCAAAATACTCCTTTTGACCTATATCTGTATATGCACGGGGGGGGGTATAATATAAGTGGGAAGGGGGAAAGACACTTCCCG
>JBDRKI010000058.1:0-8683 GCA_043814095.1 Armatimonadota bacterium | reverse complement strand
AGTATATATTTGTTGATTTTTTTATAATATAAGTATAATATATTAAAATAAGTGTTGAAATGTCAAGTAGATAAGGTAATTTATGGAGAATATAATACTGGCTTCAAAATCACCCCGCAGGGTTGATCTTCTTAAGAAGATTACCGGTAATTTTACCGTTTTTCCGTCTTCCGCGGATGAAACTTCCATTAAGGAAAAAGATCCGGTCAGGTTTGCCGTTAAAGCGGCTGTTATTAAAGCAAAAGAAGTGGGGGATAAATTTCCGCATTCGGTAGTTATCGGCGCTGATACAATAGTTGTGTTTAATAACGAAATATTAGGAAAACCCGGGGATTTGGATCATGCCAGAGAGATGTTAAAAGTTTTATCGGGAAATACCCATACGGTTATAACAGGGATAGCGGTATACAAGAAGGATGATAATAAACTATTAACTGATTATGAAGAAACCCGGGTGAAGTTTAAAGAATTGCCGGAAGAAGTTATTGATAATTATCTTAATAACCATGAAGTTTTAGATAAGGCGGGTTCTTACGGGATACAGACCATAAAAGATGAGTTTGTTGAAGATATAAAAGGGGATTATGATAATGTTGTGGGGCTGCCTGTTGAAAGACTGAGAAAACTTCTGTCTGTATCTTTTTTCGTTTGACAAAATCACCCGTAAATGATAAATTTATTTGGTGATTTCCTATTTTCTGGAGGATTTCTATGAGTATAGTTGTTACTGGATCTATAGCATTTGACCATATTATGGATTTTCCCGGTCATTTTAAAGATCATATACTGCCCGAAAAGGTTCATATGCTTAATGTGAGCTTTCTTGTAAATTCTTTAAAGAAACTGCGCGGCGGATGCGCCTGCAATATTGCATATAACCTGTCTTTAATAGGGGAGCATTCCGCCATAATGGGCACCGCGGGCACGGACTTCGGCCCCTATAAAGAATGGCTTGAATCATACGGTATAGATACCCGCGCGATAGAGATAGTGGAAGATGAATATACCGCGACATGTTTTGTGACAACTGACCTTAGTGATAACCAGATAACCGGTTTTTATCCCGGCGCTATGCAGTACGCGCATATACTGAACTTTAAGGATTTGAAGCATAAAGATATAAAACTGGCCGTTATATCGCCAAATGACCCTCTTGCCATGTGCAAATACGTAAGGCAGTGCAAAGAACTCAAGATCCCTTATATATATGATCCTGCTCACCAGATCCCGCGTCTTAGCAAGGAAGAGCTTCTTGAAGGCATAGACGGCGCAAAATGCACGATTTTAAACGACTATGAAATGCAGATGATTTTAAATAAAACCGGCATTTCTGAAGAAGAAGTGCCGGATCTGACCGATGTTTTGATTATAACAAAGGGCGCCGAAGGCTCTGTTATAAAGGATAAGACAAGAAGTGTTGATATTCCGTCAGCTAAAGCAAATGAAGTGCTTGATCCTACCGGCGCAGGGGATGCCTACCGCGCGGGCATAGTAAAGGGCCTGCTTAACGGTTATTCTTATGAATATATGGGGCGGCTGGCAAGCGTGGTTGCGGTTTACGCTGTTGAGAAACACGGCACAACCGAACACTATTTTAAAAAAGAAGAATTTGAAAAAAGATTCTGTGAAAATTTTCCGGAGTATAAAAAAGAGTTAAGTTTAACGTAATAATAATTTGCAGATAAAAATAAAAAACCTGTTTGAGGAAAACCGGACAGGTCTTTTGTTTGTGCAGGAGAGCTTTTCTGTAAGCCGGTTTCTGTCTTCACTGGTGTGTGAAGGATAATCATCTGTCTGGGATATGTGTTGCCACATACCTCTAGCGATCAACCCGAGAACCAGCAGCGGGCAACTGCTTTCAGTTAAAAACTTAACTAAGTGTTCTCCTATTTGACCTTGCTCCGGATGGGGTTTGCCTAGCCGGTTAGTCACCTAACCGCTGGTGAGCCCTTACCTCGCCGTTTCATCCTTACTGCCCCGCCATAAGACGGGGTTAGCGGTTTAATTTCTGTTGCACTTTCCGTAAGATTTCTCTTCCTGGACGTTATCCAGCATCCTGCCCTCTGGAGGCCGGACTTTCCTCACCTCTAAAAGAGGCGCGATTATCCGAAAAACTCTCCTGCGCTAATATTATAACACGGAAAGGTGTTGTTTGTAAATGAATTTGACTTTTTGTTTTTTTTGTGGTAAAATTATGATATAAAATAAGTATTTTTGAGGTAAAATATGAGCAAAGAAGTTATCATCATAGACAACAAAGAACTGATTGAAACACTGTTGAAGTATAAGGGCTTTAAAAACTAAGTATTTAAGGGTTTTTTATAAAATAAGAGTTTGATTTATCAAGCTCTTATTTTATTTCAATTATAATTCTCGTATAATTACTTAATGTTTTTAAAATATAGAAGTAAAAGGGAAAAAAAATCATATATGGAATTGTAAATAATGATATAATTTATATATTTTCGCGGGTTTTAAATTTATGAACAAGTATTTTCCCTTAAAAAAGACAAAAACATCTAAAAAGACTTATGATTTCTTCAATAATATACTGGAATTAATCTCTATTTCCACGAATGCCGTTTGTTCCGCCTTTGATTTAAAAGGCGAGCAGATTAGTACGATTTTTAATCATAATAAGTTTTGCCAGAAGCTTTCAAAAGTTCTGCCTGAAGATGTTTTTAAGCAGTTATGTGTTAACCAGCACAAAGAAGCTTTTTTGGAATCAGTCAAGGAAAAAAAGCCCATATGCTTTCACTGCAGCTTCGGTTTTTTAAGTTATATATTTCCGGTAACTCTTCATGATAAAGATACATTTATTTTTGTGGGGCAGATACTCGCGGAGCGCGAAAAAAGCGATTTTCTGGAAGATATATGCAGAAAATTTCCGGCGGCTAAAAAAGTAATTAAGGAATACAGGACATTGCCGAAAATTCAAGCCGGCAAACTTAAATCTGTCGTGAAATCTTTTTCCAAGCTGCTTGATAATGAGATAAGGCGCTATAATGAGATTAATGAAAAAAGTGAAAAACTTCTTTCATTCCGCAAAGAAATGCAGGATTATTTTGTCGAGATAGGCACTGCTATGGGTTCGGCTTTAAACCTGCATAACCTGCTCAACCTGATTGTCCAGTCCAGCACAAGGCTTGTTAACGCGGATTGCGGGAGTATATGTCTTATTGAGAATAAAGACCTGCTCACAAGGGTAACTTACGGCGACCGCTTTGATAAAGGAGTGATCAAAGCCCCTCACGCATTAAACATACAGGAGAGCTTAATCGGCTGGAGCAGGGAGAACATGCCTTTAGACTATTTAGGGCACGGTCACGGCGGGCTTCAGGAGGCAGGAGGCGCCGGGGATATCAAATCATACCTGGGCATACCTCTTTTAATTAAAGATGAAGTTAAAGGGATATTAAATATCTATGATGATAAACCCAGGGAATTTTCCCTGGAAGAGATAGAGATGCTTACGGCTTTTGCCAATCAGGCGGCTCTCGCCATTGATAATATACAGCTTTTCCAGTATGAGCAGACAAGAGCCAGGGAGGCCACAGATCTGTATAATGCCGTTAAAATAATAGGGCAGAGCCTGAATCTTGATGATGTTGTTAATCTAAGCATCCAGCAGATGATAAAAATAGCGGAAGTTAACAGATGCATAATGTATTTATATGATGATGAAGCATCTGTTTTTAATTTCGCGGGCAGCGCTGGTTTAAGCGAAGAGCAGGTAGAAGTTTTCTCCATGTTAAAACCCAGCATGTCTGATTTTAAAGAAAATATCTGGGATCAGATAAGACAGGGGCAGTGTGTCTTTTTTGATAAAATGCCCCAGATGGGCACTGTCCTGCATAAAATATATGAAATACTGCCGTCTAATTTTTGTTTGATAGTTCCCTTGTTTACAAAAGAAGGCCTGACTGGCTTGTTTTATATTGACGATTCAAATATTGCCAAAACTTTCCCCCAGCCCGAATTAAAAGTAATAATGACTTTATCGGTTCAGATAGCCATGGCGATACAAAGAGCCAAGCTTCTTAATAAGGTTGAAGAGAACTTTAATTATCTCAGAGCGTTATATAATTTATCAACATCTCTGGGAATATTGAAGCTTGATAAAATATGCGAACTTATAGTTAAAAAAACCTCAGAGCTTATGGATATAAAAAATGTTTCCCTTATAATGCTTAACGAAGAAAGGGATATTTTTGAAGTGGCATCGGAAAGCGGTATTCACACGGAATTAAAAGATGAAAAAGCGGTTGAAAAAATCATAAAGCTAGTAATAGGCAGAAGAAAACCGGTAGTATTCTCTATCCATCAGAAAAAACACGCCGGCTTAAAGACCATACTTAAGAAAGCAGGGATGGAGACTATTTTGTGCCTGCCGATGTATTCAAAGAACAGGTTGATAGGCGTGTTGAGCTTATTCGGCGAAAGTACGACTCATTTTTCCGCTCAGAGCATAAGGTTGATCCAGGGTTTTATAACCCAGGCTATTGTTTCAATAGAGAACGCGTTATTGTACAAGATTGTTCAGAATAAAGTGCATGAACTCGCGACCATATTTGAAGTGGGCAAATCCATAACTTCAACCCTGCATTTTGATAAAGTTCTGCGCGAAATTTCGGAAACTACCATGAAAGCGGTTCATTCCGATGCGGTATCAATAATGCTGCTGGATGAAAAACTGCAGGAGCTGTCAATTAAAACGGCAAAAGGGCTGAGCTTCCATCATTATAAAGATAAGATAAAGGTAGGCAGGGGAGTTGCGGGTATAGCCGTAAAAACAGGGCATCCTATGATGCTGATTGACACAGATAAGCCCCGCACGGCGCTGTCCTTTCCAGATTCGGTAAGGAAAGACAATTTAAAGACAATTCTTTCAGTGCCGTTAAAATCCAAGGGAAGAATAATAGGTCTGTTAAATTTATACGCCAGCGATATATACTATTATTCTCAGGCAGAGATTAACCTTGTGAGCACGCTTACCAACCAGGCGGCAATGGCTCTTGAAAACGCCATGCTTTATCAGGACCAGTATGATATCGCCCAGATTATACAATCAAGCCTGATGCCCCAGAAGAATGTTTCTTTTGAGGGTGTTGATATCGGATCAAAATATATACCCTCGCTTCAGCTGTCGGGAGACTATTACGATCTTGTGCCTTTAAGCGGGAATAAGTTTGCGGTATATATATCCGATGTCGCGGGCAAGGGCACGGAAGCGGCCATATATACGGTAAGGGGTAAATATATTTTAAGGTCGTTTTCAAGCATTGAATATGAACCAGGGGATGTGCTCTTTAATTTAAACCAGATTCTTTATCCGGAAACGGAAGAAGAAAAATTCATAAGTGTTTTTTACGCTATTGTTGATCTGAATGAAAAAACAATAAAATACAGCGGGGCGGGCCATGAGCCGGCAATACTTTACAAAGCAAACGGAGATAAAGTTGAAACTTTAAATTCGGCGGGTCTGCTCATAGGCGTGAATAATAATGAAACTTACGGACAGGAAACGGTGTCTATAGAACAGGGAGACATACTTATTCTTTATACCGACGGGATTACCGAAGCCAGGTCAAAAGAAGGGGAGCTTTTCGGTTTTGAAAGATTGAAAAATATAATATCGGAGAGCAAAGATTTATCTTCTCAAAAAATAGCGGATAAAATATACAATGAGATACAGAAGTTTACGTTGAAAAACCTCTCCGATGATTTTACTTTACTGGTTATAAAGTTTTAAAGGAAATTTCATAAAATGCCGGATATTGTTTCATATTTTAAAATTAAAGATACCTGTTTTAAATCTGTTGTTAATAAAGACAGGATAAAGGAACTGTCTTTTATTAATAAACTTCCTTTATCCGCGGAAAAGACAGTTAATAATAAGCTGGTTAAGAATCTCATAAAAGACCTGAAGCTGTATTTTAAAGGAATTAACGTAAAATTTAATTACGGCCTGGATTTATCTTACTGCTCTTCTTTCTGCAGGGAGGTATTTAAAAAAGTCCAATGCATTCCCTACGGTAAAGTTATATCATATAAAGACCTGGCCGTTAAGATAAATAAAGCTAATGCGGCAAGAGCAGTCGGTACGGCTTTGGGCAGAAACCCTGTTGTTATACTTGTGCCCTGCCACAGGATTATAAAAAACGACGGCTCTATGGGAGGATTTTCATCAGGAGTTAAATTCAAGAAAAAATTATTAAAGATTGAGGGTGTAAGATTATGAAAAGAATAATTTTGGTTTTCTTGTTAATCTTTACGATATGCAGTTTCGCGTCTTTTGCGGAGGAAGAGGCCTGCACCGCGAATGAAGAAAACAAAAGCGCCGTAAAAAACGAATATACGGTGACGGTTGATGTGTATGCATACTGTTTTTCGTCCAGCCGCACGGCTACCGGCACGACACCGTGTTACGGAACAATAGCCGTGGATCCCGGATTAATCCCTCTGGGTTCTAAAATTTATGTGCCTAATTACGGGTGGGGCAGAGCCCTTGATACGGGCGGGGCCATAAAAGGCAAAAAGATAGATATCTGGTTTCCCACAAAACAGGAATGCATTAAATGGGGAGTAAGAACCTTGAAAATAAAAGTGGTGCCTAAGAAATAGTAATATAAAAAAGAGGCGGTTCATTATGTATAGAACCGCCTCTTAACTTTTATTCGCCGTTTGTCGGCATCTCCGCAAGTTTTATCTTTATTGTTTTGGATTTTCCATCGCTCCAGAGTTTTAAGGATACCGTATCGCCGACTTTATGACCCCTTATCTTTTCTTTAAGCTGTGCCGGCGTTTCTATTTTTACGCCGTCTATCTCAAGTATCACGTCGCCTCTTTTAAGTCCTGCTTTGGCCGCGGGCGCGCTGTTCAAAACATCCCTTATAAGGATGCCTTCGGTTCTGGGCATTTTCAGGTATTCCGCGTACTGATCATTCATTGTTTCCATGTATATGCCTATATAGGGGCGTGATATTTTTTTGTTGTGTATAAGATCATCTTTAACTTTTTTAACCATATTGATGGGTATGGCGAATCCTATGCCCTGCGCGTAAGGTATAATAGCGGTGTTTATGCCTATTACCCTTCCGTTTATGTCAATAAGCGGGCCACCGCTGTTTCCCCTGTTAATCGCGGCATCGGTCTGCAGGAGGTTGGTATATCCTTCATATTCGGCGGATATCGCCCTTCCTTTCGCGCTTAAGACCCCAACTGTTACGGTATTTTCATACCCGTAGGGAGATCCGATAGCTATAACCCATTCCCCGACCTGGGCAGTATCAGAATCGCCCAGTTCGGCAAAGGGGAGGTTTTTATCTTCTATCTTCAATATGGCAAGATCAAGAAGCACGTCTGACCCTATGAGTTTCGCTTCGTATTTTTTGCCGTTCTGCACGGTAACATTTATTTTCTGGGCTTTCTGCACAACATGCTGGTTGGTAAGTATATATCCGTCCTGAGTTATTACTACACCGCTTCCCTGGCCGGTTCTTATCTGCTCCCGGGGCGTGTTATTGTAAGGAGACCCATCCCCGAAAAACCTGAAAAATTCTTCAAACCCCCCGTAAGGCTGGACAGCGACTTTAACTTCGGTATCTATGTTTACAACCGCAGGCCCGACTCTTTTAACAACTTCAACTATAGGGTTGTCGGTAGAATAAATTTTTTCCCTGGAAATCTGCTTCTTAGACCCGGCTTCAACAAGATTGGGTATTTTGCCGGGGTAAAACTGCAGAAGTATAAAGCATCCTATAAAAGCGCCCAGAAGGGCAGCTATGAAGAAAAAGAATAAACTTTTTTTATTTAACTGCATAATTTAACCTCCCTATAATAAACCTTCTAAGTTAATATTTTAATAGTCACAGTTTTTAATGTCAATATTTCAAAAAATATATTTTTCAAAAAATGTTTACAAAAAGTTAACAATTTGTTAACATTTTGTTAATATTTCCCGTGCAGGGATATGGTATAATAAAAACATAAAAGGCATAAAATTTCAGGAGGTAAGAAATGAGCGGAGAGATAAACATTAATAATTTAATAGCGAAAGCGGACGGCTATCCGGTAGATAATAAGACGGATAATAAGCCGAGAGAATTTAAGCTGGAAGTGAATCTGGTATGGACCAGAAACTTAAATGTTTCTGTTTGCGAGATGATAACCAGCAGGGACGCAAAAGCGGTTATTAATATGACAGCATCTAATATTAATAAGTACTTCGGCAATTTGAAAGAAGAAGACTTTATGAGTATTAATGTAGCTTCTCAAGAAAAATATAAAGCTCAAATAGCCGGCTATAGAACAGGCAAGAAATTAAATGATACAGAGCTTAAGGTTGACCTTGTAAAACTGCTTACAGCCGGCCATAAAGAGAAGATTATAGAGGGATTAAATAAGTATAAAGCTGATAAGCAGACGGCCGGCAAAGAAGACGCTTCAAAGTCGCTTAAGGAAGTAAGGCAGAATTTTATAAGAGGAAAAGAATAATTAATTAGCATTAATAAAGCTTAAAACCGTCCTTGTAAGATACAGGGGCGGTTTTTTATATTGTCTTGCTTTATTTTAAAGGAAATATTTAACGGTGAAAGAAAAAATATAGTTAGTTTGGATAATAATACGATTGAATAAATATTAAGGAGAGATCTATGCAGGGAATATTATCATTTCTTGAAAA
>JBDRKI010000057.1:0-16358 GCA_043814095.1 Armatimonadota bacterium | reverse complement strand
TTACTGCACAGATCCCGTATGGGAAGACCCGATCAGAGAAGACCCTGTCTATGATGATGAGATTCCTCTGGCATCATAATTGTTCATAAAACGGGATAGGTTAACTATGTCCTAAAATCATTTCTTTGACTGAAATTTTCTCCCTAATTGCCCTATCCTTATCCGCTATGAGTGTTTTTTTATACAAACACTCATTTCTACACTATAATATTGGACATCATCGCCCATTTTTGCTATATTTCCTCGGAACGTAAAATCAAAGTTCCTATCCTTTATCCTTTATCCTTTATCCTTATCTACCTACACCACTGCTACTCTTTTTAAATGAAATAAGTCATCCCCTACTTTATTCACCCCGTCTATGGCTGTAGGAGAACACTTAATGCCGTATTTTTTCAACACATCTATAACTTCATCAGAATAACAGTAATCTAACCCTTCCGGATATGAATAATGCAGAAGGCTAATACCTGTTCTATCCTTAATAAGCTCTATACTTGTCTTAATCTCTTTCTCAAGCTCATCTTTAGATAAAAAAGCAAGGTTAAGATGCCTGTGACTGTGCCCGCCGATTATAAAATTGCTGTCAGATGCAAGCTCTTTAGCCTGATACCAGTTCATTTTTAAATCAAGAGGATCATTACTCTTCTCAACCGCCTCTATATTAAGCTGGGATGAGATATCATTAACAAGCTCATCAACATCCACAGACTTATCTTTTTTAACACAATCCCTTAAATAATCAAGCAGTTTTATCTTGTCTTTAGTATCACTAAAACTATAACTTTCAGATTCCCATGAAAGTTTAACTTTTCCAGAATTAACATTTTCAAATAAGTATTCAATGCGGTCAATCCATGACATATGATTATTCTCTATAAAACCGGTAGTCAGGTAAAAAACAGAGGGAATCCCGAGATCTTTTAAAATAGGTGCGGCAACCGAATAATTATTCTCAAACCCGTCATCAAAGCTAACCGCAAAAGCTCTTTCCGGAAATGAAGCATTTACAATATCATCTATAGAAACAGCATTACCTGATTTTTTTAAATCTTTTAACACATTATAAAAATCATTCTCTAAAAGGTGCTTCTTAGTATAGTTTCTTACCTTGTAATCAGACTTTTTTACAACCCCATGGAATAAGAATATAGTAAGACCGCTCTCTGTTATTCTTTCTGAATAGTTCATTTAATACTCTCTGTATATTTTTTGAACTTACCGACACAGACTTCTTTAAGCTCGGAAGGCATGAATGAATAATAGCATCCTGTCTTTTTCTGGGGATGAGATATAAAACATCCGTCTTTCTCATACATGCCAAGCGCGGACAATACAAGTTTAACACATACAACAGCGCTTAAACTGCGGAAATGGATTATAGAAGTTCTCTTTGTTAAACTTATCTTCTCCTGCAGTATTATCTCTCCGTCATCCAGCTCATTATTAACCCTATGCAGTGTAATGAAAAAACTCTCAAAATCATCGTGGTAAACAGCCCAGAGATAGGAATCAAGACCTCTATACTGCTGGGGATCTGCTCCGTGAAGGTTAATTATTCCTTCAGGACATATATCTATTATCTTCTCCGATATTTTTCTGGTACCATAAACAATTATAATATCGGGTTTTAATTCTTTCAAACACTCAACAGCTTCTTTATCATTTATCTTATCAACCTCAAGAGTGTTCGCTATATCTTTTATCTGTATATCAGCACCTTTAAAAAACAGCTCTTTTTCATGCTTATCTCTTTGGTTCTCAAAGCTGTGATAAACATCAAATTTAGGCTTTACCGTATTTTTTTCAACTATAACAATATCAACAGGATATTTTTTTGAAATCTCCTGGACAAAATACGCATGATGGGATGTCTGGGTTGTAAGAATTGCTATCTTCACTAACACCTCTAATATATTATATATATTGAATTACACATGATCCTATTATTAATTAAAATTTTATTTTAATAAGGGAGGTTTGTCAATATAATGACTCTTATATCTATTTATAAATCTATATTTTCAAAAGGATTCAAGGTAATATGGATAGAAAAAACTATATCGAGGTGAATAAAATGACTAAACAGAACTGCTGGGAATTTAAAAAATGCGGGAGGGAGCCCGGAGGGATACATGTACATGAATTCGGCGTCTGCCCTGCCGCTACCGAAACAAAATTAGACGTAGTAAATGAAGGAAAAAACGGCGGACGTTGCTGCTGGGCAATAGCAGGCACACTCTGTGAAGGTAAGGTACAGGGCTCTTTTGCATCAAAATTTACTAACTGCACAAAATGCGATTTTTACAGAAAAGTGATAAGAGAAGAAGGCATGAAGTTTACAGGCTCTACTGAAATATTAAGAAAACTACATTCTTAAATAAAAAAGAAAATATAAAAACTGCTAGTTAGCAACCATATCCTGAAGTATATGCTCCCCTGCATTTACGGGAGCAGTAAGTTTTTTGCCTAACAAAAGAGCCTCATCCCCGGGAGGGATACCTCCGCCCGGTCTTACCCATGTTATGTTATCCATGCTCACCGTTGAGCCTTCCGGCAGGTCGCATTTAGCAGCCACTGATCTTCTCATTGAATTAACCGCTGCCCGCTCGCTTAACTGTACGGTTTTTTCTCTTTTGCCTATCAAGGTAACAGCTTTTTTTGTCTTTTTGACCATATCGGCAAATGATTTAATATCAGCAGATAAACTATGATCACGGAAATCTGAATATTTTTTATCTATGGTGAAATGCTTCTCAATTATACGGGCACCTAATACAGCTGCATGCACAGCTGCAGAGGTACCGATAGTATGATCTGAATACCCTACCATGCATCCTAACTCCCGCCTTAAGGCTTCTATGGCACCTAAGTTTGCTTCTTCATCTCTTACAGGATAGCTGGAAACACAGTGAAGAACAGCCATCTGTTGTTTTATGCCTTCTATCTTCCATATATCTTCAATAAAGTCTTTAGAAGCGCGTATCTTACCAAGGTCGACAAGCCCGCTGGAAAGAATAACAGGCTTACCGGTCTGTGCCACCTTCTGAAGCAAAGGATAAAAATTATTGTCCCCCGATGAAATCTTAAAAGCAGGGACAATAGTATTAAGAAATTCCACACTTTCTAAATCAAAAGGGGTTGATAAGAATACTATATCCCGTTTTCTGGCAACTTTACTTAACTTTTCAAATTCTTCATATGTTAGCTCAAAAGATTTAAGACGGTTGAATCTATCTTTATCTTTACTGGTTACATAATGCTCAGTTTTAAATGTCTGGAATTTAACAGCATCTGCCCCTGCATCTTTTGCAAGATGTATCATTTTCTCTGCAAGGGCATAGTTGCCTTCATGGTTATTCCCTATCTCGGCTACAAACATTATATCTTTATTTAAATCAAAATTATCAATAATCAATTTATACTCCTACCGCACTGTTATTCACAATAGAATACCTTACAGTTGCAAGTCTGTCATACCTCGTTATAACATCAATAACAGGTTCGCCTGTATCTTCAAACTCCGCTCCATTGAGCCATAAACATTTATCAAGCCCGCAAACAAACAGGCCTTTCTTGTTTTTCTTGTATACCCTTCCTGGTTCTCCGTAATAATTAACTTCATTTAATTCAGAAGATAAAAGTTTTATCTTCCTGCCGTTAAAAAAGGTAAATGCACACGGATAAGGTTCTGTTAATGCCCTTATGCGGTTATGAATCTGCTCGGCTGTGAAGACATCCCACAGGATAAGCCCGTCATCCGGGAATCTTAACGGATAATATGAAGCTTTAGAGTCATCCTGAGGAATTACTTTAAGGCTTCCTTTCTCAATCTGAGAAAGAACCTCTGTAAGCATTAACGGAAACTCTTTATTAGCGGTATCATGCAGATCTTTTATTGTATCATTAACCGATATACCGAAACTCCGCTCAAGGAGAAGCTCTCCTGAGTCTATACCGCTGTCCATCTTAAGAATAGAAAGCGTAAAAGATTTCTCACCGTTAATAAGCGCCCAGTTCATAGGGGAAGAACCCCTGTATTCCGGGACTTTGCCGGCATGGAGGTTTATACTCATTATCTTAGGTATATCTATAATCTCTTTGCTTAATATCTTCCCGTACCCGGCTAGGATAAATAAATCCGGATTTAAACCGGAAAGAAAAGTTTTAAAACTTTCTTTAGACAGATCTTCCGGTTTTAAAACTTTAATATTATATTCTTCAGCCAGACTGCTCAGCTCAACATCATCAGGATAAGCAATAACCGCTTCGATGTTATATCCCTTATCATGAACCGACTTTAAGCAATCTATACTTCTTTTGCCTTTACCCCAGAACACAAGCTTCATCTTTAAACAGCTCCTTATACCAGTTAATATATTCAACAAAACCTTTCTCAAGCGGATACTGCGGGTTATACCCTATAAGTTTTCTTGCTTTTTCAACGCTTAAAGTACCCCTGTCAGGCATAAGTTTATCTTTAGGCATATAATTTATCCTTACGCCGGGAAAATGTTCTTTAAGGATATCCACCATATCCGCAATAGACCGGGACTGCCCGTAAGTAAGGTTAAAAGTTTTATTTTTTGAATTCTCATTTTCCAGAACATTGACTATACCGGATATAAAATCGTTTATATGGGTAAAATCAAGACTGTCCGAACCGTCTCCGTTTATGTCTATATCCAGTTCTTGAATGGCATTCTCTATAAATATTTGGCCTACCCGCCTGCTTACACATCTGGGCCCGTATAAAGCAGACGGCCTTATAATCGTGTAAGGCAGACCGAAGACCTGGTTGTAAGCGATAACAAGCTTCTCCCCGCCGAATTTAAGAGCCCCGTATATCCCGAGGGGTTCACATATTGATTCCTCTGTTACAAAACCGGATTTAAAGTTCCCGTACACCATGCTGGAAGATAAAAATATAAAATGCTCTATATTTACACTGTCAGATCTCGCTATATCAAGAGCGTTCTCAAGAGTTCTTAAACTGTGGTCAAATGTGCTGTAAGGATCTTTATTGGATTTCCCGGCATGTGCAACAGCAGCTAAGTGGATTATAACCTGTGGTTTTATCTTCTGCACTATACGGCACATCGCATGGTAATCACGCGCATCCTGTACATAAAGAGGTATGTCCGCTTTTCTCAGAAGTTCTAATCTCTCATTTATGATTTTGATATAAAGATCTTTATTTACGGCATCAACATCGCTTGACGCAAACGCGAGCAGGTTGTTAACCTGCAGGCTGTCTATAATTGAAACTTCAGCTCCTAATTCCGCAAGCTTTAAAGCCATGTTATGCCCTATAAAGCCGGCACCGCCTATTAGAAGTATTTTTCTTCCTTTTATTTTATCTGTCATCTGAACACCTCAATTGCTTCAAAAAGTTTTTTAGCTATATAATCAAGATCATCTTTCTCTATATGGGGTCCTACGGGGAACGCTATGGAATAATCGCTTATCATAGCCGCATTTTTGTAATTATCCGGGTTATACCCGTATTTATTCCTGTAGTATGTCATCCTGGGTACAGGCTGGGGGTAATAAACACTTGTTCCTATGCCTTCTTCTTTTAATTTTAAAATTACTTCATTCCTGTGCTCTTTCAACTTGTTTTTAAGAACAAGACAGAGGCAGTAATGGCTGTTAACTGAATCACTATTTATACTGTCAAGAACATATGTATCTTTAAAAGATAAAAGTTTATCTTTAAGATATTCAAAATTATTTTTTCTTTTATTTAGGGTCTCATCTATACGGCTAAGCTGTGATCTTCCCAGAGCGGCCTGGAGCTCGCTCATACGGTAATTAAGTCCTAATGAAGGAACATCATACATACCGGGTATGGATCTTTCGGTATGAGTCCTGTCAACACCGAAAGCCCTCAGCTTATTTATACTGTCGGCAACCTCTTTATACTTTGAAATAAACATCCCGCCTTCGCCCGAGGTAAAATGCTTAACGGGATAGAAAGAGAAGCAACCCGCATCGCCTATAAGACCTACATGTTTTCCCTTATAGCGCGCACCAACAGCTATAGCGCAGTCCTCTATTACCTTCAGGTTATTCTTCTGCGCGATATCCATTATACCGTCCATATCGCACGGTATACCCGCAAAATGGACAAGTGATATCGCTTTTGTCTTAGAAGTAACCAGTTTTTTTATTTCCCCAACAGATATATTGCCTGTTTCTTTCTCACAGTCTGCAAAAACAGGCACAGCCCCTACCCACTCAACCGCGTGAGCTGTGGCAGTATGTGTCTGCGCAGGTACTATTACTTCATCTCCCATACCTATACTGAAGTGAAGGTATGACATATGAAGAGCCGCCATGCACGAACTTGTCGTTACAGAATAACCGCCGCCCGTAAACAAGGAAAACTCTTCTTCAAATCCCTTACACTGGGGGCCGTGTGTCAGTATATGGCCGTTAAGAACTTCCATAACTTTACTTCTATCTTCATCGGTTATACATGGATTGCCGAAAGGTATTGTTTTTACTGCTGTCATATATACTTAATCTCCTTCATCTTATTTTCCTTACATGAATCATCAGACGCTATACACGCGCTTATAAGGTCAAATTCGTGCTGTATCTGAGAAGTTATATCTTCATCTTTAACAATTGATGTAACAAACCCGGGTACAAGATCTCCTTTTGAAGAAGGAAGAGGTGATAAATTTATTTTCTCACCCTCATCACCGGGATCGTATTTATCATACATCCTTGGCCCCTTATCATCATAAATAAATGTCTTCTTTGTCCCGAAAATCCTTACAACATGCTGGTGCTGATGAACACACCCGAAATTAGCGGTAATCCTGCCTATCATACCTGAGGTAAAAAGAAATGTTGATGCCATATAATCATTATAACGGAAAGATGTATTCTCTGTGCATATCCTGTTGCCGAAACCGATAACAGAAGAAGGTTTCTCTTCCGTAAGATAAAGCATAAGGTCAACAAGATGCACTCCCCCGCCTTCCATAACGGAATAATTCTCAACATCCCTGCGCCATCCGTGAGTAATCTTGTGGAGCCTGCCGTATAAATAATCGCCGTCAAAAGAATAAATCTTTCCCATATCGCCTTTAGTAATTATCTCTTTAAGATATTTATATAAAGGTGTGCTTCTTAATACCAGATTAGATGCAAGCTTTAATCCTTTTTTATCTTTCAAGCTCCGTTTTATATAAGTTAATTCATCATATGTTCTACATAAAGGCTTCTCTATGAATAAATGCTTGTTCTCTTTGATTGCGGAGATTATCTGTTCAAAATGAGCATCATCATAAGATGCAATTGATATAATATCAACAGTCTTATCCTTTATAATATCTTCAAAATTACCGGCAACGGAGAAACTGCCGTACCTGCCCGCGACAGCCTTAGCTTTTTCCTTATCAATATCATAAATACTGACAACAGAGCAGTTCTCGTTATCAAGATAAGCTTTAAGATGCTGTTCGCCTACACCAAGGCCTACAACCGCGACACCTATCATTTTTTTGCCTCTTCAAATATAGATTCAAGCCTTTTTAAATCCTCAACCGTATCAACAGCGTAATTTAATTTAGAAAGTTCGGGATTATCCGATTCTACATTATATATATTAAATTTATCAGGATTATTATAGAAGAATAAGGTTACATGTTCAAGTTCGTAAGGAGTAAGCTTACTTTCATCAATTGACTTTAACACTGAGCTTTTTATAAGTTCCGCATTATAACCCTTAGGGAAAGTTCTGGGGAATGTAGTTGTAACAATATCAAAGCCCTTATCTCCCTTATAAGCATAATCAATAACTTTCTTTAAAACATCTGCATCCAGTAAGGGGCTGTCAGCGCATATTCTTAATATATTATCACATGGATATTTCTCAAGACACATCTTAAACCTTAAAAATACATTATTAAGATCTCCTCTGAAAACATTTATGCCCTGTTCCTCAAGGTAAAAGCATAACGGATCATCAGAAACTTCGGTACTAGTCATAACAATAATCTCATCCATAGGCATAACTTTGCTAATCTGTCTTAGGACATGAAGTATAACAGGTTCACCCTTAAAAGGAGCAAGTACTTTACCCGGAAACCGAGATGAACTCATTCTTGCCTGAATAAATGCTTTAACCATTAAGATTACCTCAAAATACCGTTAAATCAATGGCTTCATTATATTATTTTAATATTATATTGTAAAGGGAATAGTGACAAGAAAATATTATCAATATATAAAAAATAGCAGGAAAAAATAATTTAATAAAGAAATAATATTGATAAAAATGGAGTTTTTTACATGTGAAAACTTTAAAAAGAAATAATATTAATAGAATCAAAATCATTGCTTTAATTTTTACTTTTCTTTTTTTATTTTTTATAGCCGGTGCGGGTTTAGTTTTGCCTGATGAAGACTGGGGAGTTCTTACAAACGGCACAACCCATGTCATTTACTGCTCACATCAGGATATCGGTTGGGAAAATCTTATAGCAACCTGCATAAACATAAGAAATAAATTAATTATAAACCCGGTACTGGGGTGGATAGAAGAAGATTACCCGAACAGCGTTTACAGGTACAATCTGGAATATACAAGAGAGGTAATGGATTATCTTGACGCCTACCCGGGGGATAAGTCCAAAATTATTGAATACATAAGAAGCGGCAATCTTGAAATAGGAGCGACATATAACTGCAATTATGAATCCATGCTCCCAAGCGAAGCGCTGGTCCGTCTGGTTTATCTCGGGCGCAAGTGGCAGAAAAAAGAGCTGGGTTCGGACTGCGCGTCTTCCGTTGCGTGGAATATTGATCCGCCCGCCCGCGCTATGCAGATGCCGCAGATATTTAAAAAAGCCGGCATCAATTATCTTATAACCAGCCGCCAGGAAAAAGGCATCTACAATTGGAAAAGCCCTAATTTTCACAGCGGCACGGACGATTACAGTATTTTGGTTTTATCTAACGGAAAATACGACTTCCCGACGGAAAAATATCAAGGCGCTGACTATCTCGGCGTCTTTACCCCTTATGCCTATATTCAAAAACAGGAAACAGGCCCTGTTCCCGTATATGCGGATGACTTTAATAATGTAAAAAACAATGTAAACGGCTGCTGGGAAAATAATGATAATTATACATACTGGGATCCGATTGCGGGCGCGAATTTGCCGGTTACTCTGGATTCATGGACGACTATTATAAACGGATACGGATTATCATCCGTATGGCCGCTTGTTTACACCCATGATATGGCAATACCTGCTCCTTACATGGGCGTTAATACGGCTCAGTACGCAAGCAATTTTATAAACGACTGGTCAATAAGCAGAGTTGCGGGGCGCCCTTATTTAAGGATGTCAACGTGTAAGGATGCGTTTGACGCGATTTCCTCCGCGGCAGTTCAGCAGGGCGTGACATTTGACGAATGGATAGGGGAGCGCCCGAATGTATGGCTCTATATTCACGGGCCCGCTCATCACTGGGCCCTGACGGCCATAAGGGAAGCCGCAAGACTCCTGCCCGCGGCGGAGATGTTTTCTACATTTGACTGTATTATAAACGGAAGCTTCGGTTCTTATCCGAGCGATACTTTTGAAGAAGCATGGAAAAACGCCATTTATCCGGACCACGGCTGGGGCGGCAACAACGGAGCCGAAAACGACATTACCTTTCTTAACTGCGCCCTAAGCGCTCAGCAGTCGGCGGAAACGATACTTACAAGCGCCACCGGATCAATAGCTGGCAGTATAAAATTTAAGACACGCGATGCGGCGCCAATTGTTGTTTTTAATACATTACCATGGGAAAGAGATGACCCCGTAACATGCACAGTCACTCCGCAGAACAATACATGGAGTATTATTGATTTCAACGGCAATCCCGTTTCTTACCAGATATTATCAACAAGCGGCACGCAAAAAGAGATTGTTTTTATTGCTGAAGATGTTCCTTCGCTCGGGTATAAGACTTATTATCTTATTAACGGGAGCATGTCCGCTCCGGATATAGAGCTGCCCCTGACTCCCACGACCGACCTGTATAGAAACAGCATGTATGAAGCAGACTTTGCCGCCGCCGGCCTTAATTATTTGAAAGACTTAAGTCTGGATATAAACATAATACAGTCGGAAACTTATGATACCAAAACATTTTTGGGCGGCGAGATCTTCACCATGTATTCCCGGCTTTACGGAGCAGGCGAGTTTGCGACCGTAGAACAGCCGGTTGTTGACGGAACGTTTTACCAGTTAAACAGCGGCAATCCAAGCTGGTCAATAGTAGAAGAAGGCCCGGTCCGCGACGCGTATCAGTTTGAGAAAGAACTGGACAACTGCACAGTAAGGGAAAAGATTATTTTTTACCGCGGGATTAAAAAAGTGGATTTTGAAGTATCAATACTTGACTGGGACGGTACGATATTCAGGGAATGGAGAATGGCTCTGCCCGTAAATATAAATAACGGCATTGTTGCGTATGAAGTGCCTATGGGAGTAGTTCAGGTCGGCAGGGACGAGCTTGCATTTGGCGCGGGCGAAAGATATACCCAGCTTTGTAAAATGGTGCATCCCAGAGAGGTGCAGAATTTTATAAGCGTATGTGATCAAGACAGGACATACGGAGTCACCATGAGCTCCAGTGTGGCCGTATGTGATTATCTGTTTCCCGCCGACGGCGGACTGGGACCTGATGCCAGCGGTTTAATAGCCAACCCTATCCTGCAGCCGGTTCTGCTGGCAACCCGTCAGAGCTGTGGCGAAGGCAATATAACATATTCACAGACGGGTGACCATACTTATTCTTTTTCCGTTTTGTCTCATGAAGGCGACTGGTCCGACAACTCTGTAAGGGGCGGTAAATTTGCAATGCAGGCAAACAGTCCCTTAAGAGCGGTGATTTTAAGCCGGGCGCAGGATACGGGCACTCTTGAAGAAGAAAAATCTTTCTGCTCGGTTTCTCCGGCAAATATTATCCTGACCGCCTTTAAAAAGCGGGATGATACCGCTTCCGGCGTCCTTGACGGCAATGTTATTTTGCGCATGTATGATATAGAAGGAAAATCCGGGACATATCCTACAACAGTAAGCTTTTTTTGCAGATCTGACAGCGTAAGACAGACCAATATCATAGAAGAATATGCGTCATCTTCGGCTGACGCGGCTTTATCCTCTACGGGAAGATCGTTAAGCTTAAATGTGGGACATCACGCGATTGAGACCATAGCCCTTTTATCCCCGAGATTTGAAGATGCCGCCTCGGGTTCGATAGATGCGACTGAAAAAAAAGGATGTTTTATAGCTACTGCGGCATACGGCACGCCCGTGGCCGAAGAAGTTATGGTTTTAAGAAAATTCAGGGATAAATACCTTATACACAGCGCTCCCGGCAGAATTTTTGTAAAGAATTATTACCGCTACAGCCCTCCCGTGGCCGAATTTATTAAGGATAAGCCCGGACTAAAAGCGGCTGTAAGAATTATGTTAAAACCGCTCATTGAACTTTTAAAATAAGAAAGGATTTTTACTCTTTAAAATTGAATCTTTTACCCCATGTGCGGTATAGCGGGAATTATAAGTTTCAAAAAAGATGAACTTCGTCATATCACCAGTATGCTTAATGCTTTTAAGCACCGCGGGCCTGATGATGAGGGCTATGTATTTCTTAAAAAAGAAGAAGAGATCTGCTACGGTGGAGAGGACACCCCTTCTGATGTATTCGGTTTAGGGCCCGGTTACTCCCCTCGCGGGAGTTTTTCTGATGTCCCTGACGGCAGTTTCGGTGTTCTTGCACACAGACGGCTCTCAATTATAGATTTATCACCTTATGCTCATCAGCCAATGTGCTCAAAAGATAAAAACTTATGGATAATATTTAACGGTGAAGTATATAATTACATTGAACTAAGGGAAGAACTTGAAGCTTTAGAATGCACATTTAGTACAAATACAGATACAGAAGTTGTCCTTAACGCATATAAAGTATGGGGACAGGACTGTGTTAAGAAGTTTAACGGGATGTGGTCTTTTGTAATTTATGATAAAAGTAAGAATATTCTTTTTGGTTCTAGAGACAGGTTCGGAGTAAAACCTTTTTATTACTATATTGATAAATACCAGTTTGCATTCGCATCAGAGATAAAATCTTTATCCATACTTCCTTTTATTAATAAAAAAATAAATCCGGGAGCTGTATTTGATTATCTTGCGTTTGGATGTCAGGAAAACGAAGAAGAAGGCTTTTTCCAGGGTATCTTTGAGCTGCCGCCTTCTTTCTCATTTGAATATAATTTTTCAGATAGAAGCTTCAAAAAATGGAAATATTATAATTTAGATTATACAAAAAAGTGGAAAAAATTTAGTTCTAAAAAACTTGAAGAATACTCCCGTAAAACAAGAAGCCTTATTATTGATGCGGTCAGGCTCCGTTTAAGGTCTGATGTGCCTGTAGGGTCATGTTTAAGCGGAGGTATAGATTCTTCAACCATTGTATGTATAATAAGCGGGCTGTTAAATCAAGAAGCTCTGCCTCAGATAGGAGAAAAACAGAAAACCTTTACCGCGTGCTATGACTCAAAAGATATAGATGAAAGCCGCTGGGCAGAGCTTGCCGCTAAAACAGCAGACACTTTATGGTTTAAAACCTTCCCTAAACCGGAAGAATTTTTAAAAGACCTTGAAGACCTTATATACACACAGGATATACCGTTCCTTTCAACAAGCATCTACGCCCAGTACATGGTAATGAAGCTTGCAAAAGAAAATAATGTAAAAGTACTTCTTGACGGCCAGGGAGCTGATGAACTCTTTACAGGTTACTCCGCTTATTACGGGACTTTCTTTAACGAAATACTGAAAAATCTTGATATAGCGTCTTTTTTAAGAGAATTCAATTCTCTTTCCAATTCATCCATAGATAAAAGCATAGCTTTAAAATCTGTTATGAAGCACATACTTTCTTTAAAAGATTCCAAACCTAAAGTATATAAAAACATGTACTTTGATAATGGGTTTGAGAAAGAAAATTTAAAAAGATTAAGACTACACAGAGAAAAGAAACAGATATCTTTAAATAAAATGCTTTTTGAAAGCCAGACGGAAGGACACCTTAAGAACCTGCTAAGGTATGAAGACAGAAATTCCATGAGGTTCTCCATCGAAGCAAGAACACCATTTGCTGATGATATAAATCTGATTGAATATGTATCTACCGTTCCTTCATCCTACAAAATACATAACGGATTCAGTAAATATCTTTTAAGGGAAGCCGTAAAAGATATAATACCTGCTAAGATAAGAAAAAGAACGGATAAAATAGGGTTTGCAACACCCGAATATGACTGGCTACATTTTATGAAAGAAGATCTTAAATCATATATAACAAGAGATCTTGATCCTTTTATAAATACATCATCTATACTTAATAACTGGGATAAAATATTAAAACACAACTCTTCTTATATGTGGCGTTTAATTAATTTTGCCGTATGGAAAAAAGTTTACTGCCTGTAATTATTTTAAATACAGTTAAAGGCTTTCTATGAAAAATTTTATAATACAAGACAAAAAACAGCAAAAATGGGTAGTCTTAGGACTTGCTCTTATCGGTTTTATGGCAGGACTTGATCTGGGAATAGTAAACCCAGATTATTCATAGAACAAAAAATAATGTTGTTTTTTTTACCGCAGAGAGCGCAGAATTTGCAGAGAAGAAGTTTTCTGTTGGTGGCTTGATTAATCAAGCCCCAACTATGAAAAAAAACATACTTTTTCAGTAAAAAGACAAAGTTTCACCGGATAGGGGCACATTGCAATGTGCCCCTGCTAATTTTTTAAAGGTGTTTTTTTGACAGCGCCTTAATAATTGAGGCAATGAATCGCTTTTAATGCTCGCAAAAAATCATCTATGTACGGATAAGATTTGCTGAATTTAAAATATATTTTTCTGGCATGCGAAACCACTACGGAACCCAATTTAATCAACTTCCATCTTAATGTGTTTATGCTCGATTTACAAAATACGGTGTTTTTAAATATCAATCTTTTCATTAAGTTAATGAGGGTATATGCCAAAACAGCCAATTGCAATCTGAAATGATTAGCCATAAAGCTATGACAAGACAATCTGTCCCATGAAAAACCTAATTTACCTTCTTTAAGATATGTTTCGGCTATTCCCCTGTCCTGATAAAATTCAATAATTTCTTCTTCGTCGCCCGCCGAATCGTTAGTAACCACAAAATATATGAGTGGAAACAATAATTCTGCTTTAATTTCCCGTTTTACTATCACTCGTCTTGAATGAGTCCAACTATCGGCTTTATAAAAAAATTCGCCGTAAGAAATATTTTTGTTTTTCACTGAAGTTTCTAATTGAACGTCTTCATAAAGCTTTTCCAAAACAGGGTTTCTTTTTAAGCGGATATAATAATTAACGCCCTCTTGTTCCAGGTATTCATATAGCGCCGGTATGCTCATGCCCGCGTCGCCCCGTAATTTTAAATGAATATCAGGGTTTTTTTGTTTTAATTTATCTATCACGGGGGAAAGAAAAACAACAATTTTATTCGCCGTATGAGTAACGCCTTTTCTTAACTGCGCTTTTAAGCAATCGCCCGTTGCGGCATTAAAACAAAAAATAGGGTGATAAATATTATCTTCGTAATAACCATGATATCCGGAGCCTATCTGATGTCCATGAGCTATAATATCCATAGAATCTGTATCTATTGTCATCTCTTGTAAGTCTTTATCGGAATATGTGGACAAGGTTAAGTCTAAATTTAATTCCTGTAAGTTTTTCCTGTCACAAATTGCGGCTGAATTTTCAAATCGAGAAAGAGTTGGCTGAGAAGCGATTTCTTTTTCCAAAATGGTTTGAAATACAGGATCCAGTTTTAATATCTGACTGTCGCAGTTGTCTTCATGTCCCGAGATTATGCTGTAAATTTTTTGCAGGCAGCATTGAACAAAAGAATGTTTACGGTGTTTTTTACAGGGGCTTAAATATTCGTTTAGCCATTTCCCCAATCGTAATTTATCAGCGAATTCTTTAACTGGAAGCAAGCCCGCATTTGAACTTATTTTTTCTCCTGAAAAATTAAAGGATATTTTTGGGTTAAAGTTGAATTTATAATCCATTGATTGGTCTCCTTTAAAGGTTAATTTTTTAATTAATTCTTTAGAGGAGATTTCTCTTTTTGCCATCAAAAATCATCCTTTTTTGCAAAAAAAAATGCACCCAACGGGTGCAGATTTAAAATCCCTTAACGCTATATCAATCAACAGTTAAGGCTCGATTAATAATCTCTTGTGAATAATCAGGGGTAAATATAGCACTCCCTACTATCTCTAGGTATTTCGGTATCAGTGTAAGCCATGTATCTAAAGTAATGATACTTTTTCTGGCATCTACTGCGGTATTCTCCCTGCCTTTTGGACGGCTAGGAGATATAAAAAGCTATAGAAAGGTTCTCTTGGCTGGCTTATTAATCTTTATGGCGGGCACATTTCTATGCGGTATATCAAACAACATTAACATGCTTCTTTTCTTCAGGATGCTTGAGGGCATGGGCTCGGCTATGATACTAGCGGTAAATTTTGCCGTTGTACCGATTTTTCTTCCGGCGGAGAACCGGGGGAAATTTTTCGGTATAATAATAGCTGCCTTCGGGCTAGCTTATGCTCTGGGACCTGCCGCAAGCGGTTTTATAACACAGTACATAGGCTGGCACTCAATCTTTTTTCTAAATGTGCCTATAGCACTTGCAACATTTTTTATAATACTTAAATATTTACCTGAAGAACAACCGGAACCTGCCGATAAAAGGTTTGACATGCCGGGCACAGTCCTTATCTGCCTAAGCATTGTGAGTTTCATATATTCCCTGGAAATTGCAAAACATAGCGGAACAATCCTTTACCTTTTAATAACTGCAGTTTTTATAATTGCCCTTATTATCTGGGAAAAAAAGATTTCCTATCCGATAATTGATCTTACTATGTTCAGAAACTACCATTTTACAAACAGTGTTATTGCAATACTCATGTATATGCTTGTAATTACCGGAGTATTTTTCATTTTTCCGTTTTACCTTGAAGAAACTAAAAATCTCTCCGTATATGTATCCGGTCTTATAATGCTGGTACCTGCGGCTATAAGTATAATTCTAGAGCCTATTGCGGGCGCAGCATCCGACAGGATAGGCTGCCGTATGATATGCTCAATGGGGGCACTTTTACTTTCACTGGCCCTTACATTCTTTATTTTCCTGAAGCACGAAACAAACTTTACTTATATTATTTTTTCACTTTTACTGCTGGGTATCGGCATGGGTATATTTCCTTCACCTA
>JBDRKI010000056.1:0-3176 GCA_043814095.1 Armatimonadota bacterium | reverse complement strand
CCGAATGAAGCGCTGACGGCAAACGATAGTTTTTCAGCCGTTAATGTTGAGCTGATACCCGCGAATATAAACATAACAAGCCCTGTCCGGGATACCGGTGTTGCGCCTGGCCAGGAAGTAAACATAACGGTTGCGATGAATCCCCGGGCTGTGGGAGTGGCTCAGAGAATACTTGTAAGCTTTATGCGCAATAACCGAAGTGTGGCGGAGTTGAATATAAATAATCCTCAGGCGAATAATCAGGCAGTCCTGCGTGTTCCCGCGGATACAGCGCCGGGCGAGCTTTTAATAAGGGCATACGCTTTTCCGAATGAAGCGCTGACGGCAAACGATAGTTTTTCAGCCGTTAATGTTGAGCGTTAATAAACTTATAAAGGAGAAGCAAACTTCCATTTCCAGTCTATAATACTGAAATATAAGCAAAAAACACCCCGGAAATTCAGGGTGTTTTTTATCGTTTTTAGGCATTTTTATGTAAAAAGTAAAAAAGTTAACAATTTGTTAATATTTTGTTAATAATTTGGCAACATATATTTGTTAATATGAAAATAGCGGTATATATATAATAATTAAGTTATTTATATAGAAATTATGTTATCGGGGGAAAAGTGGGACTTTACGACCGCCTTAAAGATTCGGTTAATTCCGTAAAAATAACTAAATCATCTTCTGCAAAACAGAAGATGACTTTTAATATTATTGATGAAAGAAACTTTGATAAATATATAAATTCTGGCATGGGAACAAAGTTTCTTAGCTCTCTTAAAAAGAAAGATTTTACCCTGTGGAAAATCATAGTAGATAACCAGAGAAAATTAAAATATCTACCTAAAAAAGAAGCAGAGTATCTTTCAAAGAAAAAAGAAGCTCTTTTCAGATTATTCAATGAGTTTCATATAAAGAATTCAAGTTATATCATGTATGCCAACCAGCATAATATGAATAAAATCTTATGCTCTTCCATAGGTAAAGATTATCTTAAAGCTTTACAGAGCTCAGGTTATTCTACCCTTTACGGTGAATATAAAGAATACGGCTTCAGGAAGATGCCCAAAGATCAAGTTCTGTTTGTACACCTATTTAATGAATTTGTAAAACAGTTCCGTAATACAGGGAAAAAGGAAATAAAGCCAAGAAATACAGAAGTGGTAGAAATCAGAAAAAGAGTTAAAGTAGCTAAATCTCATTATACGGCACCTAAAAAACCACCTATAGATATAGCTAAAAACAAAGACTTATTCCATCATCCTGTTAAACCTTTAATTAAAGTAAATGAATTTACCGTATTTAATCATTCATTTATAGATAAGGGATTATTAAGATTCGTTAATAAGAATCATGCGGATAGTTTCTTTGTGAATTTAAAGCTGAGATGTTCACAAGAAAAACTATTATCCATGTACAGTAATCTTAAGAATGAGAGATTTAACGGCAGAAGAGAAGATAATCTATTTGTTAATCTTAACAATATGGAAGTAAGTAATTACGGTGATAAGGTAAAAAGGTTTAAAAAGATAGTATTTTATCTTCATAAACATACCATGCCTGATAATGTAGTTCTATTCCCTTATCTTAAGAATACAGCATTTAAGAACTGGCCTAAAGCAGAGAGAGTAAGATTCATAAATTTCTGTAAAGAGAATTTCACAGAAGGTGAATATATTTCATTCGCAAGACAGGTAAAGAATCTAAAAATAAATCTTCCCGCATGGGATAATGTTAAGCTCTGGTGGGCAGAGCTTAACTTCATGAACCCCGGTAAGCTTGCCGCCCAGATAAGAAGAATAGGCAAGGTAGGCCCTTCGGTTAATGATGCAAAGGGGCTTGCAAGATGGATCTCTCCTTACAGGAAAGATATAGCCCAAGGCAGGTTAAAAGAAATATATGTGTATTTAGACAATGTTAAGGATTCCGACGGTGCATTAATACCGAGGCTTGCGCTTGTACCCAATAACACCGCAGAAATAACTAATTTCAATCTACTTAAAGGCAGGCATTTTGTTTATTCTATGTTCCATAAGATGTATTCACCTCAGGCCGTGGGAAAATTCTGTGAAAAACTTGATAGGTGGAATGTAATAGAACATGGTTTTTCATATCTTGATATGGCTATACTCCCGTCACTTGCTAAGGTAAACAATGAACTGGGCAGGAATACATTGCTTGAGATGTACGGTATGTTCATGTTCTTCCGCCAGTTATATAATCCGATAACATGGGCAAGGTTTATAGCCGGTTTATCACAGATAGATAAAGACATAACAGAAGCTGTTCATATATGGAATCACGGCACATCAGTAGAGAGAGCTCTTCTTACCGGTACTGTAATGGGCTTGATATTCGGGCCCAAAGCGTTCGGCAAGATTAATAAATTAGCTTTTACCAAAGCAATTATATTTGAAAACGGCAGATTCAGAGTTGTGTCAAGATCATCTATTCCTTCTGGAGAAGGCATAAAAGCAAGCATAATGGATGTAATAGAAAGGCATTCTAACGGCAATCCTAAGAAAGTAAGGGTAGTAACGCAGCGCGGCTCTGTATGGGAAGCAGAATACGGTATAGAGCTCGGCGAAGACGGGTTCCCTGTAAGCATGTCCGCAAAAAAAGTAGGAAAAGCACCCAGGGCCCAGAGGCCTAGTGTGAAAGTCACAGAAGGTAAAGCCGAGCCTGTAAAACTCAAACCGAAGATTCTCCCGCCTAAGGCGGCAGCGCCTGATCCTGCGGTGGTTGACACTGTAGTCGGCGGTATGGATTCAAAACTTAAACCTTCACATGCTTTAGTTAAAGCTGCAAGGAAAGCTGTTGCAAAACCTCAGACTCCCAAACCGGCTCTTAACAGGCCTGAATCAGGGAAATTAGCGCCTAAAAGCGTTATGGAGATTATGCAGGATGCAGCAAAAGCATTATTCCCGCCTCAATTAGCGCTGGAAGCGGCATCTGCAGGTGCCGGCATACCTGCAGTAAAAATGTCAGAGGCTGTTAAGGGGACTGATAATTTACTAATGTCTGAAGGTACTCCGTCCGATATCCCGCCCGAAGACGGTGATTTACAGCTTACAGCCCAGCTGGTCAGCAGATTTCATACTACAGATTCATTGCCTGAAAAAATCAGCATTATAGATGTGGCCCGTTCAAACAGATTATATCTCTTAGCCGGAGAGTTTTCTTATCTTTTA
>JBDRKI010000055.1:0-68376 GCA_043814095.1 Armatimonadota bacterium | reverse complement strand
GTATGGAACGAACCTTCTTTTCCGGTTATTCCCTGTACTACAACTCTTGTGTTTTTGTTAATTATAATTGACATGACTTGCCTCCGGATTAAATATTACGCTTTTTTTACAAGCTCAACTATTTTTCTCGCGCCGTCCTGCATGCTCTCCGCGGATATAAGGTTGGAAGTTTTTAAAATCTGCCTGCCTTCTTCCTCCCTTGTGCCGCTCAACCTTATCACTATCGGCACTTTTATATTCAAACTTTCTATGGCATTAACTATACCCTGGGCTACGGTATCGCACCTTACTATGCCGCCGAATATATTAAAAAGAACACCCTTTACGTTTTTATCCGTCAGTATAAGTTCAAGCGACTGTTTAACCGTATCAACACTTGCACCGCCGCCTACATCCAGGAAGTTGGCGGCTTTGCCGCCTTCTATGGATACCATATCAATTGTGGTCATAACAAGGCCGGCGCCGTTGCCTATGACCCCTATATCGCCGCCTAACCGCACATAAGCAATATTTTTATGATGCGCGATTTTCTCAATTTCGTCATCGTGCGCCGATTCTTTAAATTCCATAAGTTCGGGATGCCTGAATAGAGCGTTGTCATCTATGTTTATCTTGGCATCCGCCGCGACAAATTTTCCCTCCTTGGTTAATACAAGAGGATTAATCTCGGCAAGCGAGCAGTCATACTTCTCATAAGCAAGGTAAAGCTTTCTCATAAAATCGGCAAGGTGCTTATTCTGTTCTTTTGTTAACCCTGCGGGGTAAATCAGTTTTCTTATCTGGAAACCCTGGAGCCCGTGATAGGGATCTATATATTCTTTAAAAATCTTATCGGGCTGCTTAACGGCCGTTTCTTCTATATCAACCCCGCCCACGGGAGAAAACATAAAACAGTTTTTTCCCTTTGCCCTGTCAAGGGTTATTCCTATATAGAATTCTTTATCTATATTAACCGCTTCTTCAACAAGAACTTTCTCAACGGTTAACCCTTTTATCTTCATGCCTAAAATGTCTTCTGCTGCTTTTTTTGCGTCTTCCGGAGTGTTGCATAATTTAACACCGCCTGCCTTGCCTCTTCCCCCGGCATGCACCTGCGCTTTAACGACAACTTTTTCGCCAATCTCACGGGCTATTTTATACGCTTCTTCAGGAGTTGCCGCAACAGACCCCTTGGGAAGCGCGATATCAAATTTCCTCTTTAAATTTTTTGCCTGGTATTCATGTATAAGCATCTATGCCTCCGTTTGGTACTTAAAAATTAATATTCCCTGCCTTCTCTGGCTTCAATACCGTTATTATAATAATGTTTTATCTCCAGCATCTCGGTAACCAGATCCGCCGCTTTTAAAATCTCGGGAGGAGCATCCCTGCCGGTTAAAATAAGCTCAAGAGGCTGGGGTTTTGTAGTTACCGCGTCTACAAGCTCCCAGAGCTCAATCAGTCCGTAATTTACCGCCGTAACAATCTCATCCAGAATAATTAAATCGTACTGCCTGCTGTTCATGGTATCTTTAAAAAATTCCAGAGCCATCTCCGCGGCTTTGTAATCCTCATAAGAAGGATCACCCTTTTTAAGAAACTCGCCCGTGCCGAACTGGTTAATATCCACATTATCCATGCCTTTTAACATCTTTATCTCGCCTGTTTCCTTGCCCTTCATAAACTGGATAATACAGACCTTCATATTATTCCCGAGTGCCCTTAAGACGCCTCCGAGAGCGGCGGTTGTCTTGCCTTTGCCGTTTCCGGTATAAACCTGAATCATTCCTTTACTCATAAAACTATCACCCCGTTAACTCAATTACTGTATATCTGCAAAAGTCCCTGCCGGATGCTCAATAATAAAATTGGAATAAGTGGAATAATCCGAAGCGCTGCTGTAAATAATGCTTATATTTTCGGCTGTTTCCGACTGCGTGGTAAATTTTAAATATTTACAGTTATACTGCCCCAGAGATATATCTTCACTGCCCGGATAGCCTGAAATACTGCCGGAGAAAGAGACGCCGCCCAATGCATAATCCTCTGTAGATATATTATCTCTCCGGCTGTATCCGGTATAAGTACCTTTAATGTTAATTGAACCGTATTTCGAATGCGGATCACCCGAAGGAAGAATAGGGCTTCCGGAAAGCCCCGAATAATAATTAACCAGCAGCCAGTCCCTGAAAAGAATTGAGAATAAAGTGCCTGTACGGTTCTCTATATTAACTGTACCCGCCTCGGAAGATGCTGCGATGCTTTTTATCGTATCTGCCCCGTACCTTTCCATGATATACAGCATAAACAGGTATGCCGGTCCGTAATCCGCGCCTCCGGACCAGTAATAAAAATAAAATGAAGACGGGTCCTCCAGAAAACTCTTTATTTTTGACAGTATATACCCGTTTCCCGCGTAAGTTCCGCCGCCCTGGGGGGTAAATCCGTTTAAGTGCTCGCAGAGAACTGACTGCCCTTCATTTACCGTGATAATTTCAAAAACTCCGTTCTGCACATACTTCATATTATAATTTATAAGATGCTGGAACTCATGCGCTATTGTCGCGAGGCCGTCATACATATTATTCCCGAAAATGTCGTCATTAACGTATATTATCTCTTTCTTATTTGAATTCTGAGCGGTTGTCTCATCCAGAGAAAAAAAATAACCGTATTTACTGCCCAGTTTTGGTGATATGAGAATAAATATACGCGTATCGCCGTCTATCCCCGGAGACCATTCCGTCCCGAAGTATTCACGGGTTTTATCATATATACCGACGCCCGGATTAAAAGGCGAATTATCTTCTTCAAACGAGGCAACAATCTTACCCGCTACAGCTTCCCTGTCTTCAGCCGGTATATTTTCCGAAGAAGTATCAATAAAAACATAACAGTGATCGCCTTTTTTGTAACAACGCGCCGTACAGGTGGAAAAACCGGATCCTCCGGAAAGTATATGGAAATCCTCTTCGTCTCCTTCATTATAAGCTTTGGGGATACCTAAATCTTTTTTATTCACGCCTGTTGTTTTATTTACATATTCTCCGTATTTTATAAGTGATATATCAAGATCCTTATCCGCTTCTTTTCCGTCTAGCGTATCTTTCAATCTGCTCATATTATTTACCGGCGCAAATAAAACAGGGCCTTGTTTTGATTCTTGAGTTGAAGCCGAATAGCTGAAAGAAGGCGCCTGGCCCGTATAATGAGATGATACAACCAGCACCCCCTGGTCCTGAGAAGAAAAATTATCAGCCGTATAAGTGCGGACTACATCATAAGAGGGCCTTGAATTTGTATTTTCGGATAATGTCCCGGAAGATGTGCCGGTGCCGCCGGAAGAGCTGCCTCCGGAGCATCCGTTTAAAATAATAATTATTCCGGCAAGAATAAAAATTATGTATTTTTTTAAGTTTGTCATATTATAAAAGCACCTGTACAAGCTGTAAAATAATAATAATTGGATTTTACACAAAATCCAATTATTATTCAAGTTTACTCTATATTATTCCTGTGCCATAACAGCCATAATTTAAGGTGTTGTTGTTTTTTCCAGAACCTTATATTTAACCACTTCAATGCCTTGATCTGCAACATCACTATGCGGCGATTCGGTTATTCTTCCTTCCAAAATTACTTCTGAACCAACAAGCTTAATCAGCTTCATGGCTGGATCGCCCCATACCACATATTCGTCATATTTATCATATTTATTATTACTGTCTTTCTCAACTTTAAGAACAAGCACGTCAAAGGGCTCGCTGTTCACTATGCAGAGTTCGCCCTTTTTAAAAACCGGCTTATTCGCGGCAACAATTACTTTGCCTTCTATTACCTGAAGATAATCCAGACCGCGATCTGAAAGCGGCTTTACCTTCATATAAACTTCATCCTGCGCTTCCGGCTTAAAATCATCAAGTTTATTTATAACAAGAAAAATTTCCGAACCTTCGTAAGCGACATAAAGCTCCTGTGCCCACGGTATTATGCGGCATTTAACATATATGTCCTTGCCCTGATATTCGCCATACAAATGCTTCAGGGTTGTAAGTTTTACTGTTTTATACTCGGCAAAAGCAGAGCCGACCGTTAAACAGAAACACACAAGAAGAATTAAAATTATTATTTTTTTATTCATCAAGACACCTCCGGTTTCTTTTACTTATTTTTCTCTACTATATAATGTAAATCCTTTTAGCTCTTTATTTATTCTTTTTATTCCCTTGAAAGAATAACACCCCCGCCTGAACGCCGCGGCAGAGGCTCGTGCACCTGAACCAAGATTTTGAATTTAGAAAGCTCGGCCTGGTTGGGACCTGCCGCGCCCTTAAGCTGAAGAACGGCCTCGGCAACCCTTAAGAGCCCTCTGGCAGACAGAGGATTACCCATTCCCAGGGAGCCGCCGGAGATATTAATCCTATTATTATTCTCCATAAAAGTATCAAATGCGCTCTTATTCAGCGACAGCTTCATCGCTTTTACCGCCTGCAGCAGCTGAAACGAATAGGAATCCTCCAGCTCAAATAAATCAATCTCTTCCATAACTTTGCTTATCCTGGCTTTATCATAAATCTGCCCTGATACATTCTCTAAATGAGCAGGGTACCCTATATCAGTGCCCGAAAAAAACGCGTTTCCTGCACCCTTATCCAAAACCCAGCAAATAGAGTCTATAAACACTTTTTCGGGAGACTTAATAATATCCGGCGACGAAACAATCAAAGCCGCAGAGGCGTCCACGGAAGGAGATACATCCATAACAGACAGAGGTTCCGATATTATCTCGGAATTTAAAACCTGGTCTTTTGAAATCTCTCCCCCGAAATTAGCCCTTACATTATCACCTGCTTTTCTTTTGCTTTCTGCGACTATCTCGGCGCAATTGTCCCTGTCGTCGCCCGACAGCGCCAGATATTTACGCATCTCCAGTCCTGCCATGGAAATAGGGTTGAATTTATTTATTACAGAACCGCTTATACTGCCCGCGGAAAAATCTTTCCCCGAGGAAGGGTTGCCGCTCGCTATTACCATAACAATATCATACTGCTTTGAAGCAAGCATAAGATCGGCTATATAAAGGCCGTATAAGCCGTCCTGAAAAATTTTATAGATACTTTTGGAATTAAATTCCTCCCGCCTTGCAATCCTGTTGAAAAGATTTGATCCTCCGGGGTTAATTATACCCGTATCTTTATTCTCGCAGAATATAAAGCAGTCTATATCATGAAAATCCACAGGAGCATTTTTCAGCGCGTTATCTATCGCTTCAAATGTAATCTGATCAACGGTTTTTCCTGACCCGGCACCGCTTATGCTTAAACCTGCATTAAGTATTTCAGACCTTTTCTTCATAGATGTTTTTTTCTTCAAAGAATACTATATTCCCTTTATATCAATCCGTATCTTATGCATAATTCTTGACTTTATTATTAAGATACCTTATAAATATATTTATACTGGTTCAAGGAGGTAATTTTATGAAAATAATCGTCCTGGCAAAACAGGTTCCGGATACTGAAGCAAACATACGCATTAATTCAAACGGGACAAACATAGAAACAAGCGGCATCAAATTCGTTTTAAACCCTTATGACGAATATGCCATGGAAGAAGCTTTAAGAATCAAACAGGCAAACCCAGAAGCCGAGATCACGGCCATCACCATGGGGGGAGCAACTTCGCAGGAAGTACTGAGAAACTGTCTCGCTCTAGGAGCAACAAAAGCCGTCCGGGTGAAAACAGAAACAGAATCAACCGACAGCTATTCAACAGCCCTTATACTCTCAAAAGCAATAGAAAAACTGGGCTATGACATTATCTTAACAGGCAAACAGGCTGTAGATGACGGGGCAATGTTCGTACCCGGGGCAATCTCTTCTTTATTAAACATACCTTTTGTTTCCTCGGCTATTAAAATAGATATAAGTGACAAAAACTGCTCTGTCCGCAGAGAAATTGAAGGCAATACAGAGGTAATAGAATGTTCCCTGCCGGCAATAATATCAGCTGAAAAAGGATTAAACCAGCCCAGATACGCATCTCTTATGGGCATTATGCAGGCAAAGAAAAAACCCATAGAAGAGCTAACGATTACTGATCTGGGAATATCTCAGGATGAAACAAGAACCCGGACTTCCAAATTAGAATATCCGCCCCAGAGAAAACAGGGCGAAATACTTGAAGGCGAAGCGGGCGAAGTTGTTACCAAGCTGGTAGAAAAACTAAAAGAAGCAAAAGTTCTTTAATAAATACACGGAGGATGCAATCATGAATATTTGGGTAATCGCGGAATATAAACATAATACATTATCAAAATCAACCCTTGAGCTTTTAAGCGAAGCAAAAAGATTGATTAAAAACACTAGCGGTTCTGTTTCGGCAGTAATACTGGGAGATAAAGTATCCCCGCTTACCGAAACTCTCTCAAAATACGGCGCGGAGAATATCTACACATTTGAAAATGATACCCTGCATTATTATCAGACAAACATCTATTCCGATATATTAACCGACCTTATAAACAAACATACCCCTGATGTAGTTTTAATACCGTCAACAACACACGGCAAGGAACTGGCATCTATTTTAGCTCCTAAAGTAAATTCATCGGTACTTACAGACTGCGTAAGCTTAAGTCTTACTTCCGAAGGCAGAATTGAAGTTAAAAGACCTGTATACGGGGGCAAAATTATATCAACCGCCGCAATTAAAACCAATCCCCAGATAATAACGGTAAGACCGAATATATTTGAAGTGGAAGAAAACCCCGCTTCTCCAAACATTGTAAATATTGAATACTCCATACCTGAAACTTTAAACAGGAAAGTGGTAAAATTAGAAAAACCTGAAGAAGAAACTTTAGAAATAACAGAAGCAAAAATTGTTGTCTCCGGCGGGCGCGGCTTAAAAGAACAGGAAAATTTTAAAATACTTGAAAGCTTAGCGAAAACCTTAAACGCCGCTGTAGGCGCATCGCGTATGGCGGTAGATGCCGGCTGGCGTGACCACCAGTTCCAGGTAGGCCAGACAGGCAAAGTCGTATCACCCAACCTTTATATCGCGTGCGGTATAAGCGGGGCGATACAGCACTTAGTCGGCATGACCACATCAAAATGCATCGTAGCCATAAATAAAGATCCTGACGCCAATATATTCAAAATAGCCGATTACGGAATAGTCGGGGATCTGTTTCAGATAGTCCCTGCCCTGACAGAAGAACTTAAAAAGAGCATGACTGTTAACGCATAAAAAGAAATGATCGCTGGTAGAAATATTTAAAAAACAGCCCCTTTCGGAGCTGTTTTTGATTTAACACTAACTTAAAATATCTGTTTATGTATCCGTTAATGTAAAGGTTACGACTCTGGAACCGTCAGCGGGCAGACCGGCTGCGACTGTTGAAATTAACTCCATGAAATAATTCATATTTGCATCAACAGTTTTTTCAAAGCTGCTTACAAGGTCCGCAGCGGTTGTACTTAGCGCTATCTCTCCCAGAGTTTCACCATTGCCCGGCGCCTCTGCCATATACGCATTAAGTGTTGTGCCGCTAGGCATATTTGCATTAATTGAACCTGTTATTTTCTTTCCTGTTTCATTAGTAGTTACAGAATAATACAGTGTAGTGCTAGTTTTCATGGTTGGCTCTGAACCTGCGTTAGCTGCATTAACTGTTAAGGTTGTGTCCGAACCCATTACAATCTCGTTAATCGCGTCAATCTCATAATATACTGTCTGAGTATCTGTTGTTCCCGCAAATGCCGCTGTTGCCATAAATACTATTGCTATTAGTGCTATAAGTACCTTTTTCACCTTGGTTAACCTCCTTTCTTTTGATTTTATTTAATGGCATTGTATGCCTTTAAATCTTGCTCGCGGAAAGTGTCTTTTCCTCTTCCCACCTATATTATACCCCCCCCCGCGTATACGGATATAGGTCAAATGGAGTAATTTTTGATGAAAAATGGTACCAAAAGGAGTATTTTTTGATATAAGTATAATATTGCTAACACGAAAAAAGGATTTTGTTTGTTAAGTAAGAATTAAAGATGCTTGTGAAATACAAAACTATCCTTATTTTTCGACATTTTACACAACATATAGTGCATATCGGTTGATTTTTAACTAAAAACCACTATATGTAGTTGACACTGATTTTGGGATATGTTAAAATTAAGCTGTAGCATACGCGTTTTAGCAATTTATTAGAAAAGATGTTGTAAAATAAGAGATTTTTGTTAAAAATTAACATAGCAACAGATATAGAAAGGGTGGGTGGATGTCATAATGCCAGAGAAGCTGTCTCCAGCTAATAATTTATGTAATTTAGTTGCACAGATGCAGATGGAAGAAATAGGGAAGAATGTCAAAGAACATAATGTAGAATTATCCCAAACCGCAAAAACAGTTGTAGCAAAAAGGTATTTATTAAAAGATGAAAACAGCCAGCCGGTTGAATCAATAGAAGATCTCTTCTGGCGTGTTGCAGTTAACATAGCAAGCGCCGATCTTATATATGAGCCTTTTATTGATATAAAAGAAAAGACAAAAGATTTTTATAATCTAATGGCCAATCTTGAATTCCTGCCGAATTCTCCGACTTTAATGAACGCGGGAAGAGATCTCCAGCAGTTATCCGCTTGTTTTGTTCTGCCCGTAAATGATTCCATGGAATCCATATTTGAGACTGTTAAGAATACCGCTCTAATACATAAATCAGGAGGGGGCACCGGATTTTCATTTACCAACCTGCGTCCTAAAAATGACCGGGTATCTACAACGGGCGGATTTGCGAGCGGACCATTATCTTTTATGCGGGTTTTTAATGCGGCTACGGATGTAATCAAACAAGGAGGGAGCCGCAGAGGCGCGAACATGGCCATCATGAATGTCGATCACCCCGATATACTTGAATTTATAACCGCCAAGAAAGACACGAATGAACTTACCAATTTTAATTTATCTGTCGGTGTTACAGAAGACTTCATGGAGAAAGTGGTAAATGACCAGGAATACAATCTTGTAAATCCTAACACAAAAGAAGTGGTAGATAAATTAAGAGCCAGGGAAATTTTTGACCTTATAGTTGAGATGGCCTGGCATAACGGCGAGCCCGGCATAGTTTTTATAGACAGGCTTAATAAATCAAACCCGACACCGCATATAGGGACTATAGAAAGCACTAACCCGTGCATAACGGGCGATTCTTTAGTTTCAACACAGTACGGTCTGATGAGAATGGACCGTTTAGTTGAAATGTATTCAAAAGGCGGGTTGGGGGTTGTTACCGATAACAGGGTAGATCAGTACATGAACGCCAGGATGGAAGGCACGTATAACCAGCCGGTTGTGGAATTTGAAGATGGTGTAAGCGTTAATTTAATAAGCAGGGCTGTTGAAAGCGGCGAGAAAGAAGTTTATAAAATTGTAACCCGAGCGGGTTTTGAGCTTACCGCAACTCCGGATCATAAGATAATGACAACTGACGGCTGGGTTAAGACAGGAGACTTAAAACCGGATGTTCATAAGATATTATTGCAATCCGGCGAAGGCGGTTTCAGTAAGAACAAAAAACTTCCCTTTGAAGTAAGAAATAAATTTAAAGGTAAAAACGGTAAATCTTATAAATTAAACCTGCCTTCAGAATGGTCATATGAACTGGGCCTTGTTTTGGGATCTCTGGTAGGCGACGGCTGGCTCCGGGACGGCGATAAGAACTGCAGGGTTGGATTTACTTTCGGCAAAGATGATTTAGAGGTTTTAGATATTATTAAGCCTATTTTAAATGAATGGTACGGTTTCCCTGTAAAAGAGGTAGAGAGGGAAAACGGCGTAATTCATTTATCATATCACAGCAAGTATTTTGTCGAGTTTTTCAAGTCTTTGGGCATAAAGCCGGTAAAAGCAGATGATAAAAGAGTCCCGGAATCTATTTTTACGGCTCCCAGAGAGGCCGTAATAGGATTCCTTAAAGGATTATTCACAGCTGACGGCACTGCGGCGTATGATAAAGAGAACAGCAATTATTATGTTAGATTAACATCTAAATCTGAAGAGTTATTAAAAGATACGCAAAAGCTTTTGATAAATTTAGGAATATTCTCTAGGATATATGATAGATCAAGATTGCCTAAAGAAAAATTTTCCTATACTAATAGCAAGGGGGAAGAAAAGACATATATCTGCGACGGAATTCTTTTTGAGGTAAATATTAACCGTATAAATGCCAGAACCTTTTTAAATAAAGTCGGATTTATAGGAAGCAAACATCAGGAAAGAGTAAAAAAACTTAAAAACAAAAAATTTCCTAAAATGTTGTTTGAAGATAAAATTTTAGAAGTAGTTAAAACAGGATGGAAAAAAGTTTACGATTTAACCGAACCGGCCAGCAATTCCTTTTGTGTTAATGGATTGGTGGTTTCGAACTGCGGTGAGCAACCTTTATTGCCTTATGAGGCCTGCAATTTAGGGTCAATCAATCTTTCAAAGATGGTTAAGGAAAAAGACGGTAGTTTTGAGGTGGATTACAAGAAGCTTGAAAGATGCACCCGTCTTGCTGTTCAGTTTCTGGATAACGTAATTGACATGAATAAATATCCCTTGAAGCAGATAGACGAGATGGTTAAGGGCAACCGCAAGATTGGTCTTGGCGTTATGGGATTTGCCGATCTTCTGATAATGCTGGGAATACAGTATAACAGTAACCAGGCCGTCAAGCTTGCCGAAGAGCTTATGGGCTTTATACAGGAAATAGCCTATTCGCAGTCTACCGAGATAGCTAAAAGAAGAGGACCGTTCCCTAATTATAAAGGGAGCGTCTGGGAGAAAAAAGGGAAGAGATTAAGAAACGCTACGGTTACGACAATAGCTCCTACGGGCACATTAAGCATAATAGCGAACTGTTCAAGCGGGATAGAGCCGCTTTTCGGCATCTGTTTTATAAGGCAGATACTGGGCGGCGAGAAGTTTGTTGAAGTAAATCCAGTTTTTAAATACATGGCGGAAAAAGAAGATTTCTACAGTGAAGAACTAATGGAAGAGATTGCCCAGAAGGGCACTCTGAAAAACGTAAGGGGGGTGCCTGCTCAGTTTAAAAAACTGTTTGCAACTTCATATGACGTAACTCCTTCTTGGCATGTTAAGATGCAGGCCGCTTTCCAGAAGTATACCGATAACGCGGTTTCAAAGACGGTTAATTTCCCGGAAGACGCCACGCGTGATGATATCAAACAGGTATTTGACCAGGCTTACAGCGAGGGATGCAAGGGTATAACAATTTACCGCCATGCCTCCAGGGGCGAACAGGTTATAAGTGTCGGGACCGCCACGCCTCAGAAATCGCCTAAACAGCAGATAGTTGCCAAAAATGTCCTGGATCTGGAAGATGCCTCATTCTATAATTTTGAACACCTGAAGACATACAGGAATTTAATTTCTCCGAGAAGCAGACCAGAGGTTACTTTCGGTTTAACCGAAAAAGTCCAGATATGCGAAGGGAATGTCTATATTACCATAAACTATGACGAATACGGCATATGCGAAGTTCTTGTCCAAGGCAAAGAAGATACAGGGGGCTGTTCTCCGGTTAATTTTGAAGTTCTGGGCAAATTTATTTCACTGGCCATAAGCTCAGGCGTGCAGATCAAGCACATACTTGAGCAGATTAAAGGCAAAAAATGCGCGGCGTGCATGAATAATAAAGAGGCGGTAGTCTTATCCTGTTCTGACGCCGTGGCCAGGGTTCTTGAAAGAGCATGGGTAAAGACTCCGTATTTTATCTCTCTTTCCAAGCAGAAAATAAAAGCGGGACTTGATCAGCCCGCGGAAGCCATGCAGGAATTAGGAGCAGAGCTGAGAAAAATAGAGAGAAAAGCGGCAGATAACGGGAAAGCATCCGGCAACGGTTCTTCTGATATATGTCCGGAATGCGAGGGTCCCGTTGAATATGTTGAAGGATGCGCTATCTGCAGAAACTGCGGTTATTCTAAATGCGGGTAGCAAAAAAGAGGGGGTATTTATGGGAGAAGCCGTAATTTATACGTCTAATAACTGCCCGGCCTGCGTTATGGCAAAGGATTTTTTCAGCACGAGAAATATTCCGTATAAAGAATACAACATAAGTCTTGACAGGATTGCCAGAGACAAAGTATTTGAGATAACAAATCAGACAGGAGTTCCCGTTATAGAATACAAGGGCGAGACCCTTGTCGGTTTCAGGCCGCGTACCCTGGAAAAACTGGTAAATTCTCCGTTATAAAATTTAAATTAGAGTAAAAAATTTAAAATGAATTGTTTTTTTAGAAAATATTTTATTTTTGTCCGCATGAGCGGACAATTTTGCATATGAGGTTTTAAAAATTATGCCCGCAGAAAATATCAATATATTAACCGCGTTTTTATTCGGGATACTTTCTTTTGTTTCCCCGTGCGTGCTGCCCCTTGTGCCGTCATACCTTTGTTATATTACAGGGCTTTCATTTGACCAGATGCAGAATATGGATAAAGATGAAATAAAAAGCAGCAGGATGGCGGCTTTTTATCATTCTATTATGTTTTTTATAGGGTTCTCCGTAGTATTTGTCCTGCTCGGGGCATCTGCCAGCTACCTGGGAAAATTAATCTTTGCTTATAAAAACATTATTACAAAAGCAGCAGGGGTAGTGATATTTTTCTTCGGATTGTATTTTGTTGGTTTGATTAAACCTAAGTTCATGCAGTCAGAGCATAAAATACATCTTAAAAAAAGACCCGCGGGCTATTTTGGTTCGGTAATAATAGGTATGACATTTGCGTTTGGCTGGACGCCCTGTATAGGTCCTATTCTGGGGGCAATACTTGCCATAGCTGCAACAGAAGGCACGGTATGGTTCGGGATGCTGCTTCTTTTTGTTTATTCGCTCGGCTTGGGTATTCCTTTTATTCTTTCGGCCCTTGCGTTTAATTTCTTTTTAAGTTATTCTAAAAAAATATTTAAATATATGAATAAAATAGTTTTTGCGAGCGGTATATTATTAATGCTTGTGGGTGTGCTGGTATTCTTTAATTTTTTTGACAAAATAGCACAATTTTTGATACGATAGGGTTGATAGATTATGTATACAAAAGAATATATCAAAAAAATATGCCAGGATATAATAGATAAGCTTATTATCAAGGGCGTTGTCCTTGATAAGGATAAGATATCCGATATAGCTTCGCTTGTTATAGAATCTTTAAGCACGGAGAATGAAGAGAGTATAAAGCAAGATATGGTAAAGTCGGCTAAGAAGCTTTATGATATGGGATTTTTAGCCGGCACTTCAGGCAATATAAGTGTAAAATTAGGCGTTAATGCTATGTTAATCACGCCTTCAGGAGCAAATAAAGCGGATCTTACTCCTGATTTGATTATTAAGACCGATATGGACGGGAATTATATATCAGGGAAAGGAAAACCTTCTTCCGAGTTAAAAATGCACAGTATTGTTTACAGGAAAAGGCCCGATGTGAATGCTATTGTTCACGCCCATCCTTCGTTTGCAACAGGTTTTGCTTCTGCCGGGATATCGCTTGATCAGAAAGTGCTTCCGGAAGCCATACTTATTCTAGGGGAAGTACCCCTGGTAGAATACGCTACTCCTTCCACCCGTGAAGTACCCGAGAATCTTGAAAGATACCTTGATGGCAGGAATGCTTTTCTTCTTGCGAATCACGGCGCCCTTACATTAGGGCCCGATCTCGCATCGGCGATTCACCGCATGGAAACTCTGGAGCTTTTTGCAAAGGTAATACTGATTTCCAGGGTTTTAGGAGGAGAAAAACTTCTGACCCAGGAACAGCTGGATAAGCTTGCGGCCCTGCACGGTTAATCTTTAAATATTAAAAGTTTCTTCTTTACCCGCTTCTTTTGCTTTGTATATAACCTGGATTATCAGATCATACTGGGGAAAGAAAAAATCGTCGATTTTGCCGAAATTTACTCCGTCACTTAAAGTTATCTGCTTGAAATGTTTTTTCTCAGGAGGCGTTGTCGCGAAAATTAAATTTTTCCAGGGGGTTGTAAATTCTTTTTTTCCGCAGGAATACTTTATTGATACGGGTGTAACCGTAATTTTTTTAGAAACATTGCTGGCAAAAAGAACCAGCAAAACAAGGATGATAATAATCCCGAATAACATAGGTAAATAACCAACAAGAAATTTAGTGAAGACTTCCTGTGTGGAGGCAAATACTTTCAAGTTTTTATTGCCGTTAATGATTAGTAATATTGATAAAAATAACGGGATTAAAGAAAAAAGGTAAAATTTGGTTAAAACGGGCTTTATAATTTTTTCCTGCATGACATAAACTCCTTTATATAATCTTAAAATTCGTTGTTTTATTTTAAAATCCTTCTGTTTTTATGCTATATCTATGGGCTCCCTTCTTTTTTGTTCTTTTAAATTGCTCAAAAACCGGTGCAGAAATTTATATTCCGGATAAAAAAACTCGTCCACGCGTATCAAATTTTTACCGTCAGTCAAAGTTAACTGCTTAAAGTTTTTTTTGCCCGGCGGAGTTGAGTAAAAGATTAAGTCTCCCCATTCAATATTACAGCACTTTCCCCTTAGGGAAATTTTTAAAAAATCCCGGCTTATCGTTACTGTTTTTGTTTTGTTTGACATAAAAAGACTTATTATAACTACCAGGATTGCGGTTCCTACCAGGACGGGCAGCCCGCCCAGGGTTATTACCGATGTTAAGTCTTTGGCGGCATTAAATATTTTAATGTTTTGCAGTCCTTTGCTTATTAAATAAACCGATAAAATAATGGGTATTACGGATGCAAAATAAAATTTAGTCATATTTGACTTAATTATTTTTGACCGCAGTTTATCTTGCATATATAAAAAGTTCTTTTTATTTCGTAAAACCCCTTTATAAAAATTGAAGATGTTTGTTATAAATGGTATAATCATAAATTATATAACTTGCTCAGGAATTATAAGTGATTAAAGTAAAAAACCTTATAAAAACTTTCGGCACGATAAAAGCCGCGGATAAGAACTTTAATATTTTCTTACTTAGAATCCTTTTTTGCTAATTTCAAAAATTTCTGGTATTTTTCCAGCACGCCTTCTTGTTTCGACCACTTTTTTATAGAAGCAAAATCTAACTTTGTTTTGCATACCTTTGTTATTAAAACCGCCTGCTCTAAAGATTGAAGATCATTCCAAAAATAAAATGCCGCAAGGCGGTCTTTTATACAGTCCTCAACCATAAGAAGTTTTAAAACTCCATATTTAGTTTTGACTTTTTTAAATTCCTCAATAGGAGTGCTTCCTATGGCTATAGGAGGAGGCGGAAATTCTACAAAAAACCTACATTGAGGATGTTCAAAATGGCGGCCGCTTTCTTTAATAAATCCTATCCTGCGCAAAACCGGCTCTATTTCCTTGATAGTTGAATATGTTATAAAATCCAGATCGCCGGAAAGATACTTATTGCGTGAATAAATAGAAACACATGCCCCTCCGACTAATACCGCTTCAATGCCGTTATCCTTCAAATACTGACAAACCAAACCGGCAAGCTCTTTTATATCAATGTTCTTCCAGTCAATTTTCATAACGGCTTACCTGCCCTGCGGGGTCTTGTTCTTTTTCTATAATAACGATCAATTTCTTTAGAAGGAAGAAAAATCATAGCTTTTTCTAATAAAGCTTCTAATTCCTTTAAAAAAGGAAACCTCGGATTAAACTGATAAACTCTTGTTTTTCCCTTAAGCTGGCTTACTACTACTGCGCCTTCTTCTAACCTTTTTAACTGCTGTTGAACAGCGTTAACCGGTATCTCAAATAAATCAGCTATTCCTTTAGCATATCCTTCTTTATAGGTATAAAGAAAAAACAGGATTTTTTCCTTGGTTGCATTTCCTAATATATATTCCAGCATCATACCTCCTACCAACTTATATGGTAATATTACCATATAAGTTGGTAATTGTAAATATTAAATCCTGCAAATGACAATCCCTTTATAAATGGTATAATCATAAATTATATAACTTGCTCAGGTTATTATAGGCGTATTTGTTTATTTCAGAAGGCATGGGATTTAGCGGGGGATTAATGAAAAACCCGCCTTTTATGCCGGACGGGTTTTTATGCATATAATTATAATTTAACCGATAGGGTTATCTTAATTTATCCCTGCTTATTTTCTTAAAAATTCAGTTCAAATGATTTATCCCCGCCTGTTACATAATATACGGTAATTTTTGCCCCTGTCTGGGTAGGTATCACTTTTACGTCTTTAACATCGTATTTATCAACGTACAGGTAGCCGGTTTTTACGATATTCCCTGTTTTGTGATCGATAAGGACATAAGGGAAGCTGTTGGGTTCTACTTTATAAACAAGAACGGCGCCTTCGGGACCTGCCGCCGCCCAGTATTTGCTTACATTGGTTCCTATAAGCGTGTTGGTTTTATATGCGTAAAAACCGTTTAGCGAATACTGCAGTGTTTTTAAGTCGTTATCAAATGTGAATGTGTAGAAATCATCGCCGCAGTTTATTGTTTTGGTTAAAAGTTCATCGGAGTACGCGGCATACATCATACAAACCGATAAAATAATCGCGGTCATAATTATAATGGTTTTTTTCATATTTCTGCCTCCTTAATAAATTTTAGCCGGTGTTATTTGTAACAGCCGTATCTTATATAAATATTAATTAACCATAGAAATTAATATTCCTGTTTATCAGATAGAATAAAATTTTTAAATTATACTTGATTTAAATTAGAAATTAATAAATTTAAAAGCTAGGGATTTAAAAAGTTAAGTATTTAAAAAAGAAAAAAGCCAACTTTAAAAAAAGCTGGCTTCTCTAATTTTTTGGCCGGTACATTTTACTGCACCAGCCAAATATAGAGTGAAGTGAGTGGACTCTTATATTATAACCAATACTTATAAAAAATAAAGCCCCCAAACATCCGAAATATTAAAAAATCCTTAAAAATAAGGAAAAGAAATTTTCAAAAAATATTCTTTCGGGGTGAAATGCCCTCGGTTTTTAATCGAACATTTGTTTGCGGTAGGTTTTTCGTTTTAAAATGCATTATTTTTGGTGATTTTCCAAAGAAGGTAATAATAATAGTTTATATAATGATATTTTGTATGAAGAAATTCAAGAATTATTCTGTTTTAATATTAGTTTTATTTGCGCTATTATTGTTTTTATCTTTATTTATGGCTCAAAATGGAGATGCAGGACGTTTTTTTAGTTCAATCCCTGCAATAATTATCTATTTTTTAATAATAGCCGGGATAATTGTTTCCATGTTTAAAATAATAAGAACAGGGAAGGTCAATCTCAAGAAACTCTCTTTTATTTTAATTCATACGGGAATTCTGGTTTTAATTTTTTCATGTCTTTACGGCGCCTTATCTCCTTATAAATATGCCGCGGATGTAGAAGTAAATCTGAGAGAGAAAGTTAAATTAAGCGGGATACCTTTTAGTATTGAGTTTGTTGGTTGCGATATCGGCAAGATGAAAAGCAGGATTCATGAACCGGGATACAGCTGTTCGGTAATTATTTTTGAGAACTCAGTCCCGGTAAAAAAGGGTAATATTATGTTTAATTCCCCGCTTAAGTATTACGGGTATAATTTTTACCTGGCGGGATGGGAAGCAAGCAAGAAGAGATGTTATATCAATCTGCTTGTAAGGTATATACCCGAATATCCTTTCATACTTTTATCTTATTTTATAATAGGCACGGGATTATTGATTAATTTAACCGCAAAACAAAGGAAAGAATAATGCTGCTGGCAGTACTGCTTATAAGTATAATAGTAATTTTCATACTGGGTTTAACATATTTATTTACAAAAGATGTTAAAATATTTAAATTTTTACAATTTTTCCTTTTACTGTATATTTTAGGCATTATTTTCTTAATAACGGTAATGTATATAAATCTGGGGTATATGCCTTTTTCAACTCCCGGCGAGACTCTGGTATTTCTTTTATTATTTGTATCTGTTATTTTGTATTATCTTTTTAAATCCGACAGTAATCCTGTTTTTGTCTTATCCGGCACATTTTTTATGGCTTTAATTAATGTTCTGGCTTTGTTTTTGACAAAATCGGGAAAAATGTTCCCGGATATTTTAAATACCAACTTGTTTTATATCCATGTGCTTCTTTCAATGATCTCATACGGCTTTCTTTTTGTAGGTTTTCTCTTGACCCTGCTTTACCTTATATTTAAGATAGAAATAAAACAGTACGATATGATCTATAAGGCCGGTATTTTCTTTTATTTTACACTGCTTGTAAGCGGTTCTATATGGGCGCAGAATGCCTGGGGGTTGTACTGGGGAGCTGACCCTAAAGAAACCGGGGCACTTCTTACCTTTATTATATATATGTGCGGGGTGCACTCAGAGGGGAAACAGCGCCATATTTTTTATATTTTAGGCTTTATTTCTTTAATCTTCTGTTATGTCGGGATAACATATTTAATGAAGGGCCTGCACTCTTATTAATTAACCAACCAGCTAATTAAAATAAGAAAGGTTTTGCTATGTATTCAAAATGGGAAGAAAAATTAAAGAGAAAATTCGGGAAAGAGTATAATCTTTCTTCTGTAAGGTTTTTTGAGAGCAAAAAGAACCAGGTTGCCCTTGTTGAGATTATAAAAGGAGAGAAATCTTTTACAAAAAAGATTTCTTTTGTAATAAAGTATTTTGTATGGGGCGATAGAAAACTTGAAGAAAGCATCTTGAAAAAGTCAGAAAAGCACGGCATTGCTGTTCCTAAAATTATAGGGTCGGAGAAAAACATATTATTTTTGGAAAATATCCCCGGAGAGAATCTAAGGACCCTTTACAATAAACTGCCGGATATTTACCATGGTAAAGCCGAAAATTATGACAGATTAACAGCTTCATGGCTGGCTCTTTTCCATAAAACATTTAGAAAAAAAGACAAAAAAGATAATAAGGTTTTGTTAAAAGGGGATATGCGCCCGCAGAACTTTATCCTTTACGGCGGTTCTATTTACGGCGTTGATTTTGAAGAAAGCGCGTGGGGAGCTCCGGAGTATGATATTGCGGACTTATTTGCCGCATATTTAACCCAGGCCGTTAAACATGGGAAAAAGACATATAAAGAAGAGATGAAAAAATACAAAAAAAGAACGGATAAATTTATTGATATTTATTCTAAAATATCGGGCATTAAATTAAATAAGGATATAAATAAGCTGGTAAGCAAAGAGCTGATTAAAAGAACAAAATACACCCCGCATCTTAAAGACGAGCTTATGGAGTTGGCAGAGATTGTGAATTAAAAATTTGAATCTCTGTAAAAAGTAATTATACGCAGAAGTTCCGCCTTGAGGTTGTTTTTTACCCAAATTTTTTCTGTTTCGTTTAATAATTCGCCCATACCCTGTAAAATATTTTTGTTGAGCAGATTTTCTTTAATAAACTTTTCAAGTTCTGACAAATAGTTTTTTAAAGATTTACCGGTGCGTAATTTTATGATGTCTTCATTTATGGGCCAGCTTTGTTTGAAGAAAAAATATATATCATAAAAATCACGAGAAGCCATATTTTTCCGATCAGTTGCTGCTACCAGTTTATGTGCGAATAAATCTGCTTTTATCATCGTCTTAACAGAAAGACCGAAGAAGTCTTTAATTTCATACTTGTTGAGGAAATTTCTTTGGGAAATTTCGATTTTAATGTTTTGATATTCTTTTTCATAAGAAACGAGAAAAAAAATAGTATTTAATTTTAAACTTGCATCTTTTATTTCAAATCCTTCATTGGAAATAATAGAGTTTATTCTTGTGTAAATCTCCTGGGAGATTAAATTAACATCTTCTTTTTTCGTAATAATATCAAAATCAAGGTCAACGGAAAAGCGGGGCAGACCATAAAAGAAATAGCATGCCGTACCGCCTTTAAATCCTAAAACTGCAGGCAGGTAACTGTCGCGCAAAATATTTGTAAGCAGTCTGTACATAGCGGTTCTGTGTTTATTTTGATCCAGCATTTTTTCTATATTCCTTTACTCGTTTATTAAGAGCTGCCGTATTATAAACAGGCAGAAGTTCTTCAACTTTATTCCAGTCTATTTGGCGCAGGTTATCAAAGTGGTAATTTTTATATAAATACAGTGCGTCTAAAAAAGCTCTTTCTTTTGAAGCGATGAAGTAGCTCTCCTTATTTATGATTCCTGCAGGGTTAAATAAAATTATATCCTTAATTTTTTTGTAAACAAATTCACTATGAGCAATTTTAATTGTTTTTGGGGCGTATGAAACCAGAAAGACAGATGAATATTTTTGAAATATCACGCTTTCTGACGCAAGAACGCTTTCAAGGCTTATATATGAAGGGACACGTAATTTATTTGCGGCTTCAAAAAGATTAAAATTGTTTCTGTCTTTAGCATAAAGACCGTGATATATCCGGTAAAGATAGCCGTTTTTAATATAATATTCAATACGGGATCTTAAATAACCGTAATTATTAATTCCCCATAATATAGCTAAATCGCGCGAGGTAAAAACGGTGTTCTTGCTTTTAAAAATAATGGCTATTCCGCTGTCCTTCATATTTTATGCACCCAAAAGTACTATTTTTAGTTACTTTAAGTTTACGGTATTTTGAGGTTTTTGTCAATCTTGTAAAAATTCTTGTCAAGAACAAGCAAAAATTAAAAGGAAAGTGAATAATTTTATCTGCAAGAATGTAAAATAATTTTCCTATACAGCTTTATATATTCCTTAGCGGATCTTTTCCATGAAAAGTCCTGATTCATAGCGTTTTGGACAAGCTTATCCCATTTTTTCTTATCGCGATATAACTTATACGCTCTTTTTACCGATTTAAGAAGGTCTTTTGCGGAATATTTATCAAATACAAAACCTGTTCCTTTATTGGTCTTTTCGTTAAAGTTTACTACGGTATCGGCAAGCCCTCCTGTTTTTCTCACTATGGGGGATGTTCCGTATTTTAAGCTGTATATCTGGTTTAAACCGCAGGGCTCATATCTGGAAGGCATAAGAAACACGTCCGCGCCTGCTTCTATTTTATGAGCAAGTTCATTATCAAATTTTAGATTTATATTCAGTTTTTCAGGATGTTTTTTCTGCAATTTAGTAAAAAGTTTCTCATAATTAGGCTGGCCGGTTGCAAGAATTATAAACTGAAGGTCCAGTTTTAATATATCATTAATTACCTTTGATAAAATATCAAAACCCTTCTGGTCAACCATGCGGGTAACCATGCCGATCATGAAACTATCTTCATTTTTCAATTCGCATGCTTTCTGCAGGTTTTTCTTGCACAGTTTTTTGCCGTTTATTACAGTTTTCTTATTGTATTTTTTTATAATATATTTATCTTTTTCCGGATTCCAGTGTTCGTAATCAGCGCCGTTTAATATGCCGTATACCTTAATTGATTTAAGGAATTTTTCCATGCCGTGGCCGTACTTCCTTGTCTGTATCTCTTTCGCGTAAGTGGGGCTTACCGTGCTTACCGCGTCCGCGCATAATATGCCTGCCTTGAGGAAATTAACCTTATTTTTGTATTTAAATATGTTTATTTCGGATTTAGGGACACCTGTATATTTAAAGTCTTTAACGGGGAATTCTCCCTGGTATCCTATGTTATGTATGGTCATAACTGTTTTTGTGTTCTTAAAGAAAGGATCATTTTTTAAAAGCAGCGGTGTTAATCCTGTATGCCAGTCATTGCAGTTTATAATATCAGGCTTGAATTTTAACGATTTTACGGCCTTAAGCGACGCGTGAGAGAATAAGGAGAATTTTATAGGTGTACCGCATCCGTCGTAAACAGAGCCAGAGCCGAATACTTTTTTATTTTCTATAAAATATACTTTAACTTTTGATGCGGGGAGTCTGCCTTCGGTAAGTCCGCAGTTGTATTTTACACCCGCTATTTCCACATCAAATTTTACTCCGGTTTTTTTAAGTTTAAATTTTTTAATGTCTATGGTTTTGTATCTGGGCATAAGTACAATTATATCATGGCCGAGTTTTGATATCTCACAAGGCAAAGATCCCGCTACATCAGCAAGACCGCCGACTTTGGCAAATGGTACTGCTTCGGATGAAAGGTATATAATTTTCATACCGCACCTCTTTTATTTAAAATCTGGCCCCTGCTAAAGCCTTATGGCAGGAGCATTCAATTTCCTGAGGCATATCCTCTATGAGCTTAAGCAGGAGTTCTTTAACTTTTTCATTGTTTTCCTTGAATATTTCCAGGACTTCCTGGGCGGTTACCGGAGGCATTCCTTCAAGTCCCACATCATAGTCCGTTATAAGGGATATGTTCGCGTAGCAGATTTCGGCTTCACGCGCGAGAATCGCTTCGGGGTATCCGGTCATATTTACGACTTCCCATCCCATTTGGGCAAACCACTTGCTTTCCGCCCTTGTTGAGAATCTGGGGCCCTGTATTACCACCATTGTGCCCTTTTTATGGTGCGGGATACCGAGAGTATCCGCTGTTTTGGATGCCTGGTCTCTCAGGGCGGGGCAGTAAGGATCTGCCGCGCTTATGTGTGTCGCGGGAGGGCCTTCATAAAAGGTGTCTTTCCTGTTTTTTGTTCTGTCTATAAACTGGTCGCATATTACAAATTCACCCGGTTTTATGTCTTTCTGCAGGCTTCCCGAGGCCGCCGGAGCGATAATTCTTTTTATGCCCAGTTCTTTGAATGCCCATATATTCGCGCGGTAATTTATCATATGGGGAAGAAAATTATGGCCTTTGCCGTGGCGGGGCAAAAAAGCCACTGTTTTATCTTTTATCTTAGCTACGGCTATTTTATCACTTGGTCTGCCGAACGGGGTTTCCACATCTATTTCTTTTACATCTGTAAGAAGAGAGTAAAAACCCGATCCCCCGAATATCCCTATATCGCATTTTTCTGTCATTTTATGCCTCCTGTAAAGCTTGTAAAAAAATCATCCAGGTACTGGATGATTTTTATTTATGTATTGTTAATTTGGAATCCTGCTTTTTTGTTATTCTTTATCTTTGTCTTTATCTTTTTTGTTTTTTTTGTCTTTTTTATCTTTTTTCCCTTCCTCTTCTCCTTCTTCTCCCGAAAAATCTTCAGGTTTTAAATTGTCCAGATATTTTTTGAATTTTCTGTAATCCTGATCTTCGCTTTCTTTATCAATGATGCTTTCTTCAAGTATTATTTTTTCGGATACGTAAATAGGCGCATTGGTTCTTAATGATAATGCTATGCTGTCTGAGGGTCTTGCGTCTACTTCTATAATATTAGAGTTACTTTCTATGACGATTTTAGCGTAAAAAGTGTTATCCTGTATGTCGGCTATGACTACACGCAGGACTTTTGCTCCCACCGAATCTATAATTGATCTCATAAGGTCATGGGTAAGAGGCCTGGGCACGGGCGTTCCTTCAAGCGCGAGAGCTATGGCGGTAGCTTCAAAAGGGCCTATAAGTATGGGGAGATATCTCTGAGATTCAACATCTTTAAGTATTACAACGGGATCCCTTGTAATAAGATCTATCCCTAATTTATCCACTTTCATTTTGCGCATAAGTTACTTCCTGAATATCTTGTAATATCACAAGTATTTGTATATAATTAGGACTAATCATAAATTATTTCTAGGGAGGAGTTTTTTCTCCTGCAAGTAATAATAATTTTAATAATATAAGACAATGTGTGGAGAGAAATATGTTAGAAGTTATACAGCATTTATTAAGCAGGAAAACCCGTACTGTTTTTACTATTATAGGGGTAGCCGTAGGCGTCTTTTCTTTGCTGGTTATGGGCGCCATGGCGGAGCATTTTAACCTGCTGGGCAAGCATTATAAGAATATTTTCGCGGGGAAGCTCTTTGTATGCGAGAAACCGGACTTCTGGTACGGTGAAGGACTGCTCCATCAGAGCAAGCTTTCTGAGGTAGGCAAGGTAGAGGGCGTTGCCTCAACCGTACCCATAGAAGTTGTTCCTCTCGCAAGGAAGCAGTTTATGGTTATGGGGTCGCCGGAAGTTTTAGTCGGTATAGACCCGTCTTCCGTTGACACGCTCTATGACAGAAGATATCTTCTGTCAAACGGCCTATGGATTGATAAAGAGGATACTTATGAGGCAACTATAGGTTGGGATATCGCAAGGCAGAATGATAAGAAAGAAAATGAAAAAATCACCCTGAATAATTACCCCTTTCTTGTAAAGGGCATTATGAAAAAAACCGGCTCTATAGAAGACAGGCATGTTATTGTTCCTTTGAAGGTCGCCCAGGCTATATCCTCAAGGGAAGGGTTTATTACCGCCATAGTGGTTAAGCCTGAAGCAGGCGTTAATCTTGATCAGCTGGCAAGAAGCATTAAGAACAAGGTGCCCAATGTGGAGGTTGTTACCCCGTCTGATTTTGAGAACCATCTGGCAAGGAGCCTGGTGGTCTGGAATTTTATAACCCTGGGTGCTTCCATGCTTGCCGCCATAACGGGAGCGCTCTGCATAATAATGACATTATTAATAGCCGTCAATGACAGAATACCAGAGATCGGATTAAAAAAGGCCATAGGGGCCTCTTCTGTCCAGATTATGCAGGAATACCTTTATGAAGCAATGTTTTTATCCATTGCGGGATGGATTTTAGGAACTCTTTTAGGGAGCCTTTTTATCAAAATATTTGAACACTATATATCAACTTTCGGCATATCGTTATTTGAGATTACCGTGCGGCTTCTGGTTCTGTCATTATTGTGGTCAGTCTGTATAGGCGTCTTGTCAGGGCTGTATCCTTCATGGCAGGCTGCGAGTATTGATCCTATAAAAGCAATAAAAAGATAGTTACAACTCGGGAGTATGTAATGTATATTTTAAAAACAGTAAATATAAGCAAGGTGTTTTACAGGGGAGTTAATGAAGTCTGGGCCCTTAAAGGCGTTAATATTGAGGTTAAAAAAGGAGAGATACTCTGCATATGGGGCAGGTCGGGCAGTGGCAAGACCACCCTTCTTAATATCATAGGCTGTCTTGACAAGCCTTCATTCGGCAAGGTATATCTTGAGAGCACGGAGATGACATCCTTAAAAGAAGAAGAACTTCCCATATTCAGAAGAGAGAAGTTCGGCTTTATATTCCAGCAGTTTAATCTTATTCAGCACATGACAGCAATAGAGAATGTGGCACTACCGCTTAAATATTTAAATATTCCGAGAAAACAGAGGATGATGCAGGCGGCAGAGCTTCTGGAGCTTGTAGGATTAAAAGACAGAATGAATTTTCAATGGTCACAGCTCTCCGGAGGTGAAGCTCAGCGCGTTGCGATAGCCAGGGCTTTTATCAATAATCCGGAGATAATTATAGCAGATGAACCCACAGGAGAGCTTGATACAGAGAACAGCCATAAGCTGGCTGATTTAATAAAGAGATTAAACAGGGAGACCCAGCAGACATTTATAATAGTAACACATGACACGATCCTGTCGCAGATAGCACACCGCACCCTTATACTGCGCGATGGGCAGATAATATCAACCCCGGGATAATAATATATAAATAAAGGAATAAAAAAGAAACTGTTTGTTTTGAACATCCTCTTTTTTTAACACTAACTTTTATCCGTTAATGTCCATTTTATAACTCTTGAACCGTCAGCAGGCAAACCGGCTGAAACTGTTGCATTTAAACTCACACTATAAGTAATGTGCGATTCTGCCAAGGTTTCGACACTATAAACCACGCTTTGAGCTGTAGAATCAAGGGTTACTTCGCCATTAGTTGCGGTCAGGTATGTTGTCGGGTTGGTATTAGTTGGCATATTTGCATTAAGCGCTGCAGTTATCTTTTTGTCTGTTTTTGCCATTATTTTGTCATAGAGTAAAATCAAAGTTTATATCCATTAGACACAGCTGTTTTTAATCCACTAAAAAGAGTTACGGATTTTCAGTTTATCAATGACGAAAAATTTGAAAACATACCTATTCAAGGTGTTCTGTTTTTTTATTTTTTCGTTTGACAGGCACAATATTTTATGGTATATTTATGGAAACACTAATTCCTTTTTTGGACTTAATATGGAAACTTTGATTCCAAGATTTTTTAAACTTCCTCATGATAGTTTTTTTCTGTTGGGGCCCCGCGGGACAGGAAAATCAACTTGGCTTAGACATGTTTGTCCCGAAGGTATTTGGATAGATTTACTTGAACCCGAAACATTCCGCTCTTATAGCGCGCGCCCCGAACGCCTGACCGAAATTGCCGCAACTTATACGGATAAAAGAACCATCATAATAGATGAGATACAAAAAATTCCCGAACTCTTAAGCGTTGTTCATCTGCTTATAGAAAGAAAAACCAAAATTCGTTTTATTCTGACCGGCTCAAGTTCCCGTAAAATTAAAAAAACCGGCACTGATTTACTCGCCGGCAGAGCCGTAAAAAAGACATTGCATCCTTTTATGGCCGCGGAAATGGGACAAAAATTCAATTTAAACAAAGCGCTTAAATACGGACTCTTGCCGCTTGTGGTCTCAGCGGCCGATCCCATTAGCGTTTTAAGAACCTACGCGGCTTTATATGTTCAAGAAGAAGTAAAAATGGAAGGGCTTGTCAGGAATATCGGCAATTTCTCGAGATTTTTAGAAGCAATTAGTTTTTCACACGCTTCCTTGCTTAATGTGACAAATGTTTCCAGAGAGTGCCAAGTTGAAAGAAAAACGGTTGAAGGATACATATCTATATTGGAAGACCTATTGCTGTCATTTTATTTGCCGATATTTACAAAGCGCGCGAAACGAAGCCTTGTTGCGCATTCCAAATTTTATTATTTTGATGCCGGAATTTTCCGTTCGCTGCGTCCGTCGGGGCCGCTGGACAGGCCTCAAGAAATTGACGGATGCGCCCTTGAGGGATTGGTCGCTCAGCACCTGATGGCGTGGAATTCCTACAGGAACGAGAAAAATAAAATTTATTTCTGGAGAACTGCGGCAGGAACGGAAGTGGATTTTGTAGTTTACGGTGAAGAAGTATTTTGGGCTATTGAAGTAAAAAATACAGCCAATATTAATCCGAAAGACTTAAGGGCTCTAAAAACTTTTAAAGAAGATTATCCCGAAAGTTCGGCTTATCTGATTTATAGGGGCAAAGAGCGGGTACTAAAAGATAATATATTGTGTATTCCATGCGAAGAATTTTTATTGGGGCTTAACCCGGAAAAAACTGAAATATTTTAATTAAACTTATTGGTGTCAGACACCTCAATTCCCTGCGGATTATTTTTGTACAGGCGTTTTTAAATCCCAGAAAACAGAGAATGATGCAGGCGGCAGAACTTCTGGAGCTTGTAGGATTGAAGGACCGGATTAATTTTCAATGGTCCCAGCTCTCCGGAGGGGAAGCCCAGCGTGTTGCTATAGCCAGGGTTTTTATCAATAATCCGGAGATAATTATAGCGGATGAACCCACGGGTGAGCTTGATACAGAGAACAGCCATAAGCTGGCTGATTTAATAAAAAGATTAAACAGGGAGACCCAGCAAGACATTTATAATAGTAACACACGACACAATCCTGTCGCAGATAGCGCACAGAACCCTTATACTGCGTGACGGGCAGATAATATCAACCCCGGGATAATAATATATAAATAAGGGAATAAAAAAGAGGCTGTTTGTTTTGAACAGCCTCTTTTTTAACACTAACTTAAAATATCTGTTTATTCGTCACATAATGTAAAGGTTATAACCCTCGAACCATCCGCCGGTAGTCCGGCTGCGACTTTAGCATTTACAAGGACCATATAGGAGGGACTCCCCGTTACTGTTTCAATACTCTTTACCACATCTTGTGCAGTAGTGTTCAAATACTTCCACATTTGAGTCTCACCTCCGGGTGGATTGTTTAAGTATACCGTAAGAGTTGTATTGGCCGGCATATTTGCGTTAATTGCGGCAGTTATTTTCTTACCGGCTGTTTCATTGGTAGTAATATTATAGGTCATGTCATTATCAAAATCTTGATCCGGCTCTGAACCCGCTGTTGCTGAGTCTATTGTTAATGTTAAGTCTGCATCAAAAACAATCTCATTTATCGCATCAATCTCATAATAGATTGTTTGCGTATCTGTAGTACCTGCAAATGCCGCTCCTGCTAGAAATGCTATTGCTACAAGTGCTATAAGTAGTTTTTTCACCCGGGTTAACCTCCTTTCTTTTTGTTTTATTTAATGGCTTTTTACCATAAAATACCAGTTATAAGAAACCTTGTTTCCTCTTCCCATCTATATTATACCCCCCCCCCCCGCGTATACGGATATAGGTCAAATGGGGTAATTTTTGGTGAAGAAAGGTGCCAAAAGGAGTATTTTTAACCGAAAATAAGAGATAATTTGACAATTCTTTATATTATATGTTACACTTGTAACATATATGTTACATATGTGTATACTTTTTGGGCAAGCGCCATGCGGGAGAAAATCATAATGATGCCGCTAAATTTTTTAAGACAATCGAAACCGAAGATGATGAGATAAATACAAACGCCGCCAGGATTGTCAGAGTTCTCCGTATCAAGAATATGGTCGAATATGAAGAACGGCTGGTTTACAGATCTGAAGCGGAAAAAGTATTAAAAGATTGTGAAAGATTTCTTGAATTTGTTAAGAAAAAACTTCCGTAAGTTATAAAGTTAAAAAAGACCGTTCAAAACGAACAGTCTTTTTTTTTAACCTAATTGGCACTTTATATCTATTTTTTGGATTTAATAAGACTGTGCTCTAAGTATCTTACCAGTTCTTCTTCATATTTGGGGTAATTTTCATTTATAAGGTTTATGACTTCCCTCGGCTGGTTTGATATGATAGAGAATCTTTTTAAGAATAAATCTTCAATGCCGGCAGAGCTTTTTCTGGAGATCTGTTTTTGCGTTATCTCATGGAGACGCTGCATAAGGCTGGAAAGCTGGGTTGAATCTCCTTCAACAAGAGCAAGAACCGAAAGGTCAAGATACCTTAATTTTGCGCGCAGAAGCTCGCCTAAGTTTTCCGCGTCTTTGGCTTCGTTTAAGAGCCTGTCCGGCGGGCAGTTAAGTTCAAAAATTCTTATGGTCTGGAAAAGCCAGGAGAGGACATCCTTTATATCGGAATCATTGGTTATTTTCTCGGCAAGCTTGTCCGCGAAGGCCTTGGAAACCTGCGGGAAAGTCGGGTCTTTTAAAATCTTTTCCTGCATATCGGTTGTTATTCTTTCGTTAAACGGTTTGAATTTCGGCAATCCCTTAAAGCGCGATGTTTCAATTCTTTCAAAAGCAGAACCGATTGTACCCGGTTTGACCGTACTGCTTTTTAAGTTTTCTTCGGACTTAACAGGATCTGCCGTCCGGGATTCTTCTTCCTCTGTCTCTTCTTTGTTCCACATGGGCAGGCTTAGAGAGATAGTATCTTTTTTGTTTTCTTCTTCGGTTTTAAATTTAAAAATATTGTCAAAATTCATGTATGCCTCCTGCAGTATTTTACATATACAGTATCACATTTTCTATCCATGCGTTATATTTCCTTCTTTTGAATATATAATAACAGCTTGATTTAAAGGTGTCCAGTCCCGCGGGCGGCCTCCGGCAGGATTTAAATCCTCATAAAAGAAAGATAATAGGGCTATGAAATTCAGAAGATTTAAATTATGGTTTATACCCATAACCGTTACGGTTTCAACCGCCGCGGTAATTTTCGCGGTTTCTTATTATCTGGATTACTGCGCTAACGCGCCTTTGTTTTCTCCGTGGGAGAATTTCTTCAGGGGGAACGCGAACACTTTCAGGTACTCGTTAACGGCCGCGGCAACGTCTTTAGCGGCCACGCTGGGCATTATGGTCGCTATTGTTCTTCTTATAGTCCAGCTTACCGCCAACAGGTATACCCCTAAAGTCGTTGATCTTTTTATCACGCACAAGGGCAACCTTATACTGATTTCGTTATTTGTTGTTTCGGTGATTGTTACCTTATGGATATCCCACAGCATAAATGATGATTATATACCGCGCTACGGCGGCCTGTTCGCGATGATCTTGATGACGATCTGCTTCTCCCTTATTGTCCCTTACTTTCTTTACCTTTTTAATATGTTAAAACCCATAAATATAATTAACCAGATAAGGAGAGAAGCCATAGATACCATTCACAGGCTGGAGAAAGACCCGTCTTACCACTTAAAAGCAAAACATATTATTAACACCGAACTGGAGAAAATAGCCGATATAGCTTTGAGCGCCGTGCAGAAGATGGATGCCGAGATTGCCCATCACTGCGTCTGGGCCCTCCAGAGCATAGTTGACATATACATAGTAAATAAGGAGCACTTTCATAAGGACTGGTATAAGGTTGATAAAACCCATATTATAGGGGCGTCCCAAACGGTAATTGATGAAGTCGTTAAAATTGAAGCATGGGTTGAATACAGAGCCATGCGCCAGCTCCTGCAGATTTTCGCGATGTCTTCAAAGAAGCTTGCCGAAGTATCCTCAGCGGTCGCTCAGGCATGCCGCACAATAGGCACTACGGCCGCGGAAAGCAAGCAAGCCTACCTGGTTGATCTGGTAATGAAGTTTTTTAACTCACTTTTGAAATATACCATTACGACAAACGATGTAAGATCAAATAACGACACATTATATCAGTACAGGCTTTTCGCGGAGCGCATAATTGAGATAAACGGGGATATTTCAAAGTCAATAGCTTTTTATTTATCTCACTACGCGATTATATTCGCCCAGCACGGCGGAAGACAGAATTTTGAATCAGCGGTGTATGACTTAAGAAAGCTTAATGAAAGGGCTCATAAGAAAAAAGTAGAAAATATGGATCAGTTTCTGCGAGAGTTTTTGGAACTCCAGTACAGACTGGATTACCGTAAAAAACCGCGCATGGTTATAAGTCTGTGGAAATCATACGCCATTCTGGCAAGCTTTTTTCTTCTAAGAGATGAAATTGAACCCGCGCGCCAGATTTACGCCCAGATGAAAAGAATACCTCTGGATGTTCTCCTTCAGATAAAAATAGAAATATTTTCGGTAAATGAATCCCATTTCTGGGAAATAACAGACAGGGTTATAAGTTATAATTATGTTCCTCCCAAGCAGAGAGAAAAATTAAGGGAATTTTTTAACTGGTTCCTGGAAGAGATGGGCCTTTTGGAACAGGAAGCAGATATAGCAGAAGCGGATCTAGAGTATTAAACTTATTTTCCTTTTCAAGAAAAAGCGGGGTGGTTTCAATTTATAATATTTATATAGACGGCGCTTCACGGGGCAATCCCGGACATGCGTCCATCGGGGTTGTGGTTAAAAATAAAGACGGTGATGTGATAAAACAGGTGAGCCAGTATATAGGGTTTGCCACGAACAATCAGGCGGAGTATAAAGCCCTTATAAAAGCGCTTGAAGTGCTCAAAGGAACCCGGGGCAGGATAACCGTTTATACGGACAGCCAGCTTCTGGAGCGTCAGTGGAATAAGCAGTACAAAGTTAAAAATGAAGACATATTGAAGCTTTATAAACACGCGTTGAACCTGGTAGGCGGGATGGATATTAAGATTATAAGCATCCCCAGGGAGAAGAATAAAGAAGCTGATTCTCTGGCCAATAAAGCCCTGGATAATTATGAGAGAACCGTTCCTTTAAGCAGCTCTTCAGCCAAAAGTAAAATAACAAAAGAAAGATATTCCCAGGAATTTATTGAGGAAGAACCTGACTCCCCGGAAGTAAAAAACCAGGCTTCCGCGGGCGGGGTGGTTTATAAGATTTCCGGGAGCAAGATTAAAGTTCTTCTTATCTCAAAGAAAAGAGGCTATGTCTGGGCGCTTCCCAAGGGCAGGATTGAGAAAAATGAGGACGAGAAAGAAACAGCCAGGCGCGAGATAGCCGAAGAGACCGGGTTTGAATGTGAAGTTAAGGAAAAGATAGACGAAGTGCAGTATTCTTTCTTGCTTAAAGAAGAGAATATTTTTTATAATAAAAGAGTGGTATTTTATCTTATGCCGGTTATGTCCGAGAACCAGAAAGAGCGAGATCACGAAGCGGATGAGGTTAAATGGTTCATGATAGGGGACGCGGTAAAAAAGCTTACCTTCTTAAGCGAGAAAAAAGTTCTTGAAAAAGCGAAATCTTTGCTGGTCTGATTTTTATTTAAAAACAAAAGCGTAAGGAAGCAGTTCTTTTAATTTTTTTTCTTCTCTTTTTCCTTCCGTGTTCGCGAATATTACGGTCATCTCTCCGTCTTTTGAGAATTCGGATAAAACCTGCCTGCAGGCGCCGCACGGTGTAGGAAGTATATCAGAGCCCGATACTATCGCGATAGCGGTAATTGCCCGCTCTGCGTCATTAACGGCTTTTACGGCCGCACATCTTTCAGCGCAGACGGTTAATCCGAAAGACGAATTTTCAACATTTGATCCCGTGTATATTTTTTCAGAGGAGGTGATAAGCGCGGCTCCTACTTTGTAGTTTGAGTAAGGCGCGTAAGCGTTTTCACGGGCTTCGAAAGCAAGATTTATAAGTTTTTCAGTTAATTTGTTCTTCATGAAAACTCCTTAAGGATTTATTTTTTTAATTTTCACTTTATCTATTCTTCTGCCGACCTTTCTTTCAATAGTAAGGGTAAAGTCTTCCTGGTCTTTAGTATCGCCCTGGTTTGGTATCCTGTCAAACAAGCCGTAAGCGTATCCGCCTATTGTTTCAAACTTTTCACAAGGGATATTCAGTTTTAACTTATTATTTACGTCCTCTATGACAACTTTCGCGCTTATGATATAAGAAGAGTCATCGCACTTCATAAAGTCAGGGGAAGATTTGTCGTATTCATCGGTGATCTCGCCTACAATTTCTTCTATGATGTCTTCTACGGTAATAAGACCTTCCGTTCCGCCGAATTCATCAACCACAATCGCCATGCTTACCTTTTTTTTCTGCATTTCCTTGAGAAGCTCGTTTATCTTTTTTGTTCCCGGGACGAAATATGTAGGTTTTGACGCTTGTTTTATATGCATATCAAGCTTATTTTCTTCCAGGGCGCTCAGGATGTCTTTTACGTAAACAACGCCCAGTATATGGTCTATGGACTCGCCGTAAACGGGTATTTTGGAAAGCCCGCTTTTTTTGACAAGATGTATAAAATCCACGAGGGTATCGCTTTCTTTAATGCATATCATGTCAAGTCTCGGGGTCATTACTTCGGCGACAATGGTGTCGCCGAATTCAAATATGGAGTGCAGGAGCTCCTGTTCGTCTTTTTCTATTACGCCGTGCCGGTGGCTTTCTTTTAGAATGTGTTTTAAATCTTCTTCGCTGTAATGGTAGACATCCTTTTTAATATCAGCTCCGAATATTTTAAATAACGGGTTTAACAGCGTAAATACAAGATTAATAAGGGGAAAGGTTACGGCGGATATTACTTCAAAAGTTCTTGCCAGTCTGAGGGAGATATTGTACGCGTTTAACGAAGCAATCTTAAAGGAAAGTATTTTTATAAAACTTAAAAGCATAAAAGTCGCGGTTAAAAGCAGGACGGCAAGAATATAATTAAACTGCTCCAGGTTATGCAGGTACCATATCATCACGAAAAATCCGAGAATCAGTATAAAAAATATATTCCACATTTGAACAGAAGGTATGAGTATGTCCTTTTTGTCAATAAGCCGCTTTAATCTCTCTATTTTTATATCATCTTTGTTTTTTTTGTATTCTTCGTCAACTTTGGTTTTTGTAAGGTTTCCGAAAGATGCCTGCGCGATGGAAAATATTACAGTTAAAATCAAAGTGGATATTATTGATATGTCTATCCAGAAATTATTGGAGCCTAGAATTATGCTTGTCATTTGCGTGTCCCGTCCTGTGATTATTTAAAATATGCCCTTAAGCAGAATGAATATAGATAAACTTATTGCCGTTCCTATCAATGCACCCAGAAGGACTTCAAACCAGTGATGTATTTTCGCCTCTACCCTGCTCTGGGCAACCAGGATCGCTATTATAAAAGCGAGCAAGCCCGCCCACCAGCTTCTCGTTAAACAAAGAATAGCTGTGCTTGCCGCGAAAGCCACGGCCGCGTGCCCGCTTATAAGGCCGCCCCTGGTAAATCTTCCGGTCCCGCTTAAAGCTTTCACAATCAGGACCAGAATGCAGATAATGGCGAATAAGATGAATATAAGATGGTAAGGGTGCGCTTTTATTTTTGTTATCACATTTTTCAAAAAAGGCTCTTTGAAAATTTTAAAAAATACTATATATGCCACGATAAGAGAATTAATTACAGCAAGAAAAACTCCGCCTGCCGCGACATCTTTGGCTATTTTCGCAAGAGGATGATGCGATAAAGTAAGCAGGTTTACCATTGCCTCAATGGCTGTATTAAGCATCTCGGCAACAAGCACGAGCGCGATCGCGAAAAAGACAAAAAGCAGGTCATAAGATTTTAAATCCAGCCACAGGCAGATCACTAAAACGAATAAAGTTATGGAAAAATGTATTTTCAGGTTTTTTTCCGTTTTAAAAGCGTAAATAATGCCGTCTATGGCGTTGTTTACGCTGTCTGAAAAGCTGCTTTTTTTATGGGATTCCATAACCTACTACTTTCTATTATAAGCGTTTTTCCCCTTTTATTTAAAGAAAGCTTTTATAAAATATTATTAACCGCATAAGCAAAATATTCTTTTTGCTTTGCCATCATCTTTTCATAATCGGGTACAGTCAGGTCATCGTATCCCAGAAGATGAAGCAGTCCGTGAATCAAAAGGAATACGACTTCCTTTTTAAGCGAATGCTTCTGTTTTTTTGCCTGCTCCTTCGCGTACGGGGTTGAGATTATTATCTCCCCGAGAAGGTTTATAGGGTTGAGAAATTCGTCTTCATCTTCAGAGGATATGTTAAAAGCAAGAACATCGGTAGGTTTATTCTTTTTCCTGTATACTTTGTTTAATTTTTTAATTGCGTCATTATTCATGAAAACCACGTCTATGGAACAGTTTAGATTTGCTTCTTCTTTTTTTAAAATATATGAGAATATTTCTCTGATAATCCTTGGGGACAATCGGAATTCTTTGTACAGGTAAGTTATGTTAATTTGAGGAATTTGTTTTTCCATTTTTATTATTATTTTTGACTTCTTTTTTTGTCTGTCCCAGTTTATCGGGGTATTCAATTCTGTGATGGTATATCCCCGAGAGCGTTCTTACAAAAGAAGCGCTTATGTCTTTAAGGTTTTTAAAACTGAGCTGGCATTCATCCAGCTGCCCGTTTTCCAGGGCGGCTTTTATTACCTGTTTTACCATGTTGTTTATCTTAACCTGGTTTACCGTATCCAGTGTCTTTACGGATGCTTCCGCGATATCTGCAAGCATGACGACCGCGGTTTCTTTGCTCTGCGGCTTGGGCCCGGGGTATCTGAAATCTTCTTCAGAGAGTTCGTTTTTTTCTTCTTCGCTTGCCTGAGCCATTGCTTCGTGGTAAAAGTAAGCGACAAGGGAAGTGCCGTGATGCTCTCTTATAAAATCTATAAGCACTTCAGGCAGGTGCTGTTTCTGCGCGAGCTCTACTCCGTCTTTTACGTGTGAAGTTATTATAAGGGTGCTTAAAGTGGGTGATATCCTGTCATGGGGATTATCGTTTTTAGGCTGGTTTTCCACGAAAAAGTAAGGACGCTTTATTTTTCCTATATCATGGTAGTAAGCTCCGACCCTTGCAAGCAGGGGATCTGCTCCAACGACCTGGGCCGCGCCGTAAGCCAGGTTTCCCACAATAATGCTGTGATGGTAAGTTCCCGGTGCTTCTATAAGCAGTTTGTTCAGTAACGGTTCATTGGGGCTTGAGAGCTCTATTAATTTAATATGCGTTGTTATGTTAAAGAAATTTTCAAACAAGGGAAGGGAGACCATCGCGAAACCCACGGCTATTATTCCGTTTAAAATACTTCCCCAGAGTATCTGTTCTTTTAGGAGGTAGTCAAAAGGTGTATTCTGTATCAACCCCGCTATTATTAAAGTTAAAGCGCTTATCCCGATTATAACCGCGCCGGGTATGGCCAGATCCCATCTGCGGTTTATTTTAGACACGCTTAATACGGCCGCTATGCCGCTTGTTAAGGCCACGATAGTCAGCAGCATGTTATCCGCGGAGATACCCAGCTGCAGGCCCAAGAGTATTGTAATAAGCAGGGCAAGATGCCAGTCTATTAATATTGCTATTAAAATGGAAGCCGCCGCGACAGGAGCGAGCAGCGACGAAAAAACCATGAGAGTTTTTGAAAGAGCCACTATAAACACAATAATAATGCTGAGAAGCAGCAGCAGTTTATCGTTGAAAATAACTTTAGGATTATATTTACTGCAGAAATATATTACTATGCCTATAAACAAAAGCGACAGGAGAGCCGAACCTATTATTCCAGGGAGGTTTGTGCCCGGAGCATAAAGATTAAGGCCCTTCAGGAGTTTTATCTGCTCGGAGGTTACTATCTCCCCCTTATTTACTATTATCTGTCCCTTTTTTATATTTACTTTAACTGCCGGTATTTTATCCATCTCCTGCTGCTGGAGAAGCTGGGTTTTATCCATATCCACAACCACATTGGGTTTAATTGAGTTTGAAACTATCTCATAAACACAGTTTTTTGAAATATTATCAAAATCTTTACCTCTTAAATAAAGGCCCGCAAAAGTTTTTGCTTCCTGGATATTCTCCTGTTTCAAGCTGTCTTTCATTATTGTAGCAAGTAGTTTTTTGGAGGTCAGCTCCAGTTTGTTTAAATCATCAGGATTAAGTTTTATGAGGGAGTTGATTATATAAGGGGGGAGGTTTAAAGGAAGTTTCTCTTTTAATTGATCCGCTTTTGCGGCTTTGTCATCTTTTTTAAGAGACTGGATTTTACGTGTCTGCTGGAATAAGGAGGTTATTTCTCCCTCCTGCTCGGCATAAACAGACGCATCCCTTGATTCCACCGGCTTTATTTTGTTGGCCGCTTCAAAACGCAGTTTCTCTGTCTGCTCCAGGTCAACGAATTCGGCGTTTCTGGGGGCTGCTATGTCTTTGGGGTTAACTTCTCCCACTTTTATATTGGAAGAAGGCAAAAAATTAACTGAGGCAAAAAAGGTCAGTCCGAGAAATACAAATAAAAACAGGAAGACATGTATAAATGTCTTGTTTTTAAAAAGCCGTTTAAGTCCTTTTAGTTTATATTCTTTCATTTTTTTCATATGTTTTATTTTTATATGGATTTTTCATATGATTAATATAAAAAATCAACAGGGGTTTGATCAAACAAACCCCTATAGGCACAATTTTATCAAATTTAGCCTTCCAGGTCAAATTTTTAAGCCTATGCCTAGAGGAAGGCTTAAATAAACATAGAAAATAATAAATATGAATAATATAAAAATATTAATAATTGTTATAGTATCGGGGTTTTTGCTCTTTAATACCCTTGATGTTCAGGCAGAGCCTGATTTTGATAAGGAAATTGTTAATACGGCCCGGAGATCGCTTTTTGAATATTTAAAATATAATAAAGTATATGAGCCGGTTAAAGCCATTACGGATTATAACTGCGGCGTGTTCGTTACTTTAACTAAGAATAATAAAGTGCGCGGGTGTATGGGCACTGTCTTTCCCAAACAGGCGAATTTATCCGAAGAGATTGTGCATAATACAATACTTGCCGCGTCGGGCGATACCCGCCATCAGAGAATTTCAATGAGCGAATATCCCCATATTAAATATAATATCTCTCTTGTGAAAAATGTTAGGCGCGCGGAGCCCTCAGAGCTTAACCCGAAGAGATTAGGCTTATTTGTCGTAAGCGGCAGCAAAGGAGCCGTGCTTCTTCCGGGCGAGGCAAAAACAGCCGGCTGGCAGTTATATGAATGCAGACGGAAAGCCGGCATAAAAGAGGGCGAACCGGTTATAATGTATGTTTTTGAAACCGTACTTATTAGTGGATGAGGTGCTTTATGAAAAAGTTCAGTTATACTTTTATTGTAATTCTTGCCTTTATATGGATTGGCCTGCTTTTTTCATTTGCCATATCCTTTGAGGCGCCTATGGGGAGCGTGTCGGGGATTGTCACCGCTAAAAATACGGGCAAACCTGTATGCGGCGCCGTTGTTTACCATCCTACGGTGTACGGCAAATATGTAAAAACCGATAAGAACGGTTATTATGAACTTACGGACGTGCCTGAGGGCAGATATGATATAAGCGTTGCGGCCAGGGGATATGAGCCGTCTTACCGCTACGGTGTGGATGTTTTTGAAGCGAAACAAACCCGCAATATTAACTTCTCGCTGTATATAAGAGCCCCTTATTTCTCCGTTTACATGGAAAGAAATAATTTTACGCCAAACGATGAACCGTCTTTCATATGCAGGGGATATAAAATAGAAAATTTCACAATAACGGTTTATAAAATAGATCCTTTGCAGAATATTAACATCCTGCAGAATCCGTACAGGTTAGGCGGGGTGAATCTATCCTTATTTGAAACTGTCTTTAAATCGGAGTTTAAGACAACCCTCAATAATTTTGACGAGTTTGAGATGCAGCCCAAGATTGATTTTAAAGAAGAAGGCGTCTATATAGCGAGCGTAAAGCCTCAAAACTTAAAAGAACAGAGAATTCTTTTCAATATAACCGATACTGGCATAATAACCAAAAGCTCTCCAGGAAAGCTTCTTGTTTACGCCGTAAACATTACAAACGGGGAGCCGCTCTCCGGTGTGAATATAAGATTGTACGATAAATACAGCAAGCTGTATCAAACTTCTTCTACAGGAAGTGAAGGCGTTCTGGTTATAACGCCGCCTGCCGGTTCAAACTATTTTGTACTCGCTTCAAAAGGCAAATCCAGCGCTTATACCGCGGGATACGCGTCTTCGGGTTCGGGTTTGTATAAAACTTACCTTTATACGGAAAGGCCGGTTTACCGTCCGGGACAAACCGTTTATTACAAGGGCATTGTAAGGCGCGACCTTTATAATAAATATGAAAATGCGGTTGACCGCAATGTGGATATTCAGGTTACGGATTCCCAGGGCACGGTTATTAAAAAAGCCTCTTTAAAAACGGATTCTTTCGGTACTTTTAACGGGGAGTTCAAGCTTTCCGAAGAGCCCGACCTGGGCAGTTATTCCATAATGACTTCAATAGACAGAGAGAATTTTTATCAGGACTTTATGGTCGCGGAGTATAAAAAACCCGAATATAAAGTGGAGCTTGCTCCTTCCGAGAAGCATTATGTTGGAGGGGATAAAATCACCGTTAAGGTTGACGCGGCATACTATTTCGGGGAACCGGTTTCTGGTGCCAGGATAACATATACCGCTTATGAATCCGATTATTACTCCCCCTTCCTTATGGTAGATGAATTCAGGTATAAAGATGAGAGTGCGGGTTACGGAAGAGTGCTTTTTGAAGGAGAAGCAAAAACAGATCAGGACGGGCGTGCGGATATAATAATACCCACTTCAAAATCCGATCATGACCGTATAGTGGGGATTGAGGTAGAAGTTCAGGATTTAAGCCTAAGAACTGTCAGCACATCTGTAAGTGTTCTTGTTACCCAGGGTCTTTTTAATATGGCCTTAAAAGCCAATAAGTATATTTACGCTGAAGGTGATGACGCAAAAGTAGAGATTAAAGCCGCTGATTATGACGGCAAAGCGGTTGCAAGCCAGAGCATAAAATCAACTGTTTACCGGATAAGCTATAAAGAAGACGGTGACGGGCGCGTAACCGAGCAGAAGAAACTTTTAAAGGTTTTAGAAAGTTTTACAAATCCTGAAGGCATAGCGGATATAAGTTATAAGTTTGATAAAGGCGGAAATTATAAGATAGAGTCGCAGAGTTATGACAAAGATTCAAACAAGGTAACCGCAAGCCTTTACATATGGGTTTCATCCGGTTATTCATCCAGTCCGTTTACAAAAAATATAGAAGCCGTTACCGACAAAAAGCTCTATAATCCCGGAGATACGGCTAAAGTGCTTATAAGCTTCCCCGAGAAGGACTGTAAAGCGCTTATTACGGTTGAGGGAAAAGACATCTACCTTTATAATGTCCTTAAGGTTGATTCTTTCTCCAAAACAATAGAGCTCCCGGTAAAAGAAGAATATTTCCCCAATGTCTATATACAGATCTCTCTTGTTAAAGACGGCCAGCTTATATACCATACAGTACCTCTTTATCTAAACGTATCAGATAAGAAGCTTAATATATCAATAAAGCCCGGAAAAGAAAAATACAAACCCGGACAGACCGCGGTTTATGATATAACTGTAACAGATAAAGACGGAGTCCCGGTTGAGAGCCAGTTCTCATTCGGGGTCGTTGATGAGGCAATATACGCCATAAGCGAAGAACTATGCCGGAATATAAATAAGTATTTTTACGGCTACAGGTACGGGCTTGTAAACACAAATTACTCTTTCTCAGGATACTACAGCGGGGGACTGGATAAAGAAGGGGTAAAGATAAGGAAAAACTTTAAAGACACAGCATATTTTATACCTGATGTATTAACAGATAATGAAGGAAAGGCAAGAATAAGCTTTGTGTTCCCCGACAACCTTACATCATGGCGCGCTACGGTAAAAGCCGCCACGAAGAATTCTCTTTTTGGCCAGGCACAGGATAATGTTATCGTAACCAAGGACCTTCTTGTAAGGCTTGAGCCCCCCAGATTTATAACGCAGAATGATGAGCTCCAGATTGCGGCAGTTGTGCATAATTATACGGAAAGCGCGCAGAAAGTGGATGTTGAATTTAACGCATCCGGGTGTGAGCTTACCGGCAAACAGAACAAATCAATAACAGTCGGCAAGAACGGCGCTGAAAGAGTACCGTTTAATGTAAAAGCCAATACTCCGGGAGAGGCCGTATTTACCGTTAAAGCGATATCTGCAACTGACAGTGACGGTATGGAGCTTAAGGTACCGGTTATCCCTCACGGGATACTGCAGTATAAAGCAGGTTCGGATATAGTAAAAGAAAATCTTGCTTTTGAACTTGTAATTCCACCCAATATAATTAAAGAAGCCACAAAACTTAATATGGTTTTTGCTCCCTCTGTCGGTTCAGCAATACTTGCGGGGCTTGATTATTTAACAAGCTATCCCTACGGATGCACAGAACAGACAATGAATTCATTCCTGCCCAATGTTATAGTTGAGCAGACTCTTAAAAAGTTAAATATACAGGACAATACCCTGGAAGATAAACTCCCCACTATGATAAACAAGGGACTTAAGACCATATACTCATACCAGCAGTCTGACGGCGGCTGGGGATGGTGGGAATATGACAGGTCAAACGCTTATCTTACCGCTTTTGTGGTTATAGGTTTAAACGAAGCCAAAAAATCCGGCATTAACATAGACAAATATTCTTTTGACAGGGGAGTAGCGGCAGTTAAGAATTTCTTAAAGCAGAAAGAAGAAGATTTTGTAAGAGCCAACTATCTTTACGCTCAGGGCGCCTATATTAATGCCCGCGCCTACCTTATTTACGCCCTCTCAGAATGCGGTCAGGCAAAAAGAGAAGATGTTATTGATTTATTCAATAAAAAAGAACAGCTTAATAATTACTCAAAAGCGCTTTTTGCGGCAACTCTTTATAATACAGGCTTAACAGAAGAAGCACTGCAAATGGCAGAGATTATAAATGATAATGCCCGGGATTATTCCGGATTTACTTACTGGCAGGGTGAGGGGCCTTCATACTCGTGGCCGGAGTCTGATGTGGAAACAACCGCATATACTATTAAAGCATTAGTCAGGATCCAGCCGGATAATCCGAACATTACAAAAGCTTTCCAGTGGCTTATTACTCAAAGGCAGGGCGCGGTATGGATATCCACCAAAGATACCGCTATTGCATTAAGCGCGCTATGTGATTATATGATTGCCAAAGGCGACGCCAGCCCTAACTTTACCGCTAAGTTTAATTTCAATAAAGAACTTCTTAAAGAGATGAGTTTTAACAATATAATGAATCCGCCTGTAAGCTTTAATGTGTCAAACAGTAAAATAAAACAAAATAATTCAGTTGATATTCAAAAACAGGGTCAAGGCACTCTTTATTCATCCTATAAACTGCAGTACTTTGTACAGGGTAATGATATTAAAGCTGAAAGCAAGGGTATTACCGTGCAGAGAGATTATTACAAGCTTAAGAGGGTTAAAACCATAAAGGGCGATTATATAGAAAAACCCGTAAGGTTTGACGGTGCGATAAAAACAGGTGAGAAGCTCCAGGTTAAGCTTACCTTAAACTGTCCAAATGATTATACCTATATGATTATAGAAGACATGTTCCCGGCCGGGTGCGAAGTTGATATAGCTGAAGCGGAAAAGAATGTAGGTTCAACCTGGTACCAGAAGCGTATAGTGCGGGATGAAAAAGCAGTATTCTTTATCTCATACTTTGCTAAAGGCAGGCACGAGATAATATATAATATAAGGGGTGAAGTGCCGGGCAGGTATAATATACTCCCGACCCAGGCTTACCTTATGTACGCGCCCCAGGTATGCGGGAACAGCGCAGAAGATAAGCTGGAGATAAAATAGTAATACAATAATTGGTAAAAACAATAACAGCCCTGTTTTTTTAGGGTTGTTATTGTTTTTGTACTTATAGTGCAATACTTATAGCACATATTGACAACTATAAAGTATTACGTTATACTTTATAGTATGGAAGACAAGCTAAAATCACTCGAAGCGAAAAAACAAAAAATCGATGATTTTAAGCCGTTTTCTCCTGATTTACTGAAGAATCTGGATGAATGGTTTAATATTGAACTTACTTATACTTCAAATGCCATAGAAGGAAATACCCTGACACGCCAGGAAACCGCTCTTGTTATTGAAAAAGGGCTTACGGTAAAAGGTAAAACCTTAAAAGAGCATTTGGAAGCGGTCAGTCATGTTCGCGCGCTTAATTATATTAAGACCCTAATTGGCAAAAAACAGTCAAGTATAGGACAAGATGAAATAAAACAGATACACCATCTTATACTTCGGGGAATAGATGACAGGAATGCCGGCACTTACAGAAATATAGCGGTACGCATAGCCGGTTCAAGAGTCATTATGCCTAACCCTTTAAAAATTTCGCAGTTAATGGATGAATTTATTATATGGCTTCATAATACCAAAGAACATCCTGTAAAAATAGCTGCGGATGCGCATTTAAAATTAGTAAGCATCCATCCTTTTACCGACGGCAACGGGAGAACGGCAAGGCTTCTTATGAACCTTATTCTTATGCAGAACGGTTACCCCCCGGCGATAATTAAAAAAGAAGACAGGCTTGAGTATATAAACAGCATTGAAAAAGCTCAGCTTGGGGATGATCCGGGTGATTATTATAAGGTTATTTATAAAACCGTAAATTATTCACTGGATATATACCTGAAAGCTCTTTTGCAAAAAGAAGATGTTGATGCGGGTAAGGGGAAAAGGTATAAGCTTCTTAAAATAAGCGAGCTTGCAAATCTTGCGGATGAAAGCGTGCCTACTATTCGCTACTGGACAAAAGAAGGACTGCTTAAAGTAGATGAAATAACAGAAGGGGGGTATCAATTATACTCTCCTGAAACAGTAAAAACAGTAAAGAAAATAAGGCAGCTGCAGAAGACAAAAAGACTCACCGTTAAAGAAATAAAAAATTTATTAGACGGAATGAGTTAAATAATTCTACTTACTGTATATATCATCACTTATGAATTCTTTAGTTATTTTGCCGCTTTTATCTGTTATCTCACGCCATACTTTTACATGCTTTATCCCCGGATTATAATCGGGAACCTCCTCAGTTATTATACGCGTTTTATCTTTTATTTTTTTGCCGTAAATACTTATAATTAACCTTTCTCCTTTTGCTTTGGCGGTGACCTTTAAGGGGAAAGGGTAGGGGTTTTTAAATTTAAGATCATAAAATCCGTATGATACCGTGGCATCAAGCCCGGGAGGTACTGAACTTACAGCTATATTATGGGGATGGCGCTCCGTTATTTTTAAATTTGCCAGAAGCGCCGCGTTATATAAGGTTGAAGAAAGCTGGCAGATCCCTCCTCCGGAGGCATCTTCAATTTTATTGCCTACAACGGCCTTTGCTTTTCTGAAATAAGGATCGGTTCTTTCGCCGACCGTGCTGTTAAACGAGAAAACTTTCCCCGGCTTTATTTTTATGTTATTTATCATTGACGCGGCATAAATTATGTTATTAAGCTGGGATGGGTCTCTTTCCTTAAGGGAAGTTGAATATGAAGAAATTAAATATTCTTTATTGAATATGTAAAAAAAATAAAACAGGAGCATAATGAGGATTATAAAAGATATCAGAAGTAATTTTTTTTTCATATTCATATTATTTTATCACATTATTTTATTGATTTAGATTAATTAAATATCTGTTTTAACTTTAGATATCTTTTTTCCAGTTCTTCGGAGAACAGTATTTTTTCATACAGGCTTTCACTGAAAGCCCATCTTGTTTTTATCTCGTCAATTACGCCTTTTGCGTATAGCCTTGTGAAAGAGTCTACCATCTCCGGATCAAGCTGTGTTCCTTTAAGTTCTTTAAGGCGCTTTACCGCATCTGCGGCGGGTATTTTTCTGCGGTATATTCTTTCCGATGTCATGGCGTCAAATGTGTCGGCCACGGCAAGTATTCTGGCTATAACGGGTATTTCGTGATCTTTTAGTCCCAGCACATAGCCCTTCCCGTCATATCTTTCATGGTGCATTGCCGATATTTCGGCCGGCATGTATTTTTTTAATGTATGCAGGTTCCTGAAAATAGAGAGCGCTATTGAAGGATGAGTCTGCATTATTGCCGATTCGTAATCATTAAGCCTCGCGCTTTTCTGGAGTATCTCGTCCGATATGCCTATTTTTCCGAGATCATGGATATGCCCGGCCCTTTCGGACATAATTATGTCGTCATGAGAAAGGCCCAGCTCTTGTGCAAGAGCTTTTGAATACGCCGCGACTCTCCGGGAATGGCCGAATGTGTAATGATCTCTTTTATCAATTGACCTTACCAGTGTCTGGAATACCTTGTTTATATGCGTTAATGTCTTTTTAAAGGAGGCGCAGGCATAGTAAAGTATGGCAACCGGGATTATAAGGAAGATGGCAAGGTAGGATTTAACGGATATAAAGTAGGAGAATATTAATCCCAACGGCGCGAGCATGAGTATATGCACCCATATGCCGTCAAAATTTTTCTTCCATATCTGGCCGAGGGTCTGTGTCCGGTTTGATAAGTACGCGCTGAAAGTGGATCCCGCGGCATTCAGGATAAATTTAACAAGGGCGCAGGCCGCGGCCGCAGAAACCGTTATAAATGACGCGTCAACAGGGTGCCCTTTATTAATAAATGTAAAAACCATGGAGGCAATCCCGCATGATATAAGTATCTGGCCAGTATTGCTATAACTCAAATAAAGAAGTTTTAAGCTTGCCGGCTTTTTCTTAAAGTAATTTAATGCTATTTTGTAAATTTCAAAAAACGTAAACCCCAGGAGTATTACAAGTAAAGTACTTTTTGTGCCTAAAAGAAAAATTGCGGCATAAATCGGGATATCGTCAAGGTAGTAAGCGATTTCGTTTGATAAGATTATAAAAGGGCGCAGCAGAAAAATAAAAGTTAAGATACTTAAAAGAACTATGGAATTCCACTGAAGCGGATTTAAGCTCGGTGTAAAAAAAATACCCGCAAGAAACAATACTCCCGCTATAACCGTAAGGTGCGAATACAGTTTTATTTCGTAAGGTATATGTATTTTTTTAGTTTTCATTTTTCATAACCCGCATTAAAGCTTCAACAACTTCAGGATCAAACTGGAAGCCCTTAAGCATTCTAATTTCTTCAAGGGCTTCTTTTCCGGATAATTTGTCTTTATATGATCGTTTTGAAGTCAGGGAATCATAAGTTTCGCATACTGCGAGGATTCTTGCCCCGAGCGGTATTTTATCCGCGTAAAGGCCGTCGGGATAACCTTCACCGTTATAATTTTCGTGGTGGTGTCTTATAATAGAAGCTTCTTCGGCCAGCCCGCTTAAATTTTTTATAAGTTCCGACCCTATTGAGGGGTGATTTTTAATTTTATCAAATTCTTTATAAGTTAGGAAAGTTTCTTTATTTAAAAGCCTGTCGGAAACACCGACTTTTCCCAGGTCGTGCAGAAGCCCAGCGGTGTATATTTTTTCAACCGTTTCTTCGTTCAACCTTAAATTAAGGGCTATTTTCCTTCCCAGTCCGGCTACTGAATGAGAATGGAAAACGGCTTCATTCTCTTTTTTGTCCGTTAATAAAGCAAGTTTTTTCAAAACTTCCCGTATCTCCCATAAAAGACGCGTATAGCCCTGCAGGCTTCTGAAAATTAAAGCCATAGGGATTGTAAAGAGCAGGAATACGGATAAGTTCAGAGCGGCAATAGCTCCCGTGAAAAAGCCGAGAGGCGAAATTATAAATAAGTACACCAGTGTTTTATTGCCGTGGAAGTTGAAAAAGTAATACGCCGGAATTTTTTTTAAAAGTACCTTATGGGTATTATCAAGAGCGTTTTTTAGAATGTAGCATACGGCGGAAGCAAGGAAAAACACGGGAAGATTATTCTTTATAAAGGCATAATTGTTTGCAAAAGGCGTGCTGAACATAGAATAAACAAAGCTCCCCGCCGTGTAAATAAGCAAGGTGTTCGCCGTTATAAATAAAAGATTTTTCTTTGAGGTTTTTTTGATTTTGTGGAAAAAATTCTGTAGGATGCTTACGCATATAAGCAGGCCCAATACAGCAGGGCTGAAAAGCATAAAACATGAATAATATAAAATATCAGAGAAGCGGATCTCCCCTATGCCGGGCATTTTAAGGGCCAGTTTCCCCGCCGGGATTATAAGGGCGGTAAAAATTAAAAATGTTGTCCAGAATTTTAACGTGTATTGAGCAGGGGAAGGATTTAAAAGCAACATATCAACACATAAAAACAGCATCCAGAATGCCGCGAGTATAATTATAATTGTTTTATATATTTTTAAAGCCCTGTTTTTCATCTGTTCCTGAAGATTATATTGTAATATCTTGATATGCTGTTACTATTAAATTAAGTAAATATTTGGAATAATCCTGCTTTTTAAAGGTAAAATTAGAGCTGAAGTATAAAATATAAAAAGGTAAAATATAAATAATAAAGAATAAAATAAAAAAATACACGCAGGAGAAAATATGCTCAGTTGTGTTATAGGCATTATGGCTTACAATGAAGAAGCGAATGTAGGAGAGCTTTTAGAAAGACTCCTGGCGCAGAAATCAAGAAATGTTAAGATAAGGGAGATTTATGTTATAGCCAGCGGGTGCACGGACAGAACCGTTGAAATTACGGCCGAATATATGAAAAAAAGCCCGCTTGTAAACGTTGTGGTCCAGGAAAAAAGGGAAGGCAAGGCATCAGCCATTAATTTTTTCCTTCATGAGATAAAAGCTAATTTTGATGATATTATTGTCTTAATAAGCGCCGATACCCTGCCCGATATGGACCTCATAGATAATTTAATTACGCCATTTAGGGACGGGAATATAGGTATGACTTCAGGTCATCCCGTTCCCATCAATGATCTTAATACCTTTATAGGTTATACGGTACAGCTTGTATGGAAACTGCACCATCAGATAGCGCTGGTTAAACCGAAGATGGGCGAGGTTATAGCGTTCAGGAACGTGTTTTATAGGATTCCGTTTGATTCTGCGGTGGATGAAGCGAATATAGAGCCGCTTATTCTTGGCCAGGGCTATATTTTAAAATATATTCCGGAAGCCGTTCTTAAAAATAAAGGTCCGACAACGGTAAAAGATTACATTAAACAGAGAAGAAGAATTTATTCGGGGCATGTCCAGGTCCGCAAATACCAGGGATATTCCACTTCCACAATGAACCCGTTTTTTGTGCTCGGCAAGCTTGCGAAGATTATGGACAGGAGGCCCAAATACGTGTTCTGGACAATAGGCGCGGTTCTTCTTGAAGGGTACTGCCGTATTTTAGGAAAACTGGATTCTTTCTCCAAAAAGAAAGACCATGCCGTGTGGGATATATCAGAGAGTACAAAGGATTTAAAGAAATGCTAGGCCTTCTTTTAAAAAGTTTTTATTATAATCTCTCCAAATGGTTTGGTTTTTCGCCAAAGCTTATGCCTCTTAATATTACCGTTAGTTTAACTTTTCACTGCAATTCAAGATGCAGGACCTGCAATGTATGGACAAGGAATGTTGATGAATTCACTCTTGAAGAGTTTGACAAAACATTTAAAAGCATGGGCAAAACTCCTTACTGGTTTACCTTAAGCGGCGGGGAGCCGTTTTTAAGAAAAGACATACTGGATATCTGCAAATCTCTTTACAAACGGTGCGCTCCCAAAGTTATAAATATCCCCACAAACGGAATATTATATGATGTAATACCTGAAAAAGTAAAACAGATCTGCGAGGCCTTACCCGGCACCGGCGTGGTTATAAATCTTTCACTGGACGGGGTGGGGGAAAAGCATGACCAGATAAGAGGCGTGCCAGGCAATTACGAGAAATGGATAAAGACATATAAAGCTTTAAGGGAGTTAAATCTTCCGAACCTTACAATAGGCATTATGACGGTAATATCCAGTTATAATGTTAAGGATATACCGCAGATTCTGGAAGAAGTAAAAAAGCTTGATCCTGATTCCTATGTGGCGGAAATTGCCGAAGAAAGAGAAGAGCTTTTAAACAAAGAACAGGGCATAACCCCTGCTTATGAAGATTACGTAAAAGCGGTTGAGTGTTTAAATGAAAACCTGCACAGACACCGGTTCAGGAAGTTCTCATCCGTTATCCAGAGCTTCAGGCTGGTTTATTACGAGCTTACAAAGCATATTATGAGGCAAAAAAGACAGGTCCTGCCGTGCATGGCCGGCTGGGCGTCAGCGCACATTGTTCCTGACGGGGAAGTCTGGTTCTGCTGTATAAGAGGAGAGAACATAGGAAATCTAAGAAAAGAAAATTATAATTTTAAAAAGATATGGAATAGTACCGAAGCTGAAATTCAAAGAAAGAGCATAAAAAATAAAGAGTGCTGGTGTCCTCTTGCGAATGTAAGCTATACAAATATTTTATGTGATTATTCAATGCTTGCCGGAGTGTTTTTTACATACGCCGGTTTTAAATTAAAAGAGATATTTAAAAGATAAAGGGGCTTTATGGATAAGTTGCAGAGTGTAATAACCTGCCTTTACTGCGGCGGGGAGCTTGTCAGAAAAGAAAATAAATTTAACTGTTCAACATGCGGTGAGAATTTCACCAAAGAAGATAAAGTATGGGATTTTCTTCATAAAGAGTTAAGCGCCGGCATGGGCAGTTCTCAGAACAAAGAAGTATCCCAAAAATTAAAGGAAATAGAAGTTTTTGAGGATGTTGAAGCATATAATGAACTTATGAGCCGGCCTTATCTCAGGGCTTTAAAAGAAGATATTTTAAAGAAGATGAACCCTCCTGAATATAAAGGAAAAAACATTCTTGAACTCGGTTCGGGATACAGCCTGTTTTTAAAAGAGTTTCCGGAGGACAATTTCATAGTCGCGAGCGACATAAATAAGGAGCTATTAAAGCAGAATGAGAGAGAAGACGTAAATTACATGGCTATGGACGCGGAGAAGCTTCCCTTTAAGTCCGGCACATTTGACCTTGTGTATATAATAGGGGTTCTCCACCACCTGCCCAACCCGGAGATGTCCCTGGAGGAAGTAAAAAGAGTTGTTAAAGACAGCGGGGTTATATTTATAAACGAGCCTGCGAAATGGAGCATGAACCTAATATACTATCTTATAAGAAGAGCCATGCTTCTTGTTTTCGGTGAGAAGTTTTTAAAGAAACTTATAGGGTGCGGAACCCCGGATGAATCATTCGTTGATTTGAAACAGATCTTGGAAGTTTTCCCCAAAAAAGAATACGATGCTTCAATATGGAGAATTCTTCCTTTAAGGATGCCGCCGGTTAAAATTATGGACAGCTGGGAGTTTCCCGTTAAAGTAAGCAGGATGCTTGAAAAAGTCCCCGTTATAAATCTGGCCGGCACTATTGTTTCTGTAAAAATTACCAGGAAGGCATAAAAATGAAGTACGAACATGATTTAGGTTACGGCACAAATTACGAAAAGCTTGTTTTGAAAAGATATTTATGCGATATGCTTGCAAGAAGCGATGATATACATACCATACTTGAGTTTCCCGCGAATAAGCTGATGGGCGATACCAAAGAGCTTTTTGAAAATTTCAACGGCAAGCAGGTTTTTTCTTTATATGATTTCTCTTTAAGAGGGGAGCTTCCTTATGATAAATTTGATCTGGTATGGAGTTTCTGCGAGTTTGAGAATTATAAAAGTTCTATAGGTTTTTTAAATGAATGCATGGAGTTATCCAAAAGTAAGATACTGATAGTTACACAGAATTATTTTAACCCCGGCATAGTTATGCACAGACTCTGGCATGCCCTTGGAAGGTATAAATGGGATCACGGCATTATCCCCAAGATGAGCTCTATTACGGTAAAAAAATGCATAAAGAAGAATTTTAAAAAGAAATTAAAAGTTCTGGAGACGGGAGCGCTGGATCTGCCGTGGTTTGTTCTTGATATATACGAATCATGGGCGGTTGTTAAGGATAAGGTTTTCGGCAAAAAAAACTCCGGCATTCCTTCTGAGGGGGAGATTGAAGATAAGATAAAGGTAAGCTTTATAGAAAAGAACGCTCCCTATTTTGTCAGATTTTTACTTTCCCATTCACACTATATTTTACTGGAGAAAAAATAATGAAAGTTCTGCTTATTTTCCCTAGATATAAAATATGGAATACGCCGACCCAGATGCCTCTTGGGATAGGCTATATAGCAAGTACTCTTTTAAAAGAGGGGATAGACGTAAAAATACTTGATTTAATGGCGGAAGAGCCGGAAGTGCTTGAAGAAGTTTTAAAGAGTTTTAAGCCCGAGCTTGCCGGTATTTCATCAACCACTCCCCAGATTAAAACTTCCTGGGAAGTCGCGGGGAAGATTAAAAAGATAAGCCCGTCAACGGTTGTAATGATAGGCGGGGTTCATGTAACAGCGCTTCCCGAAGAATCATTAGCTGTCCCGGAGGTAGACCTTGTTGCAAGAGGAGAAGGGGAAGAGACGGTTCTAGACTTCTGCAGGAATTTTGCTCCCAGGGAAAACTGGAGTAATGTTTTAGGCATATCATATAAAGACGGGAACGGACAGGTTGTCCATAATGATCCGCGTCCCTTAATTAAAGATGTTGATAATATACCTCTTCCGGCCTTTCATTTATTTAACACGTCACGCTACTCAATTACTCAGCCGTTAATAGACCGCCAGACAAAAGAGTCCCGCGCTTTCTATATAACTACTTCACGCGGGTGTCCGTACAACTGTGTCTACTGTTTTAAAGGCGTATACGGCCAGACCTGGCGCCCCAGATCCGCTGAAAATGTTGTTGCCGAATGGGATTTTTTAGTTAACGAGATGGGAGCCACGGAGATAGGTGTCCAGGATGATGTATTTAACTTAAAGCTGGACAGGGCAAAGCAGATATGCCGGCTCCTTATAGAGAAAAAACTTAACCGCGTTCCGTGGATTATAAATAACGGCATGCGTCTTGACATAGTTGATGATGAATTAATGGCCCTTATGAAAGAATCAGGTTGCAAGCGTGTTGCTTTCGGCGTTGAGAGCGGCGATATCCAAATAAGAAAAGTCATAGGCAAGCCTTTTACCGAGGAACAGATTCAATATGCGTTCCGTCTTGCCAAAAAACATAAACTTATGACATCCGGATTTTTCATGTTCGGCAATCCTTACGAGAATAAAGAAACCATGGAAAAAACAATTAAGTTTGCCGTAAAAATAAACCCGCAGATCGCGCATTTTACTATTGCAACACCTTTTCCTTCCACGGGATTATACAAATACATAAGCGAGAACGGAAAATTTTTAACAACGGATTGGAATGATTACGGCCTGCTGGAAGGGCACGCGCTTTTCTCTGCGGGGGAGCTTACTCCCGAGCTTATGGTTAAGATGTGGCATAAGGCTTACCGCAGTTTTTACCTGCGGCCTCAAAGAGTGGTTAAAGAAATCCTTACACCAGCCAACTGGCTGAAGATTCCGAAATTAGTAAGAGCTGCGTCGAGGTATTTTATTAAATGATTTTTTTTAAAAAAACTATCCCAGAATTTTTCAATAAGTATCCGGTTCTTTTGAAATATATAATATTTATGATCGGTGGTGCAGGCGGCGCGCTTGTTAATATTTTAACTTCATATACTTTAACCGAGAAATTAAAAATATATTACTTGTACAGTGTCGCAATAGGCGGTGTAGGTAATATCACATTTAACTTTTTCTTTCACCGCTTTATTACTTTTAAAGTAACCGATAAGCCGTTCCAGAGATATGTCAAAATTTTTGTGGTAAATATTTTTTATGGTATTTTAACACTCCTTGCCGTTAGAGGCATGGTAGAGATCTGGCATATTAATTATAATATAGCCCTTATTATAGCTATAATAATATTTTCAGTAATTAACTTCATAGCAAATAAATTATGGGTTTTTGCCGCTTCAAGGAGAAAAAATACTCCTTTTTAACCATTTTCGGCTCTTTTTTTCTTAAAATTTTTTAAAAAACCATTAAAAATAGTGATTTTTGGTAAATATAAAAAGTTTAAAATGTTAACAAATTGTTAACATTTTTGTAACATTTTGTTAATATAATAAAGATTAAAATACTGTATAATTTAATTGAAGAAGGGGACTGTCATTATGGATTTCAATGCCGGTAATATATTTAATTATATGAATACTAAAGGCCAGGAACTGAGTGAGGGCTATAATAAACTCATGAAACAGCTGCCTGATATGGTTAATACCGAGCAAGCTCAGAAACCCGGCAAAAAAGAGGATCTTCCCGAATTTGTAAAGCAGGCCATGGAGAGAGAGCCCGGCAGTCTTGAAGGCGATAAAACAGGTGAAAAAATCCAGCGCAAAATGAATGCCGATGCTCCGGCAAAACCTACGGCTGGTGCAGCTCCTCAGGGAAAACCGGGAGCGGCACCTGTGGCAAAGCCTCCGGCGCCTCAAGCGCCTCAGGTCCCGCAGATTGTTAAGCCGCCTTCAACGCCTGAAGAGTTTGCCCAGAGGTTTGACCAGGAAGTTTCAAAATTCCTTGCAAAATATAATATACCGGATACGCCGCAGAACAGGATTGTGGCAAAGACATTGATGAGTTTGGGCGGCCAGCTGGTTATGCAGAGGGTGCAGAGAGTAAATTCCGCACTGGCACAGGTAGCGAACCAGGGCAAGGAAGAACAGCAGTCGGCGTGTTACCTTGAAAAAAATAATAAGCCGTTAAGTAAAGAAAACATAACGGATCTTTCAAGTTATGTAAAAGAAAATAAGCAGGTTTCTAATAAGATCATTGACATACAGCAGACAGCGGCACAGGTTGCCAGAATAACTCAGAATGCGCGTTTCGCTACAGTATTTTCAAAACTATCTACCGTGATGGGGAGGCTGGTTTCACAGCCCGGCGTACAGTCGGTCCAGGAGATGAAGGTTGCCTTGTTTAAGCTGGCTCAGTCATACGGGGTAGAGAAAGATATATCCCAGGCGGCAATGAGGCAGATAAATCTGGAGCGTGGTACGCAGAACACAGAAGCGATATCAAGGCAGATTGATTTCGGCAAGCTTGCAAGCGCGCTTTCGTCCTTAACGGACCAGTCAGCTGTTTCCGCCGCGGAAAAGGCCCTGCTTTTAAAGGTTGTTGATCTTGCCGGCCAGCTGTCGCAGAATGTTTCAGGCGCCCGCCTTATTAATGATACAGGCTTAGCCAGAACAACAGAAGGCGCTCCCGGATTCTGCTGCATAGACATACCGGTAAAAATGATGAATAAGGAATTTGCAAACGGTAAACTGATACTTACATTCCAGCCGTACGCGAGAAATATAGATCCCGAAAATGTGGCGATAGATCTCAGGATAGAAACAAAACGGCTGGGGTTCCTCCAGTTTATACTGAACATAGTAAACAATGCGGTACAAGGTAATATTTATGTAGAGAGCGAAAAGGTAAAAGAACTTGTGGAGAAAAATATTGTAAGCTTTAAAAGAGCCATACTCGCACAGCTTTACCAGATTAAATATATAAAATGTGATACAATAGAAGAAGAGAAAGCGTTGTTTTTAAGCGATTTTAATTTTGACAATATAGAGGTACTGGCTAATACAGCCTGATATATGGAACAAAATGATAAAAATATAGAGAATAAGTTTTTAAAAGCCGTCGCCATCCAGAAGAATTTAAAGGGTACAGATAATGTGCCCAGGGTAATAGCAACAGGCTACGGTAGTATTGCGCGCAGGATAATAGATATAGCGAAAAAGAATGATATAGATATAGAAGAAGGTTCGGATAAAGAGATTATAAAGTGGGAGATAACGGGATTCATACCGGACCAGACATACGCGGTAGTATCGGAAATACTCTCCTTCGTGTATAAAATAAACGAGGAAGAGAAAAATAAATAGGTTTAAAACCAAATCAGGGAGGTAAATATGTTAGACGGAGTAAAAAAATGTTCGGAAGCCATGCTTGGCCTGCAGGCAAACTTGGAAGTTGTTGCCAATAATATCGCTAATGCCAATACGGCGGGATTTAAAAAAGACGAAGGCATTGTTTTCTCGGCCATATACAACAGCGCCATGGCAAATGAGGGCTTTATGCCCGTCGGCGGCGCGGAGAAGCTGGGAGAAGAGCTTTCTTACGGCACAATGGTAAACTTTAAGCCCGGCAGTTTGAAGAAGACTGATAATATAGCCAACCTTTCCATTGTGGATTCAGACGGCAAGAATTTCTTCACCCTGCAGGCAGAAGACGGCGTTCTTTTCACAAGAAGCGGCGACTTTAAATTTGATTCTGACGGTTACCTTACCACAAAAGAAGGCATAAAAGTCATGGGTCAGAACGGCGCGATCAGAGCGACCAGTCCCGATTTTAAAGTAACCAAAGAAGGCAAGATTGTTGTTGACGGCAAAGAAGTTGACAGCCTCCTTATAACATCTTTTAAAGACGCCAGATATCTTAAAAAAGCGGGAAACAATAATTTCCAGGCTTACGAGAAAGCAGGGGCGCATGTTGCGAGCAAATACAACATAGCGCAGGGCTATATTGAATCGGCAAATGTTAATGTGTTGAAAGAAATGGTAGAAATGATGAATATTATGAGAAGCTATGAAGCCAATCAGAAGATATTACAGACTGCTGACCAGAACCTGCAGAAATCAATTGATATAAGCAGGATAAGAGGTTAAGGTAAAAGACCTTAAGATTATTTGGAGGGTAGCTTTATGATGAGATCACTTTACACTGCGGCATCGGGTATGATGGCCCAGAAGCTTAATATTGATAATGTATCCAGGAATCTGGCAAATGTCGGATCCCAGGGATACAAAGCTACTAATGTTAATTTTTCCGACCTTGTTTACGCGTCAAAAGGTTTTGCACAGGTAGGGCTCGGCGTAAGAGCTGACAGCGTACAGACTTCTTTCGCGGCAGGCAAACCCCAGCTTACAAACGGGAAACTCCACGCATATCTCTCCGATCCCAGAGCGTTCTTTGTCGTTAAGCTTGAAGACAATACCAGCGCTTTTATAAGGGTCGGCGCGTTTACATTAATGTATGATGAAATAAAAAAGAAAAATAAATTAGTTACAAGAGGCGGTATAGAAACAGGCATAGAATTCAGTACCGATGTTACTGATATAGAAATTAAAGCCGACGGCAAGGTAACGGGTACTTCCATTAAAGAAGGCAAAGAAGTTGAGCTCGGACAGCTTAAGCTTGCCAAGTTTTTGAATCCTTCGGATTCTTTAAAAGCCATAGGAACCGACTTATATGTTTTAAGCGGCAGTGCCGGGGAAACCAAAGAATCAAACCCCGGTGAAGACGGGCTTCCCACTCTCGCGACAGGTTATTTAGAAAGTTCAAATGTTAATGTTATTGAAGGAATGATGGATATAATGGCAGCCCAGCAGATGTTTCAGATGAACCAGAAAGTTGCACAGGTTGCCGATGAGATGATGAAAATGGCAAACCAGATAAAAAGAGCGTAAGGGGGATTTATGGAAATTAATCATGACAAAATAAGAGATACGGTAAAAGACGCGGTTGCAGAGCAGGCTCAAAAAAGCATTGAAAAAGAAGCTAAATTAAAAGAGTTCAGGGAAGCATGCGCCGGTTTTGAATCTATGTTCATATCCCAGCTTGTAACCCAGATGCGCAAATCCATACCTAAATCGGATTTTTTAGGTAAAGGCAAAGGCGAAGAGATGGTTGAAGGGCTGATGAATGATGAATACGCCAAAGCCATGGCCCAGTCTTCAGGTATAGGCCTGGCCAATATATTATATAATCAGTTAAAGGAAACCATAGAATAATATTTGATATATATAAAAGGAAATAAAAACCGTCCTATTAAAGGGGCGGTTTTTATTGTATATCTTTCTTTTCTTTATTTCTTTCTTATTTATTCATTATTTATTTTTTAAGGATAAAGAGGAAAAACAAAGACCGATAAATAAATATAATGCAAGCAATATTTATGAGGTGTTTTATTATGGATCCTAAAAGCGTAAAAAAGAAAAAAGAGATAACTTTTAAAGCAGGTAAAAAACCAGGTTCTTTCTGGATAATAGTCGCCTGGTCTATAGTTATATTGTTTTCCATATCCTGTGTTGCAATACTGGTTAAGAGTAATGCCATGACCGGCGGGGAAGAAGAAGCATCCCCCCATGAGCAGAAAGTTGACCTGAACCAGGGAAATATAGATTACTGGATGGGGAAAGTTTCGGAAAATCCCGAAGACCCGGTAAGCTTAAGCAATCTTGCCTATTATTACCAGCAGGCCAAAAAATATCCTGAAGCGGCTGAATACTACCAGCGTTGTTTAAAAGCAGACCCCGGGTACAGTTTCGCGGTGAAAAATTTAGGGCTGGTATATCTGGACCTGAAAAAATATGATGAAGCCCAAAAACTATGGGAAGATGCTTTAAAAAAAGATCCGGATAACAGCTCTTATTATTTAGGATTATGCAGATTGTATCTGGAGAAGCAGAATTATACGGAGTCCATATACTGCGCGAAGAAAGCCATAAAAATAGACCCCGGCAATTTAAATACATATGAGATTTTAGCATGCATCTATGAACTTAAAGGTGACAGGGCTTCAGCTCTTAAGGCCTTGGATGACGGGATAGAGGTCGCAAAACTGACAAACGATACAAGAGCCCAGATGCTGTTTGAACAGATAAAAAAGCAGATAAAAGAAGGTAAGATAAAGAAGAATTAGATTTAAGGAATATATAGTAATAATAAGCCCTTAAATTCCGTAATAATTTAAGGGCTTATTATTTTATCTTTAAAAACACCAAAAATACTCCTTTTGGTACCATTTTCCACTAAAAATTACCCCACTGGACCTATAACCGTATGCGGGGGGGGGGGGTATAATATAGATGGGAAGAGGAAACAAGGTTTCTTATAACTGGTATTTTATGGTAAAAAGCTATTAAATAAAACTAAAAGAAAGGAGGTAAGCATAAGTGAAAAAACTACTTATAGTACTTGTAGCCATAGCATTTCTAGCAGGAGCGGCATTCGCGGCATCAACAGATACGCAGACTGTATATTTTGAGATTGATGCGATTAATGAAATTAGTTTTGGAGTAGATGCCACTCTTACAATTGACAACGCAGGCGCAGGTTCCGAACCAAATAGAGATAATTCGGATCAATATTGGTCAATTACAACTAATGAAACTGCTAAAAAGCTAACTGTACAAATCAATGCGGCCATGCCAAGTTCCACTTTTCTAGAAGTATCTACAAGTATTCCCACCGGCGGCCAACCTATGGGCTCAAAAACATTGACTACTACAGCACAAAGTCTGATAACTAGCCTTGAAACTGTAGCACAGTCAAATATTTCTTATGCAATAACCTTAGATGCTGACGTAGCAGCCGGTCTTCCTGCTGACGGTTCAAGAATTATAACTTGGACTTTAACAGATGAATAAACAGATATTTTAGGTTAGTGTTAAAAAAGACTGTTCGTTTTGAACAGTCTTTTTTTGTGAAATTATTTATTATAACTGTATTAGAATTTTGCTATAACTTCAGATATGATTTTTTCAAGGCATTTTACCCATTCTTCAATCTTTTTCATTATGTTGTCTTTGATTTCCTGTGCTTTTGCCTGGTCTGTTTCTTTTTCCAGCTGTCCGGTATATTCCTCAATGCCCTTTACTATGGACTGGAAGTTCTCAACCAGTTCTTTATTATCGGATAAAGACACGAATTTATCCACTATGCGTGATTGTTCATCTATGCATTCCTGGACCTGGCCCTGGAGTTTCTGGGTATCTCCTTTGCCTTCTGCCAGTTCCTGGGTCAGGGTTTCGTTTTTAGCGGATACTTCCTTAAGCTTCTGCAGATCGGATATAAGTTCTTGTTTTGTCGTTGCATCGGCCATTTTTTCACCTCCTGAAAAAATTTGCTGATTTTAGGCGTATACCTTAAAATCAATTTCGTTAAAGATATTATTTTTATGTTCAAGTTCTTTTAAATAATATGTATTTATATTATTCTGCGTTACCCCGTTATAAAGCTTTGTAAAATTATTTATATGTTCTTTTGTTCTTCTGTGCGCGTATTCAACAACTGTGCCTGTTTTCATTATAAAAGCCCAGTCACTGCTCTGCGCGAGCAGGAGTTCCCTTGCCGCCTGGTTCAGTGTTCTTTTTATTATCTCGTCATTGGTTGTCTTGTGAACGTTTGCCATCTCAACCATTCTTTCCGCGGCTTTATGCAGGTGCCTGTATATCCAGTCGTTGCTTCCTTCTAGCCATACATCACAATATCCTTTATGTCCCCATGAACTTAAATTAGGCTCGCATACCTGGTTTTTAGGTTCTTTCTCAAGGTATTCAAAGGGTGTCGTTAGTTTAACCGTGTTCTGGTCGTGATGCATCTTTTTGCAGAGATAGTATATCCACTGCGGGCCTTCATACCACCAGTGACCGTAAAGCTCCGCGTCATAAGGAGCTATTATAATCGGTTTTCTTTTCATAAGTCCGTAGAGGTGTTCAACCTGTTTTTCTCGGTTAAACATGAAATTTCCGGCGTGCGAGGCGGCTTTTTCTCTTGCCGCGTGAAAATTATAGGGTTGTTTGTATTTTGATTTTTTATCTGTTATTTTATGGTATTTTATGCCGGTAAAAACCCTCTCCCCGCTTTCGTGTATATAGGGTTTTATGTAATCCAGATCTAGGTCAAATCCGATATCTTTATAGAAATCCCTGTAATCATAATCTCCGGGATATCCTTCTTCAGCAGACCAGACCTGTTTTGATGATTCTACGTCTCTGCCGAAAGCCGCAACTCCCGCTTTGGTATAAATAGGGGCGTAAACCCCGTATTTAGGTCTTGGTTTCGCGTAAAGCACGCCGTGGGTATCCGTTATAAAGAATCTTATGCCTTCTTCCTTGAGGTACTGCTCCAGTCCCGGATAATACCCGCATTCGGGAAGCCATATTCCACGGGGCGACCTTCCCATGTGTTTTCTGTAATTATCCGCGCCTATTTTAACCTGGGCCCTTACCGCCTGCGGGTTTACGCTTAATAAAGGAAGAAAACCGTGCGTGGCTCCGCAGGTTATTATCTCCAGATTCCCGCGGTCCTGGAACTTTTTAAAAGCGTTTATCAATTTTTTATGGTATTTATTCACGAAAAGATCATGGAGTTCTTTGAATTCTTCCAGATATATCCGGGCCAGGGGCCTGAAGGTTTCGTCATTTTTTAATCTTAATGTTTCTTTTTCCGCCAGTTCTATCAGAAGTTCAAGATGATGGGTATATCTTTCAAGAAGAAGACTATCCGCCATCATCTCCATAAGCGGGGGAGATATGGTCATTGTTAATTTAAAATCCACGCCTTCTTCGGCAAGCTTTTCATAAGCCCTTAAGAGCGGCAGGTAAGTCTCGGTTATTGATTCAAAGAACCGGTTCTCTTCAAATGAATCCGAATATTCGGGGTGCCTTACAAAAGGCAGGTGTGCGTGCAGTATTAATGAAAGATATCCTTTTTCCATAGTATCCTCACAGTTTATTATTTTTTAGTTTTTTTAGCTTTGGTTTTAGGCGAAGCTTTAGCCTTGGTTGCCGTTTTTTTAGTCTTGGATGATACCTCTGTTTTTTTCTTTTCCGTCTTTTTTGTCACGGTTTTCTTTTTTACGGCAGTTTTTTTAACATCTGCGGCTTTTGCCGTTCTTTTCTTTTTAACGGGTTCTTTCATATTATATATATATTCTGTTTCCGGACTGCTTTTATAATCCTCATGTGCTTCTTCAACTGGTTCTTCCAGCATTTTGTCGGGAGGCGTGGATATTTCCTGTTTTGCTTTGGGATGAAGTATCTCGTTCTCTGTGTGGGTTGCTTCTTTATACGGAGCGGTTGAGGTTTTGCCGTATGAAGTATATTCCTCCGTATATTCTTCCTCGGGAATATCTTTTTCAAAGGTTTCTTCGCCTGAGTATACTGTATCAAGGGTTATTTCCTGTTTTAAGAACTCAGAAGAGACTCTTTCTATTTTGCTTGATAGCATAACAGACTTTTTATCCTGCATATGAGGCGACCCCTGTACGTCAAAGGTAAGCTTTCTTAATCCTCTGTAGTATTCTTCCTGAGCCATCCATTCTTCATCTAAAAGATCGCAGTAATTATCGCGAGGCGTAACCACATGATTGGAAGTTGCTACGGGATGGAAAAGGCCGTCTTTGAAATATCCTATCTGCACAAAGAAAGGAGTGTCCGGACTGTTAACGTTTATATGGTATGATCCCAGCAGATCTAAGTTGTGCAGGTCCTGGAATATCTCGTATGAGGCGTCAGGGAATCCCTTGAATATCCTTACTATTAATCTTGCGTTGCCGCCCAGTCTGTCTAAATATTCCTGCCTTGTTTGATCTTTGATCTCCCAGTAAGTGAAAATAAAGTAGGGATCTCTTACCAGCAGGGCGATCCTGTTTTCATAATATCTTTCCGGCATATGCGTTAAGATATTATTTTCAGAGTATATTTTATTGATATTATTCGTAAACTCCAGCATAACTTCTCTCCTTAAATTTTATGTATTAAATAACCACAAATATTGTAGTATCGTCTCAATTATTTTGCAATACTTTTCAGAATTAATATTAAAAAGGCTTAAAAATAAAGGAAAATGCTCACGGTATTTTACCGTGAGCATTCAAAATTTTTCTTTTTACAGTAAGTTATTTACTATTTCTTTTTTTCTTTGTTGCTTTCTTTTTGGCTGCCACTCACTTCACCAACTTTCTTTTTAAATTTGTTAACTTATTCAAAGTTAACATCTTATAGTTCTAGTATATCAAAAAAAAATCAAAAGTCAACATTTTTTTGTAAAAAACGCGCAAAAATTTCCCAAATTTTATTTTTTAATTTTTATTTTTCAAGCTTAAAAAATATTTTTTAAAAATGTTCAGAAAAAAGTATTCGTAGAAACATTATATATCAAAGAAAAGAAGTTTTTTTGTCTTTTAAAATTAAAAATAAGGCTGTTGGTAAAATTTTAAGATTGAATTTATGTTGACGATGCCGAAAAAAAATATTTTTCACAAAAGATGTTAACTGAATGAAAAAAACAAAAAAAAATGACCGGTTTTTGTCTGTCTGTTTTTCCGGGTGTGTCCTGTTTTTTAAAAAAGCAATAGACCCCAAACCTTATTTCTGTTATAATTTTTTAAGCAAATTTGTTCCGGGAGGTAAATCGTCGTGATAAAGGCGGTAAAAATAATTTTAATGATAATCTTGTTAACCATACCTGTTTACGCAGCGGATACGGCGGTAGCTAAAGACGGAACCCTGCAGGTTAATATTCCCGCGGGATGGAATAAGGAAGACGCTTCTGGTACGGATGTTGATCTTATAATTAAAAACCCCGTAAAATTTAAAAATTTTTACCCGAACCTGAATATTGTTATCACCCGCTTTCCGGATGCGCCCGGGGGAGACGCACCTTCCTCTGTGCTGGAAGATATGGTCAAAAACGGGCAGGAAAAAATTAAAAAAAGCTTCCCTGATGCCGTGTATAAAAATGAGAAAGATTTAACGGTTGCGGGTAAGAATGCCAAGTCTTTTGAGGGACTTTTTATCGGCGGGAAACACCGCTGTCATATAAAGATATACTGTTTCTGGAAGGATAAAACAATTTATGTAATTACGGGAACCACGGTGGTCGGTAATTTCGCAACGAGCGAACCCGTATTTGACGGTATCGTAAACTCGATAAAATTTCTGAAATAACGGCTGTATACCCGTTTACATTTCCCGCCGGAAATATTACAATAAAAAATGCGGAGAGCCAATGAAAACAGGGGATTTAAAATGATAGTAATGAAATTCGGGGGGACATCCATCCATGATAAAGACGCGGTCCTGCGCGTAATTGATATTATTAAAGACAGGATTTTAGAAAGCAGGAATATCCTGGTTGTTGTTTCTGCCATGGGTAAAGTTACAAATAAGCTTACTGAGGCGGCTGAGGCTTCTGCCGCGGGAAGTAAACGCAATACAGCTTCTCTTTTAAAAGACCTGCGCTTATACCATACGGATATTTTAAAAAAGGTATGCCCGGATAAAAATATTTTCAATAAAGCTTTAAAGAAAATTCTTAAAGAATTTTCAAGGGCAGAAAAATATCTAGCCCCGGGCGGGAAGGTATTCGGAAAAAAACATTTGACCCCGCTCGCCTGTGATTATGTTATATCATCGGGTGAGAAATTATCATCGATAATAGTGCATGCCGCTTTGAATTCTAATAACTTAAAGACTAAACTGGTAAATGCAGCTGAATTTATGATTACAGATGATAACTATTCAAAAGCCAATCCTCTTTTTAATATTGTTTATGACAGGATTAAGAATAAGTTAGAGCCTCATTTTTTAAAATATAGTCTGGTTTTAACACAGGGATTTATAGCAAGAACCGATAAAGGTATTCCTTCAACAATAGGCAGGGAGGGTTCGGACTGCACCGCGACAATTATAGGGAACGGGCTTTCCGCTGAGAGGATAGAGATATGGACCGATGTTAACGGTGTTATGACAGCGGATCCCAGAGTTGTAAAAGGTGCCGGAAATATACCCGTGGTTTCTTATGATGATATGGCGCTTTTATCTTCCTGCGGGGCCAAGGTAATTCATCCGGATACGATTGCTCCGGCTAAATCAAAAAACATACCGATATATGTCTTAAATTCCTATAATAAAAATGATAAAGGCACGGTTATTAACTGCAGAAGGAAAGATAAATCCTGTGTTAATGATATAATTGCGGTAACGGGCAGGTTCGGTCTTTTTCTTGCCGCTTTTAAGGATACGGGCCCCGAAGGGCTTGATAATTTTGTTGACGCGTTTCTTCTGGCTTCGCGCAAGCACAAAATTGCGGTTGATCAGGTTGCGGTTAATAAAACAAGGGTTGCTATCTCCGCGAAAGTGCATTATGACCGGCTGAAAAATATAGTTGGAGAATTTAACAGAAGCAATGAGCTTATGCTGCACGCCAATAAGGCCCTTATATATATAATAGGAAGAAATATTGTTTATACTGGAATGTTAAGGAGCTTAATAGATAAGCTGGTTGAAGAAGGAAAACTGGATATATGGGATATTACAAAATCAAGGATTGCTCTTCTTGCGGATAACTGTATCGCGGAAGGGTTGATAAATTACCTGCATAATGAATTAATGGAGAAAAAAACCGCTAAAGCTTAAACCCGGAGGATATATGAAAGTAATTTTAATAGGTTACGGCAGGATGGGGAAAACCGTCCATGAGCTTATAAAAGAAGATAAATTTACGGAAGTGGCCGGCATATATGACGAAAACAAGCTCCTCTCGGTTGGTGATAATTTAGAAGGAGTAGATGTCGCGATAGATTTCTCGGAAGCCCAGTGTGTTATAGACAACCTTAAGATTCTCGCGGGAAAGAAGATAAACTGCGTTCTGGGGACTACCGGCTGGTATGATAAGATGATAATGGTTAATGACATAGTAAAGCAGGGCAATACCGGCCTTATATGGGATTCCAATTTTTCCATAGGGGTTAACCTCTTTTTTGAGGTTGCAAGATATGCTTCCGACTTATTCGGCAGGTTTGAGCATTATGATGTGTCTATCTCAGAGGTGCACCATAAAGGCAAAAAAGACTCACCCTCCGGTACGGCGATAATACTGGGTAATATTATCCTGGAAACCAACAGCAAGAAAAAGAAGATCCAGACAGATAAAGTGCATGGATTAATAGAGGGAGAGGCCCTGCATGTAACCTCATCGCGTTTCGGATCGGTTTTCGGGAAGCATTCCGTATATTTTGATTCTCCTCAGGATTCTTTTGAACTTACGCATAATGCCAAAAGCAGGGAAGGGTTCGCCGTAGGGGCGCTTCTTGCCGCTAAATGGATAAAAGGAAAATCGGGAATTTATAGAATGAAGGATGTATTGGAAAGCAAAGATTAATTAACACAGGAGGTAGTTTATGTTTAAAGGTGTTGGAACCGCGATTGTTACTCCTTTTAACGAGGATAAAACCATTGATTACGCATCTTTTGAAAAACTTATAGCCCGCCAGGTGCAGGCAGGTGTTGATTTTCTCGTTGTTCTCGGAACAACAGGGGAAGCCGCCACTGTTTCTGAAGATGAAAAGATTGCTTTAATTGAAAAAGCCATAGCCTCAGCCAATAAGAAGATAAAGATTGTCGCGGGCATAGGATCAAATAATACCAAGAGCGTTCTGGAATTTATGAAAAAGATAGATTCCATGGATATAGACGGGTATCTTTCAGTTACCCCTTATTATAATAAGCCGACCCAGGAAGGCCTGTACCTGCATTTTGCGGAGCAGGCTAAAGTCACTAAAAAAGAGATCATCCTTTATAACGTGCCGGGCAGAACGGGATGCAACCTCCTGCCGGCAACCGTTAAAAGACTGGCTGAGGATTATAAGAATATTACAGCGGTAAAAGAAGCAAGCGGCGATCTTAACCAGGTTGCGGAGATTATAAAAAATAAGGGTACGGGTTTTACGGTGCTCTCAGGGGATGACGCGTTAACCCTTCCTATGATTTCTTTAGGAGGCAACGGGGTGATTTCCGTTGTTTCCAATGAGGTTCCCTCGGAATTTTCGGATATGGTTCATTACGCGCTGGATAAAGATTTTGTAAGCGCGGCAAAGATTCACCATAAACTGCTGGACCTTATGAATATTAATTTTATAGAGAGCAACCCCATCCCCGTAAAATGCGCTTTAAGTTTAATGGGGTTAATAAAAGAAGAATACAGGCTCCCTCTTTGCCCCTGCAAACCCGAGAGCAAAGATAAGATAAAAAAGGTTCTGCTTGATCTTAGCGTAGAGGCGAAAATATAGTTTAATAAGAGGTGTTGAAAATGTCAGAGGGGACTTTAACGGTAGATAATTTAAAGACAAAACTGGAAGAATATTTTACCTGCAGTGAAGAGGATCTGCAGAAAAACAAAGATATGATTCTCGCTGAATTGAAATGTTTCTTAAATTTTCTTAATTCGGGAGAAGTAAGGGCGGTTTCAAAAGATGGGAATGATTATAAAGTAAATGTATGGGTTAAGAAAGCCATACTGCTTGTATTTAAATTAAGCGGTATTAAAGAAATTAAAGTAAGCAATGAAATCCATTTCCAGGACAAAGAACTTATTATCCCTAACGGGAACAGATTTTCAGGCAAACAGGTAAGGCTTGTTCCCAACGCGAGTTATGTAAGGGAGGGCTCATATATAGGAAAAAACTGCGTATTGATGTCCCCTTCTTATGTTAACATAGGCGCGTATGTGGATGACTCTTCAATGATAGATTCAAACGCGCTTATCGGGAGCTGCGCCCAGATAGGTAAAAAGGTTCATGTAAGTGCCGGCGCATATATAGGCGGGGTATTAGAGCCGGTAGGGGGGCTTCCCGTTATTGTTGAAGACGGAGTTTTAATAGGCGGGAACTGCGGCATATATGAAGGCGCTATTATAGAAAAAGGCGCGGTTATAGCATCGGGCGTAATTTTAACTTCAGGCACCGCCGTATATGACATGGTTAAGAAAAAAGTCTATAAAGCGTCACCCGGCGTTCCTTTAAGGATACCGGCAGGAGCTATTGTTGTCTCCGGAGCAAGAGGCATAGAGGGCGATTTTGCCAAAGAGCATAATTTAAGCATATATACCCCGATAATAGTGAAATATAAAGATCAGAAAACGGAAGAAAAAGTCAAAATAGAGCAGAATTTAAGATAAAAGGAAAAACTCTTTTATACGGGGAAATACTGTCGATATAAAATTAATTATATGGTATAATTATTAGGTGGATACCGGTAAGGAAGGGGGTTATATGAAAATTTTATTTGCTACAGACGGATCAAAATATTCCGAGATAGCGGCAAGGTTTTTAAAGACTCTTCATCTTACGGATAATTCGGAAATTTTTATAGTAACCGTACTTGAAGATTTTCTTCCGGCGAATTATTCCGACCTTTACCCCAATGTTATGTCCGTTATTGACGAAGTAAGGGTTGAAGCTGTTAACATAGGCGAAAAAATCCTGGAAAGAACGGGACGGTTTTTTAACGGCAGCCTTAAAGCCAAGATCACCAAGAAGACATATGTGGGCCATCCCGCAAGAGAGATTATAGCTGCGGCCGAAGAATTTAACGCGGATTTAGTGGTTACCGGTTCTGCGGGAAGAACGGGCATTGAAGAGCTTCTGCTCGGCGGGGTATCACAGAAAGTATTAAAATATTCCAAAAAAGCAGTATTGATTACCAAAAAATCATTTAAAAAGTTAAATAAAATATTATTTGCTACAGATGGCTCAGCAGACGCTCAGAAAGCTTTAAAATGGATGGTAAGCCATAAACTGCCTCCGTCAACAAAAGTGCATGTATTATCAGTTGTTCCCAGGATTGAAAACTCAATTCTTGAGGAAAGTTATGTCCCCAGGGAAAAAATAGACCTCATAACAAAGACGCATAAAGAAGCTTCTTCAATAGTGGTTGAAAATTCAGAAAGAGAATTAAAGAAATATTTTTCCAAAGTTACAACCGAAGTGCTGGAAGGCGAGCCTTCCAATGAAATATTAATAGCTTCCAAAGAAGGCGGTTATGACCTTATAGTTATGGGAGCAACAGGTGTCTCCGGAATAGAAGGATTCCTTTTAGGGAGCGTATCAAGAAAAGTAGCAAAACTCTCCCGTCCGTCCGTGCTTGTGGTAAAGTAGAAAGAAAGAACAATATAAATATACAGAGATATATTATAATTGTATAAAAAAGCAGCCCCTGCAAGGAGCTGCTTTTTTAACACTAACTTAAAGTATCTGTTTATTCGTCACATAACGTGAAGGTTATGATTCTTGAACCGTCAGGAGGAAGACCGGCTGCAACCGTTGCCTTTAATGTAATGTTACAGTTTATGCTAGACTCTGCAACTGTTTCAATACTGATTACTACGTTACTTGCAGTGGTACTTAAAGTTATAAATGGCGGACCTATTCCGCCGGTTGGGGCAAGTGCAGTTACTGATATGCTGGTGTCGGCCGGCATATTTGCATTGAGCGCAGCGGTTATCTTTTTACCGGCTGTTTCATTGGTAGTAATATCATAATGTACTGTCTCGGCAGTTAGAAGCGGTTGAGTACCAGCACCGAATATACAGCTATCAATCGTTAAGGTTATGTCTGCTGCATCAAATGCTAGCTCATTTATCGCGTCAATCTCATAGTACACAGTCTGGGTATCTGTAGTACCTGCAAATGCAGCTGTTGCCAAAAATGCTATCGAGATAAGAACTATTATCAGTTTTTTCACATGGGTTAACCTCCTTTCTTTTAGTTTTATTTAATGGCTTTTTATGCCTTTAAATCTTGCTCGCGGGAAGCATCTTTCTCCCTTCCCATCTATATTATACCCCCCCCCCCGCGTATACGGATATAGGTCAAATGGGGTAATTTTCGGTAAAAAACGGTACCAAAAGGAGTATTTTTATCTTTTCTGTAACCGCAAAATGATAATGTCCTAATAGAACAAAATAGAAATGTCCTAAATCACGAAGTCATAAACATCCTGAAAGGAGGGTGTTATGACAGGAAAGGACATTATCATGGCTAGAAAATTTGAGTTAAAGCGGCT